>JALEPL010000011.1 GCA_022766245.1 Lachnospiraceae bacterium | reverse complement strand
GTGGATTCGAACCACCGAAGCAATTTGCAGCAGATTTACAGTCTGTCCCCTTTGGCCACTCGGGAATCTGCCCATTTCTGTCAGTTTTGACCTGACAGTGTTTGATTATATCACATGCTTTTTTATTGTGCAACCATTCTTTTCACCTTTTATCGTCATCAATCAACCACATTTTGAAGAATCATTGCTGCATGCTTAGAAAGCACCACATCAATACGCCCATGGCTAATGGGATAATAAACCGGATCCAATGTATATCCCGTCTCATAGGTATACAGAATTCGTTTCAGTCTTCCCTGTCTCGGCAGACCAGCCGCCCACACAGACAGATCCAGACGGCAGTCTCTGTCATCGTTGTTAATCAGGATTACAAACTGCTGTTTACGGTTAAATCGTCCATAGCACAAAATATTGTCTTCCCCATTCAGGAACTTCACAGACCCTGTCCGAAATGCAGGATTTTCCTTATGAATCCGAATAAGATCACGATGGAAAGCAATAAGCTCCCGGTCTTCCCGTCCCCAGGGATAAGTCCGCCGGTTATCCGGATCGGTGAAGCCGCAAAGACCCGCTTCATCTCCATAATAAATGGTAGGTGCTCCCGGCCAGGTCATCTGAATTACTACGGCCTCACGGAGCACTGCCTTATTCACGCCTTCCTCTGCCGCCTGAGATCCCAGATGATCTACACGACCCACCTTATGGTTGGTCCGAGTCAGGAATCTGGAATGATCGTGATTCGATAATTCATTCATGGCGCACTGCAGGGATGGTGTCATAAAACTGGCCATATAGTGTCTCATAGCCCCCACAAAGTATTCAATCTTGCCGATATTTCCGGGTTTAAAGTCATCACTGTGCTTTTCCATGCCGGTCAAAAACCAGGTCAGCGGCTCCATGAATGCATCATAGTTCATTACCGTATCCCACTGGTCGCCCTCCAACCAGGATCTGGGATCACCGTAGTGCTCTGCCAGAATCACAGCATCCGGATTTGCTTTCTTCACCGTATCACGAAAATCTCTCCAAAACTGGTGATTATATTCCGGGCTGTGTCCCAGGTCTGCAGCCACGTCCAGCCTCCATCCATCCGCATTATACGGCGGTGACACCCATTTTGCAGCCACTTTCAGAATATAGTCCCGCAAAGTCTCAGAGGCTTCGTAATTCAGTTTTGGCAGGGTATCATGCCCCCACCAACCATCATAGGTATGATTATCCGGCCACTTGTCTTCCTCATAAAAATGGAAGAAGTCATGATAGGGACTTTCTTTTTCACGGTATGCCCCCGGCTCATATCCGGCCTCCTCAGTATAAATTTTCTCCCGATCCAGCCACTTATTAAAGGAACCACAGTGATTAAACACGCCATCCAGAATCACTCTGATGCCTCTGGCATGTGCCTCTTCTACAAGCTGTGCAAAGAGCTGGTCACTGGCCTCTAAGTTCCGCTTATCCGTCACTCGGGTGATATATCTGGAAGCCTCGCTGTTGAGATGATGCTCTGCATCCAGAAGTTCTCCCTCATCTACCACGATTTTCCCATAATGGGGATCAATATGGTCATAATCCTGAATATCGTATTTATGATTAGACGGAGAAACAAACAGCGGATTAAAATAGATTACTTCAATTCCCAAATCCGCCAGATAATCCAGCTTCTGCCGCACGCCTTCCAAATCGCCGCCGTAAAACTCTGCCACAGAGAAATTCTCCGGGCATTTATTCCAATCCGTCACACGGGTACTGTTCCCGCGAATATAGAAATATTCGTCTGTCAATACATCATTGGATGGATCCCCATTATAAAAACGATCCACAAGAATCTGATACATAACCGCTCCCTTAGCCCACTGCGGAGTAGAAAATCCAGGAACAATGCAAAAGCTGTATTGCGGCCGCACCTCCGGACTCACGCCATAACGGTCAAAATAACAGCGAAGCATACCGGTTACTATCTCAAAATAATAGTGAACCGTCTCCTCTGTCAGGCTGATTTCCGTGGAATAATAATCAAACACATCATCTGACTCTGTTTTTCTCATGCGATATCGCTGATGATCTGAGCACATCCACACTGCATCCACATTATTTTTTGCAGTACGGAACCGAATGGTCACATTGTCAAACGGCTTTGGTTCTGATGGGCTGCGATAATCCTCTGTTCCATCGGAAAAAAGAGCCCTTTTTCTCAAAATCGGGCGCATCTGCATAATATACTGCTGAACCCTGTTCAATTCATAAATAGATCGTTCACTCATTCTTTCTACCTTCCGTATATTTCATCTTTATCTATCTTTTATAATAAAGGAAACTCCCCTCAATTACAATGAAAAAATCACGTATCTGTTCAGAACAGGTCGAAGCGGAACCGCGTAGACCGCAGGAAAATGATTCAAGAATGCAAAAATCACAAAGTAAAAAAGACAGACGATTCAATCGCTGTCTTTTTTGGAGAAGGTATTTTTACTATGGGGTGTAGCAAAAACTATATAATGTATTGGGGGGTTTTTACGTTAATCATAATAGCATGAACCCGGATTAAAGTGTGCACAATCTTCACAAATTTTCACCCTGTTTTTTGTGCATATTTTTCTCGGTTTTTTCTGATTACCCAAAATCTCATGTGCGTTCCTAACAAAAAATGTGATATCCGGCTCTTTTCATTTGTAACGACCCAGATTCTCTCACGAAAACAATGCTTCAAATTCTTCCCGGCTGATTTTTTCTTTTTCCAGCAGGAGTTCTGCGCAGCGATGCAGCACATCATCATGTTCGGTAATCATGGTCTTAGCCTTACCATAGCACTCATCGATAATGCGCTTTACCTCCTGATCAATGCGGGTAGCCACATTTTCGCCATATCCTCTGGTATGAGCCAAATCTCTGCCGATAAACACCTCATCATCATCATTGTTGTAGTTTATCAGGCCCACATTTTCTGACATACCATACTTTGTCACCATGGCCTTGGCCAGTTCGGTAGCCTGCTTGATATCCTGGGATGCCCCGGTGGTAATATCATCAAAGATCAGCTCTTCTGCCACACGTCCACCCAGATCCACGGTAATTTCCTGCAGCATCTGTCCCTTGGTACGGAACATCTCGTCCTTTTCCGGCAAAGGCATGGTATATCCGGCCGCTCCGGCTCCGGTAGGAATAATGGACACAGAATACACCGGTCCCACATCCGGCAGTAAATGAAACAGAATAGCATGGCCTGCTTCGTGGAAAGCTGTAATCCGTTTTTCTTTATCAGAAATCACACGGCTTTTCTTCTCTGCACCGATGCCCACCTTCACAAAGGCACGCTTAATATCATCATGTTTGATATATTCCCGATTATCCTTGGCTGCGTAGATTGCCGCCTCGTTCAACAGATTCTCCAGATCTGCTCCGGTAAATCCGGCAGTCGTACGGGCAATCTGCTGCAAATCCACATCCTCCGCCAGTGGCTTATTCTGAGCATGCACATTGAGGATTTCCTCTCTTCCGGCCACATCCGGTCTGCCCACATGCACTTTCCGGTCAAAACGACCGGGACGCATAATGGCGGGATCCAGAATATCCACTCGGTTCGTGGCTGCCATCACGATGATGCCCTCATTCACGCCAAATCCATCCATTTCCACAAGGAGCTGGTTCAGGGTCTGCTCACGCTCGTCATGTCCTCCTCCCATGCCGGTTCCTCTGCGTCTTGCCACTGCATCAATCTCGTCGATAAAGACAATACAAGGAGCATTTTTCTTGGCATCCTCGAACAGATCACGGACACGGGATGCACCCACACCCACGAACATCTCCACAAAATCGGAACCGGAAATGCTAAAGAAAGGCACTGCCGCCTCCCCGGCCACCGCTTTTGCCAACAATGTTTTACCGGTACCGGGAGGTCCCACCAGAAGCACACCCTTAGGGATTCTCGCTCCCAGCTTCGTGTACTTGCGAGGATCTTTCAGAAAATCAACAATTTCCTGGAGTTCTTCCTTCTCCTCTCGAAGACCTGCCACTTTGTCAAAAGTAACCTGTTTATTCTCGTCTGTGGTCATCTTTGCACGACTCTTGCCAAAATTCATCATTTTGGAATTGCCGCCGCCATTTGCAGCCTGATTGTTCATAATCACAAAAAGAATGAACATTGCACCAAACACTAAAAGAAGCGGCAGCAAAGAAATCAGCCAGTTTTCCGCCGGCACATCATACTCTACATAAGCAGTAAAGTCCGCATCCTGCATCATCTGGCGCACTTCCTGCACATTCGATACATACAGTGTCTCATCCGTGTTGTCCGTGCGGGTAATCTCCAGACTTCCCGTAGGCACCTCACGATTCGGATGAATCTCCACAAAAGCAATCTCGCCCTGGTCGATTTCCTCCGTAAACTGTGTGTAATTGTAGGTGCTATTGGACAGATGATTGCCATCCAGCAAATACCATACAAAAACCACAATTAAAATCAGCAACACATAAAACCCGAAACCTCGATAATTCTTCTTCACGAAAACTCCTTCCTAGTCAAACGACAGAATCCCGATATACGGCAGATTCCGATATCTCTGGTCATAATCCAGACCATACCCGACTACAAATTCATCCGGTATCTCAAATCCGGTATAATCCGTTTTCACGTCCGTCACGCGCCGATCCGGCTTATCTAAAAGTGTGCACAGCCGCAATGTCTTAGGATTGCGCTTTGTCAGATCCTCCAAAAGATACTTCAGTGTCCTTCCGGTATCTATAATATCCTCGATTACGATGACATTTTTTCCTTCAATCGATTCATCCAGATCCTTTTTAATCTGAATCACTCCACTGGACACAGTGGAAGACCCATAGCTGGACACACACATAAAATCAAGGGTCACCGGAACCGTAATTCTCTTAGCCAATTCACAGGTAAAAAATATGGATCCTTTCAAAATACAGATCAGGTGAACACTCTCGCCGGCATACTCCCGGCTGATCTGCTGACCGATCTGGGCAATTCTTTGATCCAACTCTTCTTCCGAAAGCAGTACACGCACCCGCTCACTCATCTTCTTTTCCTCCATGGTACTGTATTTTCAATATTTTATCCGTCCCCTCTGTCGTATAATAGTACGCGCTCAGGCGATAGCCCACCACCCAGACAATATGGGAGCCATCTGCCACCAAAAGAATTTCATCTCTGAGCTGACGGGGAAGCTTCTCATTAATAAAAAACTGTTTCAGCTTTTGCCTGTCCCCGTCTTGATTGATCCAGAAATAATCACCTTCCCGGCGCGTTCTCACGCATAGACTATTTTTAATTTTATCATAATCAATCCATTTCGTATACTTTTTTTTCGCTATTTGCTCCGGTCTTGCTTTTCCACAAAGCAGCTCTGTGGAAAATTCATTTGCATCCAATAAATCCACAGGGGAAAATACTTCCTTTTTCTTGATGGTTTCTCTTCCAATCAAAACGCCTTCCGGCACTCTCACCGCCCGTAATCCATAAGGCAAATTGCAGCTTTTTCCCGTATCGGTATCAAACAGCCGCTCCACCTGCTCCACATGCACCCGGCTGATATCCCGTGCATTTCCGGCAGCCTCTGTCAAAATCCGGTAAATCAGTTCACCCAGCAGAAACGGCTCTACCTGCCCGGCACAGGAAGCATCGATTTGCAGTCCGGATGCCCTGTATTGCACAAACTGTTCCCGCAGTTTCCGAATCTGTCTGCCCAGATACGCATCCAGCTCCCTCATCCGATCCGCCCCGGCAGCAATATGGGCCACCGCCCGGGCATTCACCTGCTCCAGCACGGGAATCACCTGATGTCTCAGACAGTTTCTGGCATAAAGGTCTGTTTCGTTTGTGGCATCTACACAAAAATCCTGTCCCAGATCTGCCAGATATCTCTCGATTTCCTGCCGGGACACACACAAAAGCGGCCGTATCACCCGTCCCCGTACCGGGGACATACCACCCATCCCCCGCACGTTGCTGCCCCTGGCCAGCTGAAAAAGAACGGTTTCCACCTGATCATTCTGATTATGTGCCACTGCAATCTTCGCTCCGGGGAAAGCTTCTGCTTCCCGTTCAAAGGTCTCATAGCGCAGCTTCCTTCCTGCCTCCTCCAAGGACCATCCCCGTTCCTTTGCATACTTTGGCACATCATAATGCATGCAGACAAAAGGAAGCTCCAGTTTCTGACAAAGCTGCTCCACAAAAGCCGCATCCGAAAGACTTGCCTGCCCCCGTACGCCATGTTCCACATGCACCACCCGGATAGCCAATTCATACCGGACGCTCAGCTCCTGTAACACCCGCAGGAGACACACAGAGTCCGCACCGCCGGAAACCCCGGCGATCACCGTGTCTCCTCTTTCCAGCATATGCTGTTGTCTGATGTAATTTTCTATCTTCTGTAACATTTATCTCTCCCAAATAGCCGCCGCCAGCACTGTCATATCATCCGGAACCTGACCCCCGGTAAAAAGCAGCACCCGCTCTAAAATTCGTTTTGCCATCACAGTGGCGTTATTCGTCTCAATACTCTCAATAATTTCCTGCATCTTTTCCTCGGGATGCGGCACATGAAGATATTCTAGCACACCATCCGATACCATGACAAGAAAATCTCCCCCCTCCAGCTGCTTTTTGGTTTTCTCCATATCCAGCTGATAAGTCACGCCCACCGGAAGAGAAGTGGACTGCAGGCATTCTACCTCATCCTTTCTCTTGATAAAGGTAGCAGAGGCTCCAATCTTATAAATGCGGCAGTCACCATCATACAGGTTAATCTCACTGATATCCACTGTGGAAAACAAGTCATCCCTCCCCTTCATGACCATGGCAGAATTCATCACCCGCACAGACGTATCAATGTCAAATCCTGCCTCCACGAATTTCTCAATCAGTTCGATGACTGTCTCGCTTTCCTTGCATGCCACACTCCCCGACCCCATGCCATCCGACAGACACAGGATCAATCTGCCGTTTTGCGGCTCTAAAAAAGAGAAATTGTCTCCGGACACAGCCGCTCCATCCTGCACCAGACGGGCCACACCATAGATCCCCTGATATTTCGGCTCCTCCTCATAGGAAAAGCAATTCTCAGTTCGTCCAATCAGTGATTTTTCATCCTTTCCGGGCATCATTTTTCGTCCCAATGCCGCAGACACTGCTTTGCTCAGTTCCCTGGTGGCAATACAGCCATTGACAGCGGATGCCTCCACCGCAAGTCTCCATCGTCCGTCCTCTTTTTCCCACAGGGTGGCATCCTTTACCCGAACCCCCCGTTCTTTTGCGCGATACTTCAAATCCCCCAGCCGGCTTTTCCTCTCGTAACTGATATCCTTCTCCTTTTTGGCGCAATCCTCCATGATATAGGCCATAGCATCCAGCTGGTCCGCAATCACCTCACGGTTCTCCACCAGCCGATTATACCACGCCTCATTCAGTCGAATCTGGTCAAACACCCGAACTGCCTCTGTTACCATCTCCTGGGTGTAAGGGCAGTATTCCTGCATCTTCAGCTCCAGATCACGATTTGCCATTCCCGCCTCCTTTAGGGAAGCCAGCAATTCCATCAGGCACTGGTGCATAGGACTATCCTGCTGTTCCCAGCACAGACTGCACTGGTCGCAGGAGACACACAGCTTCCCGGCAATCTCCCGGCGCATGATTCCCATTTCCTCCCGACTCATCATCTGCTGCTGAGTATTCATACGTCCAAACACATCCGACAGGGACTGAAAGGAGCGGGCATAGTTCAGCAGACGCTCCTGCTGCCCCTCCACGGAATCCTGTTTTCTGCTTCCCTTCCAGGAAAACTCCAGGAAACTATGTATGATCCGGCTTATCACCATGGTACCCGCAAAGACAAACAGACCCTCCATCGCACTTGAAAGCAGTTCCTGCTTATTTCCCGCCTGCAGCAATTCTCCTCCTGCCGACAACACAGCGGTAGCTCCTCCCGCCGCCAATGCCGCCATCCAGGTATAACAGCCTTTACTCACCAGTTCCGACAGCCGCACCACTATCATGGTAACCAAAATTGCCATGACATACTTTGCCATAATGGAAACAGGCAGCATAAATGCCATTCCAAAAAGCATGCAGACAGTCAAAAATATCCTTCCTCCATTTTCCAGATATGCCGCCGCAAAATATGCCGGTATAAATGGAAAACAGCCTGCAAAACTGATTTTGCACGCTGCGATTCCTATTAAACTCACTATGATATGTTTCGTTCTCCACTTGTTCATTTCATCTACCTCCTTCTCGCCTTCCGGCAACAGAGGTTATTATAAAAACTCACAAATGAAATCTTTGTCAAACGGTTGTCCCACCAGAAAAAAGTTTTCGCCAAAATGCGAAGTCTCATGTCCATTCGAAGTACCTAAAAAAGCTTCACCCTTTCGAAGTACTTCATCCTCAACGTAACTGCTCAGTTCCTTCACCGTTAATCCGCTTCTTTATCCTCTTTAAATACGATCTCGTTGTCATATACCAGCCCCAGCTTACTCTTTGCCACATCCTCCACGAACTCATCCGTCTTAATATACGCCTCATAATCCTTTAGCTGCGCTTCCCGCTCTGTCTCGGCCTCCAGCTGCTGTGTCAGCGCCTCCTCACGACGAGTGTACTCCTGCTCCTTCGCATAAAGCTTCACAATCTGGGAAGACATCACCGCCAGAAGCATCACCACCATAACGGCAACACACAGCTTTCCGGTACGATTTTCTTTTTGTTTTCTTCTACTTCTACTCTTCATATTTTCCCTCTTTGCTGCTATTTTGTTTCTTCCCCGTTAAAGTTTCCGCAATGCAATCTTCCACGCCCGCAGCTTTCTTTTTAGTTTGCCGCCGGTATGACGGAAACAGCTTTTCATATATTTCGACACAAAACGGAGTGGGCTTAATATTTTTTTCAGAAAAAACTTTATTGGTCGGGCAAATTTTTTCAAAATCCATTGCAGTATTCTGCTTATATTCTCCACCATGTAGGTACTGATAAAACGATTCCACGCCAGCATCCCAATCAAAATACCGCCCATTACAAACCCGCGGACCACACCATCACTGCGTAGATGTAAAAGCACAAACACCGCACATCCGCACAACAGCCAGTATAGCATATCCTCCAGCGCCACCACCCACATCCGGTGCGGAACGATTCTGCGCAGAATCCGAAGCACATCGTAGCACACCACCATCAGATTGCCTGCTGCCAGTGACGCAAGAAGCAGTCCCAGCTCCTGCCGGATATTCTCACTGATCTCCATCATCGAAACAGCCTTCCCAGCACAGATTCATGATTCTTGCCGTTTTGACCGCCATCGGTGTATACCATACTGTCAATTCGCCCAGTGATATCCACCTCCCCCTTCTCCAGGGTCAGACGGTTCACATGAAGATCTTCTCCTTTAATAGTGAGCATCCCCCGCTCCGTTTCCAGCAAAACTTCCCCCACATCAAAGGAAAGCACATCCAGCACACCACTGAAATTTCCGGTTTTCCGGTTCACCAGCAATACCCTATGATTTTTTACAGCCTTTTGTTCTTCCATACCTGCCTCCTATACCTACGAGTAATCGGGTCCTATGACACCTCTCATAAATATATGAGGCTCTTCCGTTTTTTATGCGTAACTGTGAAGATACCTTCACCGTTACTATCGTTCACTTTATATATACCGGAACAGCTCAGCCGCCTGTTCCTTTTTGGTGGTGTCGGCAATGGCCAACACCTCTACCTTCACCGTCTTCATACCAAACATAATCTCAATCACGTCTCCCACCTTCACATGAGTCGACGCTTTTGCCGGCTTTCCATTCACCAGCACACGTCCTGCATCGCAGGCCTCATTGGCCACGGTACGACGCTTGATCAGACGGGAAACCTTCAAATACTTATCTAATCTCATCTTTTCCCTTTCCGCCTATTCCCTTGTGTAACTATTCAGTACCTTCATAGTTACTCTCTCGTTTCATTCAGACAGGCAAAAGAAAAGGTGCAGCAAAGATCTCTTCGCCACACCTTCTCATGCATTCATTGAATCTTACTTATTTACTAAATCCTTTAAAGCCTTACCTGCTTTGAACTTAGGTGCCTTAGAAGCCGGGATTGTAATCTCCTGCTTGGTCTGGGGATTTCTTCCTGTTCTAGCTTCTCTCTGAGCTACTTCGAATGTACCGAATCCTACTAACTGAATCTTCTCACCCTTCTGTAATTCCTCAGCAACAACATCTGTAAATGCCTTTACAGCTGCCTCAGCATCCTTCTTAGATAATGCTGCTTTCTCAGCTACAGCTGATACTAACTCTGCTTTGTTCATGATAAAATTCCTCCTATGGATTTTATATTTTTTCGAGGTCTACACTCTCCAAAATTACCTACGAATATATTTATACTTTGTTTTTCCTTATTTGTCAAGGAATTTGGGAAATTCGGGCATTTTTCCTCCTATAGCATGCCGTTAATCTTATCCAGTACTGCCTTACCCAGTTTTTCATATTTGGCCTCCGCATCTTCCATAGAAGTGCCCTTTACGCCAATATAGAATTTCACCTTCGGCTCGGTACCGGAAGGTCTTACGCAGAACCATGCAGCATCATTTAACTCATAATAAAGCACGTTGGACTCCGGCAGTCCGGTAGAAGTCACTGCTCCTGTCTCCACATCGGTGATGGTATCCTTCTTGTAATCCCGGACAGCCTGCACCCTGTAACCACCGATTTCCGTGATAGTCTCCTGGCGAAGGGTATCCATGATCTCCTGAATCTTTGCCAGCCCCTCAATTCCCTTTAAGGTAATGGACTCCACGTAATCCTTGTAATATCCATACTTCTCATACATGGCAATCATAGCATCCCACAATGTCATGTTTTTGGTTTTATAATATGCTGCCGCCTCGCAAAGAGCCATGGAAGCCACGACAGCATCCTTATCGCGGGCATAGGTTCCGGTCAGACAGCCATAGCTTTCCTCCATACCAAAGAGGTAGGTTCCCTTTCCGGTCTTCTCAAACTCTAAAATCTTACCACCGATATATTTAAATCCGGTGAGCACTTCAATCAGCTGGATGCCGTAATACTCGGCAATGGCATCTGCCATATTAGTCGAAACGATGGATTTAATAAACGCTCCGTCTTCCGGCAGAGAACCCATCTTTTCCTTTTTCTGTCCAATAATATAGTCACCAATCAGGCATCCGGACATATTTCCGGTAAGAGAATGGTATTCGCCTGTCTTGGAATCCTTCACATAAACGCCCAAACGATCTGCATCCGGATCGGTAGCCAGAATCAGATCCGCATCCACCTTTTTGCCCAGTGCCAGGCCAAGTGCAAATGCCTCCTCAGCTTCAGGATTCGGATAACTTACCGTAGGGAAATTGCCATCCGGCAGCTCCTGTTCCGGAACCACATATACATTGGTAAAGCCCAGCTCCTTTAACACGCGGCGAACCGGGATATTTCCAGTACCATGAAGCGGGGTGTATACGATTTTGATATCTTTTCCAACAGCGTCGATGGCATCCTGATGTACCACCAGCTTTTTCAGCTCCTCGATGTAAGGATCATCCACATTGGCTCCAATCACCTCATAGAGGCCTGCTGCCTTGGCATCCTCTAAGGACATGGTTTTTACGGTGGCATAATCTGTTACCTTCTTTACTTCCTCCATAATTCCCTTATCATGAGGTGGTGTAATCTGCGCACCATCCTCCCAGTATACCTTATATCCGTTATACTCCGGCGGATTATGGCTGGCGGTAATGTTGATTCCGGCAATACATCCTAACTTGCGCACTGCGTAGGAAAGCTCCGGTGTCGGTCTTAAGGATTCAAATACGTAAGCCTTGATGCCGTTAGCCGCCAGACAAAGTGCTGCCACATCTGCGAATTCCGGCGACATACGTCTGGAATCATATGCAATCGCCACACCTTTGGACTCTCCCTTTACACTGAGAATATAGTTTGCCAGTCCCTGAGTTGCCTTGCGCACGGTATAGATATTCATGCGATTCGTTCCGGCCCCGATTACTCCGCGCAAACCTGCTGTACCAAACTCCAGATCCTTGTAAAAACGGTCTTCGATTTCCTTCTCGTTTCCCGCAATAGCCTGAAGCTCCGCCTTAGTCTCAGCGTCAAAATAGTCATTTGCCAACCATGCTTCGTACATCTCTTTGTAGCTCATTTTATTTTCCTCCTGATGATTATTTCGTAACTATTCAGTACCTTCATAGTTACATTATTTTTAATTTCCTGTTAATGCATCCACCACATCCGACAAATTGGACAGATAACTGTCCGTCAGACTGGATTCTGATGTTTTTGACTCCTTCAAGGTATCAATAATTTCCTGTAAGGCATCTGTCACTGCTGTATCTGCCTGATTCGTCTCTGTGCTCTCCTCCACCGTTTCTGTAGCTTCCTCTTCCGGCTGTTCCTCCTCCAGTGCTACCTCTATGGTAGCTTCTGCTGAGTTCACGTACAAGCGCTTAGACCATACATCATATCCTTCCGCATCAATCTCAACACGATGGATTCCATATTTTATGGAAACCGGCTCATTTGCTGCCACTTCCTGCCCATCCACATAGACGCTTGCCTCCAGATCTCCCACCGCAAAGGTAAGGTTGCAATACTTGGGTCCCTCACCCTTTAATGTATCCAAATCCACCACCGTTTCCTCGTCTCTTGAAATCGTGATGTCTGTGGTGTCTCCATACCCGTCATTAGCCACTGTAAGCTCATAGTCTCCTTCCGGCAGATCTAGCTTCATATTCGCCGTGATGCGATAATACCGGTTATGGTTCAGGCTGAGCCATCCTCCTTCAAAGACTCCGGTATTGCTCAGCGCCAGGACACCCTGCCCGGTGGTTACAGAAACAGACAAAAGTTTTCGTCCAACGCCCTGCACACGCAGTATATCACCGGCAGTCAATGCTTGTAAAGTCACACTTTCCTCTCCGGAATACACCTTCAACCCACCGTCATAGGAATATTTCTCCCCTGCAATCTCCATAATATGCTTTTCCGGATCCAGTTCAAACTCCTGCACATCCTCATACAGCCATGCCTCAGAAGAAAGCTGCACCTGATCCAGTATAATGCTTCGCTCCCGGCAGGAAAGAGTCACCACCATCCCCGGCAAAAAGGATGAAACCGGTTCCATATCCCCGTATTTATCCCGAAAAAATGTTCCATCTGTATAAGCATATTGTTCCTGACAACCCGTAGAAATATTATAAAAGGTCATCATTCCCTGAGCGGTATCATTGCCAGCTACAATATACAATTTTGCATCCTCATCTGTCAAGCTTTCTGCGACTTCCTGAGTGGAAATCTCATCTTTTTCCCCACCCGGGGTAATCTCTGTGTCCACCTGACTGCTCTGTCCGCATCCTACAGCCAACAGCAAAGTCGCCAGTAAACAGAATAAAATCCCATTTCTATATTTTCTTATCATACGGTACCTCACTGGCCCGTGCGCCGTCGCACTCCCACCCGACGGGCACTCTGTCCCATTATACATGATTATTTTGCAAAATCAAATAGCATTCGCAAAAACTCCTGCCGTTTTTCCTCCTGCGCAATCACTTTTTCCAGCTTTTCGATATCCCTTCCGGAAACCCATGCCTTATTGGTATTAAAGTAGTGATTCGCCACTTTCCAGAACTTCTGTGGATAAGCCATGCGTATGTAAAGCTGCCGCCATTCCTCCCCGGACAGTTTCCGCTCCTTTTCGTATTCATTCAGAAGCTCCTGCGCCAGCGTAGAATTCCAATCATGTTTTTCCATCAGCTTTCTCAGAAGATGGGCAATATCCCGCACCCACAGGTCATAGCAGGCCAGTTCAAAATTTGTCACTGCGCTCTGCCCCCGGTCAAAGAGCACATTGTGCTGATTATAGTCACCATGGCAGATGCCATATATTTCGGGACATTCCGGTTCTCTCACCTGCTCCGTCCACTTACCCAGGCTTTGCCGGGCTTCCTCCGCCTGTTCCAAGAAGCCTTTATAGTAACGCCCGAACAGCACTTCGAACTCATTTTTCTTATTTTTTCCTCTGATATAATTGCGTACTTTCTTTATTTCCCGGTTATGGCGTTCCATCTCCCACACCAGCGCATTCACCGGCACTCTCTGGCATGGGACTTCCTGTCCCTTTAGTGCCATGTGCATTCTGCCTAAAAGCCTCATGGCCCTTTGCATATCCTCCCATTCTCCGGTCTCACACTCTCTGCCTTTCTGCTGCCACCTGGCATAGTAGGTCCGCTCATCCGCATCCTTGGCCAAAAGTTCCCCTTCCCTGGTAGGTATCATACAATCTGCCTGAATTCCCGTCTGTCTTAAAATCCCCTCTATCCGGTCCATTGCCCTGGCATGATCTGCAGAGCCAGAAAACTCCTTGAAGGTAACAACGCCCAGATTGGTGCTGTATACATACACTCCCCGGCCTTTCTGCACTTCTCCAAACTCCATATCATACTGTTCCAGCAACTGATTGGTTAAATTATACACAAAAACCCCTCCATAACACTCAGTTCACAGTTTCCTGTGTCCTTCTATCTTATGAAGAGGTTCTCCAAAGTATACCCCAGCAAATATTCTTTTGTATTTTTCGACGGATCCTCCATGACTACCTCAAGCAGCGCATCAAGAATCTTTCCAATCTGTTTACCGGCAGGCACCCCAATTTCCATCAGATCTCTTCCATTCACCGCCAGACCCTTCAGGCTGATGCACTCTCTTCGCTCCACGATCTCCTGATACAGTCTGCGGTATTTTTCCAGCGCTGTCAGCTTTTCCTGCTGCTTATATTCGCTCTGCGCCATAATATCGGCATGTTTTAACTCAAACATAGCCGGGAAGCAGGACTCACCCAACCCCCGCAATGTCCGCCTCACATACTTTGGCTGTGGATCCGGGTTCACATCATGACCCTTCACCAGAGCACACACCGCATCTATGGTGGCATTGTCGAATTTTAACCGGCGAAGGATTTCCTTCGTCCGTTTTGCCCCCACCTGAGGATGACCGTAGAAATGATCTACGCCCGCACGGTCGGTGCTGCGACATTCCGGTTTCGACACATCATGAAATAACGCCGCCAGGCGCAGAACTTTATCCGGCCTCACGCCCTTCACAACCTCTATGGTATGTTTTCCCACTGTGTAACAGTGATGGGGATTCTGCTGCGGAGTCTCCATCATCACATCCCACTCGGGCAGTATCACACGGGAAATACCCAAAGTATACAGTTCCTCCAGTTCCTCCGGGTGCGGCGACACCAAAAGCTTCACCAGTTCCACTTGAATCCGCTCTGCACTGACCTTTGACAGCAGAGAGGACAACTCCCGAATCGCACCAGACGTATTCTCCTCAATCGAAAAACCGAGCTGAGCCGCAAAACGTACCGCCCGCAGCATCCGCAGGGCATCCTCCGTAAATCTTTCCCTCGGCTCACCCACGCAACGGATGATTCCATCTTTTAAATCCTGTTCGCCGCAAAAAGCATCCACCAGCCCCTCCATTTCATTATAGGCCATGGCGTTAATCGTGAAATCACGGCGTTTCAAATCCTCCAAAAGACTGGAGGTATACGTTACCGACTTCGGATGTCTGGCATCCTCATACTCTCCGTCAATACGATAGGTGGTTACCTCATACCCAGACTTCTCCAGCATTACCGTCACTGTTCCGTGGGCAATACCCGTGTCCACCGTCCGTTCAAAAGTTTTCTTCACCTGAGAAGGAGTGGCAGAGGTGGTGATATCCCAATCGGAAGGATTGCGTCCCAGAAGGGTATCTCTCACACAGCCACCCACGGCATAAGCTTCATACCCCTGTTCCTGCAAGCGGTCTATAATATATTTTACATCCTCCGGCAATTGTATCTTCATCTCTCACTCCTGCTTAAGCCGGCAACCGACTTTTATTCCACAAACTTATAGGTTCCCTTGGAATGCTTCTTCACCTCATACATCAGATCATCTGCCTGCATAATCATGTTATTTATATCATCCTCACGCTCCACCTGACCTGATGACACAATACCAATGGAACAGGATAGCTTTTTCTCCTCCTCGATGGAAACCTTCTTCCCAATGGCATTTTCTATTGCACCAGTAAAGCTATCATGCTCCTTAATCTCCTGATAAATCTGCTGTGCATAACTATCCAGACTATCCCGGTCATCCGTGTAAGCCAAAATCAAAAATTCATCTCCGCCCCAGCGAACCACAAAACCATTATTCAACGCAACCCGGTCAAAAATATGTGACATGGACACCAGCAACAAATCGCCCACATCATGTCCATAGGTATCGTTATATCCCTTAAAATTATCCAGATCAATAAACATAATGGCAAATCGTTTTTCCCGCTTTCCTGCTCTCACCTCATCGATAAGGGAAGCCACCTGTTCATAAAATCCCTTTCGGTTCGAAACACCGGTAAGCTGGTCTGTCACTGCCGAACGGTATAAAAGCTGATTCATCTCATAAATCCGCTCGTAGGCATCCAAACGATTCAGAGAATATTGTACCTCACGAAACAACAGTTCATACATATGCAGGTCACTTTCATCCAGCATGTAACGGTTCACTGAGGAATGCCAGTTATCCTTCATCCGGATATATGCAATCACAATGCTGGTGACACGGCCATTATCAAAGAATGGGACTGCTGCCATGGAGCAGATTCGATCCTCGCCAAACCACTTAATCACATTCAGATTTTCCGTATAATTCATACTGATTTTGGAAACCGCAAACCCCTTCTGCCTTTTTTCAAAAATACTTTTCAGAATAGAAGGAATATCCTCCGGCAGTTCCACATCGGTATTATCATAAAGAATCTTCGAACCCTTTTTCCCATATCGTATGTACATACTGCAGTCCAGATTAAACTGATACATAAAGGACTTCATGACATTATCCATTATCTTTTCTGCCGATGCGGTCTCAGACATATCCAACAGCTTCTGCCAGGTAGACATAAACTCCACCTGCCTTTTTTCCCTCAGATACGCTCTTCGTATACTTTCGTGATGAATCAGAGCCTCGATTTCCTCATCACTCACACGCAATGTATCATTTTCCCGAAGATATTCCTCCAGGGGAGCCAGAATCTCCAATTCATCCTTGGCAGTCATGCTTCTGCGATTCTCTTCATGCTGCATTAAGAGAGCATTTTCCTCCTGCTGCAGCGGGACATTCCCCTGTTTCTCATACAATTCCGCTCTACAGGTTCGAAACAGCCGATAGCAAAAATACTGGTTTCCTTCTGCCTGTAACAAATGACGCTCTGCCGCATCCAAATTCAGTGTGG
The DNA here is from genome assembly GCA_022766245.1 of Lachnospiraceae bacterium. Taxonomy (GTDB): domain Bacteria; phylum Bacillota; class Clostridia; order Lachnospirales; family Lachnospiraceae; genus Roseburia_C. Next base: position 40,463 of record JALEPL010000011.1, on the reverse strand, counting down.
CTTCTTTTTCATCTCCCTCATCCAGATTCTTCAATGCCAGTGAAAAATGATAAAGGAACATATCATCATCGCAAGTGGTGTAATCATGGATAATACCTGTTTCATTCTGCACCTTTTCCTTCTCAATCACATAGTCCAAAAACTGCTTGGAATTATTCAAATACTGCTCGCAGTTGAAATAATTGCCCAGCATCTGATTACACAATGCCAGCAATGCATAAAGCTTTGACAGATTACACACACGCAGACTGTTCAAATGCAGTTTTTCCACGATGTGCATACAACAGCTCAGACAATCATCTGCCTCTTCGAAGCAGTCCATGTCAATATAGTTTAATGCCATATTGTAGTACACTTCTGCGATATCTTCCGGCAGATTCAAATCATAAAAAATCTGCATAGCCTTTTCAAAATAGGAAATAGCCAGTTCATTTTTTCCCATAGCACTGAGATCATAGCCAATGGCAGAAAATACTCTACCCCCCTCTACCGACACCTTATTTGCAATAATTTCAAAGGTTCGAACGGTGTACAGCATACCTATCTGGTACATTCCATTTGCCACTGCCAGCATAATATTTTTCTGATAGGCATTGAAGAGAAGGCGTTCATTCCCATTTTCCTTTGCCAGCTTAATTCCCTTACTGAAATACAGAAGCTGCCCTTCGGACACATAAGCCTTCGCCACCGTCTCCGGCTTGTTATCATAGGCATAAATATATATGTATGACAGATGATTGGTATAATGATATTTCATCATTTTCTCAATCAGGCTCTTGCTGATTTCCACATCCTGTGCACAAAAGAACACATTATTCCATCCTGCCATACGAGCCTTGGTCTCCAGGAGCTCCGCCGCAAACAGACAGGCTTCATTCTCCCGGCCTACTTCCTGGGCTTTTTTAGCCCCCTCCATGGCTTCTGCCAGACGATTCTGATACATGTAGGTAGTGGCGGAAAGATAATAATAGTAATACTCAGGATCCCGGCTTTCTCCCTCTGCCAGCAGTTCTTCCGCATCCATCTGGCGAATGTCCTCACTGACCTCCAACGCCTTAGGAAGATCATTGGTATAGATGGACACAAAGGCATACAGATACCACAATTCAAAGCAATCTTTTGCCGACACCTCCTGATTATCAAACTTAATCCGGCGGTTAATCTGTTCCAATCCATAGGTCGCCTGCTCAAAATCCATCAGAAACATATCATTGCGCAGTCTCTGCAGTTCCTCACTTACCGCCTGCATTTCTGCCGATGCCGTCTCCTCTTCCTCTCGATATCCGGCATTGCCGATATTATAGATACAGCTTCGTTCCTCCAATGCCTCCGTCAGTTCCTCCCATGCCGGATTCAAATACTCATGGAGTCTCCAAAGACTGTTCATTCCCAGCACAATTCCGACATTTTTCGTGTTCGGCTCTGTTAAAAGACGTTTTAAAAACAGTACCGTACTGTAGCTGGCCAGTTGAATCCGATTAATCAGAAGTAGAATCGGGCAGTATTCCGATAATTCCAGGAACATCTTTAACACGGCGTCCTCCATCCGTTCCCGCTCATACTGGGTCTCGTTGTACAATAACGGTTCCTCACGATGACATTTGCCCGTCTCAAAATAGGTGGCAAAGATCGATCGCTGTGGTTTGTACACATTACACTTTTCCATCAATTGATCCAGCGTACCCGGATAGGATGCATGCAGCATATCCCGCATGATACTCATGAAAGGCTCATAGGCCCCGGCCATTTTCCCCCGGTGAAACTCAAATGCAACAAAAGTCACGCCCTGATATTTTTCTGTCTGTGCAAACGCACCCTCGCGAATAGAAAAATCATTGCTGTATTTTGCTAACGCCATGTTATGATCGGCACTGCCGATTTTTTTATACACCTGATCTAAAATGCTTTTGTAATACTTTTGTAGCATGGCTGCATCCCCCATAAAAGTCATGTCTAAATAAACTTTTTCAGTAGGCATCCGCGGTAAATGCGTATACCTACTGAATAGTTACTCTGTCTCTTAGTATGCTTTCCCCCAGTATACCAGTTTTTTCGCAGGCTTACCGCAGCAGACACAGACATCTGAAATCTTCTCCTGTTCAAAAGGCATACACCGCGAAGTAGCTGTGGTGTCCTCTTTGATTTTAAGCTCGCACTCCAGTTCTCCGCACCACATAGCGCGGATAAATCCCGGCTTATTTTCTACTGCATCGCAGAATTCCTCGTAATCTGTCGCATCGGAAATATGAGAATATAAAAACTCCTTGGCACGGGCAAGCATATCCTCCTGCTCCTGCTCTAAAATCTCAGCCAGCTTGTTCTCCACCTCATCCAAAGAAACCACGAACTTCTCTCTGGTATCTCTTCGAACGATCACGCACTGGTTCTCTTCAATATCCTTCGGTCCCAGCTCAATTCGTGCAGGAATCCCACGGATTTCCTGCTCTGCGAACTTCCACCCCGGACTCTTCTCGGTATCGTCTATCTTGGTCCGGAACTTTTCATCTAAACGCTCCTTTAAGACAAATGCCTGTTCCAGCACACCTTCTGCCTGCTGCCGAATAGGAACAATCATCACCTGTGTGGGTGCAATTCGCGGTGGCAGCACCAGTCCGGAATCATCTCCGTGTACCATGATGATGGCACCAATCAGTCTGGTGGACATGCCCCAGGAAGTCTGGTGCACATACTGAAGCTTATTTTCCTTATCTGTATACTGAATTCCAAATGCCTTGGCAAATCCATCTCCGAAATTATGGCTGGTTCCGGATTGCAATGCCTTTCCATCATGCATCAATGTCTCAATGGTGTAGGTCGCCTCCGCTCCGGCAAACTTCTCCTTGTCAGTTTTGCGTCCCTTGATCATAGGGATAGCCAGATACTTCTCACAGAATTCCGCATAGAGATTCAGCATCTGGATGGTGCGCTCCTCTGCTTCCTCCGCAGTAGCATGTGCCGTATGTCCCTCCTGCCACAAAAACTCTGAGGAACGAAGGAACGGGCGAGTGGTCTTCTCCCAACGAACTACCGAACACCACTGATTGTAAACCTTTGGTAAGTCACGATAAGACTGTACAATATTTTTGTACAAATCACAGAATAGTGTCTCAGATGTAGGTCTGACACAAAGACGCTCCTGTAAAGTCTCCATACCGCCCTGAGTCACCCAGGCTACCTCCGGTGCAAATCCTTCTACATGATCCTTCTCCTTCTCCAAAAGGCTCTCCGGGATAAACATCGGCATATATACATTCTCAACGCCAGCTTTCTTAAACATAGCGTCCAGGTTCTTCTGAATATTTTCCCAAATTGCATATCCATTGGGCTTAAAAATCATACAGCCCTTTACGGAAGAATAATCCATCAACTCTGCTTTTTTCACAACATCCGTATACCACTGGGTGAAATCCTCGTCTCTGGATGTGATGGCTTCTACTAATTTCTTGTCCTTTGCCATTTTTCTGTATCTCCTTTGAATCTTATCGTTTGCGTACCTGTTCAGTACTTCACAGATACCAATTACCTATTATTGTATCACCTTTTTAGTCCTATGTCATTTACTTTTTTGCACACGATAAGGCACGATAAAGGGCATCATCTACAGTTCTGTGATGATGCCCTTCTAAACTATTTCGTCCATCGGACTTCTTGCTCCTTTTCTTTTATTTGGAATCCAGCCTAACAACCCGTCCTCCTGAATACCGTTTTCCTCCGGGTTCTGTGTGACTGAAGCCATATCTGAAAGATACTTACTGGCTCTCCGTCATCTTCCTTCTTATCTTAGCCCCGGGGTGTCATCCCGATTCTGAATCCCTAAGCCGAACGCTTTATCGAGTGAATAAAGCTTTTTCTTATGTGTGCATGGGACTGTACCTTCCTTTCTGAAAAATTATGATGTAAAGCTTAATACTGTGGTGGAATCTCCCCCTCTCTGTATAAAGATTTCTCTCTCGTTTATTGATAATTTGATTATATCTGCATCTTGTCTTTTTGTCAACACTATTTTCTGATTTTTTTAAATTATTTTTCTTCTTATTCTGTTTTATTTGTGTATATTGTTTGTATTGTCTGAATATTGTAATCAATTCAATTTATTCAGTCTATCTGTTCGGAACCTTCACAGATACGATTCGCAAACCCATGAAAATCGACTGCGCCGACGGGGTGTTAGGTGCCAGTGGCACCTGTTCAACACCGACCGGAGCGAAGCGTAGACTTTGTTCACACCCGAATCATGTTGTTACGGCCTCATCCGCAAGTGCTTCGGTCTGTTCTGAACAGATAATAAAGTCTTAAGAAATTATGCTTATGATAGGTGATTTTTGACTTTATCTGCATTTTTGTGGCTGGGGTCATAAGTAATATTGATTTGCATTGAATGTTTTTGACTTTATCTGCATTTTGGTGACGGGGGGGCATAAGTAATATTGATCAGAATTAAATGCATTTGACCTTAATTATAAATTTGCTGTGAGAGTCATTAAATAATCATAAAAATCTCTTTTCTATTTGACCTAAGAATAAATAAAGCTATCTTAAATCAATAGACAATGCTTTTATAAAAAATACAACAATCCCATGACTCAAGATAGCTTTTCTGAATCTTTACGATTCATAATAATTTGTTATAATGTCTTATGACTCATTTGCATTTATCATAATCTGCTGGGGATTCTGTTTCCGCACTGCCAGAATCGTTTCCCATAGCTGGTGAACTGCCTGCATACAGGATGCTGATGTCTGTACGGCATAGGGAGCCAACCGATCCATATTGAAGCATCGTACCCCCAATGGCGGAAGATAAACCATGTTGGTGCTGCGCACTTCATCCCCGGAGGTTTCGACATTTTCATAAGTAATCATAGCAAACTCCTCTTTGTGGTATACGCAGTGATAGTCCACATAGATTTCGTCTACCATCCACTGCTTCCCGTCTGCTTCCACCACTGGCTTCTCCGCCAGAAGTCTGTATTCGCTGGTTCGGATCTCAATGTTCCATTTCAAATGTCCCTTAGCTGTATCCTGTGTCATCTGCTCCAATCGGGTTACTAAATTTTCTGTCATCATAATTTTATCCTTTCATGTTTTGGCACGAGGTGTGTATTCTCTTCACTTTGTGCCCTGTCTGTTGTCTGAATTCTGTCAGATTCCGGATTTCTCGCTTTCCTCCTGCAGTCCCTTTGCCAGGTAATCCGCCCACCTGATGATCTCCCGTTCAATCTGATTAAATGTCTCTACATCCCGGGCATACTCACCGGCCAATCGTTGCTTTGCCTCCTGCTCTGTCAACTGCAAATGTGTGTTCCACATTTCTTTTAAGGTATCCGGATTATACTCCGGTGTCTCATTGGCCAAAAGCACCGTAATGGCATCTCCATTTTGATACCAGTCCTGCCGCAGTCTGGCTGCTGTCGCCTGCTCCCCCGTCTTTAAGGCTGTGACCAGGCTTCCCGCCAGTTCCACATGATCCATCAGAAGATCTGTCAGTGTACGCACAACATTCTGCGGATAATGCTGCGCAAAAATCTTACCAATCCGTTCCACCTGATTGATCATTTGCTCTGCAATCTCCTTTTGATCCGGCAGATCCCCCGCCACACTCATAATAAACATCCGGGTCCAGTACACATGATCCAGCCAGGCCAATCGCATATCATCCTGCAACTCCTCCCCTGCCATACTCTCCCCCGGCCACTGATACTCAGCTCCCGGACAGATTTTCAGTTTCATGCCAATCTGCAGATTATAAGGGTTCACCCTTGCATTATCCATGATAATAGAAGCCACCGTTGTCTTATATTGTCGGGACAATTTATACAGGGTATCCCCCTGCTGTACCACATGTTCCATTGTTTTATCGCAAGCCATATGCTGCCTCCGCATTACTATTCCTGAATACTATATGCAACTTAAGGATTTTGGTGCATTTCCCTTTTGAACCAATCCAATTTTAACACATCTGCTGTTTCATTGCACCACCAAAAAGATTGTGCTATACTGTTTCTGTTTTCGAAAGAGCACATTGTTACATATTGGGAGGTTTTACTATGGCATTAAACAAAAATGGATGGTCGCTATTTCTGCTTCTTCTGGCAGGTATTGTGGTAGGCGGCTTTTTAGGATATCTGGCACAAAATGTTTCCTGGCTTTCCTGGCTGAATTACGGACAGACCTTCGGGCTCACTACGCCAGTAGAATTGAATATCGGGGTGATGATTATTACCTTTGGACTTACCATTAACTTTAACATTGCATCGATTCTTGGTATTGTCATTGCAATTTTTGTATATCGGAAGCTGTAATGGATCAATTCCCTTTTGAGGAACACATTTCCCCAGAAGGGAATTGATTAAAACAAAGCACTACATCATATTTTACTTAATCTTCCCTTCTCCATTTTAAACACTTCTTTTGCCAGTTCCTTTATATCTGAATTCACATGACTGGACACCAAAACAACCGCCCCTCTTTTTGCTTCCTCTTTAATAATTTTATAGAAAATCTGTACCCCCTCTGCGTCAACCGCATTTGTTGGTTCATCAAGGAATAGAAAATCCGGTTTCTCCATAATTGCTTGTGCAAGCACCAGACGATGTTTCATTCCCAACGAATATTTTCGGAAAACCCTTTTTTCCTCCGGATCCAGGCCAACACGACGGATTGACTCTTCAATCTCCTTTAACCCTACTTGATGCCTTATCTCCGCCAGCAGTTCCAAGTTCTTTTTTCCGGTCAGTTCCGGATACATTGACACATCATCCATTACAAGCCCGATATCTGGCGAAGCCTTCCGCAAACTCTCCCCATTGTAAAGGACACATCCTTCAGTGGGTTCAACGAGTCCTGACAATACACGAAACAGCATACTCTTTCCAGAACCATTTTCCCCTATAATACCGGTAACTGTTCCTCCCTCCAGTTCAAAATTTATATCGCTAAGCACCCTAGACTTCCCTAGGCTTTTACACACGCCCTGCACCTTTAACACATTCACCCTAATCTACCTCCCGTAAAGTAATATCATATTTTTTAAAAAACACCATACCATAGACAAATACAGACGTAGCCAAAAGATACAAATACACAATTTTTATCATCACCTGCCCGGATGACATATCCCACACTCCGGAATAACTCATGGGATTTATAAAAGAAATCCAGGGATTATGGAACGTTCCCTTTGCAAGAATCTCCAGTACAATAATTCCTATCCAGCATACCGAAAACCCTATCGCGGTTTTCCAGACAACAATGCCAAGATTAATTATCAGCGTTGTCAACAATAACAGACTGACACACACTGCATACGTGATAAAAAAGCACCTCCATGTTTCCCTGTCAGGCTTTTCCAAAGAAATCATGCAACATCCCCAAAGGCTGCCTCCCAAAAACAATAGTGCATACCACAGCGTATAACAAACGAGATAAAAACACTGTTTTCCAAACCAAACACAGCGGTGTGAGATTCTTGAGAAATAGTAAGAAGGCATATTCGTAAAATGTTCGCTCACATAGGTACCAAACAGAAGATGAAACAATAACAGATATACAAGTTTACCAATCACAATTATCAGACTGGACATGTCCCCATCGGTAATACGTCCGAAAACTGCACCAATGAACATCCCTGTTATATTGGCATCAATCCGTTCTACACACATTTGGGAAAGAAATGGGGCGATTGCAATCGGTAGAACCAGAAAAGTTTTTCCAATATTCTTTACCATTTTACACATCTGTAAATTCCTTTCTGCTTATTATATGATAGGACCAATAGACAAAGCCTGCGAGCACCAGTATAAAAATCAAAAATGCCGGATATACCTTTCCAAAATAGGACATGGGCGAAACATAATCCCAAAAATTGAAATTAATGTAAAGGTTTCCTTTCTGCATATGATTGGTGTAGTAAGACCATATGTCCAGTGTCTGTCCAAACTTCATCAATACAAATACCGGTAAAAACAGCAGAATCTTATAACGCCGAAACCAAAAGGAAAGAGAAATCAACACCACCCCAAGGAAACCGACAAAAATTCCCAAAAGAATCAAAAATACAAGCACATACAGTATAGGAAATTTCTCAAAGAAAAAAGAAAACGGCACAGCAACTCCTGCCGCCCACCATGAATTATCTGCCAAGGCATGAATTTCCCCTATTGTGTCTCCATAAGGGGAAGGAGCACAACTGTACACTGGAGCAAAAAATAGCAGACATAAAATCAGATTCAGTAAAAATGGAATAACCACCATAATAAACTCCATCCAGAAAACAGCTTTCATTTTTGCCTTCACATACTCTTTCCAGCTTCCCCTGATACAAATCGCAGCAAGTGTTTTGTCCGACACATCCCACTGAAATGACATTGCCGGAATTGCAATCAAAAAGCTAAGAATCACCTGAAACCTTGACCAGCTCACGGAATCACCCATTCCACAGTAATGCCAAAATCCGGATATATTGCTCACCATGGGATTTTTCATTTCATAAGCAAAGGAAAACACTGCAAATAAAAGGCAGAATAAAAAAGCGAACCAGACCTGCTTTTTATGGAACATTAACTTCCACTGCATTCGAAACATAATATACCTCCTTAAAGAATTCTACACCATCAACTATAAATAGAACTCTTTTAAGAAACAATCACATAACGTGTTAATGATTCTTAAAGCAGAAGATACAAAGAAAAAAATTGGAAGGTACTGAACAGTTACCAAAAACGAAGTAATAGAAAGACTTGCTCAAAAAAATGCCTGAGATCTATCCTCAAAAGCCACATCACGTTACTTTGAAGATAAATCTCAGGACAAATAATTGGCATCCCCTTAGGACATGTTGCATCTTGCCTGAAGTTCCTCCCAGCGGCGGTCTACCTCCTGCTGGAACTCTGCGATATAGTGTTCATTCTCCGGCTTAAACAGATGTTTGAACCGACCCTGTCTCTTCAGGAAATCCTCGATGGGAAGTTTATTCTTCGGTTCATAATTCAAAATCCACTTTCCATCAATGACCTCAAACAATGGCCAGTAGCAGGTCTCCACTGCAGACTTACAGATATCCACCAGATCCGGTGCGTCATAGCGCCAGCCTCTGGGGCAGGGAGCCATGACATTGAGGAAAGCCGGTCCCGGTGTGTAAATAGCCTTCTCTGACTTCACGTACAAATCCTTCATGTTTCCAATGAAAGTGGTCTGTGCCACATATGGAATATTGTGGGCCGCCATAATAGCTGCCAGGTCTTTTCTGGTCTGGCTCTTTCCCACGGAATACTTTCCAGCCGGTGTGGTGGTGGTATCTGCAAACTCCGGCGTGGCGGAGGAACGCTGGATACCGGTATTCATGTATGCTCCATTGTCATAGCAGACATAAACCATATCATGTCCACGCTCCATGGCGCCGGACAGGGACTGAAGACCGATATCATAGGTACCGCCGTCACCGCCAAAAGTGATAAACTTGTATTCCCCGCTGATTTTCCCTTTTTTCTTTAATGCGCGGTAAGCAGTCTCCACACCCGCAAGGGTGGCTCCTGCATTTTCGAATGCACTGTGTATGTAGCTGTCCTCGTAGGATGAGTAAGGGTAGGTATAGGTGGATACCTCCAGACATCCGGTAGCATTTCCAATGACCGCCTTGTCTCCCGGGTGCAGTGCCTTTAATACATTGCGCACTGCGATGGTTCCGCCGCAGCCGGCACACATACGGTGTCCCGGTACCAGACGCTCCTCACGTTCCTGAATCTCTTTAAAATTAAATTTCGTCTCGCCCATCGTCTTATCACTCCCTTAATCCAAGGTATGGATACTGCGCAAATGTTTTTCCATTTTCCGCCATATCCTGTAAATCTGCAAAAACCTTCTCAATGTCTTCCACACGCACATCACGTCCGGAAAGACCATACATAATATTCACTGCCTCTGCCTGCACCTTTGCCCGGTACATGGCTGCCATCAGCTCGGCACCTAAAGGTCCGCCCTGTCCGCTGTAGCTCTCGGCACGATCCATAATAGCCACTGCCTTGCAGTTTCGCAGTGCCTCGGCAAACTCCTCGCCAGGGAAAGGCCGGAACACACGCACCTTCATGAGTCCGGCTTTCATGCCCTTTGCACGAAGCTGGTCAATGGCATCCTTCGCCGTTCCACAAACGGACCCAATGGCTACCACCACATAATCCGCATCCTCTAACTGGTATCCCTCATAGAAACCATAGGTTCTGCCAGACATCTCCGCAAATTCCTTTGCCACATCCAGAATCACCTGTTTGGAACGGATCATGGCCTCAGCCTGAGCTTTTTTTGCCTCCATACAGTAGTTGGATACCGCATAGGGTCCCACTGCCATAGGCTCATTTTCTTTCAACAAAAAATGTTCCGGCTCATAGGTTCCCACAAACTTCTTCACCGGCTCATCTTCCAGCAGAGAAATGCTTTCCACCGCATGGCTGGTGATAAATCCATCCTGACAGATCATCACCGGAAGGTGCACATCGGGATGCTCCGCAATACGATATGCCTGCAGCATGTTATCGTAAGCTTCCTGATTGTTCTCAGCATAAATCTGAATCCATCCGGAATCTCTGGCACCCATACTGTCAGAATGCTCTGCATTGATATTCAAAGGACCGGTCAGTCCACGATTTACCACATCCATTACGATAGGAAGACGGCTGGAAGCTGCCACATACACAACCTCCCACATATAGGCCAGTCCTGCAGAGGAAGTAGCTGTAAGGGTTCTGGCTCCTGCTGCACTGGCACCAATGGCTGCACTCATGGAGCTGTGCTCACTTTCCACCGGGATAAACTCCGTGTCTATCTGCCCATTGGCAATCATAGTGGATACAAACTGTGGAATCTCCGTGGAGGGCGTGATAGGAAATGCCGGCATGACATCCGGATTGATCTGGCGGATTGCCTCGGCAAGCGCCTCGTTTCCTGACATTCTTGTTCTAATAGCCATTTACTTACCCTCCTTCTCTTGGCATGAGGTGTCACCGCAGGTGACGGAGTCCTGATGCCTGTTTTCTATACCTATCTTCCCTTCTACCAAGGTAATAGCTCCAAATGGACATGCTTTCACGCAGATGCCGCAGCCCTTGCAGTGATCCAAGTCAAACTCCAGACGCTTGCCATCCTTGACCGGGATACAGCTGTCCGGACAGTAGGGTACGCAAAGCAGACACTGCTTGCATTTCTCGTGATCTAATACCGGAGTCTGGGTTCTCCACTCACCGGTTTCAAACTGGCGGGATGTGGCGGGCTCGTAGATTTTGAGTCCCTCGGTCAAATCCTGCCATCTGGTACTTTCATTGATTTCTGATGCCCTTAATTCCATTAGTGTACCTCCTCTAATGCTAACTTAAGCGCTGCCATATTCCCAGCCAGCACTTCCGGCTTTTTTGCAAACTTGTGCGCCAACGATGCCTCCATCTCCTTCAAGAACACCTCTGTGTCCATGACTCCGGAAATTTTTACCATGGCTGCAAGCATGGGTGTATTGGGGAAATATTTCCCCATGGTCTCCATGCTGACCTTGTGGGCATCGATGATGTATACCTTTCCCTTGTAGCCCTTTAACAGAGGAATAATTTCCTCCTTTGGCTTGTCTGTATTGATGAGGATGCCGCCGGACTCCTTTAAGCCCTTGGTCACATCCACGCCGTGTAACAGGGTATCGTCCACCACTGCCACATAATCCGGCTCGTATATATTGGAATGTACCCGAATCTCCTGATCGCTGATTCGGTCATAAGCGGTAATGGGCGCTCCCATTCGCTCCGGACCGTACTCCGGAAATCCCTGTACATACTTTCCTGTATTAAATGCCACATCTGCTAAAAGCAGTGCCGCTGTCTTCGCTCCCTGGCCTCCTCTGCCGTGCCAGCGTATCTCTGTAAGCGTCGCCATGTTTTTCCTCCTTTGCCTCCCTTGTAATGACACGTACGTCTTTTTTACATGCACAATTGTTCGTACCATAAGGACAATATTTAAAGTATACGTTATTTTTTTCCATTTGTAAACGGAAGGGGAGAATTTTGGGAAAATTTGTTGAGAAAAGGATGAAATGAGGGGCAAAATACCTTTTGCCCCTCATTTCATCATATATGAATATGAAAAAAAGTATGAGCAATTTAATTATTATCGTTCATCCACCGACTGGTAATCCACATGGACACCTACGTACTTGTATGCGGGACGAATAATTTTACCGTCATTGATCAGCTCCTCCAGACGATGCGCACTCCATCCCGCAGTACGGGCAATGGCAAAAATCGGTGTGAACAATTCCTGAGGAATGCCCAGCATGGTATAAACAAAACCACTGTAGAAATCCACATTGGCACAGACATTTTTAAAGATTTTCCGCCGCTCCATAATAAGCCTTCCGGCGATACGCTCTACGGCTTCGTAGAGAGCGAATTCCTCCATCATGCCCTTCTCCTCTGCCAGACTGCGGGCAAATCTCTTCAATATCACCTCTCTGGGGTCGGACAGAGTGTACACGGCATGACCCATGCCATAAATCAGACCTGCGTGGTCAAAGGCTTCTTTATCTAAAATTTTTACCAGATAGTCGGCAATCTCATCCTCATTCTTCCAGTCAGAAATATGGGCTTTGATATCTGCAAACATATTCTGCACCTTCAGATTTGCACCTCCATGACGCGGTCCCTTTAAAGAACCGATGGATGCCGACATAGAAGAATACGTATCCGTACCAGAGGAAGTCACTACATGCGTCGTAAATGTAGAGTTATTACCACCACCATGCTCTGCGTGGAGAATCAATGCGATATCCAGCACCTTCGCCTCCAGTTCGGTATATTTTCCATCCGGACGCAGCATCAGCAGAATATTTTCCGCCAGGGACAATCCAGGCTGAGGATTACGAATCATCAGGGTCTCATCCATACGGAAATGACGATAGGCATGATAAGAATAAACCGCAATCAAGGGCAGCTTATTGATCAGCTCCAGCGATTGACGCAGTACATTTTTTGCGCTGATTTCATCCGGATTGGCATCGTAGGTGTATAGAGTCAGCACGCAGCGCTGCAGCGCATTCATGATATTTCCATTGGATGCCTTCATGATTACATCCCGGACAAAACGCCCGGTAAGATTCTGCAGTTCTTCCATGACATGTAAAAATCCCTGCAATTCCTGTTCCTGGGGAAGTCGTCCAAACAACAGCAGGTATACGATTTCCTCAAACCCAAACCTTCTGCCCTGCAGTCCTGCCACAAGATCATTGACATTAATTCCCTGATAATACAGATTTCCCTCTGCCGGTATGAGCCTTCCGTCCACCACATCATAGGCGCACACATCTGAGATCTCGGTAAGTCCGGTGAGCACGCCCTTTCCGGTAGAATCACGAAGTCCCCGCTTCACATCGTACTCTGCATACAGATTGGTATCGATGCGATGATTCTTCAGCAATTCTCCAATCAACGCATCCATATCGGGCTTTAAGTCTCCCAGTTCTTCCCAAGCAAGCATTTCGTTCTTTTTTTCACTCATAGCAATCCCTCCTATGCGGCAGCGCCCTGATGGGTGCGCAAATCATCAAAAGTCGCTTTGTGCTGCTTTGATGACATATAAAAAAACACCCGTTACGCTACGTCTTTGTAACCGGTGTTTTCAATATTATTATCTCTTTTTTATTTTTATACTATACGACGGTTTTACAAAAAAAGCAAGGACGAATTACCTTTTTATTTCCTTTTCAGTTTTGTGTTTCCGAAAAGGAAGTTTATTTATCCCTTTCTACCCTGCATGTTTTCTCACAGAAACAAATGCCGTACTTGATGATTTTGGTAAATCTCTTGCATACCTTTAGTTCCATAAGAACCACCGGTGCTTCTTCATCGTAAGGAATCAATGCGATATCCGGTCTGCCATTTCCACTCTCCCGGTTAGACTTGGGTGTGTAATCCGGCATGGCCATCAGAAACCCCGGCAACATCCCATGGTAAAAAGCCTCTTTATTATCATAATAGCTGATGGATCTCCGCAGATTTTCTTTTAGAACCCTTTGCATGCAGTCACAATCCCCTGCAAGAATTGCCTGATAGAAAGGTAAATCGTATCCTCCTCAAACCTCAGCCCTTCATTCTTCAGATATCCTGTAAAAAACAGAAAATTCCACAAATTATCCTTTGATTTATGGATGTCCTCATAGGTAATATCCTCATGAACCGGCTTCTCAATGGTCTTTCCATCAATGAGCATCTCTATTTCTTCCTTTGTATCACTATCTGCCCCTTCCACCAGCTCACGGATAATACTGTTGCTGGAAGTATTGGACCAGTAAGGCTTCGGGAATGGCTGGGAAATAGCAGTCTTCACATAGTTGATGATGCTCCAAGGATTGTATACCTCTGTCTTTCCAAACCGGTAGCCATCATACCACTGCTTTACCTCAGGCAGTTTTTCCTCCAGCTCATAATTTCTTAACATCTGCTCCACTTCTTCACCTGTAAACCCGAAATACTCTGCATAATTATTACTCAAAACAGAATTTATTTTCAGGTTATTCAAACCGGTAAATATGGATTCCTTACTAATCCTGAGGCATCCGGTCACAATGGCAAACTCCAGCGCATCATTGGTCTTAAGCGCTGACTCAAATAGGGAGCGAATGAAGTCAATCATTTGTTCATAAAATCCTCGGAAATAGGCATTTTCCAATGGCACGTCGTATTCATCAATCAGTATAATTGCATTCTTTCCATGGTATTTTTTCAGATAGAAGGAAAGCTGCCGGGTGTTTTTGCGCAAAAAGATTTTATAAAAAGCCCTGTGCTTTTTTTTGCACAGGGTCCAATTACCATTTTCATATATTCTGCTGTGAGTCTGATAAATCAAAAAAACTTTTCAAACATCAATATCCCCTCTTCTTCAGATCCGCCACCAGCCCCACATAGAATTCCCGCACATCAAAGGCTTTGATATTCTCCCGGTTCAGATCAATCATGTCACCGTGAGAAATACCCCGCTTTCCTTCCACCCTCAGCATGGTGAATTTCTCACCCCAGGGGAAGGACTGCTCGCCCACGAGACCGTCGTTGGCTCCGTCAAAGTAGTTCACCAGACGATAGGAGAAGTTCAGAGGAAACCTGCCGCCGGAGGCCACATTCAGCTTGGAGCCCACGCTCTGATAGAACACGCCGGGCACATCCTTGATCTCCTCGTTTCGCTCCTTACAACGGGAGGCCGTCAGATCATACACTGCCTTTAAGAAATCCGGATTGGGATCTCCCAGTTTTTTCAGTACGGATTCATATCCATTTGCCACCGCCTGCTGCTGTTTTTCCGGAATCTTCGTCAGAAGATAATCGGCAAACTCGCAGCCGCGATGCGGTGTGTTGATGGTAGTGAGGGATGCCACATTCTCTGCAATTCCGCATTTGCTCAGGGCATAGCGACAATCCAGCCCGCCTTTGGAATGGGCGATGATATTCACCTTTTCACAGCCGGTTTCCTTTCTAATCTGACGGATGCGCTCTGACAATTCTTCGGCGCTGTCTGCTACAGAGGCCGCCGACTGATGATTTCCATAGAAAATCTGTGCACCATTTGCCTCCAGCTCCTTGGGGATTCTTCCCCAGTAATTCAAGTAGCGAAAATCCCGGAAGAAAACACCATGTACCAACAGAATGGGATATTTTGTGGCACAGATCTGTTCCCCGCTTCGAGCCTCATTCTTCATGAACTTGTCATTTTCAAAGCGGATTTCTGTAATCACCACAGAGAGGAGCTTTCCCAGTACAATGAGATGCACCACCGGAATCATACCGCAGACCGCACCCAGCATGCGCCAGCGCATTCCCAGCTGCTGGGAAGTGATATAGATGCGGATAATTCCGTTCCAGAAGGTCACCAGTTCGATAAAGAACACCATCAGGATATTTATCACCAGAGGCCAACCTTTTCCCGGCAGTTTTCCACACAGAATCAATACATGATATACAATAGAACCCATGGTGCTTACCAGAAAAAGTCCCAGCAACTCACAACCCGCAGCACTGTTTCTAAGACGAGCCGTCTTTAAGCAATGATGAAAGAAGGATGGGCAGACCTGAATGACCACAAACAGAATCCACAGCAGAAACTGCCATCCGATGGGAGTTTTTAACGCTATCGTGTTGGACAGTATAAAAATAATCGTCGCATTAAAAAGAAATAACAGGATTCCTCCCAGATATCGCAAAACTTTTTTCATGTCTATCATACTCCTCTTTCTAGCATTTTCTGTAACCACTCGACATCTTCACAGTTACTACCTTCTATCTTTATATACTTGGTTTCAATTCCACTACTTTCCCCTGTAATGCCTCTGCATCCCGCTTATCATGGGTCACCAATACCAGTGTTCTTCCGGCCCGGTGACGATTGATATAGTCTATACAACGAGCCCGGTTTTCCTCGTCCAGCCCGCCAAAAGGCTCGTCCATCAAAAGCAGTTCATTGTCTGCCAGCATGGCACGAAGTACAGCTACCCGCCTCTTCATCCCCCCACTCAGAGTGCGAACCGGGCTGTGCAGCATATCCCGGGCGTCCATGTTTTCGGAATTTTTCATGCAACCTGACACATCCGAACTTCCGGCACTTTTGAGTGCTCCCGCCAGCCCGATTTCCCCCAGCTGCTCCGTCAGCTGTGCATCCGGTATTTTCCGTTTCAACACCAGATTCAGATTTTCCTCCACGGTATATTCCTCGCAGAGCCTGTCCTCCTGAAACACCATGCCGATGATTCGGGGCACACCGGTCACCGTGCCGGAATCTGCCGTTTCCAGACCGGCCAGAATACGAAGCAGTGTGCTTTTCCCCACACCGGACGGCCCCATCAAAATCATCGTATCTCCCGGCTCAATCTCACAGGAAAAGTCTCGAAGTACTCTTTTCTCCCCATAGCTTTTTGTAATATTATTCAGTCGGATGCTCATGCAAAATCCTCCGAAGTACAAATAAAAATCCTTTTTCAAACAGTACGCTCACTGCCACGATAACCACAGTCCATGCCAAAAGATCATCCGTATCCAGATAGATTTTGGACAGATAGAGCTGTCTTCCCATGGAGCCATTGGGTGTCCCGATAATCTCCGCCGCCACTCCGGCTTTCCATGCCATGCCACAGGTGATGCTGCAGGCGGAAATCAAAAATGGTCGTAACTTTGGCAACGTCACATAGCGGAGTCTGCGATACCATGGCAGATGAAACACACGAGCCATCTCCTCCATTTTCCCGTCTCCGCTGCGAAGTCCGGTGAGCACGTTCTGATAAACCACCGGCAGTACGATGAGAAAGGAGATAAAAATCGACAGATTCCTCGCAGAGAACCAAATCAGACAAATCACCACAAAGGACGCCACGGGTACACTTTTGATGGTGGCCATCCAAGGCCACAGCATTTGCTCCAGAAAACGGAAACGTGCTGCCAACGCAGCCAACAGAATTCCCGAACACAGTCCCAGCAGAAAACCTCCCACAATGTGATAAAAGCTAAACCACAGGGATGGAAAAAAATCCGGTTCACGCCAGATGGTGGTAAGTCTCCCTGCCACCTGAAGGGGTGATACCAGCAATATATTCTGGTGAATCAGCATGGCCGCCACCTGCCAAAAAATGAGTGCCAGAGCAATGGCACCCATTCTTTGTAATAACTTCTTATAATCCATAATAGAAATCGTCTCCCGGAACATTTCCTCCCACAGCAGAAGGATTCTGATCATACAACATCTTTAGATACTGAGACACCACCGCCTTCATTTCACTGCCCTTCATAAAACTCAGATGACAGCCGGGCAGTGCTTTTTCTGCCACTGCAGCCTTTCCCACAATGCCGTACTGTTCGATGAGTGCCGCTGCCTCCGAGGGATTACTCTCGGTATATTCCATGGAAGCCTCGTACTCCTCTAAGAATGTCTCCACTGCCTGAGGATGTTCTTCAGCAAAGGCACGACGCACCACAATCACGCCTGTGACAATACTGCTGTCCGGTGCCACTTCACTCCATGCATCGTTTAAGTCGATGGCAACCCGCAGATCCTCCACCTGGGCACAGGCTGCTGTCACAAAGGGCTGGGGCAGCATGGCGATTGCCGCCTCATCTGCCGTCACATAGGACAATGCCTCCGTGGTATCCGCACACCACTGTATCGTCACATCCGCATCGGGATCTATGTCATTTTCCTGCAGGATATAGCGCAGAGTATACTCCGGTGTAGCTCCCTGTCCGGTGGCGTAAATGATCTTTCCTTTCAGATCCGAAATCTGCTGCACCGAATCGCCCCGTTCCACGATACTAAGTACACCCAGATTGTTCACGGCCAGAATCTGAACTCCGCCCTCTGTTTTCTGATACAAAACAGATGCCAGATTCGCCGGAACTGCCGCAATATCCAGTTCACCCTGGGCAATGGGTGCCACAAAAGCAGACGCATCCGTGGCCAGATCTGCAAATTCATACACATTCTGTGTATTGCCTGCCTCAGCATCACTCATCAGCTTCACCAGTCCCATTGCAGTAGGACCGGACATAGCACCCACTCGCAGGGTTACTTCATCTTCGACAGTGTCAATAGACTGCACCTCTTCTGTATCTACCTGTGTTTCCTGCTCTGTAGTCGGCTCGAAAGTATTCCCATCCGGTGTGGCCTCATACGATTTATCGCATCCGGTGAGCATCATAGCTGCGAGACAAACTGCCATAAGAATCAATCCAAATCTCTTCATAATCATTTCTCCTCAATGTATTGCCCCCTCACCTTCGTTCGGCGGCAGGTCGTCGGAACTCATCTTAAGTAATGAACTTCGTTCATTAGCGTTCCTCCTCATAGAAAACATAGCGATGCTTGGTGGTCTTTTTCACAAAATACATCATTTCATCCGCTTTCTTTAATGTCTCCTCAATTTTTTCTTTGGTCATATCCTCCACAGCCAATACCGTGGTGGAGATACCGATGGAGCAGGACAGATACTTCTCCCGGGGAATATCCACCGGTTTTCCCAGATTTGCTGCAATCTGATCTGCAAATCCTTTTTCATGATCCAGTGCGGCATAAATACTCTTTGCCGCCATCTCAACTTCCTCATGGTCATCCGTATAAAGCACCAGAATGAACTCATCTCCTCCGTAACGCACCGCATATCCTCTGGCCTCACAGATTCCTTTGATGATATTGGCATATTGCTGTAACAGGAAGTCTCCTGTGTCATGACCAAAGGTATCATTATAATACTTGAAATTGTCCAGATCCGCATACAGGAAGGACACTTCCATCGAACGGTTGCTCTTCTTCGCACGGTTCATCTGGATTTCCAGTTCCTCATTAAAGCCCTGCCGGTTATACAGCCCCGTCAGGGTATCCTTGATCGCCAGTTCCTTCAGACGATTGTTTACGAACTGCAGCTCGTTGTTAATACTGTTAATCTGATCTCTGGCCTCTCTTCGCTCCATAGCATCCAGAAGCTGGCGGAACAGCAGGCGCAAAATGGACAGTTCCTCGCTGTCAAATTCATATTTCTTTGCCTTATAATTCCAATCCGTCCCCAGATCAATGGTGGCAAGGAATATACTGTTCAACTCTTCATTCACAAAAATCGGCACACCGATCAATGTATTCACGGGGCTGATACCAAAAAGGTTGCGGATCAATTCTTTGTGCTCCGCATATCCTTTATCCAGTCTTGTAACCACAAACTCACGCCGGTTTTTGGTAAAATACCGGATCATGTATTCCACCTTCTCCCGGTCCATATCGTAAGGGGAATCATCATAGTTGATTATCGGCTCACCATTCTCAATTCGTATGAAAGTCAGAGCGTCCAAACGGAAATTATTTTTCAGTGCAATCAGTGCGTCACTGATCACAAGCTGCATACTATCTTCATCGTTATTCATAAACTTCTGCCAGATGCCCAGAAAATCGATTTCCCGCTGCTGCTGCCGAAAACGCAAATTCATTCCCTGATGAAATGCCATCTCCGTAATGTTTTCCAGCGTATTCCCCTCCAAAGGAAGATGGTACACCGGTCTTACCCATTCTTTTCCTTCCAGTTCAGACAGCAGACGGGCCTTTTTATTTTCATAGCCCTTTCCCTCACAGAATCGGATAGCTTCCTTCAAGAAGTATTCTGCCCGTTCCGGCATATCCAATTTTCTACAGATACCGGCATAGGCAATTGCATACAAGGGTCGATTCAGAAACTCACTGCCCTTAGAACGCTCCAGATGCTTCTTGGCCTTCTCCATGTAGCCCACGGCATCCTTCAGATGACCCTCATATTCCTGCAGCAGACCATTGATGGTGTAGTACAGAAACATATCGTCATCCCAAAGATGAATTTCCGACGTTCCTGCTTCCTCATATGAAATTACATGCCCCAGATACTGCTCCATCTTCTGGGCATAAAGCTTGGTATTATAAATCGTTCCCAGTTCATAGTTACAGTAAGCTCTCAAACCAAAAATCTTGGATATATTGCACACGGGCACACTGTTAATCTTCATACAGCTCACAATGCGCAGACATACTGCCAGATAACTGTCAGCCACCACGTAGGCTTCTGCCTGAAAAGCATTCAGCGCCATATTATATAAAGTCTCACTGATTGCCACCATGTTCTGAAGCTTAGAAAAAATTTCCAGCGACTGGTTATAGTATCGGTTGGCATCCTCATACCTACCGGACGTACCACAAGTGTAGCCCCGTCCATTGCCAATATTCGCCTGCTCCACCAAATTACCTGTTCTTTTTACGATTTCGTAATACTTCTCGTAAAAAGCATCTGTCACATCAAAATAGCCGTTAGTAGATGCAATCAGGATGTTTTTCTTGTAAGCTTCAATCAGGAACTGATCATTGCCAATCCTTTTGGCCAATTCAATTCCCTTATTGAAGATGGGAAGGTTTTCATTGATATGTTCCACATGCTCAAATTTTTCCGGTTCATTATCAAAACCATAAACGTACATATGAGCAAGATGGTTATAATATCCGTATTTTTCTGCCCGCTCCAGCAGTGTAGGTTCAACTCCCCCCTTCTCCGTCAGGGACCACATATTGAGCCATCCCTCATACCGAATCATATATTCTATCATTTCCATTCGGAACTGCAGATAATCATCCTTCAGCTCTCTGCTTAGGGTCTCACATCGTTTCACATAAGAGATCGCCTTCTCGGTATTAAAGTTGTACATGTAAATCTCTGCCTTCAGCAGATTATACCGATACTCCCACTCGGTGCGCCGGAATTCATATAAAATATTTCTCATACCCTCGCAATACAGCAGTGCCTCGGAATACTTCTTCCGATACAATACCGTTTTTGCGTAAAAATAGAGAAAACGCAACTTATGTTCCGAAGAAACAAATACTTTTTCCACCTCAAACTTATGGTACAGAATATCCAGATAGTATTCTGCCTGATCCAATGCCAGGAAATACAGCAGATTATTGATTTTTACATCGTACTCCTCGATATTTTTCCCATCAAAATCAAAGCCCGGATTGATATCCGTATGCAGAATCATAGAATCCAGCGTCCAGTCGATAATGCAGTCATGCTCGCTCATATACGTTTGAAATGACTGCCAGATGCTTCTGCTGTATTCCAAATCCGGGGCAGACTCATTGTAGGTAGCAATCACACCAATCGCATCACTCTCCGGATCCTCCATCAACCGCAAGAGCACCTCTATGGTACTGCTTCCTGCCGCATGGATTCGATTTAAGATCATCATTAATGGCTTTTTTCGTGAGAAATACTGGAGCATCCGCACGATTTCTTCCACAAACCGTTTCTGTTCAAACTCAATCTCTCCGATGAGCACCGGCTCTTTCCGACTACACCTGCCCCCCTCGAAATAAGAACGGAATATGGGGCGATGCAAAAAGTACACCTGATTGGTATCAAAAAAATCCTCCATGGAGGCTTCCCCAAATTCCCGGTACAACTGCTCAATCCAATTCAGAAAAGGCTCATATGCAGATAACATATCCGTGATTTCAAACTCATGGAATAAAAAGCATACATCCGCCCGGGACATGGACAGCGCACGAATATAAGCCCCCTCCAAGTCAAAGGTGTTGTAATGCTTGATAAACAATAAATGATTCTGACTGGTTCCCAATTTATTTATCATGGAATCAATCAATCCCGGAATATAATCGTCATACACAGTTCCCGCCATGCTTCTCCTCCCACAGTTCCCCCACATAGATTTCTGGTTCTCATCTCTCAAATGGAATCCACTATGCAAAATTTTACCATATCATGTAGTTATCTTCAATAAAATCTCGTCAAAACCACAAAATATCTTTTCGATTGCTTATACAAACCCCAGGGCAGTTCCCACAATATGTACCAGAAATGCGCAGACCCATGCCACTATACACTGCAAGATCACAATACCTACTGCCCATTTCATACCCAGCTCCCGCTTTACAGAGGCCACCGCTGCCACACAGGGCGTATACAGGAGACAGAATACCAGCAATGATGCTGCGGAAAGAGGTGTCAGGAGATGCTGCAGTTCTACGGTGGTTCCCATTAGAATCGTCAGTGTGGACACCACGCTTTCCTTTGCCATAAATCCGCTGATCAATGCCGTGGAAATCCTCCAGTCTCCAAAACCAAGCGGTGCAAAAACCGGTGCAATCAGACCGGCAATCATAGCCAGAATACTGTTCTTTGAATCTGTTACCAGATTAAAACGAATGTCAAAAGTCTGCAATGCCCAGATGATAATGGTTGCGAGAAAAATTACCGTAAAGGCTCTCTGCAAAAAGTCCTTTGCCTTCTCCCACAAAAGCTGTGCCACATTCTTTAGTCCCGGCAGGCGGTAGTTGGGCAGTTCCATTACAAAGGGAACCGCCTCCCCGCGAAACAGAGTATTTTTTGACAATAGGGCCATGAGAATACCCACTGCAATTCCGGTGAAATACAAAAGGCACATCACTAAGCCCCCATGCTTCGGGAAAAATACTGCTGTAAAAAGTCCGTAAATCGGGAGCTTTGCCGTACAACTCATATAAGGCAGCATGGTGATTGTCATCTTACGGTCACGATCAGATGGCAGAGTACGACTGGCCATGATACCGGGCACGGTACATCCAAAGCCGATGAGCATGGGCACGATACTTCTTCCGGAAAGACCGATCTTTCGTAATAATTTATCCATCACAAAAGCCACACGTGCCATGTATCCGGTATCTTCCAAAAGAGAAAGGAAGAAAAACAAAGTTACGATGATGGGCAAAAAGCTCAGCACACTTCCCACACCATGAAAGATTCCGTCAATCACCAGGGATCTCACCACCGGATTAATCTGAGCGACCTGCAGACCATAGTCTGCCAGCTCTGTGATTTCTTCGATCCCCCACTCCAGAATACTTTGAAGCCAGGCACCGATCACCTGAAAGGTCAGGAAAAACACCAGTGCCATAATGCCAATAAATGCGGGAATGGCCGTATATTTTCCGGTGAGAATCCGATCCAGCTTCCGACTGCGCTGCCGCTCCGCACTTTCCTTTGGACGCACCACACAGACTGCCACTAATTTTCGGATAAAGGCAAATCGCATATCCGCAATGGCTGCTGCCCGGTCTAAACCACGTTCCTTCTCCATCTGGGATATGATATGCTCAATCATTTCCAGCTCATTTTCTGTAAGCTTCAATGCCTGGATGACCTTCTCATCCCCTTCCACGATTTTCGTGGCTGCAAACCGCACCGGGATTCCCGCCATCTTTGCATGGTCTGCTGTCAAATGCATGATACCATGCAGGCAGCGGTGAATGGCTCCTTCATTCTCGTTCTCATCACAGAAGTCCAGTCGACCGGGACGTTCCTGATATTTTGCCACATGGAGAGCATGCCTTACCAGTTCATCCACACCTTCATTTTTCGCTGCTGATATGGGAATCACCGGAATTCCCAGCATTTCCTCCATCTCGTTGATATGAATGGATCCACCGTTTCCACGCATTTCATCCATCATATTGACCGCCAGAACCATGGGCACATTCAGTTCCATCAGCTGCATGGTCAGATAGAGATTTCGTTCAATATTAGTTGCATCCACGATATTGATGATACCGGTAGGCTTGTTTTTCAGAATAAACTCTCGGGACACGATTTCCTCGCTGGTATAGGGCGACAGAGAATAGATACCCGGCAAATCTGTCACCAATGTCTCCGGGTGACCTTTGATGGGACCATCCTTCCGGTCCACCGTCACACCCGGAAAATTCCCCACATGCTGATTCGAACCGGTAAGCTGGTTGAACAAAGTGGTCTTTCCGCAGTTCTGGTTGCCCGCCAATGCAAATGTAAGTACCATTCCATCCGGCAATGGCTGTGCCGCCGCCTTTACATGATATTTTCCGTCCTCCCCCAGTCCGGGATGACTGGTCTTTTTCTTCTTTGCACCGGTTCTTTCCGCCGCTTCCCCCGATCTGCTTCCATTGGCAGATTCCTTACTCTGGCGTACTAACGGTTCGATTTCAATCTGCGCTGCATCTGCCAGCCGAAGGGTCAACTCGTACCCATGAATCCGAAGTTCCATGGGATCGCCCATGGGAGCATATTTTTCCAGAGTCACCTCTGCCCCGGGAATCACACCCATATCCAGAAAATGCTGCCTTAGTGCTCCGTCTCCTCCTACTGCCTGTATCCGGGCTGTTTCTCCGATTTCCAGTTCTTTTAATGTCATAATGGTCACTTCCTGCTTTCTTTAATACGCCAACAGGTTTTGCACCATCTCCGGTGTAAATACCACGCGTTCTACATGATCTACTTCTATCTGATACAAAGCATTTGCCGCCATATGCTCAGCCGCCTGCTCCAGATCACGGATACCGGAGGTATTGGCAAAATAGGCAATCACGGCATCCAGTGCGTCCTCCGGCACCACACACTCCTCTTCCCGCAGTCCCATGCGCTTTAATACCTTCGGCAATGCGAACCGTGAAAAGATGATTTTCTTCTCCTCCGGGGTATAGTCCGGAATATCGATCACCGCAAAACGGGACATCAGTGGTGCACTGATCTGGCTCTTATCGTTGGCTGTGGCAATGGGATACACTCCCACAGTGGGAATCATGCACTCCATGTAATTGTCGGTAAAGCCCAGATTATCCAGCAATGTCAAAAGCACATCCGCCGGATTGCCATTGCCTTTTCCGGAAGCCGCTTTATCCAGCTCGTTGATGATAAATACCAGATTGGATGCTCCCGCCATGGAAAAGGCTTCCATGATAATACCCGGCTTGGCATTGCCGTAGATCCGGGAGCTTCCGGTAAGCTGCTCCGGGTCATTGATGGAGCTCATGTCCAGCGTAGTCCAGGGCAGTTTTAAAATTCTTGCCACCGCATAGGCAATCTGGGACTTTCCGGTTCCCGCAGGCCCCACCAGCAGCAGTCCATAGGCCGGCAGCGTATGTGTCCGATTGATCTGAATAATAGTCTCTATAATACGCTGTTTCACCCGCTCCATACCGTACAGCTCCTCATCCAGAATCCGTCTTGCCTCCTTAGGATCTATGGACTCAAAGTAGTTATTTTTCCAATGAATATTCATCATGATGGACAGTGCTCTCTGGGCATGGCGACGCTCCTCCGCCGACACCTCATGGGATCTGGCCACAGCCAGATTCCGCTGGGCCCACAAACGGATGTTATCCGGCATCGTCCGGCCTGCGCAGGTCATGAAATCGGTAATGCTCTGGATACTGGTGAGGCGCATTTCATCGCCGCTTTCCTCCAGTTCTTCATCGGCAATTCCTTCCTCCGGAGCATTGCTGGCCAAAAGGCGTTCCATCATGAACTGCAAGAATCCATCGTCTGCAGATAGCTTGGTTCCACCGCCCACTCCCATTTCACGTATCTTATATACCGCATAGCCCTCCGGGCGATTTTCTCCGGACAGGCGCACATTGATATGATTCTCACCCAGCCAGCGCAACAGGCTGACAAAACGTGCATCTATTTTCAGGATATCTGCGCTTATGACACCTTCCTCCTCCTGAAATTCGAAGGTGGTGGCTTTCACGGGATTCGTGAAGGTTCCGCAGGCGTGGTGCTTCCACTGACGGCTGCTATTATCTAAAACCAGCAGTGGCTTTTCCGGTGTAGCCTTGCTCTCATTGGATCGGAATGTGGTGTAGGTGCAGCGGACCGCCGCTTTATCTTCAGGGGTATTCTTAAAATCAAATACTGGCATATGTACTCCTCTCTCTTCTTTCGTGTATTGGTATGTGTGATATTACTCCCAAAGAGTAATATCACACATGATTGCAATTATCTCCGGTCAAAGTGTACCACAGTCTGTGGCAGATTGCACCACAAAATTCACGTCCCGCTCGTTGCGGCAGGTGAAGTAGATGACCTGATAATCAGCGGCGATTTCCCGTACAAAATTCAATCCGGCATTGCCCTTTTTCTCATCCAGATTCACAAAGGGGTCATCCAGAAGGATAAAAGGCTTTTCCTCCTGATACATGGCCTGCACAAAGGCCATGCGCAGGCAAAGTCCCATAAGATCCCGGTAACCCGCACTGAAGAACTCCATTTCTCTTTGTAACCCCAGCTCGGATATTGTGATGTTCATATTGGCATCAATGTGGAAGTTCTCCCCGGAGCATCCAGTGAGAAGCCGGTAATATTTGCGAAAGGCACCCATCACCGGTTCCATGTGCCGGGAAGTGAAGGATTCCTTGGCTGCTTCCAGATAGTGCTTCGTCTTCTCGATATAGGAAAGCTTCGTCTTTTCTTTTTCAAATTCTTCCAAGAGCTGATTCAATTCCTCTTCTTTTTCCTGAAGATTTTCCTGTTCCTCTTGGTCTGCCTCAATTTGATGCCTGTAGGATGATATATTCTCCCGGGCATGCTGAATCTGGTTACTGAGCTTCTCTATCTGAGTAGAAATATCCTCCATGGACATATTCATTCCCTCCGCCTCCGGTCTGGGTAATGTGCTCAGATTGTTGTTTTCCTCAAATTCCCGGAGACGTTTTTGGGCCTCCTCATATTCCCAGTCTGCACTCTGATAGCTGTCCAGCAGACGACTGATTTTCCGAAGCTGTCCGGGAAGATCCTGCTCTGGCTCAAATCCAATCTCCCGGATGAAGTCCTGAATCTGTAAGGTCAGCCCATGATATTTTTTCTCATTGTCCAGATAGTTTTCTTTCTTTTGCTTTAAATCCTCAAACTGACGATACCGGTGTACCAGTTCCATCATACGGGCTGACAACTGATAGGGCTCAAAGGCAATACCCTGAGCTGTGCAAAAATTTTTCACCTGATGCATTTGATCTGACAGCGCCTTTTCCTCTTGCGCAAGCTGGTGTTCCTTATGCTCCAGTTCCTGCTCTGCCTGATTTGTCAGCATAGATTTCCCTTTGATCCTACCCCAGCAGATGCCCACAATCAGGCAGACAATTCCTGCCAGTGCCGGAACCACACCAATGGTGCCCTGCTGTAGAAAGAGCCAGATCCCAATTGCCAGAAGAACCACACCGCCCATAAGCAGAATAGGATTTTTCGACTTTTCCACGGTCAGCTGGCTCTCCTTGTGCGCTTTCTTTTCCGCCTCCAGTGCAATCCGGCGTCTTTCCAGATTTTCCTGTTCTTTCACACACTGTTCCCAGACAGACATTTGTCGGTGTATCTCTTCCGGCACTACACGATTCTGCTGATTCAAAAAATGCTCGGAAAGCTGCTTCCACTGCTGCTCTGTGTCTGAATCAAATCGATAAATGTTGCAGGCTTTTTCCAGCTGTGCCAACCGGGAGCATTCCTGCATTACATGCTCTAACCGTTTTCTATCCGGTATCTCCTCTGGAAACACCGTCGCAGCCGCTTCCAACTGATGCTGTCGTTTCATCGTTTCCTCTTTCCGACCGTCGTATTGCTGCCAAATGCTTTGGGCATCTTTGATGCGGCTGCGTCTTTTTTGTTCCTTCTGCAGAGAACTCATCTGTTGTTCCAGATTCTGCATTTTTTCTTTTTCCTCATTACAGAACTGTTCTTTTTGTGTGATGGAATCCTCGATGCCGCGCCCCTGTCGGATTTCTTCCTGCAAAGCCTGAATCTGCTCCTTCTTCTTATACAGCATACCGGTTTTCCGGCGAGAGGACATGGCATTTAGCATATCCGTGAGTGCCTGCTCCACCTGCTGGTAGTTTTTAATATCATCGGTATATTCTGCCAGATTTCCGATTTTTGCATGGATATCATCCGTACTGGCAGTCTCGCAGTCATTGTGGGAAATAAACACGGTTTTCTGGAAGGACTCCCGATTGATATGGAACAGTTCCCGGCCGATATCTGTAGAAAAATCATCACAAATCATATTCGTATCTGCGCTGCGCAGTTCAAAGGTGTCATCCTTTTCCTTCGTGCCAAAGGTTCTGCTCATTACATACCGTTTCCCATTGGTCGAAAAGGTAATCTGTCCACCATAGGTGCCTCCCTGCCATGGGATGTAACGCTTTCGCTCATTTTCATAGTCACTTTTTCTGGTTCGCTCATTGGCAAAGCCGTAAAACATCACCCGGATAAAGTCTGCCAGGGTACTTTTTCCCCAACCATTTTCCTGATTGATGACATTGCAGCCCGGTGTAAAATCCATCGATATGTCAGAAAGTTTTCCGAAATTTTCAATATGACAATTCTCTAATCTCATTACTGCAATTCCTCCCCTGCTAATGCCTGTATCCCGAAACGGATGATGGTGGAACGTTCCTCCTCCGTGAGGGATGCATCATTCTGCAACATGCGAACAAACTCACCTTTCAGAGACTCGTCGTAACGGAACGCCTCATAATCCACAGACAGCTTCGTCTCGTCGTAGATTTTCAGGAAATAGTAATCCTCCTGAAGACTTTGCAACAAATAAGGAATGTTTTTCTCGCACTCCACATCCACCTGTCCGGTAAGCACGATTTTAATCAGGCTCTTCGCATCGTATGCCTGCCCATTCAGTTCTTCTGTCACCCGCTGCAGAATCTGCATGGTATCCTGACAGCCGGAAACGTCCACCGGAACTGTATACAGACACCGGGTGGCAAAGGGAATAAACTGACTCTTTACCAGCTTTTTTCCCTCATCAATATCCAGCAGCACAAAGCCGTGAGAGCCACACTCATCAAATCCTCTGCCCTCCAGGCATCCGGGATAGCAGTAAACTCCCCGACTGTCCAGAGGTTCCTTTTTGTAAGCATGTACGTGCCCTAACGCCAGATAATCAATATTTTTTCCCTTCAGATCTCGAATACGGATGGTCTCTGCCCGGTCTTTACTTTTTGTGGTTGTCTCCTGCCCGTGAAGCATCACCAGATTGACTTTATCTGCGTCCAGCACCAGGGAGTGGTAGATGCTCCCGGAATTATCCGGGCTTAATTCGATGCCGGTGATTACCACATTTCCAGCCGGGTCCACCATATAAGATTTCCATCGTTCACCAAACAAATGCAGATTCTCCGGCAATGAATTCCAGTTTTCCAGAAATCCATCTGAATCATGATTTCCCTTCAAATAAAAAAAGTCCATCTCCGGATGGGACAATATGGCATTCTGCACATTTTTCCGGGCCGTTGCGGAAATATTCCTCGTATCAAAGAGATCCCCTGCTATGAGGATTGCTTCCACTCCCTGATCTTCTCCGTATGCGATCATGCGGTTGAAGGTCATCAACAGCTCGTTTTTCCGTTCTTTTGCCCTGTCCCGATCCAGATTGGACTGCATTTTTGAATCTAAGTGTATATCTGCACAATGTATGATTTTCATTGGTTCACGTTCCTTTCTCCCTTTGGTCTCTCAGGTATTACCCCTTCCAGTATACCAAATATACCGGGATTGGGAACATTTGTTTTAAAAAATAACCCGGATGGTGGTTCCCCGCCCCACTTCACTGTCCATCTGTATCTGGGCATCGTGGAGCTCCACAATATGTTTTACGATAGCCAGGCCCAGACCGGTTCCTCCTGTTGCCTTCGAACGGCTTTTATCCACACGGTAAAACCGTTCAAATACGCGCTCCTGCTGATCCTTGGGAATGCCGATTCCTGTGTCTTCCACCATGAGAACGGTCTTATCCTGCTGCCGATACACACGCACATGAACAGTTCCATTCTCCCGGTTATAGCGGATGGCATTCTGACACAGATTATCGATAAGCTCACACATCATATCCCGATTTGCCCGCAGGATACAGTCCTCACCACTGTAATTCAAGGTGACTTTGCTTTTTCTGGCATTAATCTGCAGTGCCTCCACACGCTCCCCTATCAGTGTGTTGAGATTCAACTGTTCAAATCCGCTCTCCTCCTCACTCTGATCCAGCTCGGACAGACGGATAATATCATTGATCAAAATCACCAGCCGGTCTGCGTTTTTACGGATTTCCTGGGCAAAATGAGTCTCCTGATTCTGGTCTACCATATGGTTTTCAATCAGCTCTGCATAACCGGAAATAGCCGTGAGAGGTGTTTTCAATTCATGGGACACATTCGCCGTAAAGTCCTGACGGCTTTTTGCCGCCGCAAGAATATCCTCATGCTGTTTTCGGATGGTCTGCACAAAAGGAATCATCTCCCTGTACTCCGGCGTATAGGAAATATTCTCCAGATTGTTCGCCAGATGCTCCACCGGAGCAATGAGCTGCCTGGTCAGTATATTTGCCAGAATCACACATACCAGCACAATAACAGCCAGAATTCCAGCTATCATAGGAAAAGCTGCAAACAGTACACTAACAATGCTGCGGGCCTCCGTAGCCACCCGGAGTACCGTTCCATTGTCCAAACGGATGGCATAGTAAAAGGTATTCATATTCATGGTGTCAGATTTTCGGATGCTCTCTCCAATCCCCTCGGAAAACGCTTCCCGAATCTCCGGCCGATTGATATGATTTTCCATGGCTGCCGCATTGGTATCGTTATCAAAAATTACCGTTCCATTCTCATCAACCCATGTAATTCGAAGCTCTGCGCTGGGGTAGGAAAGCTCAACCGGGATTTCTCCTTGCGGCAGACAAAAAGGCTCCGAAGCCCGCAGCAGATCCGCTGTGGTTCGAAGATCCTTCTGTACCTGTCTCTGAAACAGGCCATAATAAATCATAGTGGTGCAAATTGCCGTAGCAAACACCGCCAGAATGGCGATTCCAAATAATCGCCAGTGTATTTTTTGTCTCATATTTTCTCCTTACTCAATGACATAACCCACGCTGCGCACAGTGCGAATCCGGCTGCCCTCATCCCCCAGCTTCTGACGCAGTGTCTTGATATGCATATCCACAGTGCGGGATTCTCCTTCAAAATCAGTTCCCCACACATGCAGCATAATCGTCTCCCTGGATAATACAATACTGGAATTAATCATCAAAAGCCGCAGCAGCTCATATTCCTTGTATGTAAGCTCCACCGGCTGTCCATCTACCGTCACCACATGCCGCTCGTGATCCAGCACAATGTTTCCGATATGAAGTACCGTCTTCTTCTCCTGCTCCGTGCGACGCAGCAATGCCCGGACTCTTGTGATCAATTCCATGACAGAAAATGGCTTTTTAATGTAATCATCTGCTCCGTCATCCAGGCCCTTGATCATATCCATCTCTGTAGACTTGGCTGTCACCATGATAATCGGAAGCTTTTTCGTCACAGGATCTGCGCGAAGCTTTTTCACAATGTTATAACCATTTTCATCTGGCAGCATGATGTCAAGCAGAAGCAGATCCGGGATCATTTCCTCCAGCTTCTTGTAAAATTCTTTTGCATTTTCAAAAGCGCATACCATGTGATTGCTGTTTTTCAATGCAATCGTCTCAATCTCTCTTATGCTGCTGTCATCTTCTACAATATAAATCAATGCCATAATTCTCAGTTCTCCTAATTCTTTTTTCTATTTTATACTTCAAATATATTATTCCATTCTGCATTCTATTTTTGTAAACTTTTGTAAAATGCAAAAGAAGTCTATTGTAAAATCTATGTAAATATTCTTTCTGTCTCATCATAGCGCGTCAAGACAAGGCCGTCAATTCCTCTATAGCCCCATCGATTGCAGGACTGACAGCTAATAATATAGGCTTCATTTCAAGTTTATCCTTGCTTACCAATAATGTGTTAGGTTATAATATTTGCATCTATTATGAATTCCCGACTTCTGTCTAACATGGAGATGTGTATATGAAAAAAGTAGCAATGATTTCTGATGGCTGGAAACGATTAATTACCTATGCCTGGGTTGCCGGCATTATGGACTATATCAACTCTTCCGAGGAAGAAATATGCCTTTACCAATATAACTGCAACGGCAACTGGAGCACAGATGAACGTCACAATACAGGTGAATACAATATTTATAATCTCCCTGATCTTACAACATTTGACGGGATTATTATGGACTGCATTAATATCACAGACCCTATGCGTTTCAATAGCGTCGTAAATCTCTTAAGAAAAAGCTCCGTCCCCGTTGTCAGCATTGCTTCTGACATTGAAGATTTTTACTATGCCGGCGTCGACAACAAACGAAGCATTTGTGAATTAATGGAACACTTATATAAGGTGCATGGCTGCCGCCATTTTGTTTTTGCCGGTGGCCCTGTCGGTAATTTTGAAAATTCCCTTCGCACGGAAGCATATTTGGAAAGTCTTGCCAAATTGGGATTGTCCGAAAAAGAAAATCCTATCTGGTACGGCGATTTTGATTTTGATACAGGTATTAACTATTTTCATTCTGTTATGGAAAACAATCTGCCACTTCCCGATGTTTTTGTATGTGCCAACGATAATATCGCGACAGGGCTCTGCTATACGGCACAACAGCATGGCTACTCCGTCCCCGATGATTTTCTGGTGACCGGATTTGACAATCTGGATAAAGCGCTCTATTTTGATCCTCAGATCACCACCGTCAGTCACAGGCGTGAATCCATCGGAAGTAAGTGTATGAACATACTAATGAATGTATGGCGTGGCAATGAGATCTCCCGCAGACATTTTATTCCTTCTTCCTGTATTTTCACAGAAAGCTGCGGTTGCCCGAACAGCGGACTTTTAAATTACAGAAAAGAAATTAGCAATCGAATGATTGGAGAGGTCTATAAATTAAAAAACGAAGAGGCTTTAGAGACTCTGGAAACGAGAATGACACAATGCACGGGATATAATGAACTTTTACATTATGTTGGTAATTATTTTACGAATCTGGAATGCGACGGATTTTGTGTTGTATTGGATAAACGTCTCTATGGCGGCGGAGATGAGTCTCTATTCCCCGTCACCGGTTATAACTTTGACCATATGGAGGTGGCATACGCCTGCGTAAACAACCAGCTGCTTGATATAAAAGACCCACAAGAGCTGTTCTCCTACCTAGAGGCTACAGCATGCGGAAATGCCTATATGTTTTCACCAATCCATTTTGGAGAGCGTGCAATCGGATTTAGCATTTTGAAAAATGGACGTTTTTTGTATGATAATCCATATTTTTACGATATTCATAGCGCCATGACGAAAACCATGGAAAATATGTATAAAAAGATCCAGTTACAACACGCCAACAAACGCCTAATGGATATTTATAACAGAGATCAGTTGACTGGTCTTTATAATCGTATCGCATATACAGAAATGATTGAACCTGAATATCAGCGCTTCTGCGAAATCGGGCAAAAATGTGCCATTGCTTTTTCAGATGCTGATTATTTCAAAAAGATTAACGACACTTACGGACACGAAAGGGGAGACTGTATTCTCAAGCAAATTGCCGGGGCACTTTCATCCCATTGCCCGGAACATGGATATGTCTATCGTTTTGGCGGAGATGAGTTTATTGTATTTTTTCCCTGTAACGACGAAAAAGAAATTCTTACGTTCAGAGACAACGTAACAGCATCTCTAATGGCAGATGGCATTAGTATCAGTATGGGGATTGCCGTAACCAACCCCCATTCCGACAAAAAAATTGATGAATACCTGCGTTTGGCAGATCAGGATATGTATCGTATAAAAGCTGCCAAAAAAAGAAAATCCTAAGCGACTTACCGTCTAAAGGGAGACAGCTTTCCCTGGCTGTCCAATGAGAAAATCACCCACTCTCCGATGTTGGTGGCATGATCACCAATTCGTTCAAAGTATTTAGCTACCATCAACATATCGGTAGCCTGTTCACCACTCTTCGGGTCGCTTTGAACCATCTGAATCAGGTCTTTTTTTACCTGATCAAAAAGCTCATCCACCACATCATCATGGGCAATCACGCTCTGAGCAGCCTCAATGTCCTTTTTCACATACGCCTCAATACTGCGCATCAGCATGAGCATAGTCTCAGATGCCATTTTATTGATATGATCTAAGTTGAAGGTATAGGGGGCATCCGACATCATGATGGTCATCTCACAGATATCTGCTGCATGATCTCCAATACGCTCCATATCCGTCACCATCTTCATGGCAGCGGAAATGGTACGAAGATCTCTTGCCACCGGCTGCTGCTGCATCAAAAGATTAAAGCAGATATCCTCTATTCGTTTCTGCTCCCGATCTACCTGCATGTCTCCCTCAATAATCGTTTTGGCCAGTTCCACATCCTGTCTTACCAAGGATTCAATGGCCTTTTGGATGGAATCCTGAATCATAAATCCCATCTGCATCATTTCATCATTAAGCTGCTTTAACTGCTCGTCGAATTTTGTACGCATCAACCAAACCTCCCTGTAATATAATCTTCGGTACGTTTATCCTGCGGATAGGAAAAAATGTTTTTCGTATTGCCAAACTCCACCATCTCACCCACCAGGAAAAATGCTGTATCATCTGACACACGCACTGCCTGCTGCATGTTATGTGTCACCACAACTACCGTATATTTTTTCTTCAGGTCTTCCATCAGTTCCTCTATCTTTGCCGTAGAAATCGGATCCAGTGCGGAAGTAGGCTCATCCATCAAGATTACATCCGGCTGAACCGCCAACGCTCTGGCAATACAGATACGCTGCTGCTGTCCACCGGAAAGTCCCAATGCAGATTTTCGAAGTCGGTCTTTCACCTCCTCAAAAATAGCTGCGCCCTTCAGACTCTCCTCCACAATCTGATCCAGTCTGTGTTTATCCTTAATGCCGTGTACTCTGGGACCATAAGCAATGTTATCGTATATGCTCATGGGAAATGGATTCGGCTGCTGGAACACCATTCCAATTTTCTTTCGGAGCAAAGTGGTATCCACTCCTTCTCCGTAGATATCCTCACCATCCAGCTCCACTTTTCCCTCGATACGCACGCAATCCACCAGATCATTCATGCGGTTTAAGATTTTTAAAAACGTGGATTTTCCACATCCGGAAGGACCGATGAATGCAGTAACCGCATTTTTGCGGATATCCATACTTACATTTTTTAGCGCATGATTATCCCCGTAATACAGATTCAGATCTCTCACGCTAATCTTGACGTTATTGTCCATATTCGTTTCTCCTCAACTCAATGTAATTACTCAATGCGGCTTACATCAAATTTCTTTGACAGCCATTTGGTTGCAAAATTGATCAAAAGTACGATAATGAGCAGCACCAGTGCAATACCGAATGCCACATCAAACTCTCCCTTGCTGGCGCTTAAGTATAGCTGAATGGTCAGCGTTCCGCCGGACTCCAGCGTCTTCGACAGGATATCGTCGAATCCCTTGGGAAGAATATGCGCACTTCCCGCGGTAAACAAAAGTGCTGCCGACTCACCCACGATACGACCGATGGCCAGTATCACTCCAGTGATGATTCCCGGCATGGCAGAGGGAAGAAGAATCGTCCGTATCATATGCCATTTTCCTGTTCCCAATCCAATAGCTCCCGTCCGGTAACTGTCCGGCACAGTTTTTAATGCCTCCTGGGTGTTTCGAATAATCAGCGGCAAAACCATCAATACCAGGGTAAATGATCCGGTAAGAATACTGTATTTCAACTTAAATGTCTGTCCAAAAAACATCATTCCAAACAAACCAAATATAATGGAGGGAATACCTGCCAGCGTCTCTGTGGCGAATTCAATGACGTTCACCAGTTTTCCCGGCTTGGCATACTCATTCAGATAAACCGCTGCACCCACACCAATCGGTGTGGCAATCAACATAGTGATAATGATAATGTACAAAGTGTTCACAATATTTCCCGCAATACCCACCGTACCATTCAATACGGAAGTAACTCCTGTCAGGAAATCCCAACTAATCATGCGAAATCCCTTTGCCACCACATAGATGATGATGCCCGCCAAAAGCAACACGGAAAAAGTGGCGCAGATATAAATTGCAATATACATTAAGATGTCAGCAACCCGATAATGTTTCTGGTTAATGCTCATCATTCCTTCTTCTCTACTCATCTGCCTGCTCTCCTTTTTTTTCTATGCGCATTATAATCAGGTTAATGGCCATGATAAACACAAACAGTACCAATCCCACGGAGAAAAGCACCTGTCGATGCAATCCCTCTGAGTAGGACATTTCACTTACCAGCTGTGTGGTAAGGAATCGAACGGAATTGAACGGAAGCGGCATATTGACCGAACCTCCAGCCACCATATTAATGGCCATGGCCTCTCCCAATGCACGACCGATTCCCAGCACGATTCCGGTGATAATACCGGACTTGGCAGCAGGAATGGTTACCTTAAAAATAGTTTGAATTTTAGTAGCGCCCAATGCCAGTGATGCAGAGCGAAGCTGCACGGGCACCGCCTTAATTGCGGACACACTCATATTGATCACCGTGGGCAAAATCATAATTGCCAGTACAATCACTGCGGACAAAAGATTGGCTCCACCGGTGAACTGATGGGTCGATGACCCTTGAAACACCATTTTTTCCAACTTAAACAAAAGCGGATTCAGAAGCATCGCTCCCAGCAGACCATAGATTACGGAGGGAATCGCTGCCAGCAATTCCACTGCCGGCTGTACCACTGCCGACAAATGTTTTTCCGATACTTCTGTTAAAAATACCGCTGTAAGTAATCCGATTGGAACGCCCAATATGATGGCTAATGAGGTTCCTACGATTGAGGTGAGGATTATAAAAAGGATACCGTAGGCAGGTTCACTTGCCGTTGGTTTCCAATCGGTCCCAAATAAAATATTGAATACGCCGACCTTCGCAAAAGCCGGTGTACCCTTCAAAAACATATATAGAGTAATGGATGCCACTGCCACAATGGCCATCACCGCACACACTGTAAAAATTCCTCTTGCGATGGATTCCACCACTGATTTTGCTTTTCCATTTCCTATGATAGACTCAATTTGTCCCATACGTCTCTCCTGTTTTGTAACTGCTCAGTACCCTTCACAGTTATGAGCATAGATCCATGCCAAATTTGTTTCACAAATGAATTTGTGCTTGTAGAATATACACATTCAGCAGGCACCCGCAGCAAATGCGAGTGCCCACTGAATAGTTACTGCACATCTATGATTACTGGGGGATAATCAAACCAACTTTCTTGATTACTTCCTGTCCTTCTGCAGACTGAATATAATCAAACCATGCCTGCACCAGCTCATTCTGCTCAGAAATCTCACCCATGGTAGCCATTACGAACGGACGGGAAAGTACATACTCGCCTGCAAGAATATTCTCCTCAGAAGCCTCTACACCATTTAATGCGATTGGTGCAACAGATCCGTCTAATACATCCAGAGATACATATCCGATAGAACCAGGAGTTGCTGCTACCTTTGCCATAACAGCTCCAGTGGAATCCAGCTCCTGTGCGTAGTTACATTTATCCTCGATATCCAGTAATTCCTCAAATGCTCCTCTGGTACCGGAACCAGCCTCACGTCCGATCACAACGATAGCTTCATCTGAGCCACCCAAATCACTCCAGTTGGTAATCTCACCTGTGTAGATTTTTGCCAAATCCTCTGAAGTTACGTCTGTCACAGTGTTCTCCAAATCAGTTACAACAGCGATACCATCGATTGCCACCACGTTCTCAACAGCTCCGCCGGCTTTCTCGTCATCGCTCAAAGAACGGGATGCATTTCCGATATCTACGCTGCCTGCTGCCAGAGACTCAAGTCCTGCACTGGAACCGGTAAACTCAGTAGTTACCGTAACATCAGGGTACTTTGCCATGAAAGACTCCATCAGAGCGTTTGCCAGCTTCTCCATAGATGTACTTCCTGCTAAGGAAATGCTTCCACTTAAGTCTGTGTTCGCCTCATCTGCAGAGTTGTCTACTGTCTCATCTGTGGTCTCATCTGTAGTCTCATCAGTCGTTGCATCTGTTGTAGTTGCATCTGTTGCTGCGTCACTGCCACATGCGGTCAAGCTTGCAACTGCCATTGTTGTTGCTGCTGTCAATGCCAATACTTTTGCTAATCTTTTCTTCATAATTCTTTTCCTCTTTTCTTAATTGAATTGTTCTTTGTAATAGACCAGGAGTATTTCTCTGCCCGGGATGAGTACTCTGGGGAGAGTTATGGGGATACGGGTAAAAAGAAATGCCTCCTGCATCACTACAAGGGGCATTCTAAAACGGCAATGTAAAGTTTGAAGTTTTCCGAATGAAAAGTTTTTGTAAATTCTTTTATTACGATATGTTACCACCCTCGTGGTAGTTCACCTTGCGGTCGTAGTGACCCAGGGTGGTCATGCGGGGAGCGGTCTTCGGGTAGTCTGCCAGTTCTTTTAAAGTCTCTGCCAGATTGGCTATGGTGTAGTCGGCCGGATCTCTTCTTACATAATATTTTAAGGACAGATCGCCGCGTTTTTCCACTGCCAGCTCCTCTGTGGTAAAAAACTCATGAAACGAAGTAAATCGGTTATTCACAAAATTATGTTCAAATTTCTGATATCCTTCCTCGTCCTCATAGATATAATGGCGGCTTCCGTCCTGATATATCAGTTCTATATAGGAAAACATATTACACTCGTCCAAAATACAGCTGCAGCAATTCAGCTTCACTTCATGGTTTGTGACAATGCCTTCCCGGTAAGATGCTATGTTTTCAAATAAATGCTTCATGGCGCACACTCCTTTTTTATTAATTTACGCCCTTTTCGGGAACACTTTTCCGAAAAGGGAGTTAATTCAAGACTATTATACGCCAATCAGCAGAAATGTAAATGCATCATCCATCATTCCTTCCAATACTCCGGTGTCACATCACGGTTTAGATGCTCCAGCATCTGCCTGTCACTACGAATGGTTGCGCAGGCTGCAGTGGTCAGCATATTTCCGGTGATGGTGGCAGATGCCCCGGACTGAAATGCGAGTTCTCCGTCATTTGTAAGCAATGCGCGTCCCGCTGCCAGACGAATATTTGCTGCGGGATTCATATACCGGAAAAAAGCAATCGTTCTCAGAATCTCCGGTTCTGTAAGCTGGGGCAGATCCTGTAATGGTGTTCCTTTTATAGGCATAAGCGCATTCAACGGAATGGATTCCGCCCCAAGCTCTGCCAGGCTGATGGCCATATCCAATCGGTCCTCCCAGGTCTCACCCATGCCAATGATTCCGCCGGAACAGACACACATACCCTCCGCCTTCACTTTTTTCAAGGTTTCGATTTTCTGTTCGTATGTATGTGTGGTACAGATATTAGGAAAATTCCGTCTGGAAGTCTCGATATTATGATGATAGCTATTTACCCCTGCCTCATGAAGGCGATGAAGCTGCTCCTCATCTAAAAACCCCATGGATGCGCACAAATCAATCTTGCACTCCCGATGCATGGTCTCATAGGCATGAATGGCCTTTTCGAATTCCTCTCCACTCAGTGTCCTGCCGGCCGTCACGATGGAGAAACGGTCCACTCCTTCCCGCTCATTCATTTTGCAGGCTTCCAGTATCGTCTCCTCCGGAAGGAAATCATACACCTCACAATCGGTATGATTATGAGCTGATTGGGCACAGTATTTACAATCCTCCGGACAGCGTCCGCTTCGCCCGTTCATGATGGAGCATAAATCCACCTTATCTCCCACAAAATGTGCCCGGATACGGTCTGCCCCCCGGCAAAGCTCATCCAAATCACATTCCAAAAAGAAGTTCAGATCATCCTCTCTACTAATTCTTCTTCCATCTATAATCTCCTGCGCCAGTTCTAATGCGTTCATATATGTGACCTCTTTTCTTTTACATTATCTAGGTGTTTGCGAAACTCATCCTCCTCTTAGCAGTTACCAACTGCGACGACTCTGAGAGAGTCGTAACCACTGGCTTGCAAACTGGCAAACGCCTATTCCATTCACGACACAACATTTCGTATACGTGCTCAAAATAGTCGTAACCACTGGCTTGCAAACTGGCAAACGCCTATTCCATTCACGACACAACATTTCGTATACGTGCTCAAAATTTCCCCAAGGTAGGGATTTTTACGTCCGATGTTTCGACTTTGCATTTGGTGAGTGCGACTATTTCCCGCCTCTTCGGGTCATGGCAGT
>JALEPL010000002.1 GCA_022766245.1 Lachnospiraceae bacterium | reverse complement strand
AATGATTTTGTAATCTATACTTGATTACGTTTTCTCAAAATCTTTCAAGGTTATTTCACTATTCAGTTATCAATGTTCGTCGTTGTCAGACGCAACTTCTAAAGGATAACACCTTTTCAACTGTTTGTCAACAACTTTTTTATTTTTTCTTTGCCGTCGTGAGCGCTTATCTCACGCAGCGAAGATTATGATATCATGCACCCTACCATAAGTCAACACAATTTGACAACTTTTTTAAAGTACGTCATTTTACACTTTTTGGTTAAGTTGTCTAAATTGTATGAATTTTTTGTATATCTTACAAAATACAGACTATTTGCGTTTTATCCGTAACAGATATCTCTCATTCACGTTTCCACTTCCGGACTTACTCACGTCCCGCAGAGAGGATATAGCGCACCGCATCCTGCACATTTCTCACACCGACCAGGCGGATACCGGATACCTCTTTGATATTCTCCCTGCACACCTCAGGAATAATACAACAGTTAAATCCCAGCTTTCTCGCCTCTTGAACACGCTGGGCTGCCATGCTCACCGCACGGACTTCTCCACTAAGTCCCACTTCACCAAAACAGATGGTCTTGCTGTCGATGGGCATTTCTTTATAACTGGACACAATGGCCAGCACCAGACCCAGATCGATGGCAGGCTCATTCATACGGATTCCACCGGCAATATTGATATAGGCATCACAGCTCCCCAGAGACATTCCCAGACGTTTTTCCAGAACTGCCATGAGAAGGTTTACCCGGTTATAATCGGTTCCTGCAGCTGTCCGCCTCGGCATACCAAAATTGCTGTGGCAGACTAATGCTTGAATTTCTAATAAAATAGGTCTGGTTCCTTCCATGGAGCAGGCCACCACGGAACCGGAAGCATCCTCCGGTCTGCCATTTAGCATAAATTCTGACGGATTTTCCACTTCCTTCAGACCATCCTCACACATTTCGAATACTCCAATCTCGTTGGTGGAGCCAAATCGATTTTTTACTCCACGCAGGATACGATAAGCCGCATGGCGGTCTCCCTCAAAATAAAGCACCGTGTCCACCATATGTTCTAACACGCGGGGGCCTGCCACCACGCCATCCTTTGTCACATGACCTACGATGAAAATGGAAATACCACTTCCCTTTGCAATCTGCATAAGGATGCCTGTGGTTTCCCGAATCTGGGACACACTGCCCGGTGCAGAGGAGACCGACTCGTTGTACATGGTCTGGATGGAATCAATGATCACCACCTGCGGTTTCATCCGATTGATTACCTCTCGGATCGTATCCAGGTTTGTCTCGCACAATAGGGAAAGGGAAGCTCCGAATTCACCGATTCGCTGGGCACGGATCTTAATCTGCTGTAAGGATTCCTCGCCGGAAATATACAATATGTTACACTCCCTTAAGGACAGGTTCCGACACACCTGCAATAATAACGTGGATTTTCCGATTCCGGGATCGCCTCCCACCAGCACCAGAGAGCCCTTCACAATTCCGCCGCCTAATACCCGGTCCAGCTCCGGCATTCCCGTTCCGATTCGATCTTCCTGATCCGCTTTGATTTCTGTCAGCTTCGCCACCTGTGCCTCCGAGGCCGCCTTTTTTATTTTTACCGGTGCAGATTTATCTACGATTTCCTCTACAAATGTATTCCACTCATGACAACCGGGGCACTGCCCCATCCACTTTGCGGACTCATAACCGCAGTTCTGACAAAAATATACGGTTGATTTTCCCTTTGCCACTTCTTTTCCCCTTTTCTTGTCTTCTTATAACGTATCTGTTCAGAACAGATACTAACCAATAGATTCAAGAAAACCTATAGCCGGCGGCTTGATGCCACAGCTATAGGTTCTTTTCTTTGCTCTTGCTAAATATACGTTTTTCAAAGCGTCCGCAGTAAATGCGTATGCTACTGAACCGTTAAATGCGCACTACCTTGACAGAAACTGGTGTGTCCGGATTCAACTCTACGCTTAAAGTCAGCTTGCCACCCAGATTAGTCTTCATCTGACCAATGCTGCTGCCATCTACAAAAACATCGTACTCAGTTGCTTCTGCAAGTCCCAGAGTAATCTCTGCGTCCTCCGGTCCTTCTACCTGAAATGCCACTCCATTCTCATTCAAGTCCATCTCTGCCACTGCGGTTCCCGGCACAGATTCGTATACAAACATGCCGTTTCTCTCCAGCTTTGTAATCTCCTGAAATGTCTTTACCTTAAACAAATCTCCCGCATGCTCAAAATTATCCAGCTTAGACTTTGCCCCCAAAGTGTAATTGCCAAAACTGATTGTCCCGTTTGCCTCTGAACGAATTAACTCTTTTACTGCAGCCATTCTTCTTCCTCCTAGTGTAATATTGTATTGGCACGTATGTTTGCTCTGCAAACACTCCCATGTATTATTTGATAGTTTGATTATAATGTATTTCGATTCTGATTGCCAGTTATTTTGCAGAATTCACAACAGTTTTTATTTCCTTTTTTTCCAGTCGCAGTTCCACCTGGTCACCAACATGAATCTCCCCTGCCAGGATCTGTTCTGCCAGCATATCCTCCAGCTTCGACTGTATCATCCGGCGCAGCGGTCTGGCTCCATATTTGGGATCATACGCCTTCTCGGCAATATAACTTTTCACTGCAGGTGTAATCACCAGATCGATATTCATCTGCTGCTTACACCGGTTAACCAGCCCCTTGGACATAATAGTAACAATTTTCTTCATATCCCCCTGATTCAGGGCACGGAATACAATGGTCTCGTCGATACGATTCAAAAACTCAGGCTTGAAAATCCGTCGTACCTCTTCCATTACGCCATTTTTCATGTCTTCATAGTTTTTCTTTTCGTCCTGACCGGAGGCAAATCCCAGTTTCTTCGGGGAGACAATAGACTGTGCTCCAGCATTTGATGTCATGATAATGATGGTATTCTTAAAGTCTACCTTGCGCCCCTGGGCATCGGTAATCTGTCCGTCATCCAGCACCTGTAACAGCACGTTAAAAATATCCGGATGAGCCTTCTCAATCTCATCAAATAAT
The DNA here is from genome assembly GCA_022766245.1 of Lachnospiraceae bacterium. Lineage (GTDB taxonomy): Bacteria > Bacillota > Clostridia > Lachnospirales > Lachnospiraceae > Roseburia_C. The sequence goes on along the minus strand of JALEPL010000002.1, from coordinate 115,074 downwards.
ATGACTGAGTAAGGTTTTCTACGTACCTTTTCGCTGAGCTGTCCACCCTCTTCATATCCCACATATCCCGGCGGTGAGCCGATCATCTTGGATACACTGTGTTTCTCCATATATTCGGACATGTCCACGCGAATCATGGCCTGTTCGTCTCCGAACACGGCTTCCGCCAAAGCCTTGGTAATCTCTGTTTTTCCCACACCGGTAGGTCCCAAAAACAGGAACGAACCAATGGGGCGACGTGGATCCTTCAAGCCTACACGTCCCCTACGCACGGCCTTTGCCACAGCAGAAACTGCTTCCTCCTGACCAATCACACGCTTGTGAAGGGTCTTCTCCAGACGATTTAACCGGGCAGTCTCTTCCTCGGCCAGTCGTTTCACCGGAATCTTGGTCCAGTCTGAAACTACTTCTGCAATTTCATTTTCCCCAACCTGCAGCTTCTTTTTGGCAGCATCCCGGTGATATTTTTTCATAGCCTTATCATACTGTGCCGCCGCCTCAGCCTTCTCACGATTAATCACAGACGCTTCCTCAAATCGTCCTTCCTCCAAAGCGTCCTCCAGTTCTTCCTGCAACTGTTTCAGGCAAGCATCCAGCTCTGTAATTTTCTCCGGCATCCGATAACCTCTGAGACGGACTTTCGATGCAGCCTCATCCATCAAATCAATGGCCTTGTCCGGCAGGAATCGGTCTGCAATATAGCGGGAAGACAGCTTAACAGCTGCCTCGATTCCCTCATCTGTAATCTCCACCTGATGATGACGTTCATAATGCCCGCGAAGCCCCTTTAATATCTCAATCGATGCCTGCTCACCAGGTTCCTCCACAGTAACGGGCTGAAATCTGCGTTCTAAAGCTGCATCCTTCTCAATATACTTGCGGTATTCCTCCAAAGTGGTAGCTCCGATGAGCTGAATCTCCCCTCTAGCCAGAGAAGGCTTTAAGATATTCGAAGCATCCAATGCGCCTTCCGCTCCTCCGGCTCCGATAATGGTGTGAATCTCATCGATAAAAAGCAGCACATTTCCCACCTCGGTCACTTCACGGATTACCTTTTTGATTCGTTCCTCAAACTCACCGCGGTACTTAGACCCTGCCACCATTCCGGACAAATCCAGTGTCACCACACGCTTATCCCTCACCGTATCCGGCACCAGACCAGACACTATACGCTGTGCAAGCCCCTCTGCTATGGCAGTTTTGCCCACACCCGGTTCGCCCACCAGACAGGGATTATTCTTTGTCCGTCTGCTGAGAATCTGAATCACGCGGTTAATCTCTGTCTCCCGTCCAATGACAGGATCAAGCGCATCCATCCGTGCCAGCTCAGTCAGGTCTCTGGAATACTGATCCAGCATCGGTGTAGCATCCGTAGATACTCGCTTCCCGTTGCGACTGGCAGAAATTTCCTCCCGATATTTATTAACGTCCTCGCCCATTGCAACCAGAATCTCCACATAGATTTTCTGGATATTTACTCCTATGGTGTTCAACAGACGAACTGCTACACAGTCAATCTCCTTTAGCAAAGCAATCAGCAAATGCTCCGTACCGATTTCCTCTGCATCAAATCGTTCCGCCTCGAATGCTGCGTTCTCCAGAATATGCATCAGTCTGGGGGAATATCCTTTTTTATCCAGCACAACCACGTCAGAAGAAGGGGCAATCAAATCCTCAATCATCTGCACCAGACTCTTCTCCTCCACACCTGCATCTGCCAGAACACAAGCTGCTACTCCCTGTCCCTCACGCAACAGTCCCAGCAGCAAATGCTCCGTGCCAATATAGTTATGATTCATTGCCTTCGCTGCCTTTGTCATCAGTTCCAGCACTTTTTTTACCTGCTTTGTATATGGCTTATTCATAAAAACCAATACCCTCCTGCCATATCAATAAATTATAGGTCATTTAGATCCATCACTTCCAGATCATCATCGGAATCCTGACCGGAATAGATTTTCTCCTTGGTAAAAATACTACTCTGGGAATCGTCGTCATCAAAGATATCGCGAACCCTCTCATGCTTCTCCCGGCGTTCCTTCTTTTTTTGTTCACGCTTTGCTTTTCTTCCGGATAACAGCTGAGGCTCCTCTTCAAACTCTGCAAACGCTTCATCCTCTGCCTCTAAATCACTCTTCTGCTCTGGTTTGCTCTCCACTTCCGGCTCTGCATCCATAGAGATCTCCAAATCCATATCAGAACTCAGATTTGACAACTCAATGTCTCCATCATTCTCATCGAAATCATCTTCTTCGCCCTGTTCACTACGTCTTGCCCGCAATACCAGGTTCAGTATTACAAACAACAAAATCACACATACCACGATTAATGCAGCGATAATTTTCATATCGCGGTCTTTTCTGGCAGTATACTTATCATTCAGGTCACTCAATGCCTGTTGTAAATATTCATTTCCGGTATCCGGCTGTTCTTCTGCGAAAGTCTCCACCGTATAACGCTGATATGTTCCCTCGGAAGCATCATACTGATACCAGCCCTCCACACCGACACTGTTTACCGCATACACCTGATAAAAATCTCCCTGAGACAGCTGGAATGCGTTCGTAAAAATATAATCTCCAAATGTCAGCTCTGCCGGTGCATATTCCTCTCCCGGTGCCGCATGACGAATCAATATAATGGAACTGTTTTCGGTAGACAAACGAATAAACGGGTAAGTATCCTCAGAAGCAGCATCATAGATAAAAAATGCTCCTTCTCCCTCTTCATTCGTCATATATACCAAGGTAATATCTGCGTAATCGCAGAGCAAGCCTTTATGTTCCTCTCCCTGATAAGTCACGGATATCTCTGTGAAATCCTGAGGAATCTGCTCCTCCTTATAATCATCCGAAATCGTGTAGGATACGCCATCAGAAACCATTCCTCCCGTAGGCTCTCCTGTCTGTTCCTCTCCCTCGGATGCTGCCGGCTCCTGCTGTGGCTGCTCCTGCTGAGGTTCCTCCTGCTGAGGTTCAGAAGCTGCGCCGCTCTCCGGTCTGGTTACGGTAATAGTATAAGTAGCAAGATTTCCATTTTCTGCCTCCACAACCACCTGAATCTTATTCGTTCCTACCGCCAGATCCGTGTTTCCGGTGATAGAAATAACGGATGCTGCCGAATTCACCGGCTTGGCAGTTACTTCCACACTAGTGGTATCTGCGCTTACCGTAGCTGAATAATTTAGCTTGCTTCCCTCGAAGGAAGGTGACAATGTCCCCTCTGACAAAGACAGCGTAGATAGCGAGTTGTCCGCCGGACCTGCATAAGCCGTCACCGCCGTTGTGGTCAGCGCAAATGTAAAAACCAGCAATGCTGCAAATATTTTAATCTTCTGAGTTATCCTATTCATCATGCTCTCCTCGATTCTCTCAATACCCCTTAACATCCAATGCTATGGGAGCGTGTCCTTTTTGGCACATAGATATTATAAGAAACTCTAAAGATTGCGTCAACCTTAATTCATAAAATCCAAAGGATGGATTTCTTAAATTTTAATGATTATAAGTCATAAGGATTCCCCATATCACACCACTCATTCCAAAGCCGCTTCCCAGTATCACCGCCGGATTCCACTGTGTGATATTGACTCCGAGAAATACTGCAATCAGAATCAGTATGGTCACTGCACTGACCAGCGCCATTAATATTGTTACAATAAAAAGAGTAAGTTTACTGTTTTCCTTCATCCTATGTTCCTCCTCATATTTCGATGCATTCTGCTTCTTGCCTCTTGCTATCTACCATATTAGTCGATGCATTGTTCTGTTTATTGGACACTTTAAAGTTAACATACTCCTAATTACCAGAACAAATAGAGGGACACAAATCCGTAGTCCGGATTCATGTCCCTCTCTGATTGCAATACAACACTGAGTACAATCATCATTCCAAAAGTTCATGAAAAGCTATTTCTCCACATATCCATAATAATCTTCCTCTAAGACATAGGAACTGAACTGGCACCGTTCTTTCACTTCCTGCTCCATATCCGCAAAATATATTTCTTTGTCTGCATCCGAAACTATATCATTTCCATCCGGTTTCTGCAGCCAGATCGTCTGTCTGGTTGATTTATTGTACACAACAGAATCTGTCACAAAACTCCGGTCGTTGAAAATGACCATGCCCTCTTCCTCAGAAAAAATATCTCTTCCTGCATACATTCTGGAATCGTAAGAAAATCCAAAAAGATTTAGCAAGGTTGGCACAAGATCCATTGGTCCACATGCCTTGGTAACCGTAACCGGCTCTTCCATCCCTGCATTCCAAAGAATCAGACTGTTGCGGTACAAATCCATTCCCTGAGACAAATCTTTTCCCGCCAGTTCCTCATACTGAGTATCCGTCATACAGTAAGGATAATGATCCGCACTCAGACAGATCACCGTCTTTTCCAACTGTCCCGCAGCCTCCAGCTGTTCCAAAAGATACTCCAATGCCTTATCCAATTCCACATTGCAGGCTATGTATGCCTTTCCGTTCTCCGATAAGTCCAATTGTTCCACAGACTCCCGATTTTTCGCTGCCATATCATTTCCGCCAAATGTATAGTACATATGACCGGACACCGTCATGTAATACGCATGAAAACGATCTTTATGGATATACTCGTCCACCGTTCCCTGCATCATCTCCAGATCGGAGGCCGGCCACTGATTGGGATGTTCCATGGGAAATAATTGCTGTTCCCACGGGTCTGCGGGCAGTTTGCCCAATCTGCAGGCTTTAAAGTCATAACCGAGATTTGTATGGGTCACATATCTGTCATAATAGGACAGGGAATTATTGTGATATGCATAGGAATCCGTGCCCTGTGATGCAAAAAACGCCGGGAGCGTGTATGGCAAATCGTTGTCTCCACTTTCCCGCATACTAAACTGTCCATCCGGTATCAGTCCTGTGCAGTTAATATACTCACCATCACTGGTACTGGTCTGCCATAAAGGAACATAATAATTCTCAAAGATGAATCCCGAATGAGTCAGCCGGTACAAAGTCGGTGTCACATCCTCCCGGATGGCATAGGGGCTGAAACTTTCCGCCGTGATATAAATAAGATTGTATCCATCAAATATGCCAGTATACTCATTGAAGGAAGCAGGCTCCATTCCCTGAATATAATCCGCCAGCCAGATCTGTTTGTCATTTTCAGCAAGCTCATGTAAAGCCTCATAATCCAGTTCAAATTCATGGGTATCTACCACCGCATCTTCTCTGCCGGTCATTCCGCTTTCCCCGTAAATCTCTGAATCTGTCTCATCCCCAGGCAATACTTCTCCATTCTCCGTGATGCTCGGGTTTTCCGGTGGTTCTATTTCAACGGACACCTCTGTCTGCTCCGGTTCAAATCCACGCCAATCCGTGACCCGGGCAGCGGAGCAGTGAATGGTATCCCTCAGAAAAGTTGAAAATACCCCTGTAGTCTCAACTACCCCCATGGGATTGTAAAATTCGCGGTAATTGTCATAAAAATCCGTCTCCATATAATTTGCCACCACCAGCACAATCAGACAGCCCGATATGCCTAATGCTATGGCCACACACGCTCGTAACACCTCCAGTCCGGCACTTTCAGGCAGACTCCATCCTTTCATTCTAAAAACAATACCGATTATCACCGCCGGTACTGCCAAGAGTAAAAGATACGGCAATACCCCCAACACACCGGACAAAGTTTCCACCCAGTAGTCCGTCAGCGCATCTTCCCCTCCCTGAAAAACCGCTTCCCACAATAGAGGCTGGCGAAAAATGCTCACATAAACCAGCTGCAGCGCTGTCCACAGTACCGACAGCCAGATAGCGCCATAGAACATGACCTTTTTCCATCTACCCTTCACAAGAGAGACTATCATGGTCTGTGCTCCAGCCCATGCAAAGCAAAACATAATGGTAAAAAACGGATTACTCATACTCCATCCGAAACAGCTTATGTGAAAAATCAACTCCAGATACAGCAACAGACCCGCAAACACAGCCCATGTTCTCAGCATCTTGTATCCTCCTTTATCTTACGTATCATTAACTGTTCAGTACCTTCACAGTTACGATTAGCACTTTAGACCCCCGTTCCGTCAAACTCCGGGATAAAGCTTTCCTCTGCCACATCTCCCTCCTGGACAAATCCATTCTCAATCCCCAGTTCTATGGCATAATTCACCACATCCTCATATTCCTCCGGGGTGACTTTGCGCATCATCTCCGGATAAGCGGATACATGAGAAAGGGGTGTATATTGATTCATGATACTGATAAAAATATGCTCCTGATATGTCTGCAGCAGATATCGAATGATTTTCTTAGAATCTGCACTGCATCCGGGCAGCAACAGATGGCGGACGATCACGCCCCGACGCATGATCATGGATATTCCCTCCTCATCCATGCTCTGGTAGGATGCCACATCATACCATTGCTTTTCTTCTGTTCTTCCCATGAATTCCTCCCGGACAAAAAGAGGTATTCCCACCTGGCGCACCATCTCTTCAATTGCAGCTGAAGCCACTGAAAAATAGTCCGGTGCATGAGAGTATTCTTTACTCAATTCCGAATCCATGTACTTTAAATCCGGAAGATAAATATCCACATACCCTTCCAGACGCTTGATATTCTCCACAGTCTCATAAGCTCCCGTATTGTAAACAATCGGAATACGAAGCCCCTGCTGCTTAGCCAGGTCCAGCGACCGCACGATCTGCGGTACATAATGAGTACCTGTCACCAGATTGATATTGTTGGCTCCCTGCTCCTGCAGGGACAAAAAAATCTCTGACAACCGTTCCACCGAAATCTCTTTCCCTGTCATGCCGGATGCAATATTATGATTTTGGCAAAAGACACACCCCAGGTTACATCCGGCGAAGAACACCGCACCGGATCCCCTCTTCCCGGATATGCAGGGTTCCTCCCACATGTGAAGACTTGCCCGTGCCACTTTTATTTCATTTCCTACACCGCAATAACCATTTTTTCCGTGCATTCTCTCGGCCCCGCATCCACGTGGACACAGCGTACAGCATTCCATTTCCTGTATCATCGTACTTCCTTTTACCTGTTCTCCCCTTCTTCTGTGTATACTTCCAAAAGGGAAATATCTTTCCTTGCCATTTTTAATCATATCATATATTATAAATGTACGAAAGTTACTAAATAGTGATAAATAAAACAAGGAGTATTCATATGAAAAATTGTATTGTTGCTCAATCCGGTGGTCCCACCGTAGCTATCAATGCCAGTCTGGCTGGTGTCATCAAGGGTGTGACCGACTCCGGCTGTTTTGATACCATCTATGGTTCTGTGAATGGTATCCTGGGTATACTCGATAATCATATTTTAAATCTTACCGAAACCATTCACTCCCCGGAGCTTTTGGAGCAGCTCATCCACACACCGGCCATGTATCTTGGTTCCTGTCGCTTTAAGCTTCCCAACTACCGGGATGACGATTCTTCCTACAGCTTTATCTTCAAACAGTTTGAGCGGATGAACATTGGTGCCTTTTTCTACATCGGAGGCAATGACTCCATGGATACCGTGCTGAAGCTTTCTGAGTATGGTGCCCAGATTGGAAGCCCGGTACGCATCATCGGGATTCCCAAAACCATTGATAATGACCTGATGGTGACGGATCACACACCGGGATTCGGTTCCGCAGCCAAATATATCGCATCTTCCATTTTGGAGATTGCCCACGACACCTTTATCTATGCGGTAAAAAGCGTGACCATCGTAGAAATCATGGGCCGGGATGCCGGATGGCTCACTGCCGCTTCCGCTTTGGCCAGAAATGAATACAATTCCGCACCACATCTGATCTATCTGCCGGAAACAAGCTTCGACAAAGATGAGTTTCTCTCCGATGTACGGGAACTGCTCAAAAAACAGGACAATGTCATCGTGGCCGTTTCCGAAGGCATTCATGATTCTACCGGCAACTATGTAAGCTGCGGCGAAAGCATTGCCGATACCTTTGGACACAGCCAGCTCAGCGGTGTAGGCAAAGCCATGGAATATCTCATCAAGGACAATATCAACGTGAAGGTCCGCTCTGTGGAGGTAAATGTCCTGCAGCGATGTGCCGCCCATATGGCTAGTGCCACAGACTTAGCTGAAGCCTTTGCCTCCGGCCAAAAAGCTGTTTCACTGGCAGAGGAGGAAATCACTGCTGCTATGGTAACCATGAAACGAACCAGCAACCAGCCCTATACCATCGAATATGATTATGCAAAAATTAATGGCATTGCCAATGAGGCAAAATCCGTTCCAAGAGAATGGATCAACGAGCGAGGCAACGACGTATTACAGCCACTGATCGATTACCTGTATCCACTAATTCAGGGAGAGCCGGAAATCCAATACAAAAACGGTCTTCCCAGTTATCTGGATGTGTCACATCTTATTACAAAAAAATGGTAATAACCGTACTCACAGTAACAGGTGTAGGAATCAACTGATTCCCACACCTGTTTTATTTTTCATCCAGAATTTCTAAAAATCTCCCAACCTCAGCCCATGCACGCTTGGACTCCGGTATTAACAGCTGTGACATCTGAAATACATGGAACATCCCCTCATACACACTGATTCGCACCTTCACACCCTGGCTTTTTGCCTTTTCCGCCACAGTCAGGGAATCACTCAATAGCATTTCAAGACTGCCCACCTGAATTAGCATGGGAGGAAACCCGGTAAAATCGCCAAAGATTGGTGACAGGTAAGGATCTGCCAAATCGTGATTTCCGGCATAATCCCGATTGTATACCAGGCTATCTCTGGTGTTTCCAAACAGCGGGTCCTTGTCAAAGTTGTACTGATACGATTCTCCGCTGGAGGTCATGTCGGTCCAGGGTGACATGGCAATCAATCCGCCGGGAAGTCCACGGTTATGATCCTTTAAATACAAGCATAACGCCAGTGCTAGTCCGCCTCCTGCAGAATCTCCCGCCACCACGATTTGTTCCGGCAAAAATCCGCAATTCAGCAGCCAGTCAAAGGCCGCCAGTGCATCCTCCAGCGCTGCCGGGAATGGATTTTCCGGTGCCACACGATAATCTATGGTCAGAACACTGATTCCTTTTCCCACCTCGCTGTACAGACCGGCAAAGCTCCGATATCCATTATGGATTTTCCCCACATAGCCGCCACCGTGAAGCTGCAGCACCACACGATCCTCCCGTGGCATTACCACAGAAGTAAGCAGTTCCATATCAAAATTCGGCATGGCGATTTTCTGCATAAGAAAGCAATCCGGACATTTCCATGGTGGTTCCACCATTTTCTGACGCAGCTCTCCACTTTGTAATTTTTTCCCAATCAGATGATCCCTTGCCGCTCGGGCAATCAGACTACTGGCGATTCTCCCCCGTTTACTGACCGCATCCAAATTTTTTTCTTCCATTGTTTCTACACTTCCACACTCTCATCTTAGATTTTGTCAAATCATAAATTTATATATGAAATCTTCTTTTCAACTCCGTTCTTGCACGCCGATCTCCGATGATTAATGTTCCCAGGAATAAAAAAAGCGACACACCAAACGCTACCACACTTAAAATTGGAATCGTAATCCAGTGAAGGGCACAAAACAGCATGGGCACTAAGCTGCACACGGTCATCCATATCTGAAGAGGCAGATAACTCTGCCAGTTTCTAAAATTCACAAACATCAGGACAAAGATTCCCAGATCCAATGCCAGGATACCTCCGGGAAGCACGAAGTTTAAGGCCCAGCCACGATAACCGGTAACCCAGTCCACCAGAATCAGATACATAATCGATATGAGGGTCATCCATAGCATCTTCGTCCGATATCCGCTGTTACCCAGCACCAGAAACCGGAGAATCAGATAAACATAAAGCAATGCTGCATCCACGATAAAGCTCCACCACATGCCCCTGATATATTCGTAATTGATATATGTCACCACCGCAGCAATAATAATCATGACAAGCAAAAAAACATTGGACACCATCCGCATTTTTCTTGTAAAAACACGCACATCGGGATAAAAATTCTCACTGTCTTCTTTTTGTTCGATTACATTATGACACAGAGGGCAGATACTGCTCTCATCCTTTATTTCCACATGACACACTTTGCATTTACTCATAATACGCTCCATTACTCTCTATCGTAACATCTACTCCGTCCTCTGCCAGTTTCCGGAAAAAGCATTTCTGGATTGAGGTGTCCCGAAGAATTGAACTGAATGTAAATACCAGCTCATCTTCATAGGAACAGATGGTTCCCTTGATTTCCTGTCCTTTTGACATGGCAAGAAACGCATGAAAAGACTGGATATATGGCTTATACTCATCCGCCACCTTAATATTCCCAATATTGGTAACCGTTGATGTGTTCGCCAATGCCGCTGAAGTGTACACATAGCGAATGGCTATATTTTTCAATGGCAGAGGCACCGCTCTTGCCATCAGGTGTTTCTCATTGGATACATTATAGGAAAAAAGTTCTTCCAAATGCTCCTTGGTAATCTGGCTGCGCAGACTATCCGCCACCGCCTTCAACACATCCTCAAAGCTTTCATTTTCCTTGTCTGCCCCATACTCTGCGGACACCATGATAAAAAAGTTTTTCGTTGTGATGGACTGGAAATAGGGTCGTAGATTGACCGGAACCGCTACACGAATCGGACGTTTCGATGGCATTCCATGGAGATACTCCTGATACACTGCCCAAATAAATGTGGCTACCAGATACTCGTTGATACTAACCTGATATCTGTGACAGACCTCCTTTAACCGGGAAACCGGCATGATTCCGTGTATCACACCCAGTTCTTCCTTTCGCAGTTGCTCTCCTTTTACCAGATAGGCTTTCCTTGTCTTATATCCCTTTGCATGACTTCTGTGATAATTTTTCAAAAAACTGTCTTCCCGATTCAGGGAAGTGTCGCTGCTTAGCTGATCTCCCAGCTGTTCCCGAAGCGGAGCGTGAAGCAGCCTCAGATACTGATAAGTCAGTTCTTTTAAAAAGTTAATGCCGCCCATCCCATCCGTGAGCACATGAAAAACTTCCAGATTAATCCGTTTTTTGTAATAACTGACACGAAACAGATAGCTTCGGTTCTTATTCTGATGAATATAACGGCAGGGAAATTCTGTTTCCTCTTCCACCACAGGAGCCGGTTTTCCGTTTTCCTCAAAATAGTACCAAAACATCCCCTGCCGAAGCCTGAGATTAAATCCTGCCATCTTCGGAAGTACGAGATCCAGTGCCTCCTGCAGGATTTCCGGAACAATATCCTCTGTCAGTGTCACTGCAATCCGGTATACATTGCTCATAGATTCTCCTGCAATCACAGGGAAAATATGCGCCGTATTATCCAGCTTATCCCAGCGTATTTCCTTTCTGGAAGGCTTCTGCCGGTTCTTCATTTTCATCTCGCTATTTTCTTCCTGTTGTACCTGATTTGATAACTTTTCTTTGCTTTTCTTCTTCATAGCTGTTTTACTCATGGTTCATATGTGCCATTACCATCATGGCAATCTTAAACGTCATAGCATCTTCAAATTTACGAATATCAAGTCCAATCATTTTTTCCAGTCTTTCCAGACGATACACCAATGTATTCCTGTGAATATAAAGCTGTCTGGCTGTCTCTGAAATATTCAGGTTATTATCAAAAAACTTTTGTATGGTATTCAAAGTTTCCTCGTCCAGATCCAATGTGCGCTCTCCGAATACTTCCTTGATAAACATCTCACACAAACTCATAGGAATCTGATAAATCAGTCTTCCAATCCCCAGCTTACCGTAAGATATGGTATTCTCCTCGGCATAGAAAATATCCCCTACCTCCAATGCCATTTTCGCTTCCTGGTAGGACTTGGCAATATCCGGAAGCGTATCGACAAAATTGCCGTACCCCACACGCACTTTGACCATCGCTTCCGACTGAAGATTGTCCACAATCTGTTTTGCCAGAATCAGCGCATCTTCATCGCTTTTCATAGATGTGGCATTCTTGATCAAGACCACATTCTGCTCATCCACTTCTGTTACAAAATCCTTGCTGTGATCTGCCACCAGATTTTTTACCATCTCCACAATCAGAGGATCTTTTTTTCCTTCCACCTCAACAACATAAACCAGTCGTCTCGCCTGCTCAATATGAAGCTTTTTTGCTTTGTTATACATGTCCACCACCAGCATGTTGCCCAGAAGGATATTCTGCATAAGATTATTCTTATCCGATTGTTCCCGATTATTCAGCAGATAATTCCGCAGCTGACACACCGTCAGTCTTCCCACCATGTAGGCTTCATCACTGCCCGCCTTAGTCAAAAGAATATATTCCACATCCTGATTTACGGCCACCTTAAAAAAATGATAACCGGACAGCACCTGAATCTCTGCCATGGAAGATGCAAATTCCTGCACTTCACGCTCCAGCTCCGGCGATTCTTTCATGGTGCTGGCTACAAATTTTCCCTTTTCATCATACAAGAGCAACTCTGTTTTTGAAATATCGGTTATCTCCTTCAGCATGCTTTGTATTTTTTGATTTGATACCATACTTTTGCTCCTCTATATATAGGAAAAGCCCGAGCGCACTGAGCACCCGGGCTATCGCACTATCTAATATTAGATTGTACTGAATTAGTTGGTAATTGTCAATTCGGTCTCTTTATCAAATACATGAATCTTCTCAGGATCGAATGCAAGCTTAATGTGATCGCCAAGACGAGCAGGAGTTCTGGAATCTACTCTTGCTGTCATGTTAGCATTTGCGAAGTTGAAGTATAACAGAACCTCTGCGCCTAACAACTCGTATCCGGTTACATCTGTCTCAATGCTGCTCTCCTTGAAGGTGTCAATCATAATCTGTGAATCGCTGACATCCTCAGGTCTGATACCCATTACTACAGTCTTTCCGTCATATCCGCCATCAATGAGCTTCTTTGACTTTCCTGCCGGTAATGTGATAGAAGTGTCCTGCATCTCCAATACAGCCTTGTCTCCGTCGATATGGCACTCTGCATCGATAAAGTTCATCTGGGGAGATCCGATGAAGCCTGCAACGAACAGGTTGTTCGGCTGGTTGTATAACTTCTGAGGAGAATCTACCTGCATGATTACACCATCTTTTAATACTACGATTCTGGTTCCCAGTGTCATAGCCTCTGTCTGATCATGTGTTACGTAGATGATAGTAGCACCTAATCTCTGATGTAATGCAGCGATCTCAGATCTCATCTGTACACGAAGCTTAGCATCCAGGTTGGATAACGGCTCATCCATCAAGAATACCTTAGGATTACGAACGATTGCACGACCCATGGCAACACGCTGTCTCTGTCCACCGGACAAAGCCTTCGGCTTACGATCAAGCAGCTTCTCCAGATCAAGGATCTTAGCTGCCTCCTCAACTTTCTTCTTAATCTCGTCCTTCGGAACCTTTCTTAACTTTAATCCAAATGCCATGTTATCAAATACAGTCATATGAGGATACAAAGCGTAGTTCTGGAATACCATTGCGATATCTCTATCCTTCGGCTCTACGTCATTTACAACTCTTCCATCAATGGCTAACTCACCGGAAGAGATATCCTCCAAACCAGCGATCATACGAAGTGTAGTAGATTTACCACATCCGGAAGGTCCAACAAAGATGATAAACTCTTTGTCCTCAACCTCAAGATTGAAATCTGTTACGGCCTTAAATCCGTTTGGGTATACTTTGCAAATGTTCTTCAATGATAAACTTGCCATTCCAATAAACCTCCTGCGTTACATGTTTTACTCTCTTTTCGGTTCGCATTCTCTCTGTGAACCGCTTGCACGTTTACTATCTCATAATAACGTAAATCCTTGCATTTGGCTATGCAAGGATTCCACAAAGTTTCTTGTTTTTTTTGTTAGTTCTACCCAATAAAACGTATATTTTTTGTATTTTTCGTCATACTAACGAAAACCCAATTTCTTTTTGGACAATCTGACGAAAGTCATAGTTTTGAATACCCATATCCATTCACCATTGCCTCAAGCTTTTCTCCCTTTGCACAATAAGGACAGGTATTCTGACTATAAGCCTGATAATTCGGTACATCTTCCCCGTCAAAAATGCTCACAATCTTATTTCCTTCCACCTCAGTAACAGTGGAAAAGATCGATGCCACTGCCTGAACCGTTCCGCCATAATAGCGAATACACTCCATACTGCGGCGAATCGTTTCTCCCGTTGTGGTAGTATCCAGAAGCAGTACCACATGTTTTCCTCTAATGGTATGCTTCATGTTGTCACGGAAAATCATCTGATTGTTGCTGTTTACCTCCGGAGAAACCACATAAATGGTCTGATGCTGGTTGATGGAGAGCACATGCATCTGCTGATACTGTTCCGCCAAAAATCCTCCGATCACTTCTGTCCCATCCATACAAACTATAGTATCCACATAAGCCGTTGCATCATAAGTCTTTGATGCCAAAACCTTCGCCACTTCCTTTGCCTCGTTGACACGGGTCTTCATGGTGGTCACATCAATATAGTAATTGATGTGGGAATGACTGGTGGAAAAATGCCCCGGCACCGCATGTAATGCCAATTTGCTGCTTTCCTTTGCATAAAACTTTACCATACGCTCTTCCATTGTTTTACCTCCTTGAAACAAATATACCTTTCTATTTTGTTCCGGTACTGCCAAACCCTCCCCGGTTGGCATTGCCAAGTGTTGTCACCTCTTCAAACTGAATCTGCGGCTGATTTTTATAGATTCGAAACTGTGCGATCCGGTCATTTACATGAATCACTGTATCACGCATAGCCAGTGCCGGCATCCGCCACATATCATCATCTCCACAATAGGAACCATCCACAATTCCACAGCTATTGGTCTGGATAATACCAAAATTTTTATAAGTAGAGCTGCGAGGCACCAGATGTGCTTCATATCCCGGTGGAAGCTGCATGGCCACCCCCAAAGGAATCAGTCTGAACTCACCGGCCTTCATGACAACCTCCTCCGAGGCTCTCAGATCAATCCAGTCGGATTTGCCATCGATGTAGGTAAGCTTATCAATCTGATCGGAAAAATATTTGATTCTAATTGTTTCCATTTGTATCACTCCCATTCCAAATCGTCATGCTCCACCTTTTTATCCCGGAGCATCAACTCGGAAACCGCCTGTTTCACCGGTTTATCCGCAAAAAGTACTTCATTCACCTGTTCGATGATGGGCAATGCCACCTGATATTTCTGTGCCAGTGCCATAGCCGCCTTGGCAGAATACACACCTTCTACCACCATTTTCACTTCGTCCATGGCCTGCTGCATGGTATATCCCTGTCCCATGAGATATCCGGCTCTCCGGTTTCTGCTGTGCTTGCTGGCACAGGTAACGATTAAGTCTCCAATACCGGTTAGTCCGTTCAATGTCTCCTGTTTTGCCCCCATAGCAATGGCCAGTCGGGACATCTCAGAAATACCTCTGGTAATAAGCGCCGCTTTCGTATTGTCTCCATAACCCAAGCCATCCGCCATACCCGCTGCCAGAGCAATGACGTTTTTCAGGGAAGCTCCCAGCTCCATGCCAAGCACATCCGGACTGGTATAAATCCGAAGCACCTCATTCATAAATGTACTCTGTACCAGCTCCGCAATCTCGCGCTTTGCCGCACCAGCCACAAGAATGGTAGGGAGTCCCACTCCCACTTCCTCCGCATGGCTGGGTCCACAGAGCACCGCCACCTTGCACTGCGGGATTTCCTCCTTAATAATCTGAGAAAGGGTCATCAGAGTATTTTCCTCTATTCCCTTTGCCACGCTGACAATCAGCTGATTCTCTGACACATAAGGGTTCATAGCTGCTGCTGTACTTCTGGTAAAGGGGGATGGCACCGCCAAAACCAGCATATCCTTTCCCACAATTGCCTGCTCCAAATCGGTGGTAAATAGCATATCCTCCGAAAGTTTTACCCCAGGCAGTTTTTCCACCTGCTCATGTTTCTCAGAAAGCATCGTAATCTCCGATTCGATAGCAGACCAGATGCACACCTCATGTCCATTGTTGTGAAGCACTACTGCCAGTGCTGTTCCCCAGCTTCCCGCTCCAATCACACTCACCTTCGCCATATTACTGCTCCTTTTTATGTAATGAAAACTTGTTTTCTGTACCCTTAATCAAACGGCCGATATTGGCATGATGCCGGATAATGGCCAACACCACAACAAAGCCTGTCACACAGTAAACCTCAATCAGATTTTCTGCCGGCACATTCAGATGACCCGTCTGCCCGAAAATGATAACCTGTATCATCAGCGCAATCACTGCGATGATTGAGCCTAAAGATACATACCGGGTCACCACGGTAATGATCAGAAAGAGTCCCAGGCTCACCGGAATGGCTAATGGACAGAACCCGATTACCAGACCACCGGTACATGCAATACCTTTTCCACCTTTAAACTTCATATATACCGGGAAATTGTGTCCCAGCACTGCACCTGTTGCAGCATACAGCTCCAGCACACGAATCTGCTCCGGATACTGATTCCGGAAAATCAGCCATGTGATAAGCATAGCAACCAACACCTTGCAGACATCACTTACCAGGGTCAATGCTCCGGCCTTTGCTCCCAGGCTTCGAGCCGTGTTGGTGGTTCCTACGTTTCCGCTTCCCACCTCATGAAGATCCACATGCTTTGTCTTTCCAATTAAATATCCCAACAAAAACAGACCACATAAATAACCAATTAGAAGAGATACTATACGCCCTGCTATCATCTCTAGTCTTCCTTTCTTTTGGCATGAGGTGTCACCGAAGGTGACGGAGTCCTGATGCCGGTTCATTGTCTTAATTTTGCTCTAATCTACCCTCTCACGTATGATGAATTTCAACGAAGTCCCCCGGAACCCAAAAGCCTCCCGGATCTTATTTTCCAGATATCTGGTATAAGAAAAATGCATGAGATTCTTGTCATTGACAAAAATCACAAAGGTAGGCGGCTTAACAGAAGCCTGGGTGATGTAATACAGCTTTAACCGTTTTCCCTTATCCGTAGGGGGCTGCTGCATGGCCACAGCCTCAGCCATAATCTCATTCAGCACACCGGTAGCTACACGCATACTGTTATTCTCCAGCACCATATCAATGGTCTCAAAAATCTTTCCGGTACGCTGTCCGGTCTTGGCAGAAATAAACAGAATCTCTGCGTAGGGCATAAAGCTTAAAATCTGGCGGATCTTCTCCGTATGCTTATAAATGGTCTTGTCGTCTTTCTCGATGGCATCCCATTTGTTCACTGCAACGATGATCCCTTTGCCCCTTTCATGGGCAATTCCTGCAATCTTCGCATCCTGCTCGGTGACACCCTCGGTGGCATCAATGACCACAATGACCACATCCGCACGCTCCACCGCCGTCACAGCCCGGATGATACTGAATCGCTCCAGTTCTTCCTTGATCTTGCTCTTTCTGCGAAGCCCTGCCGTATCAATAAATACATATTCTTTCCCATTATACTTAATGTCTGTATCGATTGCATCTCTGGTGGTGCCCGCGATATCCGATACGATGACACGATTCTCTCCGGTGAGCTTGTTAATCAGGGATGACTTTCCCACATTCGGTTTTCCCACGATGGCGATGCGGGGACGATCATCCTCGTTCTCCTCCAGCATCTCATTGGTAAAATGCTTGGTTACCTCATCCAATAAATCTCCGATACCCAGACGAGATGCCGCCGATACCGGAACCGGATCTCCAATACCCAGATTATAGAATTCGTACACATCCGGCATAAATTTATTGAAATCATCCACCTTATTTACCGCCAGTACCACCGGTTTTTTGGACCGGCGCAGCATGTCTGCCACTTTGGAATCTGAATCCACCAGTCCCTGTCTCACATCGGTGATAAATATAATGACATCTGCGGTATCAATGGCAATCTGTGCCTGCTCACGCATCTGGGATAAAATAATATCTCCACTGTCCGGCTCAATACCACCGGTATCAATCATAGTAAAGTTATAATTAAGCCAGGACACATCTGCATAAATCCGGTCTCTGGTTACACCCGGTGTATCCTGCACAATCGAAATCCGCTCTCCTGCCAGCACGTTGAAAAGCGTGGATTTACCCACATTCGGACGGCCGACAATCGCTACTTCTGGTTTACTCATTTTTGCTCCTTCCAAGGACTGCGTCCAGCAAGTCCTGCCCGCTTGATTTTACAATAACTACCGGGGCTTGTAAAGTCATTTTCAACTCCGAAAGAGTCATGTCATCCAAAAAAACATCCTCCCCCGCACGCAATACACAGCCAGGCAAAAGCACCTCTTCTCCCAGTGCAGTCTGAGACAGCTGCTTCACGATATCCTGTCCGGTCAAAAGGCCTGCCACTGTAATACGCTCCCCGAAAAAGTCATTTCGAATGGGCACGACATCCACCTGCACTCCGGGGAACTTGTCCCTCATCTGTGGCAGAATATCCTGTAAAATCGGCGCAGCCAGCCGTCCGGTGGCAAGAGTCACGTGACGTTTCAGATTCGCATCTCCTGTCTCCTGCCCCAGGGCATCCGCAAACTCTTCCCGCAAAAGTGTAATCATGCCCACACCGTTTTCCAACTGCAGATAACCGTCATAACGCTCCGCTTCCGGCAGCTCCTGCTCCGCCAGAAGATACCACTCATCTCCGGCATGAATAAAATGGGTGTCATAATGCTCCATGCAGTAATCCTGCCATTTATGGATGATAGCCAGAACTTCCCGGGCATCTTCCTTTTCGAAGGGCTCTAAGGGATATAATCCTTCACGATATTTCGTCAATCCCACCGGCACCACGGATACACTCTCCATGTGAGGGATATATTTCACCAGATCCGAAATAGTATGCTCCAGTTCTGCCCCGTCATTCACGCCTTTGCAAAGTACGATCTGTCCATTCATCTCCACTCCGGCCTCTGCCAGACGCTCTAGCTTTTTTAAAGCATCCCCGGCAAACCGGTTATGAAGCATCTCACAGCGCAAAGTGGGATTCGTAGTGTGCACCGATACATTGATGGGAGCCAGATTATAGTAAATGATCCGCTCAATATCCTCATCGCTCATGTTGGTGAGTGTCACATAATTTCCCTGTAAAAAGGAAAGCCTGGAATCGTCATCCTTAAAATAAAGCGTATCCCGCATTCCTTTTGGCATCTGATCAATAAAGCAGAAAATACACTTATTGGAGCAGGACTTATAATCGTCCATCAGACCATTCTCAAAAGTGATGCCCAGATCTTCATCAAAATCCTTTTCTATGTCCAATTCCCAGATTTCTCCATCCGCCTTCTGTACTTCCACCGTAAGATATTCGTCATTGGTCAGATACTGATAATCAAAAATATCCTCTACCATCTTTCCATTGATGGTTAATAGTACATCACCCGGCTCTAATTCCAGCTCCTCGCCGATTCCACCGGGCTCCACGGAACAAATCACATGCTTCTTTTCCTGCATAACAAAATTCCCTTTTACTGCTCACTAAAATTACTGTAACTATTCAGTACCTTCATAGTTACCAATTACTACTTTATAGTTTACAATAAAAAGGAATTTATGTCTACTCATCCTGCATTTCCTTGGAAATACGCTCATATTCCGGCCAGGTAATCAGGCGCTGTTCCTCGTTAATAATTCCCATCCGCTTTAGAAGCTCTATGGTGTAGCTGCACTGACTGTTCAGTGAAAGATTCGTATAAGTAAAATCACGCGCCCCTTTATCCGTGGTGTATTCCATCATCAGCGAATTCATATAATAATTCTTTTCCCAGACTTCATCATTTGTCCAAAGTACGATATGACCCTGGCGAATGTCTTTGATATATGCATTGTAGATTTGCTGTGCCTGAGCATCCGTCAAATCAATATAGGTTTCTTCCAAATCACTTCTATACAAATCGATGGACATACTCTGTATTTTTATCTTGTCATAATCTTTGCCAATATTTCCTCTCAGGTAATTTTCCGGGTCCATGGAGAGTCCGTAAATAACAGAAGCCACAGAATCCTGATTTTCCATATACGCAGCGGATATAGGCACCCCATAGGAACGCACCATCCGGCTTCCGTCCTTTAAAACATAATCAATCTCTGTCCACCTGACATCATCAGACAGAGCAAAATCACTCTGATATGCGAGGAACTCATCCTTGGAATCAATAATGGAGCGGTGAATACGGCGAATCGTCTCGATGCCCTCCGGCGTTTCTAAATCCACCTGATAAAACATAGACACACGAGCTGACACAATCTCGTCCGCATCAGGAATTTTTGTCTCCAGTCCAAATGCATTGCACTTAATACTGATCACGAAAATACTGCACAGGAAACAGCAGATTAGACCTTCCCCAATTCGTTTCTTCTGAAACACGGCAATTCTCTTCTCCAGCAACATTTGCGCTGCAAAAAAACAGAACAGCGCCCCCAGCACCACAGCCACCAGCACCACCACAAATCCGGCACGGGGTGTACGAATCCAATTGGACAGTAGCCCAAATGCGCACATTCCACAGAGAAAGGCTCCACAGACTGCTACGCCCCAGCGAAATAGTGGTCTGGTCTCCCAGATAGACAGCACATCCCCGGTCATCTCGATTTTTCTGCGGAGATAAAGCAGGTAAGCCAGTGCAGACATAACCAATGCCACCACCACATAAATACCCAGATACCTGAACCCGACAATTTCAAATTCATAATTCACCATATCCCAGGAATCATAATTTTCCTTGTATCGAAGTCCAATCCGATTGATCATAAAAATCAATGGTGAAAATATACTGTTCTGACGGTTGGCATAGGACTGGGACAAGCCATAACCAATCGTACCCATCAGTGAAGTGACGAGATAGCGCACCCCGATGAACAACACATTAAAAATCAATTGAAAAACCGGCACAACCCAAAGCTGCCCGGTAAACATACATATCAGTACAGCCATGGAATAAAAGAAAAAACACTCCCCGCTAAAAATCAATAGCCACGCCAGAAGGTATTCCAACGCTGTGATTCCCGATAGTACCGTCACAATCACGCCGCCAAAAAAAGCCAGTAAAGCGGGCACCAAAAGCATGGTCAAGCCCGCCAGATAATTGCTGAAAAATAATTCTCTGCGGCTCAAAGGCATGGCATGATAGGCCTGAGCACTGCGCTCCTGGAACAGATAGCGAAACACAGCCATGGCAATGATGGTTGCAGCCACTGCTGTCACCAAACTCTTCCACTCATAACCAATTCCCCGAAACAGGGAAAACACATAATTATTAAGACGAAGCTGCTGCAATTCCGCTTCTGTATATCCCGAATAGGAAAAATTTAAGTTTGCCAGAATATTTGCCGGCACCATCAAAAGCAGCACGATGGTATAGATCATCCACAACGGCCACAAATGCTCCAGATTTTTCCTAAAGATCATGCCATTAAAAAAGGATCTCTTTGACTTCATAGTCTTCCCCTCCCAATTCGTACACAAATATTTCCTCCAATGTGAGTGGAAGCACATCCAAAAGCACCGGGTCCGTGGCCTGCAGCCGGACCTTTGCCTCCGCCGGATTTCCACGGACGATCAGCGTGTAGACTCTGCCCAGATTAGACATGTGTAATAGATCGACCTCCGGTGGAAGCGGAGGCATCTGTTCCCGATAGGCCACCTGAATCTTACAGACACCACTTTGCAGCTCTTTTAAGGAATGCTCCAGAATCACTTTTCCCTTGTGCATGATCCCCACATGGTCGCACACATCCTCCAATTCCCTCAGGTTATGGGAAGATACCATGATGGTGGTGCCATGCTCTGTCACATCTGACATCAGAAGATTCCAGACCTGACGACGCATCACCGGATCCAGTCCGTCTACCGGCTCATCCAAAATCATGAGCTCCGGGCGACAGCTGATCCCAAGCCAGAATGCCACCTGCTTCTGCATTCCCTTGGACAGACGGCGGATCGTATCCTTCAGTCCCACCGTAGGAAATGCATCCCGAATCCGATAGAATAAAGCCTCGTCAAAATTTTTGTAGATACCCTTATAAAAATGCATCATCTCCAGTATCGTTGCCTGTTGAAAATAAAAAATATCATCCGGTATGTAAACAAACTTTTCTTTTGCCGAAACACGATTAAATACCGGTTCTCCATCGATAGTGATTGTTCCGGAATCCGGTTTATAGATACCGGTTATATTTCGTATGATGGTGGATTTGCCGGCTCCATTGGGTCCCACCAGACCATACACTGCTCCTTTTGGGACATGCAGGTTCACGCCATCCAGGGCACGAAAGCCGGAAAATGTCTTGACCACTTGTTTTGCATTTATCATAAAGGAAACTCCTCCTTTTTGACACGAGGTGTCACCGCAGGTGACGAAGCCCTTGTGTCAGTTTTCATATTTGACTTGACACTATCTGATTTTCTCTGTGCTCAGTATACCATCAAACCTTAATTTGGAACAAGGAAGATAAAGTTAGGAATTTCTTAATTCCTGAATCATGGTTACTGTTCGGGCATATGCATTGGCTAAATTTAAACTGTGAGAACCAAAAAGACGGGACATCCCTTCTAGCGGGATTCCCGTCCATACGTTCTCTTGAAATTGATTCATTCCGGAATCAGAAAAATTATGCCTGCTCGATGCTTTCCATCAGCGCATTCAGCTTCTGCACTGCATCCTTAATCTCGTGGTTCTGGGTACCGAAATCAGATGCCAGGCTTGCTACATTGGTAGCTACAATAGCGAATCCACGTCCTGCCTCTCCTGCTCTTGCCGCCTCAATGGATGCATTCAGAGACAAAATCTTCTGGTTTTTCTCCAGCTTGTCCAGATTCTTTGTGATATCGTTCATCTTACGGATATAGGTGAGTGTCTCCTCCACCTTCTCATGGATGGCAGTATCACGCTCCTCCTCTTTTCTCCAGTTCAGAACCGTTCCGATCATTTTATTCACCACTGCAGCCAGGGAAGATACACTCTTCTCTGCTGCCTCGCCGTCCAGGACTCCATCCTCCGGCAGAATCGCATATACTGCTCCTAAAACATCCTTTTTCGCAACTACATTCTCACAATATTCAGACAACGTTCCCTCACCGATTAAAACCTTCCCATCTGTATCAACAAGTGCAACATTGACGCCGCCAGCTACTACCCATTGTTCGAAAAGAACTTCCATCTCTTCCTGATTTATCACGTCTATTAACTGCATACCATTTCCTCCTCGACTGTCTGTCTTGCTAATTATGATTTATTATAACATAAACATCACAAAAAGTAACAAAATTTTTTAAAATTTTTATATTTTTTCTATTTTATGCACAAAAACGCTCCCAGATTACCTCTTTTTCCCTGACTGGCTCTATGGGAAAACAATTGTTTTGCATTACAACAGGTACAAATATTGGTACAGCTCAGATGTTCCGGCAGTACACCCGCCTCTAAAAGCACCTGTCGATTCGCCTCCCAGAGATCCAACTGATACTTTCCGTTCTTCTTGTCCAAAAGCATCCTGGATACCCCTGAGCCAAAAGCCTGTGAAAACGCTTTCGCCACGTCTGCACTCACTTCATAACAATCCATGCAGATGGATGGTCCTATGGCGCAAATGAGATCTGAAGCCACTGTCCCAAACTTCTCCTTCATTGCCTGAATGGTAACCTGCCCCATGCGGGACACCGTGCCTCTCCAACCAGAATGACTCAGCCCGATGGCCCGGTGAACCGGATCCACAAAATACAGCGGAACACAATCCGCATAAAACGTAGCCAGTGTCAGCCCCGGCACATCTGTAATGAGACCGTCCACATCCTGATACGTGCGAGCTCTGGTCAGTCCGCATCCTGCATCCTGTTTTGTCACGTACCGCACATTGGTGGTGTGAGTCTGATCCGAACAGACGATACTGTCATACGCCACGCCCATTGCCTCCGCCACCCGAAGATAATTCTGCCGCACAGCATCCGGGTCGTCCCCTCTGGTGAAAGAAAGATTCAATGTTGAAAAGATTCCTTCACTGACTCCTCCTGCCCGGGTGGTAAAACAATGCTTCACCATCCCCGTCCGCTCCAATAGCGGATAATACAAAAGCTCCACTTCCGGATGCACTGCATGCTCCCAAAGCTGCGGACACATTTCCGTTTCATTGTTTGCGATTTTATACTGCATAATTCTACCTTTCCTGATATTCGAATGCGTTGCGGAACAGACGGATTTCCTCTCCCAACACCGCCACCACGTCAAACCGGCAGGGAATCTCCATACTATGGCAATGGGTAAGGCAATAATACTCGGCCACCCGGCTGATTACTCTCTGCTTTGAACTGCTTACTGCCTCCTGCGGCATGCCACAACCAGAATCAGACCGGTACTTCACTTCCACAAATACCAGATATCCTCCCTCTTTTGCCACAATGTCAATCTCTCCCTGCCGGCATCGATAGTTCATCTGCAGAATCTCATAGCCCTGCTCCTTTAAATACTCTGCCGCTCGCTTTTCATACTCACCGCCTACCTGTCTCTTATTAATCAATCATGCGCCTCCATGTATATAATTTCCTTTTCGGATTTCTGTTTCTAAGAATGAATTTTGCGTATTTTATTGTAGACCGTAGAGGAACGTCGGTCCTTATTTACATAAGCTTACTCCGAAGCTTATCCATATCATCTACAAACACTAGGATCTCAGCCACCACTTCATAGAGCTCCGGCGGAATCATCTCCCCTATTTCCAGCTTCGAAAGAGTGGATGCCAGCTGATTATCCTGATACAGAGGCACATCCTCTTCCTTTGCCTTTTCTATAATTTTCTCTGCCAGATGCCCCTTGCCGCTGGCCAGAATCTTCGGTGCACGTTCTCCCGGAACGTAGGCCACTGCTACTGCAGTCTTTGGTTCTTTTTCCTCTTTCCCTGCCAACTGTCCCGGTTTCCAGCTATCCTTCCCCATATCTATGCCCTCACATCAAAGGAGTACCGATGCAGCACACCACCTGCCGGCTGATCCTTCTTCAAAAAATCTTCCACAAAATCCATCTTATGCTCTCTGGCTTCCACACTGATGCCACACTGGTATCCCATTTTCTCCAGTCGCCGGGTCAATTCCTCGGCATGTGCCTCCACCAACGCATAAGAACGGTCATCCTCCATATAAAAATCCGTGCGGACCTGTTTATTCTTCATCCGGACAGAAACATCCGTGGAGCCCAGATGCTCCATATCCAGATGCAGGAAAGCAGAGAGTTCTCCATCCGGGTCCGCCAGATTCTTTTTATTGGTATACACATACAGTTCACTTTGGGCAGGCTGTCCCGACATCTGCAATGGGATCTGCACAAATTGATAGGACTGATTGATCTGACTCATGAATTCCAGATTTCCCTGAAGCTGATTCACTGCCTTGGCAAGAGGTGTATTCTGCTGACCGCTGTCCTTTACAATCTGCTCCATCTGTTTTAACTGATGCTCCAGATTCTCATACAGACGTTTTACCGTGTCCTTTCTCACCTCATCCGGCTTTATGGTCCACTGCTGCTCCAAGACATCCCGCACCATATTCCGATACTGCCGACTGGTGAGAATATTACGCAGCTCTCCTGTATGTTCCTCCCCAACAAACTGAGTAAATATCCGGTTCAGCTGATCCACACTTTCCGATACCGTAAGCTTGGGATTGATTTGCCCCTCCTCCGTAACTATTGGTTCCAGACTCTCCCGGGGCCAATCCAGTTTTTCTATCATTTCAGCAAATTTCTGCGTATCTGCCTCGGAAAGCACTGCGCCCAATGTATGCGGCGGATACTCCGGTGTCTCCTGACCCGGTGTTCCGATTACCGACTGATCGATACTCACCACATTTTTTTCCGGAATCGGAAATGCTTCGCCGGAAGCAGTCTGCTCCGTCTGCTCCCAGGCAATCTCCCCCGTCTGTTCCCAGGGAATCTCTGACCGCTCCGTGGTTTCCCGCATGGAAGGCATGCTCTCCTCGCCGTAGGAAGCTCCTACCATCTGTGAAAACTCAGCAGGACTCCATCCTGATTCCATATATTCCTTCATTGATTCTGCCGTCACGGGAATATCTTCTCCCTGAATCACCTGCCAGACTCGATTCGATATGGCAGCGAGCTGTTTTCCTCCCAGATTCTCATCCTGATATACTTCCTGCAATCCCTGCAGCACATTTTCAAATTCCCGGGTAATGGCCGCCTGATCCTGTTTATAATTAAAAAATTGAACCACATTTTCACGAGTGATAGGAATGTCCAGCTTTGCCATCTGAACCAGATCCTTCATATTTTCCTGCTCAAAGCCGGCGATATTTTTTGCCATGGTCTGTATGCTGCTTCGGTCAATGGGCATCTGCTCCTCCATCATGGCATTTACCATCTCTATGGTATGCTCCGCCGCCGGCACTCCTGCTGCATCCAACGCTTTCAGGAGCGTGGGATTGTCCAGATTTCCATTTGTGTAAGGACGGATTTCCACGGTATTTCCATCGTTGGCCTTCACCTGAAAAAACATAGACTGGCCTACGGTCAGCTTTACATTTCCCGCCACTCTGGCATGTATCGTCTGTCCGTTGACCAGTCCCAATGTCACCTGCCCATGCTTCATCTGATTAACAGTCCCCTCAAATACATTGCCCACCGTCATCTCACGCACAGCAGCAACCAACTGCTGCACTCCCTGACGGGGAGCGACTGCAGTTGCCCCTGTTGCGGTGTTCTGATTGTACTGGTTCAACATATCTGAGACCTGCATGATGCCTCCTTATCAATTCTTGTAACTATTAACGTTAGTTTTCGAGGTTGGCTCTGAACATGATTCGCGATTTTATGAAAATTGCCTTGGCTCTGAATAGTTACAGATTTTTTATAAAACTATTTCTGTGAATGGGGGATGGTCCATACCTTCTGATGGCTGCAATGTGCGCCGCCGAGCCATATCCCTTATTGGATGCAAATCCGTACTCCGGCATAATTTTATCATATTCCACCATCAGCCGATCCCTGGTCACCTTTGCAATGATACTGGCTGCTCCTATGGAAATACTTTTCGCATCCCCCTTGATAATCGGTATCTGACGGATAGAAATACCCGGTATCGTCACTGCATCGTTTAGTAATATATCGGGTGTTACCGCCAATTTGCTGATAGCTTCCCGCATTGCTTCGTAGGTTGCCTGCAAAATATTAATCTCATCAATCCGTGCCGGGGAAACCATACCGATACCTGTGGCCACCGCCTGCTCCATAATCACATCATACAACTCCTCCCGCTTTGCTGCAGAAAGCTTCTTGGAATCATTGATGTATAAAATCTCACAATCTTTCGGAAGAATCACTGCCCCGGCTACCACCGGTCCTGCCAGTGGACCTCTGCCCACCTCATCAATTCCGCAGATGTAACCGGCAGACGCGTACTCTCTCTCGTAACTGCCAAGCTTCCAAATGCGCTGTTTTTCTTCCTCCAGCCGTTGCAGACGCTTCGTGGCCTGCTGCACCAGTTTTTGCACTCCCCCCCGTTCATCCTTCTGATAAGATGCTATAAAATCAGGCAGCATAGAATCTGTAGCTGCCTGCAATTCCTCTTTGATACTTCCGATTTTCTTTTCTTCTGCCATAATACTCTCCCCATTTAGCGGTGACTGATCAGTCCAAAGGAATCAAACGGATAAATGCGAAGCCAGACTCTGCCCACAATGTCCTCCCGTTTAATATTTCCCACATCTACTGCTCTGCTGTCACTACTGTAGTTGCGGTTATCTCCCAAAACAAAATACTCATCCTCACCCAGCGTAATGGGCTTTGCTGCCAGTCCCGCCTCCTTGATTACTTCTCTGCCATAGGTTTCCTCCAACTCCTGTCCGTTGATAAAGATCGTCCCATTTGGCATAATCTGCACTGTCTCTCCCGGGAGACCAATGATTCTCTTTACATAATAAGTTTTTTCTTTGTATTGATACGGAAATACAATAATATCAAAACGCTCCGGTTCCTTCATCCGATAGGTTATTTTATCTACAATAAGATTATCTCCATCCTGCAGGGTATTCTCCATAGACTCCCCAATTACACAGGTGCGCTGTCCCACATACTGAATCAAAAGATAAGACAGTACAAAGATCAGCGCCAGATAAACCATAAAATTAAACAGTTCTTTCAGCTTACTTCCCTTTTCCGGCTGAGTTGTCGTGTCCTTCATATCACACCCACTTTTCTATTAAACAGATACACACATCTATATTTATTCTATTCGGAAATGTAAGTTTTTTCAAGTGTAATCTTCCCCAGCTTTCCGGTACGGAACTCGTCTAAGAGTAGAGCAGCCGCCTTGCTGTAATCGATCTCATTTCCTCTTTTCACACAATGACGATTCGTTGCAATCTCCTCAAGCAGCTTCACCGGATCTGTTTCTTCCGAGAGCTGATAACGCTCTCTCAGGCACTGTGGATAGTCCTGCAGTAACACACGTATCAACTCTAAAGAGAGCTCATCAATATTTAATATCTCATCATTCATGGAACCGATAAAAGCCAGCCGCAGACCAACGCTCTGATCCTCAAACTTCGGCCACAGAATTCCCGGTGTATCCAAAAGCTCCACATTCTTATTGAGTCGAATCCACTGTTTTCCTTTGGTAACTCCCGGCTTATTTCCGGTTTTAGCACAGGCCTTACCTGCAAAGGTATTGATAAATGTAGACTTTCCCACGTTGGGAATCCCCACAACCATTGCCCGCACCGGACGATTTAAAATCCCCCTTCTCCTGTCCCGCTCGATTTTCTCCTTACAGGCTTCCATAATTACATTGGACACCTGCTTCATTCCGTTTCGGTTGCGGGCATCCAGACGCACCACGAAAAATCCCTTCTGCCGGAAAAACTGCTCCCACTTTTCATTCTGCTTCGGGTCTGCCAAATCGGCCTTATTCAAAAGAATCAGTCTGGCTTTTCCGGCGCCCAGACTGTCAATATCCGGATTCCGGCTGCTCAGGGGAATTCGTGCATCCACCAGCTCAATCACCAAGTCCACCAGCCTGATATCTTCCTGCATCTGACGCTTCGCCTTGGTCATATGTCCCGGATACCATTGAAATTGCATAGTTTTTCCTCCTTATTCAACTCTACCCATATCGCGGAATGGCGATACAATAAACCATGCCTTTCCCACGATGTACTCTTTTTTTACATTTCCGATATTGTCATATCGGCTATCCTCGCTATTATTACGATTATCACCCAGTACGAAGTATTCGTCTTCTCCCACCAGTATTTCTTCCTCTGCAATACCGGCTTCCTTGATGGCCGCCGCATCCACCGCATCATCGAACAGCTCTCCATTCACATAGATAGCACCACTTTTAATCTGCACGGTGTCTCCGGGTCCTGCAATCACGCGTTTCACATAGTAATGGGACTTCTCATTTCCGTTGGGCAAAAACACAATGACATCATTCGGATCCGGATCCGTCAGCTTATAAGTGAACCGATTCACCAGAATCTGTTGTCCACTCTCCAACGTGGGATTCATGGACTGCCCCACCACGGTAATGCGCATTCCTGCAAAGTATACCAACACATAGGCAATCAGAAGTACAATCAGAATCTCCACAATCCATGTACCGATTTCCTTCAGCAGAGGAATATTTACTTTTTTTCTGCGTCTTCCAAAATTCAGTCCTTTGGCGCCCTGACGTCTTACCATCTTTGTTCCTCCCATTGACATGACCCATTATTCTCAGAAGATGAAAAGAGGGACAATACATACTGTAATGTCCCTCCGGCAGTTTTTATTTTACTAACTCTTTTACTTTGGCTTTCTTACCAACACGGCTTCTCAGGTAATTCAGTTTTGCACGTCTTACTTTACCGGATCTTACAACCTCTACCTTCTCAACATGAGGAGAATGTAACGGCCAGGTCTTCTCAACGCCTACACCGTTGGAGAACTTACGAACGGTAAATGTCTCACGGTTGCTTCCGCCCTGTTTCTTTAATACAGTACCTTCAAAAACCTGGATTCTCTCGCGGTTTCCCTCTTTGATCTTCGCGTAAACCTTAACGGTATCACCTACGCGAAACTCAGGTACTTCTGCCTTTAACTGCTCTGCTTCAATGTTCTTAATGATTTCACTTGCGTTCATTTTGTGACCTCCTGATTATTTTGATGTTCTTAATGCATCTCGCAACAGAGGACCATCGCCTATTCACAACTTGCTTAGTTTACCATGAAACGAAAGGTACGTCAACTGTTTTTTCCACACTTTAGGCTGCAACCCGAAACAAATAGATTAAATTTACCGCCGCAATCATGACTGCACTGATGAGACTGATGACGATGGTGGCGATTGCCATACCCCGATGAGAACTCTTCAGCCCCCGCACTCCCAGTACAAACTCCAGAATGTCCACAAAAATAAAGGGAATAATCCCCAAACAGGACAGAGGCAGTCCCATAATGGACATGGCAAAGGCCGCCATAGTCCAAGCCTCTAGATTCCGTTTCTTTTGTGCCTGTCGATACTGTTCTTCCTGTAAAGTTCTCTGTTTTTTCATACCGCTCACTTCCTATCTCATGGCATGAGGTATCACCGCAGGTGACGGAGTCCTCATGCCGTTTTCATATTTGACTTGTAACTATTCAGTTCCTTCGTAGTCACGAGCACAAATCCATGCAGAATTTGCTTCGCAAATGGATTTGTGCTGTGTTACAAATTTTGTAAAATAGTTTCGGGCATATTTTATCATACCAATCGGAATCTGTCATTGTAATTTTTTCAACAAAATTTTTTCATGAACTTTTTTCATGAACTTTTTTCATGAAGGAAAAAAGTTGATTTTATACACATTCTTTTGTATGATATGGATAAGTATGGCAAAATGTAAAAGCCAAATCAACAGAATCAGGAGAACATATTATGATTAGTGCAAATAATGTAACTTTACGAATCGGTAAAAAAGCTCTGTTCGAGGATGTGAATATTAAGTTTACGGAGGGAAACTGTTATGGACTGATCGGTGCCAACGGCGCCGGAAAATCCACTTTCTTAAAGATCCTGTCCGGCCAGCTGGACTCCACCAGCGGTGATGTGGTAATCACACCGGGACAGCGCCTTTCCTTTCTGCAGCAGGATCACTTTAAATATGATGAATATCCGGTACTGGATACGGTTATCATGGGTAATCAGCGCCTGTATGATATTATGAAGGAAAAGGATGCCATCTATGCCAAAGAGGATTTCTCAGACGAGGACGGAATCCGCGCCAGCGAACTGGAAGCAGAATTTGCTGAGATGGATGGCTGGAATGCAGAATCCGATGCAGCCACCCTGCTGAACGGTCTGGGCGTACCCACCGAAGAACACTACTCCATTATGCGGGATCTGCCCGGTGCCACCAAGGTGAAGGTACTGCTGGCACAGGCTTTGTTTGGCAACCCGGATATTCTGCTTTTAGACGAGCCTACCAACCATTTGGATCTGGATGCTATTGCATGGTTGGAGGAATTTTTGATCAACTTTGACAATACCGTTATCGTGGTTTCCCACGACCGTTATTTCTTAAATAAGGTATGTACCCACACTGCGGACATCGATTACGGCAAGATCCAGCTCTATGCCGGAAACTATGACTTCTGGTACGAGTCCAGTCAGCTTTTGATGAAGCAGATGAAGGAAGCCAACAAGAAAAAGGAAGAAAAAATCAAGGAATTGCAGGACTTCATCTCCCGCTTCTCCGCAAACGCTTCCAAATCCAAACAGGCAACCTCCCGTAAGCGTGCTCTGGAAAAAATTGAGCTGGATGAGATCAAGCCTTCCAGCAGAAAATATCCTTACATTGATTTCAGACCCCAGCGTGAGATTGGAAACGAGGTTCTTGCTGTGGAAGGGCTCACCAAGACCATTGACGGTGTAAAGGTATTGGACAATATTTCCTTTATCTTAGGCCGTGAGGATAAGGTAGCATTTGTAGGAAGTAACGAACTGGCAAAGACCACATTATTTAAGATCCTGGCAGGGGAGATGGAGCCGGACAGCGGTTCATACAAATGGGGTGTCACCACTTCCCAGTCCTATTTCCCGAAGGATAACACCGCTATCTTTGATACCGACCTGGTCATCACTGACTGGCTCACCCAGTATTCCGAGATCAAGGATGCCACTTATGTCCGTGGATTCCTGGGCAGAATGCTTTTTGCCGGCGAGGACGGCATGAAGAAAATGCGGGTTCTCTCCGGTGGTGAGAAGGTTCGTGTCCTGCTCTCCCGCATGATGATTCAGGCATCCAACGTTTTGATACTCGATGAGCCTACCGACCACCTGGATATGGAGTCCATCACTGCACTGAACAACGGACTAATCAAGTTCTCCGGCGTGGTACTGTTTGCATCCCGTGATCATCAGTTTACACAGACCACCGCAAACCGTATTATGGAAATTCTTCCCAACGGTGCATTAATCGATAAGATCACCACCTACGACGAGTATTTAGAGAGTGATGAGATGGCTCGAAAACGCCAGGTATATGCTATGAGCGACGAAGATGCGGCCGATAACTAGGCAGTTACACGTTTTCAATCTGCCAGTCAATGGGAGCAATCCCGTGCTGCTGCAGGAAATCATTCGCCTGGCTGAAATGTCTGCATCCGAAAAATCCCCGATATGCAGACAATGGACTGGGATGGGGCGCCTTTAGAATCAGATGCTTTGGATTGGTTAGCATAGGGATCTTGCTCTGTGCGGGTCTACCCCAAAGCATATAGACCACGGGTCGGTCCTGCTCATTCACCGCCCGAATAATGGCATCTGTAAACTGCTCCCATCCCTTTCCCTGATGGGAATTAGGCTGATGCGCACGGACAGTAAGCACTGTATTTAGCAGAAGCACTCCCTGATCTGCCCACTTTTTCAGATATCCATTATCCGGAATATAACAGCCCAGATCATCCTGAAGTTCTTTGTAGATATTCTGCAGAGACGGCGGGATATCTTTCTGTTCCGGCAGCACGGAGAAGCTGAGTCCGTGGGCCTGATGCTCATTGTGATAGGGATCCTGTCCTAAAATCAGCACCTTTACCCGGCTTAATGGTGTCAGATGCAATGCATTAAAAATATCATCTGCCGGAGGATAAACCACATGGGTACTATACTCTTCCTTCACGAACTGATACAGCTGTCGGTAATAGGGCTTTTTAAATTCCTCTGAGATACTTCCCAGCCAGTCATTTTCTATCATTGCCATGATTCTATCTCCTTACGGACACACCGCGGTCTGCCAGATAGTTCTTCAAGTCCATAATTTCTAACTCTTTATAATGGAACAGAGAAGCTGCCAGTGCGGCATCTGCCTTTCCTGCTGTCAATGCATCGTAAAAATGCTCCTTCGTTCCTGCACCACCGGAAGCGATCACTGGAATGGAGACGTTTTCTGCAATCTGCCTGGTGAGATCTAAGTCGTAACCTGCTTTGGTGCCATCACAGTCCATACTGGTCAGAAGAATTTCTCCTGCCCCAAGCTGGTCCGCTTTCATGGCCCACTCCACCGCATCGATTCCCACATCAATACGTCCACCGTTTTTATAGATATTCCAACCGCTGCCATCCGCACGTCTTCTGGCATCGATGGCTACCACTACGCACTGGCTGCCGAACTTATCAGCCGCCTCGCTGATGAGATTTGGATTATTGATAGCGGAAGAATTAATAGAAATCTTATCTGCTCCTTCCCGAAGCAACACCTTAAAATCCTCCACGGTACGGATTCCTCCACCCACGGTAAAGGGAATAAACACCTTTTCTGCAACTTTTCGCACCATATCTACCACGGTATTACGGGCATCCGAGGATGCGGTAATGTCCAAAAATACCACCTCGTCAGCTCCCGCCTTATCGTAAGCTGCTGCGATTTCCACCGGGTCTCCCGCATCCCGCAGATTCACAAAATTCACACCTTTTACCACACGTCCGTTGTTCACGTCCAGACAGGGAATAATTCGTTTCGTAAACATTAGCAGACACCTCCCTGAATCTTCGCAAAATTTGTCAGTATCTGAAGACCCACCGCACTGCTTTTCTCCGGGTGAAACTGACAGGCAAACACATTGTCCTTCTCCACAGAAGCATGGATGTGTGTGCCATACTCTGTAGTTGCTTTCACAATCTGCTCCTCCCTTGCCTTCAGATAATAGGAATGAACAAAATACACATAGGTCTCCTGATCAAAACCTTCAAATAATCTGCCATTATTCTGGAAGTCCAGCGAATTCCAGCCAATATGCGGAATCTTCAGTCCCGGCGTATCCGGAATCCTGATAATATCTCCCGGCAGGATTCCCAGTCCTTCCACACCGGCGGATTCCTCACTGCCGTCAAAAAGGAGCTGCAACCCCAGACAAATACCCAGGAAAGGTGTCCCCTTGGCACATACTTCTTTAATCACTTTATCTAATTCAAAATGCTTCAGATGCTCCATTGCATCCCCAAAGGCGCCTACTCCGGGCAGAATCACCTTGTCTGCCTGAAGGATTTCCTTACGGTCTCTGGTAATGACACTAGGCTGTCCCAGCAAGGTCAAAGCCTTTTCCACGCTCTTTAGATTTCCTGCGTCATAATCAATAATTGCTATCATGTCTCTCTACTCCAGTCCTGTATTTTGTAATATCTGATGAATCCCCCTGGTGTATTCCTGACGATCTGTCATTTCATACAAGGCAGCGGCCTCTTGGCTGCTGACACCCATCTCATCCTGCAAAGTCGTGGTGATCTGCTGCTGCAGCTCGGCCAGCTCATCCACCACATCATAGTCTGCTGCCTCATCCTCCTGAGCAAGACATCGTCCATAGCCCCGTATCAATGCATCCAATGCCATATCATACTGTCCCATATTACTGAGATTATAGTAGGATTGATACTCGGCCTGTACCGATGAAAGTATCAATACTTTCTGGTATAGCTTCTCATCCTTGGCACGAATCTTGCTGCCGGCCAGCAGTGTATATGCCTCCACGTAATCCTTTCGCTGCAGACTTTCCTTTGCGGTTTGAATATCAGCACTATACTGCAGATTACTGCTTCCAAGCATAATCAAAAGAAAGATTGACGCTGCCATCACAGAGATTAAAATCACAGGCTTTTTGGGGAGTGGCGGTGTAGTATCCTTCTCCTTAGGTTTCTTTTCCTTTTTTGGTTTTGGTGCCTTAGGCGATTTTGGTTCTTTCTTCTTTTTCTCTTTCTTCTCTTTTTTTGCTTTTTTCCCCTTTTTTCCTTTTTCAGATTCATCCAGCTCTTTGAGAATATCTGCATTCTCATCAGACAAACTTCCCAGGGCATCTTCCTCCGGAACCTTCACGGATTCCGCTTCCTCATCCCCAAAGAAAAATGTGCTCAGCCGGGCAAAAAAACCCTTTTTAGCCTTTTTCTTCTTAGCCTCTTTCAAATCCTTCAGCTCCTCGATACTGCCCAGACGTTCAAATTCGTCCCTGGTATCTTCGGGATTCTCCTCTTCCGACTCAGATGCCTGCTCTCCTAAAAAGTCTGCCAGATTCATTTCTCCACTTTCATCTGCCTGAAGCATACTCCCAATATCTGCCAGATCACCATCCTCCGACAGACTGAGAATATCCATCAAATCCTGTGGTGCATTCTCCTCATCCAGCATAAAAGATTCTTCCTCTGACACAGCTGATGTTTCCGGCATTTCCATGGTATTCACCATAAGATCATCTGCACTGACTGTTTCCTCCGGATGAACGGGCTCTCCTCCCCCCACCTTCCGAAGAAGCTCCCCCATCATATCATTCACATCCGGTTCCGGGGATATCGCTTCATTGGAAGATGATGCAGTTTTCTCCGCCCCGAACTCCACCGGCTTTTCTTCCGGCTCATCCCCCATGCTTTCCTCAATGTCCGCAGCCTCAGCATCCAGCTCTAATTCAAAATCCCGAAGGAAATCATCTGTTGCCCCATTGACGATTTCCTGCTCAAACTCCCGCACAAACTTCTCTCCATAATCTCTTCTACGAGGAGTCCTCTTTTTTTCCCGCTCCTTGGGCGGTTCCTGGGGTTCTTCCATGGACTTCAGCAGGCTCTCTATATCTTTTTTATTATTTCGTTTGTTGATATCTGAAACGGAATTCAGCAAATCGTCCAGATAGTCCTCGCTTTTACTCACAAGTGCCCTCCTTTGTCTCTAAAGCATCAGGGAATCCCCCGAAACACCCTATGCATAAACAAGGGATGTGACCTGTCATCACACCCCTCTGTGTCATTCTCTGTGTTTTGTATCCACTACCGGATCAACCGGTCAATCGCTTCCACCAGCTTACCGATTTCCGGTTTTGTCAGCTGTGCATCTGCGCCAAGGGATTCTCCTTTTCTTCTCATCTCTTCATTTACCAGAGACGAGAATATGACAACCGGAATCCCCTCCATATTCGGATTACCCTTGATCAGCTTGGTAAGACGATGACCATCCATCAACGGCATCTCAATATCCGTTATTACACAGCTCACCTTCTCCTTCACATTTCCTTCCTTCTCAAAACTACAGAGCATATCCCATGCTTCCTGTCCATTCATATTCACCAGAAGGTTCGTGTATCCTGCTTTATTCAAACAATCTGTAATCAGCTTGCTCAAAAGCGGAGAATCCTCAGCAATCAAAATCGGAAGGTCACTGCGTTCTCTTTCTCCCAGCTTCTCTACGTCAGACACCTTCAGACCTGTCTCCGGACTGATATCTGTAATAATCTTCTCAAAATCCAAAATCACAACAAGGTTGGTGTCCAGCTTGATTACTCCGGTAGATACACCACGATCTCTGACATTCACTGTACCATCCGGCTTAATGATATCCGCCCAGGATACTCTGTGAATCCGAATCACCTCATCCACGTGGAATGCGATATTCAGCTTATTGAAATTCGTGATGATAAATAATCCCTTTCCCGGATTCGTATCCGCTACGCCCAAACACTTTTTCAGGTTAATCACCGTAATCATCGTATCACGCGGCATAAAAATTCCTTCCACATTGGGATGCGCATTAGGAACAGGAGTAACTGGCTGATAGGATAAAATCTCTCGAATCTTCGCAACATTAATCCCATAATGATTTCCTTCTAGTGTAAATTCCAATACTTCCAGCTCGTTTGTGCCGTTTTCTAATAGAATATTTGTCTCCATTTGTGTGCCCTCCAAAATGCCTTGTCAGTAATCCTCAGAACCCCATCCATAATATGGGATACCAGCTAAAACATATTATAACATAACATTCGACAAAAAAACATTACTTTTTTGAATTTTTTTATATACATTTACCATTATTTTAATTGAGCCATCTGTGTACGCTCTCCTTCAGTGACCTTCAAAAGCAATTGTTCCACAGAATTCAGTTCCTCAGTGGACATGGTGAATAGAAGTACCGCATTCTGCGATGTCCCTGCTGCAATGGTTCCCTGATAGGTAGACAGATCGTCCAGAAGTATCGTCACATCCGATTTTTTCTGATAAGTATCATTCACTGTCACCTGAAAA
Source organism: Lachnospiraceae bacterium (assembly GCA_022766245.1). Taxonomy (GTDB): domain Bacteria; phylum Bacillota; class Clostridia; order Lachnospirales; family Lachnospiraceae; genus Roseburia_C. The sequence goes on along the minus strand of JALEPL010000002.1, from coordinate 77,551 downwards.
CTTATAGACCGGGACAGCACATCGCATGCCACATCTGTATCTCCGGAATTACTCAGGGCAAAATGCAGAATCAGAAGCTTTGACCCTGCCGGCGCATTTATTGCATAATACTTCCCCTCTATGTAATAATCCTTCACTTCATAGCTCTGAAAGGAAACATTCACCCCTTCTATGGCAAGTGCCTCCTGCAGGGAAACCAGAGGTGTATCCTGACTTTCCGGCGTATCCTCCCCGCCAGATACCACTTCCTCCTGTGCTGGTTCCGTCTCGGTAGACGCATCCTCTAAAGACTCATCCTGTGGCTCCGGTTGGGAATCTGTCATTGTAACCACACCCTTCAACTGACTGGTATTATGTTTTGAAATCACATGCGCCGTATAGGCTGCAATCGAATTGGTCTCATCCTCCGTCAGTTCGTACAGCTGTTCTCCACAGCCGCACAACATCACGAGAACCAGAGAAACCACCAGGCCAAGAGCCATTTTTTTCTTTCTCATAGACACCTCTTCCTATTATTTATTTCCAGGATATTTTTATACTACCATTTTTCATTCTCAGGGGCAACAGGGAAACCTCTATTCCCATGTCTTTTGATCCAGTTCCAGATAAAACTCCACGCCATCCTCATGATTAATCACACCATAATCCTGATGAAAGGATTCCATGATAGCCTTTACAATAGATAAGCCAATTCCATTTCCTCCATATTCTCTGGTGCGTGCTTTATCCACCTTATAAAATTTGGTCCAAATATGGGGAATATCCTCCTCCGGGATAGGTGAACCGGTGTTAAACACACTGATTCTGACACTTTCCGCCTTCTGTGTGTAGGAGATCTCGATACGTTTTTCTCCTGCTGCATAATGAATGGCATTGCTGAGATAGTTCGTCAGAACCTCTTCTGTCTTATACTCATCTGCCCACACATATACCGACGGCTCCTCAAACCGAACGGTAATGCCATTTTGTTCGATTAAAATTCCGGAGTTGGCCACCAGAGCACGGATTACCGAGGTAACATCAAAACGTTCCATAGCGACCTCATCATTTCCGAATTCCAACTGGTTCAGCGTCAAAAGCTTCTTCACCATGGTGTTCATCTTTTCCGCCTCATCCATGATTACATCACAGTAAAACTCTCTGCTCTCCGGATCATCTAACACACATTCCTGCAAACCTTCCGCATAGCCACGAATCAGAGCAATGGGCGTTTTCAGTTCATGAGATACATTAGACAGAAACTCCTTGCGCATCTGATCCACTTCTTCTTTTTTCTCAATGTCCTCCTGCAGCTTGATATTCGCACTTTTCAGTTCTGATATGGTGCGCTCCAGAGAATCAGATAACTGATTCATATGGCTTCCCAGCTGCTCGATCTCGTTGTCACCATGTACCTGGTACTTCGCATCAAAATCCAGATTGCACATGCGGCTGGAAATCTCGGACAATTCCAAAATCGGTGTGGTTATTTTTCTTATGACCAGATTCGTGATAATCACGCTGACAACCACCCCGAATATTCCCACATAGGTAAGCAGACGGTTGGCCACCGCAGCGCTCTCCTTAATGCTCTCCAGAGGAGTCTGCGCCAGCATGAGATTTCCGTCTGCCAGCTGCCCCCACAAAATAAGATAATCCGCATCCAGTCTGGCATCCTTTTTTTGTCCCATCACATAACGGTCATTCTGCTCGATTACCTTCAGGTCATAGTCATTCGCTCCGGAACCGGAGCTGCCCAGAATAATCTCCATAAACTGTCTCTGCAGTTCTCCCACGCCATAAGCCGTGGATCTCACTACATTGCCATCTGGTGAAATAATCAGCACCGTCACATTTCCCGATGCACAGATATTCTCAAACTCCACATCAAAGGAGCTGCTGGTCAATTTGTTGTCTGCGCTGGCAGAATAAATCCGTTCAAAAGCTCCAATCAGTGTATTCTGCTTATGTTTTGTGTAATACACATCCAGCAGAGTCAGATTCAGCAGCCAGCAGGCAAGCACTGTTCCCGCCACAAGCCCTACTACCACTCCGCCGAATTGTTTTCGAATGGAATGTTTTTTCTTCATCATCTTCTATTTCAGGAAGCCGTTAATAATCTGTTCCTCTGCTTCCTCCTCCGTAAGACCGAGGGTCATGAGTTTGATAATCTGTTCGCCGGCAATTTTTCCGATGGCCGCTTCATGAATCAGTGCTGCATCCAGATTGTTTGCCTCCAACTGGGGAACCGCCAGAATCCGCGCCTTGTCCATAATAATGGCGTCACACTCGGTATGACCGCTGCAGGGGGCATTTCCAATGATTCTGGAATCAAATTTCTGATAGGAAGTGTCTCTTGCTACAGAACGAGACACCACATCTGTGCTGGCACCTTCCCCGTTCAGGTACACCTCATAGGTGCTGAAGGCACTCTGGTCTCCATGGGTCATGAGACGTTCCCGCACCACCAGGGATGCTCCGGTCTTAAGTTCTGCCTTTGTGCGTCGGTCCGTGGAATCCACGCCCTTAATCTGAACCATCTCCATCTCCATGGAGCTGTCTTCCTCCATGTAAACCTCAGTACCGGGATTTAGGATACGTTTTCCGGCACCGCTGCCGGAACCATAATGCTTCTCCACATATTTCACTTTGGCATTTTTTCCTACATAAAAGCGATGAATTCCATCATGCTCAGAATCATGGGAGCCACAGTTATCAATGCCGCAGCCGGCCACAATCACCACATCGCTGCCCTCACCAATGTAAAAATCATTATAAACCAATTCCTTCAATCCACTTTCGCTAAGAACTACCGGAATATGCACGCTCTCATTTTTGGTGTGAGGCTTGATATGGATATCAATGCCACTTCCATCCTCCTTGGAAATAATATCGATATTGGCAGTGGTATTTCTGGCTGCCATTTTTCCATTGGTGCGAATATTGTAAGCTCCTTCCGGAACAGTATGCAAATCCGCCACTTCCGCTAATATTCTCTTCTGAATCTCGTCCATCATTGTTCCATCCCTCCCTGTAATTGCTGACATGCTTCTACTGCCGAAGATGTTCCGAGCAGACAGGGGAGAATATCCTCTCTTTTTCCGTGTTCCCGAATCTGCCCGTTGGCAAGCACCACGATTTCATCCGCAATGTTTAAAATACGTTCCTGATGAGAAATCACAAGGATGGAACCATTTTCATTTTTCTTCTGCATACGCTCAAAGACTTTGATCAGATTCTGAAAACTCCACAGATCAATTCCCGCCTCCGGCTCGTCAAACACGGAAAGGCTGGTGCCTCTGGCCAATACGGTGGCAATCTCGATTCGCTTCAACTCACCACCGGACAGGCTGGCATTTACCTCACGGTTAATATAATCCTTGGCACAAAGTCCTACTTCTGACAGGTATTGGCAGGCTTCGGACACATTCAGATTCTTACCGGATGCTATGCGCAGAAGATCCACCACCTGAATTCCTTTGAAGCGTACCGGCTGCTGAAAGGCAAAGCTAATACCCATCCGGGCACGCTCGGTAATACTCATATTGGTGATATCTGTTCCATTCCAGATAATCTGTCCGGAAGTCGGCTGCACAATTCCTGCAATCAATTTTGCAAGGGTAGACTTGCCGCCTCCGTTCGGCCCGGTGATGACAATGAATTTCCCTTCTTCCACGGTCAGGTTAATACCGCATATAATTTCCTTTTGTGCGGTATCCTCTTCCACCTCATAGCATATATTTTTTAATTCAAGCATTTCCTGATTTCCTCTCTCTTCTTGTTGCATAATATGTAACTGTGCAAACACAGGTAATATTCTCAGAATATAATAGAGTCATCTTTGCGAATAGCCCCCAACAGTTACCATCACTTATACGTTTATTATGATTACTTCATTCATTATAAATGGAATACAAGTATTTTTCCACTTTTTTGTGTAATATTTCAAAATTTTTTCAAAAATTATGAAAATTTCTCTTGACTTTCGGGAGCAAACCCGATAGAATAACATTTGTTCGCAGAAGTGGCGGAATTGGCAGACGCGCAGGCTTCAGGTGCCTGTGGTAGCAATATCGTGTGGGTTCAAGTCCCATCTTCTGCATGGATAAAGTGAAAGGGTTAAGTCGTTAGGCTTAACCCTTTTTATCGTTATATTATATGTGGCTCGTCGAGCGGGGCATAGCAGCTCGTTTTCTCTTCCTATGCCCCGCTTCTTCCTGCACCCTCACAAACACGCCGGATACAAAGTCCTTAACGATGTTGAATTACAAAAAAGCCACCGACCATTGCAATCAGTGGCTGTCATGCATAAACTATTGTGATTACAGATTCTTGCCGCAGCACTGCTTGTACTTTTTGCCGCTGCCGCAGGGACAGGGATCGTTGCGTCCAATCTTGCTGCCGTTTCGCATATAGGTGCCCTTTCCTCCGTAGATTACTTTTGGCTTATGGGATGTCTTTTCGTTTTCTTCATAGGAATGCTGCATGGCAATGCGAAGCTGATCTATGGTAGTTCCCGGTGCTGCATAAGGTAAAAGCTTATTCAATATCTCATCTGCCGCTGCCTGCACATCCTCCTTCATAGCCTCCACCAGATCTGCCATCAGCTCATAGCTGTGAGGATACGTCTCCTGAATATAAGCAAACACTTCTTCGTTGCCGGAATAATACTGACACACATACCACTCGTTGGTCAACGCCTCAATCATCATGCTGTTTTTTACCGACTCCAGCTTCTCATCCTTCATGGTATAAGCTCTGCGGTAACAGGTCTGCAGATATCCCTTCATCAGAGAGTTAATCTTCACATCATCATAGTAGTTAAAGGACTCCATGGAGGCATAGGCAGATTTTAAGGTGTCCTGGTATTTTTCCTCAGACAAATATTCCTTCTCATCGATATGACGGACAAACTCTGCGAACAGAGGGCGATACCACTTATTATCCATCAGCTCGCACAGCCGGATCAATGTCTCCACCAGATATTCCTGCATGACCTCATTCATGGGAACACTGTCTAAAAAACCGTAATATTTCTCCACATCATTCTGGTAATTCTGATTTTCGGTTTCAATATCCATGCGCAAAAGCTTCGGGAAAAGTCTTGCCACCAGAATCTTTACCTCTTCCACTGCGGTAGAATTATCCTGTTCTAAAATCTTTAATCCGGTGTCGATAGCCTTGTCATACTCTTCCGTTCCCTCATATTCAAAAGCCTCCACAGCCTGTGCCTTCAGCTCCTGGGGCACATCCGCAAGCTGCTCGCTGAGTCGCTTCTGTGTGTAATTTTTGTTCATCGTTTCAATATCTATGTTGCTCATTTGTGTCACTCCTTCATAATATAAATACTGCTCGAAACGCATTCAGGTTATGAACTTCGCATTCCTCCTCATTCTATCCCTATTCCCATGGTTCGTCAAATAATTCTCCGCGAATTTCCACAATATCCTTTAATAAAAAATCCCCTTCTTCTGATAAATACAGCACTCCCTTATTCGAATCAATTTCTGCCACCCTTCCACAGGCGGTAATCATTCGTCCACCTTCTTTTCTTTCATCCGGCATAAAGTAGGTGATTTCCACCCTAGGGTGTTTTGACATATTCTTCTGAATTTGTTGAATCTGCCAGTTCAAAAGTTCCAGATAATCCGGTTCCAGCTCCGGTCTCTCCTCCGTGAGCCGGGCAGTCTCATGGATGGCAGCCGCATGTCCGGTCAGTGCTGCAAAGGGTGCAAACTGTGCCGCCCGATCCTGCACACTCATGCGAGGATGAGTCCTGGAAATGGGATGTTCCAAGTCTATCATGTCATCATAACGATGTAGATTCTTGTCCTGATAAATATCTCTGCTCATGCCTTGTGTCCGCCAATCTGGCTGTTCCTGTCTCTGGCGGTTCCTCCCTCCTCCAGACTCATACCACGTAGAATAGCATTTTTCCCAAACTTCTTTTTGATATCAATCACTGCCTGCTGTACCTTTTTCTCCTTTTGCAGATTCTCCTGCTCTTTTTCTTTTCCCGGGGCAACCAGATGATAATCGGTAAAAAGGTCCATCTGCTGAAAACCTGCCTGCTCCCGGCTCTCTCCCTCGCCCACCACATGGTTGGCGGTCACATTCAGTCGACGGACTAAAAGGTCGGGGTTTACGATGCGATCATACAAATCCATCACTGCATCCATAATTTCACGAGTGGAGGATGTGGCACGATTCAGGTTCGTCGTACCATGGGCGTGCTTGGGAACCTGGCGGCCATATCGGTCCACAGAAACTGCGCCGCGGTATTTTTCCCGAATGATAGGATTTTCCAGACTTTCTCTGTCATATCCCACCGACAGCACAATCTGATCTGTCACCAGACTGCGTTCCACCAGATCCAATACCAGCATATCAGTCATTTCCTGTACCACCAGCCTGGCCTTTTTCCAATCATAAGGACACTGCAGCACCTGACCGGATCCGATACTGTTGGACTCCGGCTTATAATTTTTGATATCTGCTATGGTACAGCATTCCCATCCCCAGGCATGATCGATGAGAAGCTCCGCATTCACGCCAAACAGACGGTATAAAAGATCTTCGTTATGAAAATCCCCTGGCTTTCCGATGGAACATCTGGCGATATCTCCCATGGTATAAAGTCCATGGGCTTCCAGTTTTTTTACATAGCCGACACCTATGCGCCAGAAGTCCGTAAGCGGCCTGTGGCACCACAGTCTCTGGCGATAGGTTTTCTCATCCAGTTCTGCGATGCGCACTCCATTTTCATCCGGCACCGCATGCTTCGCCAGAATATCCATAGCCACTTTACACAGATAAAGATTGGTTCCGATCCCTGCGGTGGCTGTAATCCCGGTTTGCTCAAAAACCTCCTGTATCATTTTGGAAGCCAGTTCCCGGGCAGTCATATGATAGGTATTCAGATAAGTGGTAACATCACACATGATTTCGTCGATGGAATAGACATGAATGTCCTCCGGCGCCACATACTTTAAATAGCAGTTGTAAATCCGGGTGCTGTAATCAATATAAAAGGCCATTCTAGGCGGGGCTGTGATATAATCCAACGCCAGGGACGGTTCTTTGGCCAGCTCCTCCTCATGGTACGAGCTTCCCTTAAAACTTCCCTTAGGATTTTTTGCTGCACGTTCCCGGTTGATCCGTTTTACCGCCTGAACTACCTCAAATAGTCTGGCCCGTCCCGGAATCCCATACTTTTTTAAAGACGGCGAAACCGCCAGACAGATTGTTTTCTCTGTCCTGGCGGCATCGGCCACAACCAGATTGGTGGTCATGGGATCCAGATCACGCTCCACACATTCCACGGAAGCATAAAAAGATTTTAAATCAATAGCAATATAAACATGTTCCTTTTGCATGTCCCTCACTCCGTCCAATCTATGCAACTATTCAGAGTTACATATCTATTACTGATAAATCCGCTCCGTCCATCACATAAATACGGTCATCAATGTAGAGGCTTCGACAGGTATTCCAGATATAGTCATACTCGCTTTGTATATAGCCGCCCTCTTTTAGTTCCAGCTCCTGTTTCGGAGTAAATGAGCCGTTTTCATAAGAAAACACCGTGTACAATCCTTCATTCATCTGGTCATAGTCAAAAAGCATCAGCCCAATGATATTCTTGTCTGCAGAAACCAGAACACTCTTATAATCCTCCAAAGCCGGCGTATAATCTACCTGTTTTAAAATGCATTTTCCTTCCTCATATACATTGGAGGGATCGCTGATATTGAACATAGAGAGCTTCAGTCCCAGACGTTGTCCAGTGTTCGGGTCTGTTTCATATCCAATTCCCAAAAGATGATTTGCATCCCACACATGAAGGTAATCGGAAAATCCCGTAACAGATAGTTCTCCCACCAGCCTGGGATTCCTCGGATCAGATAAATCCACGGAAAACAGTGGATCCGTATTTCGATAAGTCACAAAATATCCCATATCTCCTATGAACCGGGCTGCATAAATGGATTCTCCCGGTGCGATGCCGGTAAGCTTTCCGCACAGTTTCATACCTGAATCCAATACATATAATGCATTTTCCGGCTCTGAGTCAATTCCTTGATTCGCCGTCCAGTTTGTGGTCAGCACCCGCAGATAACCATCCTTTTCACTGATGGCAAAGGTGTCCATCACATCTCCGGGAACAGAATACGCATTTACCGGTACTATTATACCATTTTTCAGCGTAAATGCAGCAATATCTGTATAACTTCCCTCGTGGTAGCTGTATTTGTAGAGGTAGGCTGTGTTTTCCCCTACATAGATCCGAGAACCGTAGTCTAAGATCATTTTCGCATCCACAGTCTGTTCCGGATCATTCAGATCCACGGAGGATATCACCAAGGCTTCATTGTAGGATTCTGCCAGATAGATATCATCACAGGGAATCACCTCCCCCTGTATCTTAGGAAAAACATCAGAAGCATCATCGTTCTCTCTGATGTTCTGATTCATGTTGTATTTTTCGGTAAACAGATACATCACATCTCCTACCCGACGGGAAGTCTGATAGCTGCCATCCTGCTGATACATTCCTACCTCCCGGGGATGGGTGGGATCACTGATATCCAGCGTCACCATGATTGTTTTACATACATCGTCAAAATAGTAAATATCCTCAATTTCCGAATCCTCATATACATTGCTCAAAGAAGTCTCCCTGCGCTGCGCCAACAGCACCAGCCGGTCACCCGCCACATACAACTCCTTTAATACATCATCAGGCTGCAAACCAGTCGGACAAAGCGAGGCTGCTTCCACCGGTTCCTCACCACTGGCATCCGTAATCACCAGCCGTCCCTCATCTCCCAGAATCCGATAGATATAATGTCCATCTGTCTTCATAATATCTCCCTCATCCACACCTTCCGTCTGAAGATTGGTGGTAGAGTAAGATGACCCGAAAGCCACGGAGCTATCCTCTGCAACAGCCTCTTCCATGCCGTTCTGTATATTCTGTGATAATCCAAGCATTGCATCGGGATTATCCACCATATTATATTTCTGATTCTCCTCTTCCTTTTTCAATTCAGATAGACGTTCATATATTTCGTCATAGGATACAGCCTGGGTATATACATCCCCCAATGCTGCCACATTCACACCTTCCTCTGCTGCTTCTGCGCCCTTTTCTCCCGCAGTACTCTCAGCCATATCCATGGCACACTCATTTGACATATCCGCTGATTTGCTTGAAAAACTTATTCCTGCCACTGCGTAAACACCTATTCCGCAGACCAAAAGGAGAGCCGCCGCTGCCATCCATCTGGAAAAACGCATGATACGTCCTCTCTTTTGCTTTTTTCCGGTCTGTTTATCTTTTAACATATTTTCCATCTGATCCGGCTTTATAGCATCCGGTACCGGCATCTCTTTTGCCGCTTCCCTCAGCTGCCGCAACATTTCCTGCTCGTTCATAGTTTCCTCCTATTTCCCTATTGCGATTACCAATACTGCTCCACTAACTTTTTCAATGCCCTGCTCTCCTTCGAGCGCACGGTATTTTCATTCATGTGTAACTTTTTTGCGATTTCCTTACTGGTGTAGCCTGCAAACAAATGCAGAGCAATGATCTCCCGGTCTTCCTCCGGCAGGGAAAAGAATAATTGCCGAATCACCGCATGCTCTGCCTCACTGCTTTTTTGTACTGTTGGATTGTTTTCTTTCGGTTCCCACAGCTGCTCGCTCAGCTCTATCGGACGATTCACATACTCCTTTCGCTTTCGCCGACACTTATTTGCAAGTATGGCAAAAATCCATCCACGGAACGCTTCCTCTCCCCGCAGTTTCCGGATGGAGGTAAATGCGTCCGCCACCGTATCACTCACCGCATCCTGGGCATCCTGTGTATGCTGCAGCATATAGAATGCATAGCGGTACATATCCTCATATACCTGCTCGTACAGCTTTGCAAAGGCACTGACATCCCCGGTCTTCGCCTGCCGCACCAGATCTAACTCTTTTTCCATTTTCTACTCCTTATGTATACGTATACCAAAAGTTCCGGCGTATGTGCCGAATTGCTTTGCCGGTCAGATAACCGTTTTCATATAAACAGTGTAATAAACCCGGCGGTTTGTTGCAAACAAAAAACATCAATTATTGACATAGCCTGTTATTGGCATTTATGATAATAACATGAAACAAAATAACGAAACATATCAGGAGGCAATTCCATGACATTTACAGACGAAATCATAAGAAAAAGCTCAGTTCTTCAGGAAGAATCCGTTGATTGGGATCGGATCTATGAATTATTGGATCTATTTGAAAACGCATCTGACTATGATGATCTGATGTCCGATGCGTTTATTCATAATATGTGTGAGGAAAATGGTGTGGAAGAAACCAGTGACGAATACGGTAACTTTCTTGCATTTTGTGAAAAGAAACGAAAGCAAATACTCTATACAAGAATTATGGAAAATGAATCCATTCAAGAAGCAGTTTCTTATAATTGGAGCGAAATCCTGTCTTATGCATCCGTTGGATTCAACTGGCTCTTGGCCGAAGAAGGATGCACCGATAAACGTTCGGCCATAATCCTTCATTTATTAGAAGCGGTGCACGATTACAGTGATTGTGTATTGTGTTATGAACTACTCAAATACATGTACGACAATTTCCGCAATGATAAGGAGTACACTTTACCATAATCTCCTCTTCAAAATGCCCTACGAAATATTCGTAGCAATACCAACGGAAACACAATTGTCCAGAATGGCCTTCAGGTCTGTCCCCTCCGCAGCGTGATAATTGCGGATTCCCTCCACCATATAGGAAATCCGGTCTTCCGAAACCGGAGTTTCCGTATACCGATCCGCATAAAATACCTCGGTGGATACTTTTCGATCACGAAGGATTCCCTGACACTCCGCCAAACTGCATCCGGGAAAATTAACATTCCAAATCTGATTGATTCCCAGTGGTTTGTCTATTAACCCCGCCATGATTTCCTTTAAATATCGGTCTGTGACTTCATGAATCTCAGAAGCATCTTCTGAGAATGCGATGGTGTGAATTTCCTGGAAAGCAGCTTCAAATGCCGCACCAGCAGTGGCCGAATACTGTAAATCTGTAGCCGTGTTATATCCGAAATTGATTCCCGAAAAAACATGATCCGGCTTCCCGGGCACAATATTTAACACACCGATTCTGACACAATCAGACGGCGTTCCATTGCAGGCATAGGCATGAACACCCGGAACCGGGAAATCCGATTTCCAGACTTCAATGCTGTGTCTTAATGTAATGCTATGGGACATGGCACTTCTCTGGCTATCCGGAGCAACCACCCATACTTCACCGAATTCTGTGGCTACCTTTGCCAGGCGAATGATACCATCCGCATCAATTCCGTCATCATTTGTAATTAATATCTTTCTCATTTCAATGAAAATCTCCCATCAAATAATCATGTCTCAAGTATACAGGTGCCACAAAGTTGCGTCAACAAAAACAAAAAGGAGCAAATCCTGCGACCTGCTCCTTCTTTTCATCTTTTTATATCTATTTTACTCATACCGCAGCGCATCGATAGGCGACATCTTTGCTGCTCTCTTTGCCGGATAGGAACCGAAAATAATTCCAATCAGCATGGAGAATACCACGGAAATCACCACAGCGGTCATGGACGGACGTACCGTCAGGCTGAGCATAGAACTGATTTCGGTTGCGTAGGAAGCCACCAGCATGGCAGCCACCTTTGACAACAGGAATCCGTTCAGCATACCGATTAAGATTCCAATGACACCTCCAATGAGACATATCACCACCGCCTCGGTCAAAAACTGGGAATGAATACTTCTGTTTTTGGCACCCAGCGCCTTTCGAATACCAATCTCCTTGGTACGCTCCACCACGCTTACCAGCATGATGTTCATAACGCCCACACCACCTACAATCAGCGAGATAGCTGCGATGATGGAAATGGCCACAGTAACTACATTCAATACGGTATCGATGATTGCTAATTGTGAAGCCATATCACGACAGAAGAAGTAGAATTCTCCTTCTTCCCCGTACTTGGCCTCGTCAAAATATTCTGTGGTTTCTAATGCCAGCATAGAAGCATCTGTCCCTTCCGCTGCCATAATTTGCAACATGTCAAATCCATTGGCCCGCCATGCATCATCAGACAATCCCATAGCATAAGTAACCGGGATGATGATAGGTGTCTGATAATCCTTTTCCGGCGTATTACTACTGCTGGTTCCAAACTTCTGAGCATCATATTTGTAGACACCCACCACATACAACTTCAACACAGAGCCATTATCCAGAGAAACCTCAATCTGTTTTCCCAGGGGATTTTCTCCATCCAGGGCATATTTAACAAACAAATCGGATACCACCGCTGTAGCCTTTTCCTCCAGACAGTCCGCATCGGAAATCTCTCTTCCAGCAACCATGTCCAGACTGCTGGCATCCACCCAGCCTGCCGTGGAACCGGTTACCATTACCTTAGATGTATAGGTTTCCCCTGTGGTGGTACCAGTTCCCACGTTCCATGTAGCAATCACACTTTTCACCTCGTCAGGAAAAGCTGCCTTATAGTCTAAAATATCCTGATAAGAAATAAAATCGTCATCCTCCATCACCGGATACTCAAAAGTCTCCCAATCCACATCCTCCGGATACACCGCATCCACATATCCGTAAATGTAACTGGCGCCTCCCAAATCCGTCATGGTATTAGAAATGGTGGCCCGCAACGAGGTTCCTATGGTGGTGATGGTAATCACGGAACTGATTCCGATAATAATACCCAGCATGGTCAGGAAGGAACGCAGCTTATTGACCCGAATGCTATCAAAGGCCAGTCTGATACTTTCTGCTAAATTCATGCCTGCTCACCTCCTGTTCTGGTGTCCGACACAATCATGCCGTCTTTAATGGTAATGATGCGCTCGGTTTCCTTCGCCAGCTCCGGGCTGTGGGTGATAAGCACAATGGTCTTATGCTGCTCATCATGCAGCTTATGAAAAATGTCCATTACCAGATGACCAGTCTTGGAATCCAATGCTCCAGTAGGCTCATCTGCCAGAATAATGGCCGGATCATTCACCATGGCCCGGGCGATGGCCACACGCTGATTCTGTCCACCGGACAGCTCATTGGGCTTGTGGCTGGCACGTTCCGACATACCCACCATGTCCAAAAGCTCCATAGCACGCTCTCTTCTGGCCTTTCTGGGAAGTCCCGCATACATCATGGGTACTTCCACATTTCGCACTGCGGAAGTACGGGGAATCAGACAGAAATTCTGAAACACAAATCCAATCTTTTTATTCCGAATCTCACTTAGTTTCTCATCCGGGATTTTTCCCATATCCTCCCCATCTAAAATGTAACTTCCCTGGGTGGGACGATCCAAGGCACCAATCATGTTCATCAGGGTACTTTTTCCGGAGCCGGATTCACCTACGATGGCCACAAACTCTCCCTCATACACTTGCAGGTCAATGCCATGGAGAATCTCAAGCTCGTTGGGCTGATTCTCATAATAGCGCTTGACAATCTGCTTCATATCTATAATTACTCTTTTTTCCATGCCAATCTCCCATCCATGATTATTCCATCACATCTACAGAGAAAATATCATCTTCATCCGTAATGATTGTCACTTCAGATCCCTCTTCTACTTCCTCCGGGTAACTAACAATCAGGTCTCCCTCATTCAGTTCATCAGAACTGATTTCGGTATAATAATCGCCTTCCTGTCCCACAGTCACATCCACACGTTCAATCAGATACAGTCCATCTTCCTGTTCTACAGCGCGGTATACATAGGTAGTTCCATCCTCATCGGTGGCAATGCTGTCGTAAGCTACGGAAAGAGCCGTCTTTGCCTCAGTCACAATAATGTCTACCTTTGCCGTCATTCCGAGGAGCAGATCACTATCTCCATCCACTACGATTTCGGCGCTATATCCCTTGCTGCTCTCTCCGGACATCTCATTTCCGGAGCTGGTAGCAAAATTAATCACCTTGCTTACAGTAGCCTTGTATTCTTCCTCGCCGATGGCATCCGCCTTTACAGTAGCCTTCATGCCCTCAGCCAGCTTTAAGATATCCTTCTCCTTAATGGAAACTGTCACCTTCAGGTTCTTGTCATCTGCGATCTGCATCAGCGCACCATTTGGAATATCACCCTGTGACACATTTAGAACTGTGATAATACCGCTCTGCTCTGCTACGATCGTCATCTCATCCAACTTACGATAAAGCTGGGAAAGCTGCTTGGTCAGGTCGGCGTTTCCGCTGCCGGAAATGGAATTGGTATCCAGACTGTCCTGAGCACTCTGTACCGCTGATGCACAACTGGTCTCCACAGATGACTGAGTGCGCTTTGCAGTATCTAATGCACTTTTTGCTGCCTGCTGCTGCTCATAAGCGGCATCTGCCACGGCCTGGGCATTCTGAATAGCCAGCTCGTCCGGAACCTCAGCCGCCTTAGCTGTATCCAATGCAGACTTTGCATTGTTGTATGCTGTGGTGGCATCATCATAAGCCTTCTGTGCATCTGCCACATCCTGCGCTGCCTGAGCCACTTCTTTCGTCTGGGAATCCTTTGCATCCTTTAAGGAACGCTGTAAAATCTCGGTCTGCTTTGCTGCCAGCTTCTCAGAGGTGGAAAGCTGACTCTCAAGCTGAGAAATCTGGTCTCTCACATCGGAGTCATCAAATACACAAAGCACATCGCCCTCCTCTACGTAGTCACCCAAGGCTACGGGAAGCTCTTTAATCTTGCAATTCAAGTCAGAGGTAACACTGACCACGTTCTGGCTCTCCACCTTTCCGGTGGCGCTGATGGCGGTGGACAAATCATGCTCCTCCAGTGTCTGCGCCTGAACACCATACATATATGTATTCAGTTCACTCACACTTGTTTTCACAGCTGAAGCAATCTTTATAACCAGGATTGCCAAAAGCAATACCACCACTGCTACTACTGCCAATATAATCTTGGTCTTTTTCTTCATCTTCGTCTTTGCCATAACTATCTCCTTGTTTTGTTGTATTATTTCAATAACACAATAATATTGATAAACCGATTTGTCAAGTGTTTCCTGTAACAAATTTTTGTATCTGTGAAAATACTGAACAAATACGATATTTCAAACAAATGACAAACTACACTAGTTATACGAAAAAAGATTCCAAAAATCTTCAAATTTTTGGAATCCTAAAAACTTCTTAAGAAAATCGCAAAATATGCTTGCATGAATGAGCGTATTTGCTAAGCCTTCTGCATCTCCTGCAGAATTTCCTTGATAAGAACCCGCTCATCCATGGGATACTTCTTTCCTTCAATCTCCTGGTAATCCTCATGTCCCTTTCCTGCCAGAATCACCACGTCTCCATCCTGAGCATTTTCCATAGCATAGCGGATGGCTTCCTTTCGGTCCGGAATAGTAACATAATCTCCACCGCCGCGTTTTGCTCCCACCACGATATCCTCAATGATAGCCTCCGGCTTCTCAAATCGTGGATTATCGGAAGTGATAACGGACAGATCAGACAGCTTTGCCGACACCTCTCCCATCTCAAACCGACGATTACGGTCACGGTTTCCTCCACAGCCAAACACTGTAACGATCCGTCCCGGATTATATTCCCGGATGGTCTCTAAAATGCTGGTGAGACTCACCGCATTGTGCGCATAATCAATCATCAGGGTATATCGGTCGGATACCGGAATCAGCTCCACGCGCCCCTTCACCTGCACGGTAGCCAGAGCCTGCTGCAGAGTTGCCGGATCATGGGCAAAATGCAGTCCCAGAACAATGGCACATAGAGAATTGTACACGCTGAAACGTCCCGGAATATCCACTTTTATCGGAAACTCTGCCTTTCCGGTAAGGTCATAGGAAATGCCAAGGCTGCCCTGTTCCCGGTACAGATGAATATTTTTCGCCTGATAATCCGCGTTTTCCGTGATACCAAAAGTTTCAATTTCACAGGTAGCATGATCAATCACATGCTTTGCGTGTGGATCATCCAGGTTGATAATACCGAAGCGACAATTCTGGAACAGCAGTTCCTTACAGGCTAAGTATTCCTCAAAATCCTTGTGCTCGTTTGGTCCAATGTGATCCGGTGAAATATTGGTAAAGATTCCATAATCGAAAGTAAATCCTGCCACGCGGTGCAGCATCAATCCCTGAGAGGAAACCTCCATCACTACACATTCACATCCGGCTTCCACCATACGGGCAAAATAGGACTGCACCAGATAAGACTCCGGTGTGGTATTGTTGTTGGGAATATGCTCCTCTCCGATAATGGTCTCAATAGTTCCAATCAGTCCGGTCTTCTTCCCGGCCCCCTCCAAAATAGCCTTCATCATATAGGTGGCCGAGGTCTTTCCTTTGGTTCCGGTAATGCCCACAGTGGTAAGCTTCTCTGCAGGATATCCGAAAAAGGCTGCCGCCATAACGGCCAGTGCATAACGGGTGTCTGCAACCTTAATCACAGTTGCCTGGGAGAGCACTGCCATATCGATATCATGCTCCACAATCAAAGCCGCAGCTCCCTTCTCCACCACTTCCATGGCAAAATCGTGGGCATCCCTTACGGCCCCTTTAATACATACAAACACATCCTCGGAACCGACCTTGCGGGAATCATATACCAGTTCCTTCACAGGAATGTCCACGGAACCGCTCACCACTTCATAGTCCAATCTTTCCAACAAATCCTTTAAAATCATAGCTTTTCTCCAATCCAATCTACTCCTCTATTTCACCGGTAAACACAGTGGTCGCCGGTCCCTCTAAATATACTGTATTCTCATTTCTGTCGTAAGTGATGTGCAGATCACCGCCCACCAGATGTACCAGCACCCGGTCATCGGTAAGTCCGTTTACGATGCATGCCACCGCTGTGGCACAGGCACCGGTTCCACAGGCTAAGGTCTCACCGGATCCCCGCTCCCAGACACGCATATTCACTTCACTGCGGGACAGTATCTCAATAAACTCCGTATTCACCCGATCCGGGAACATGGCATGATGCTCAAAGGCCGGTCCGATCTTCTCAATATCCAGATTCATCACATCCGGCATTTGGGTAATGCAATGAGGATTTCCCATGGATACACAGGTCACCGGGTATTCCTTCCCCTCCACCTGTATCATCTCATGAATTACCTTTTCGCTACCGCTGGGGGAAATGGCAGGAATTTTCTCTGCCTCCAGAACCGGAGCGCCCATATTCACCCGTACCGAATCCACCTTTCCATCCGTTACATGCAACTTCAAGGTCTTAATACCGGATTTGGTTTCCACTGTCACCGTAGTCTGATCGGTCATGCCATGATCATAGACATACTTGCCCACACAGCGAATGCCATTTCCACACATATTTCCCTCGGAACCATCTGCGTTATACATACGCATACGAAAATCAGCGACCTCTGACGGTCCAATGGTGATAAGCCCATCGGAGCCAATGCCAAAATGGCGGTCGCTGACTTTTATTGCAAATTGATTTTCATCCTTTATCTGTTCCTCAAACACATTCACATAAACGTAATCATTGCCACATCCATGCATCTTCGTAAACTTCATGATAATACCTCCCGTAGGATTTTCTCTTACGCACAGTATACCATTTTCAGAGTAGGAAGTCTATGCGAAATATTATTGAAACTACATCCGACTTCCGAAAGCAGAAGCATCATACAGACCACTCATTTCAGCCTCCCTCGCGCTACCGTACAATATGGTCTTTTCTGATTTGCTTACACCAAACTCCTCGTTCATATTCACACAATGTATCTGCAGACCATCCCATCCTCTTTCTCGAACATCTTTTGTTGAGATGGATATACAGGGTGCCTTTTCATTATCAATCGGCACAGCTTTGACTTTTTTCTCACCCGGCATATCTATAAACCACTGATATTCCCCACCGTTTTGTTTATCCGTTATTAACACATAAATGCATTCGTCGGAACCGTCTTCTCTTATAATTGATTTGTACATTGTAGTAATATTCCTCCCGTATATCGTTTTATCTTCTCCCCCGAGAGATTCATCCACTCATCCAATCACCAACAATTTGCATCATAGCACCGATTACTTCCAAGGTCAAGTTCTTGATTACTTGAGATTACGCAGTTTTATTTTCAAGTACCAAATCACGGAAACTCAAGCTAGACTAGGAAATCTCAGTAACCTTGTAATCCTTCGACTCCACGGTTTCCTTCAACACCTCATCTGAAACTGCACTGTTTAAGGTAACCACCGCTGTACCATCCTCGTGGCTCACCACTGCCTCATCCACCTGGGGAAGAGCCTCCAATGCCTCCTTCACATTAGCCTCACAGTGTGCGCACATCATACCCTGAATTTTCATTGTCTTTGTCATATTCATTTTCTCCTTTTTCTCTGTTTCCTGTTTTGATAATGTTTCTTTCCTTTTCTTATTCTTTTTTGGTTCTTTGTCTATATGAACCAGATTCAGCCTCAGTGCATTCGTCACCACGCAGAAGCTGGATAGACTCATGGCTGCCGCCCCAAACATGGGATTTAACTGCCAGCCGAACAGAGGAATCCATACTCCCGCAGCCAATGGAATCCCGATGACGTTGTAGATAAACGCCCAGAAAAGATTCTCATGGATATTCCACAGGGCAGCCCGACTTAAGCGGATGGCTGCCGGCACATCGGAAAGTCTGCTTTTCATCAGCACCACATCCGCTGCATCCAAAGCGATATCCGTTCCTGCTCCGATGGCGATACCAATATCCGCCCGGGTCAATGCCGGTGCATCGTTGATTCCATCTCCCACCATGGCCACCTTGCCCTGACGAGATAGTTCCCGGATCACCTGCTCCTTGCCCTCCGGCAGAACTCCGGCAATCACCTCATCCACCCCGGCCTGTGCGCCGATGGCCTGCGCCGTCAGTTCATGGTCTCCGGTGAGCATCACCACCCGGATACCCATGTCTTTCAGCTGTGACACCGCCTTCCGGCTGTCCTCCTTCATTACATCTGCCACCGCAATGATACCTAGAATTTTATCCTCTCTGACAAAATAAATGGGAGTTTTTCCTTCCTTTGCCAAGGTCTCTTCCCGCTGTTTCCACTGGTTTAAAATGCTACATTTCTCTTGCACAAATCTGGCATTTCCACCGTACACCGACTGTCCATTTACCACTGCCTGAAGACCATTTCCCGCATGTATGGCGAAATCCTGTACTTCCATGACAGAAATCCCCTGCTCCAGTCCATAGGCCACCACTGCCCGGGCCAGAGGATGTTCACTTTTTGCTTCCAGGCTAAAGGCGCATTCTAACAGTTCCTCCCGACTTACCCCATCCGCTGGCACCACATCCGTCACTTGGGGTTCTCCCTTGGTGATGGTTCCGGTTTTATCCAGTGCTACGATTTGAGTACGACCAGCGGCCTCTAGGGAAGCTGCCGTTTTAAACATGATGCCATGTCTGGCTCCCACGCCATTTCCCACCATAATGGCCACAGGAGTGGCAAGACCCAATGCACAGGGGCAGCTGATCACCAGAACGGAAACTGCCCGGGTCAGGGCATAGCCCTCTGTTTGTCCTGCCAGGAGCCACACAATTCCTGTGATCACAGCCAATGCAATCACAACAGGAACAAAAACGCCGGACACCTGATCCGCCACCTTGGCAATAGGTGCCTTGGTGGCTGCGGCATCGCTGACCATGCGGATAATCTGGGACAAGGTGGTATCCTCCCCCACCCGGGATGCCTCGCACACCAGGTAACCGGTCTGGTTGATGGTGGCGGCAGACACCGGATCCCCCGGTTCCTTATCCACCGGAATGCTTTCTCCGGTTAATGCCGCCTCATTCACCGCGCTGCTTCCCTCTAAGATCATACCATCCACAGGAATACTCTCCCCGGGACGCACCGCAAAACGGTCTCCCCGGTGTACCTGCTCGATGGGCACCTCCGCCTCCACTCCATCCCGCAGAAGTATGGCTGTCTTTGGTGCTAGCTTCATGAGATTTTTCAGCGCATCCGTGGTCTTTCCTTTCGAATAGGCCTCCAATGTTTTTCCAACGGTAATCAATGTCAAAATCATGGCGGCAGACTCAAAGTAAAACTCATGCATATAACCCATGACTGCATCCACATCTCTCCGCCTCTGGGCATCTGTCATGGCAAATAGTGCGTAGGTACTGTAAAGAAAGGATGCACCTGCTCCCAAAGCCACCAGCGTGTCCATATTCGGGGCACCTTTCACCAGACTCTTAAAACCACTGATGAAAAACCTTTGGTTGATCACCATGATGATGATGGTTAAGAGCATCTGAAGCAGCCCCATGGCCACATGATTATCCGCCATCCATTCCGGTAATGGCCAGTTCCACATCATGTGTCCCATGGAAAAATACATGAGAATCAACAAAAATACTACGGACACCCACAAACGTTTCACCAACTGTGGCGTTTCGTGGTCCGCCAATGCCTCTTCATCCACTGACTTTCCCGCATCTCCTTTACTATTCTCTTCCCCTTTTTCCGATGCATGATAGCCCGCATCCTCCACGGCCTTTATGATAGCTCTGGAATCCGCCGTGCCCTCCACGCCAATGGAGTTAGTCAAAAGGCTGACCGAGCAGGAGGTCACACCCTCCACCTTGGACACCGCCTTTTCCACTCTGTCACTGCAGGCTGCACAGCTCATCCCCGTCACCTGAAATTGCTGCATATCTTCCTCCTCATTTCATCAGACGCTTCAGCACATCCACCAACTCGTCCACTGTCTCCTCTTTGCCATCCCTGATATCCTGTGTAACACAGGTCTTGATATGATTGACCAGAAGAACCTTGTTAAAACTGTTCAATGCTGCATTCACCGCAGACACCTGTATCAAAATGTCCGGGCAGTAAGCATCCGCCTCCACCATCCCCTTGATTCCCCGAATCTGTCCCTCGATTCGGTTCAAACGATGAATCAAATCCTTGAATTCCTGCTCGGAACGTTCCTTTGTTTTGTGACAACAACACTTTTCATTCTCTGCCATACATTATCCCTCCTATGAAGAAAATCAGACATCCAAAATTTCCCTGTCACTAAATGTAGGTTCCGATATCTTCTATTCTCATCTGTCCGAATTATATACCCCCTAGGGGTATATGTCAATGTGTAAAAATGGACAGCAGTTCCTCAGCCACCGCTGTCCGCTTATCTTAGGCGACAACCCAGGTTTTAATTAATGACAATGTCCGCCGCAGCGGGAACAATCTCCCCCGCACTGCAAGGACTTTCCTTTCTTTTTATCTCTTACCATGCTGACAATAATGGCAATCACAATCAAAATTAAGATTCCTAATACAATAAATGTTCCCATGAAAATCCCTCCTATTTCTCCGGTTTTCCCATCTGCCAGAATGCCACTGCGCTGGCTGCCGCCACATTCAGTGAATCCACACCATGAGCCATGGGAATCCGTACGGTATAGTCGCAGTCTGCAATGGTTTGCGCCGCCAGTCCATCCCCCTCGGTGCCGAGAACAATAGCAAGCCTTTCCTCTGCCCTAAGCCTCTCATCCTCAATGGAAACAGAATCTTCACGAAGTGCCATTGCGGCAGTGCGAAAGCCCATCTCATGAAGCTTTGTCATTGTCCCTTGCGGCCAATCCTGTGCATCAATCATGGTCCAGGGAATCTGGAAAATCGTCCCCATGCTGACCCGGACAGCCCGTCGATACAAAGGATCGCTGCAACCCGAAGTAAAAAGAACTCCATCCATTCCAAGGGCTGCCGCTGACCGCACGATGGCTCCCACATTCGTAGGGTTCACCACATCTTCCAACACTGCAATTCTGCCGGCATTCCTGCATACCTCTTCCACTGACGGCAACACTTTTCGGTTCATAACGCAAAGCATGCCCCGGGTCAGCGAAAATCCTTTCAGTTGATTTAATACCGATTGATCCGCGCCATAAACCGGTACATCCGGGCATCTTGCCAGAATTTCCTTTCCCTGAGTCTCTAAATCCTGGGGCTCCATCAAAAAGGAAAGCGGTTCATATCCGCTGTCCAGAGCCCTTGCAATAACCTTCGGACTCTCCGCAATAAATATTCCCGGTTTCGGCTCCCGATATCGAAGCAGCTGTACCTCCGGTGTCCTGGCGTACAAATCCAGCACCGAATCATTAAAATCTGTAATTGTTATCATTTATCCTCTGCCTCCCGGATCCATTTCAAAATGTTTTCCAAGCAAATCTCCAATGCACCATCATAAATTCGGATGGGAACCGGATGATCCAATCCGTATATAATCGGGCAAGCCTCCCCCTCCGCCAGGTAAACCAGAAGTTTCTTCTGGTCGGGATCCAGAATCCAGTATTCCCGCACACCGGCATCCATATATTTATCCAGCTTCTTAATGCAGTCCTTGCGCCTGGTGGAAGGAGATACGATTTCCAGCACAAAGTCCGGAGCCCCATAGACCCCCCATTTTTCAATCTTGTCCTCATGGCACAAAATCCCCACATCCGGCTGCACCATGGTTTTCTCATCGCAATCCAGCTGCACATCCACCGGAGCAATCAATGGTCTGCAGCTTCCACCATGGTCCAGAATATAATTTGCAATCTGACGGTGAATCTCACCGGCTATCTGCTGATGGAGAAACGTAGGTGCCGCCATATCATAGAAACAACCGTCAATCAGCTCCACCCGCTGCTCCTCCGGCAGCGCCCGGTAATCATCCACGGTATAGGAACCCTGGGCGTGAACCTGATAGGTCTGTTCCTCCTGCACCATAGGCTGCTCCGCAAACAGATGCTCCAATGCCTGAAGAGTATCATAGCGGGGACTTGTGGTCTCTCCTGAAAAAATCTTCTGAATCGTCCCAACAGGAACCCCCGACAATTCAGCCATCTGTGCATAGCTATAGCCCTTTTCCTGCTTCTTTTTCTTCATTTCCTCCACGGTCATAAGTTCTGCCCCCTTTTTTACCATTATAGTGTGAGCATTTTCTCTTGTCAACCGAATATCGCCCGTTTTTTATCCGTTTTCTATCCATTTTGTTGTCTTGACAACTATCATTGGGGGACATAAAATTTATATATGATATTCTTACCAATCAAACTGATTTGCCAGGCGCTGGTTGGATTTTTAAAACTCATTGGATTGATCGACATATTCGGCAGGCACTAAGTCTGCCGATTTTCCTCCTTTCGATAAAAAAATCTTGTTTTTCAATTTTCCTCGTGTTACAATCCACTCAAAGCATTTGGTAGCTGCCATAGCGGCTACGCACTTTCTATATCGATTTAGCATTTATACATGTGATGCCGTCTTTTATTCAGATATTCAGGAACATCAATGCTTTTATTCTCAATTCAACAAAAGCAGGAGGTTCCTAACGAAAAGAGCCTCCTGCCAATACCTATTATTCAAAGGAGGACACTGAATGAACGATGAAATTTATGTGGTAACCCGGTATAAAGATACCGTATTTTGTATGCTTTTTCACAACAAGCGGCGGCTATTAGAGTTATACAATGCTTTAAACAACACCTGTTATACGGACCCGGATGCACTGGAAATTGTCACACTGGAAAATGCCATTTATATGAGCATAAAAAATGATGTTTCGTGTCTGCTGGATATGCGGATGCAGCTGTATGAGCACCAGTCCACAGTGAATCCCAATATGCCGATGCGGGATTTGATGTATGTGTGTGCCCAGTACGAGAAATACATTCTCAAGAAGGACATCTATTCCCGCAAGCTGATAAAGCTGCCCACACCCAAATTTATCGTATTTTACAATGGCACGGAACAACAGCCGGAGCAGAAAGAATTACGTCTCTCCGATGCCTTTGAGATTCCGGAGGAGAATCCCTCTTTAGAGCTTCGGGTGACGCAGTTGAACATTAATCCGGGATATAATGAGGAACTATTAGCGAATTGCCCCACCTTATTCCAGTATATGCAGTATGTGGAACAGGTGCGGCAATTCCGGCAGGACTATCCCTTAGAGGAGGCGGTACAGCATGCCGTGGCCTATTGCATTGCAAACGGAATTCTTAAAGACTTTTTATCAGAAAATAAAGCGGAGGTAATCAAAATGACGATCTTTGAATATGATGAAGAACTACATAAGAAGACTCTGCACGACGAAGGATACGAAGATGGATTCAGTGATGGGTTCAATAATGGATTCAATAATGGATTCAGTGATGGGTTCAGTGATGGATTCAGTGATGGATTCAGTGATGGTGAATTGTCAAAGCTTACGAAACTAATCTGTCGTAAGCTTGAGAAAAATAAAGCACCGGAAACCATTGCAGATGAACTGGAGGAAGACCTGGATACAGTGAAACATATCTGTGACGTAGCCAAAACCCATGCACCCAACTATGATGTGAAAAAGATTGTGGAGCAGCTACAAGAAAAAGAACTCGTGCCATAACCTAATTTTCTCGAAAAAGTACAAAAATTTTGCTTGACATCCATTCTTCTATATAGTATTATATACCTCGTTGAGGTCACCTCGACAGAAATGCTGGTATGGCTCAGGTGGTAGAGCGTCGCATTGGTAATGCGGAGGTCACGGGTCCGACTCCCGTTACCAGCTTTTTTGTTTCCCCTCGAAAGTGCTTGATTTACAAGGCTTTCGGGGGGTTTTTCTTTTTCCAACAGCTTCTTGAATACTTTTTTCATCGGTTAGAACCCTCTCCTCCTCGCTTACTAGCCCTTCCCCTTGTAATAATCCTCCAACCAGTTTTCCACCCGTCTACTGTTATTTTTTGCCATTTTTCCCAATGGAATAAAAATCAGATACTCACAAACGCCCAATATCATCACGAACCACAGTATATCACCATTTGTTTCAAACTGATCAAACAGCACCATTGCAATCGTCACAACAAATACCACCGCTGCTGGAAATATGTAATAGAGAAAAACTCCGTATTTTCGGTAAAATCGATCACTTTTTTCCACCTGACCCACGTAATCCTCCATGGTCAGTTCCGGGCGGTGAAGTCTTCTTCGCCATTTATTTTTACTGTGGAAGGTGTCCATCATGGTCTGGGGATACTGCTGGTCAATCTGGGCAGATAGCGTAGTTTTCTCCTGCTTCCGTGCTGCCACCCGCTTCCTGTTAAATATATAGTAGAAAATCAAATAAACACTGCATACGATCGCCTCGGCCCACACGGGAACACTCACTTCATAACTCATGTGAAATACAGCCAAAAGTACCAATAATCCAATCACCAAACCGGAAATCACCTGTATCCACCACATGGCGCCATATGATACTTTCTTTGTCTGAAACAATAGATGCCGGATTCCCAGTACCGCCAGTCTGGATAAAATATAAGTCGAAAGAAATATGGTAACCAACGATAAAATATCATCGTCTCTCATTGCGACAGTAGCACCTGTTTCTCCAGCATCGCCAAAAAGAACCGCACCTACAAGATCCAGTATACTAAACACCAGAATCCACCAAGCCACGCTCTTTATCCGATCAAAAAAATCCAGCATACGACTCTTCCAGGTTATATCCGAAAAATATGTATCACAAAAATGCTCCATATTTTTTCCCACCAGCTTTTGCACCGGCTTTCCCTCTTCCTGGGCATTGAGAAACAGATCCAAAAGTTCGTTCATCTTTTCTTCCATGGTATCATCAGCAGCGCTGATGCCTACGGCATAGGCCTCAATTCCCCGAAACGCCTCTCTGTATTCGCCAGTCAGCTTATCTACATATAAAGTATAGTAATCTCTCATGATCTGTCTCCTTTCTCCTCTGCGTATTCCCCTGAAAGCACCTTTCTGGCTGAATTTGAAATTCTCTCGTAACTTATCTGAAATTCTTCAAAGTACTGCGTTCCCTCTTCAGTTATAGAATAATATTTCCGGATTGGTCCGTAGGGTGATTTTGCTTTCCTGCAGGAAATGAGATGTTTCTTTTCCAGCCGGGTCAAAACAGGGTATAAGGTTCCCTCCAGCAGATTTTCAAATCCGCCCTTCTCCAGTTCCGCTAATATTTCATATCCGTATGTTTCCCCTCTTGCGATGATTGCGAGAATGCATCCTTCCAGAACGCCCCGCAAAAGCTGTGAATCGTCCAATCCCTCATCCCCTTTCGTACTCTATTTTCTATGTACTACCATACTCGATGTCATGTGTCATCTTCGATGTAAGATCTAACTTCCCTATCTACTTTGTATCATCAAGTAGTTTTTCTGAGTAAAAAGATACACCACCTACTTTGTGTTGTCAAGTAGGTGGTGCATGTTACACTCGAATTGTTTGTAATTCAACTCCGAAAACGGATATTCTTAAAAGCTTCTCACAAATTCTGCCACCATCTTTGCACAGTGCTCTGCTGCCTGGCTCTCGAAAGTGGGATAATCCATCTCGGCAGAACCATCCGCCTTGTCGGAAATAGCACGAATAATCAAAAAGGGCAGCTCGTTTAAGGTGGCTGTCTGGGCGATGGAAGCACCCTCCATCTCTGCACAGTCCCCATGGAACTCAGATACCAGCATGTCCTTTACCTCCTTGCTGGAGATGAACTGATCTCCGCTGACCACATGACCAGTAAGTACGTGCACATCCGGGTTGGCACGGCGGCAGGACTCCACTGCAATGTCAGCCATAGTGGCATCTGCCACAAATTCTCTTTGGGCTGTTCCCGGCACCTGTCCTCTGGCATATCCAAATATGGTCACATCCATATCATGCTGCACTGCGTCTATGGATACCAAAATGTCCCCAATATCCAAGGCTGGATTTAAGGAGCCTGCTACGCCAGTATTGATCACATGGGTCACTGCAAAAAGATCTGCCAGAATCTGCACACACATGGCAGCATTCACCTTGCCCACACCGCACTGTACCACCACCACATCTTTTCCTTCCAGTGTTCCCTCAAAAAATTCCATGCCGGCTTTTTTCTCTACACGGCTTACCTGCATCTGTTCCTTTAAGGCTGCCACTTCTGTCTCCATGGCACCGATAATTCCTATTTTCTTCATATCAATCTCCTTGCAATTTCTTGGCGCGAGGTATCACATTTTTACTGCGGATAAACCATGCGTTCCTCTCCGATTCCGTAAAGCACCTGATCCAGATACTTTTTCGCCAGATAATTTGCCATGCCCAGATTCATGTCCAGATAATTGCCACAATCCTTCGCACTGGCACCGGGCACCTCACCCTGATAATCCCGGATAAATTCGAACATGCGCACCATCAGATTCACAATATCCTTTGACTCATAATCCCCTGCCAGCAAAAGATAAAATCCGGTACGGCATCCCATAGGACCGAAATAAATCACCCGATCCTTATACTCTGCATCATTTCTTAAAAAAGTTGCTGCCAGATGCTCAATGGTATGCACCTCCGCGGTATTCATCACCGGCTCCTCATTGGGCGAGGTCATACGCAGATCAAAGGTGGTAATCACCTCTGCACCCACATGATCCTTCCGGGATACATAAATCCCGGGCTGCAACTTCATATGATTGATGGTAAAAC
The DNA here is from genome assembly GCA_022766245.1 of Lachnospiraceae bacterium. GTDB lineage: Bacteria > Bacillota > Clostridia > Lachnospirales > Lachnospiraceae > Roseburia_C. The sequence goes on along the minus strand of JALEPL010000002.1, from coordinate 50,039 downwards.
TTGCAATTTTCTCCATAAATACTCTCCTGTTAATATCTTACAAAATTTCGTAGCTTTCTAATTATGTTTCTGAAACTGCCTCTCCAACTACAGCTGACTCATTCTCCTCCGCCTGCTGCTCCTCCGACACAAGAGTCAAAAGTTCCAGCACATTCTGACTATAATGTATATTCCTGTACATAGCCTGCTGCTCCTCATTGGAAGACGACACTCTTACCGACAAGGTTCGCGGAATCGGCCCCATCTCGGACTCATCTGTTTCCGGCATCTGCGAATATATGTCTTCTGAAACAGATTCTCCCATATATCCCAACACCTTCTGTACATAATTCTGGGTCTCTGCAAAGGGTGGAATTCCTCCATACTTAGCCACATTTCCACTTCCGGCATTGTAGGCCGCCAAGGCTAGTGACGTGTTTCCATCGTACTTTTCCAGCAACTGGCTGATGTACTTCGCCCCCGCCATGATGTTTTCTCTGGCATCATAAGGATTCTCACAGCCTAATGCTGCCGCCGTAGCCGGCATGAGCTGCATGATACCCATGGCGCCTGAGGAAGAAGTGGCATCTGCCCGGAAGTTAGACTCCTGCTTTGCCATGGCAGTTAAAAGACTCTCCGGCACACCATAGGTCTCAGAAGCCTCTTTAAATATTGCCGCCAACTCTGCATCGGACACCTGCACCGGCTCCTGCACCGGCTCAGCTGCCGCCTGTATCTCCTGCGCCATATAGGTAGAAAAATCTTCAGTTGTCTCTGTATTCTGTACCGCTGTCTCACCGGGAATTTCCCGGGGCTTAAGTACCGCAACGATTTTCATGCTTTTATCCTCATTTAATCTAATAGGTTGAATCATGTTCTTACGGCCTCATCAGCAAGTGATTCGGCCTGTTCAAAACAGTTACTCTAATAGTTCTTTCTGCTCGCGTACATGTTTCTTAATGGCCTCAAAGCTCTCCTTGCTAATCACATGCTCCATCTTGCATGCATCCTGATCCGCAATGCTCTTTTCTACGCCCAGATACTGTAGCCATGCAGAAATCAGCTGATGTCGCTCATAGATCATCTCTGCAATTTCTTTTCCGGTGTCCGTCAGATAAATAAATCCCGCATTTGTCACCGTGATATGGTGATTCTCCCGCAGATTCTTCATGGCAATGCTGACACTGGGTTTCTTAAAGCCCAGTTCATTCGCAATATCCACTGAACGGACCACAGGAAGTTTTTTGCTCAATATCAGAATGGTCTCTAAATAATTTTCTGCAGATTCCGTTGTTGCCATTTTCATCCTCCCATTTTTTCAAATTGATAGTAACACATTCCCCGCGAAAAAGGAACTGTCAGCGCAGTTTTTTTCGAATCCGCTGCAGAGCATTATCCACTGATTTGGGTTCCCGTTCCATAATTTCCGCAATCTGCGTATAATCATATCCCTGCAAATAATAGGTGAGCACTTCCCGCTCCATATCGCTGAGATTTTTTCTCACCCGCTCATGAATATCCTGCACATTCTCCTGAACAATCAAAAGATCCTCCGGATTTGTCTCCATCTCCGTCTGACTGCCACATCCATTTCCCAGCTCGCCGGCGCTCTCATTTTCCTCATACAGCGGGATGTAGGAATTCAATGGAGCATGCTTTTTCCGGTTACTGGCCTCAATGGCCGTGTAAATCTGCCTGGCGATACAAAGATCTGCAAAATGAAAAAAACTGCTTTCCTTATCACCAGAATAATCCCGCACTGCTTTGAACAGGCCAATCATTCCTTCCTGAATCAGATCATCCTTATCCCCGCCGATCAAAAACAGCTTGCTGACTTTTTTTCGCACCAGATTTTTATATTTCTCCATCAGATAATCCATGATGGCATCATTCCCCGCACGATACTCCGCAATCAGCTCCTCATCAGTTTTGTTCTCGTAGGAAATCATAACGTCTCCCTTTCTTTGGCTTATTGTAAACGCTGTCTTACGATTTCGTAGGCCAGTACACTGGCGGCTACAGAAGCATTCAAAGAATCAATGTCCCCCTTCATGGGAATGGAGGCCACGAAATCGCACTGCTCTCTCACCAGTCTGCTGACACCCTCCCCTTCATTGCCGATTACCAGACCAATCGGTCCCTTCAGGTCCAAATCATACATGGTGGTGCCCCCCATATCTGCGCACACAAACCAAAGTCCCTGCTCTTTCAGTTCCTTGATGGTATTTCCCAGATTGGTCACCTTCGCCACCGGCGTGTAGGATAATGCTCCTGCAGAAGCCTTTGCCACAGTGGCGGTCAGTCCCACCGCACGCCGCTTCGGGATGATCACGCCATGGGCTCCGGCCAGATTTGCCGTACGGATAATAGCTCCCAGATTGTGAGGATCCTCGATATTATCCAGCAGGAACAAAAAGGGCGCTTCCCCTTTATCCCGGGCTGCCTGCAGCATGTCCTCCACCTCTGCATAATGGTAAGCTGCCGTCTGGGCAATCACACCCTGATGCTTCTTTGTCTCGGAAAGCTGATCTAACCGCTCCTTCTTCACCAGCTGCACGATGGTGTCATGCTTTTTTGCCTCTCTTAAAATAGTCTGCACCGGTCCGTCCTTGCATCCTTCCTGCACATAGAGTTTGTCGATGGTCTTTCCGGAGCGGAACGCTTCCAACACGGCATTTCTGCCCTCTATTCTCATTCCTTCTGTCATTTCCTGATCCATATCATCCTCCTATATACTTACTCTCTAATCTTTCCGGTTTTCTCGTCATAATTTCGAAGTCCCAGTTCCACCAATTCAAAAATGCGCTCCGTCTGATCGGACAGATAAAGATATCCCATCAATGCCTCGAATCCGGTGGCACGGCGGTAATCGGTCATGGTGGCATTTTTTGCCATGGTGGGTGATTTGGCATTGCGTCCACGGTGAAAAATATCCTCCTCCTCCGGGGTAAGCACCGGCTCAATCACCCGCATCATCTCCGACTGGGCGTGCGCCTTCACCAACTGGCTGGTGGTCATGTGGAGCTTGGAAGCCTTGGTGTTTCCCCGCCCCACCACAATAGACCGAATGATGAGATCATAGATGCCATCGCCGATATAGGCCAGTGCCAGCGGCGAATAGGTGGCAATGTCCACCTCAGGCAGCCCGAATTTTTCCTTAATCCAGCAATTTAAGCCTTTTTCCATTTTACTCCTTCTCTGGTATCTTCCAGGATGATTCCCTTCTCTAAAAGTTCTGCACGGATAGCATCTGCCTTTGCAAAATCCTTTTCCTTCTTGGCAGCCTTCCGCTCCTCGATTTTTGCCAAAATATAGCTTTCCAGTTCTTCATCTACACTGTTTTCTTCCGCAATCTCTCCTGCAGCCAGATCCAGGGAAAGAACATAATCAAAATCACGGATCAGTGCCAGCTTGGTATGGTCAGAAATATCTGCCTTCAATACTTCGTAAACCATAGTAAGCGCCATGGCGGTATTCAAATCGTCCTCCAGTGCCTGTGTGAATTTTTCCTTATAGGTATCAAATGCCTGCTGATCAAAGTCCGTATTTTCATCCAGCTTTGCCACAGTTTTGCGCAGCTTCAGGTAAGCATTTTCCATATTATCCATGACTTCATAGGAGAACTCTAACGGCTTGCGGTAATGCGACTGCAGACAGAACATACGATAAACCAGTGGATGATAGCCCTTCTCTTCCAGCAGGGAAACAGTAAGGAAATCTCCCTTAGACTTACTCATTTTTCCGGATTTATCATTCAGATGATGCACATGGAACCAGTAATTGCACCACTTGTGTCCCAGGTAAGACTCGCTCTGGGCAATCTCATTGGTATGATGAGGAAAAATATTATCCACGCCACCGCAGTGAATATCCATATACTCGCCCAGATGCTTCATGCTGATGCAGGAGCACTCGATGTGCCATCCCGGATATCCCACACCCCAGGGACTATCCCACTTCAGCTCCTGATTGTCAAACTTAGACTTGGTAAACCACAATACGAAATCGCTTTTATTCTTCTTATTGGTATCCTCCGTCACGTCATCACGGACACCTACCATCAGTTCCTTTTCACTCTGGCTGGAAAATACATAGTAGTCCTTCAATTTTGAGGTATCAAAATATACGTTGTCTCCTGCCACATAGGCGAAGCCCTTTTCCAAAAGCACCTCTATCATGTGAATAAACTCAGAAATGCAGTTGGTGGCAGGCTCCACCACATCGGGACGCTTGATATTCAGCTTCTGGCAGTCAGAGAAAAATGCGTCCGTGTAAAACTTGGCAATCTCCATCACTGTTTTATGTTCTCTCTTAGCTCCCTTTAACATCTTATCCTCTCCGGTGTCTGCATCACTGGAAAGATGACCCACATCAGTGATATTCATGACACGCTTTACATCGTATCCTACATAACGCAAGGTTTTCTCCAGCACATCCTCCATGATGTAGCTGCGCAGATTGCCGATATGGGCAAAATGATAAACGGTAGGACCGCAGGTGTACATATTCACCTTTCCATCCACGTTTGGTACAAAGCTTTCGACCTTTCTGGTTAATGTGTTAAAAATCTGCATATTGTTTTCCATGATTTCCTCCTGATTTCTATAGCTGTTCCTTACTCGGAAACTGTCTCTTTTATGCGCTGTTCCTTCAGCCTTTTCATTTCCTGCTCCAATTCGATCAACCGGTTGGAAAGTGCCGTGTTCTCCCGTTTCAACTGCTGGATATCCTCCTCCACGGGATCCGGCAGATCGGTCTGGTTCATATCACTGCGGGGAATTTTGATATTATCTCTCTTTACAATGTGTCCGGGAACACCCACCACGGTACAGTTAGGCGGTACTTCCTCTAACACCACGCTTCCGGCTCCGATTTTTGAATTTTCTCCAATGGTAAAGGAACCAATAATCTTCGCCCCTGCACTCACCATCACATTGTCCTTTAATGTAGGATGACGCTTGCCGGTTTCCTTTCCTGTTCCACCCAGGGTAACCCCCTGATACAGCGTCACATTGTCTCCGATAATCGTGGTTTCTCCAATGATCACACCGGAACCATGGTCGATGAAAAATCCCTTACCGATGGTAGCACCGGGATGAATCTCAATACCGGTCTTTCTGGCCGCCTTCTGGGAAATATAACGGGCTCTGAAATAATGTCCTTTCAAATAATGCTTATGTGCTCTTCTATAGCTTAACATAACACGAAACGTAGGATAAAGCAAAACTTCCATCGGAGATCTCAGTGCAGGGTCCCGTTCCTTTATCACCTGATACTCCTCACGCAACTGCTTGATCAATCCCATTTATACTCAACTTCCTTTCCTATCATTCATTTCGAAACTCTATCCCTTCATTCGCAAAAACAGCCTTGAAGGGTAAAACAAAAAAACTTCGTCTCTATTCTATATAGAGACGAAGTAATCCGCGGTTCCACTCTAAGTAAAGCAATGATGCTTTCCCTCAAGGCACGTAACGTGTGCAATCCGTCTGCAGCTACTCAATTCACCACAGCAGCTCCGGGAGGCACTTCATATAACCTGACACCGGGAATGCTTGCAGCCGATGACATTCCCTCTCTGAAGATGTATTGCTATACTACTCTTTCCCTTCAGTGCTTTTTCCTTAACACTTGTATCTATTCAGATAGATACTATCAGTGTATGCAGAATTTTCTTATTTGTCAATTAAAAATTTTAGCCAGAAACTCTTTGATTTTCTCCAATAATCTTTCCCAGAAGCTGTTGGCTTTCTCCGCCAGCGCATCGGTATCAATATCCAGTTCAGCCAGCTTATCATAGACAGACTGTGCCTGCTCCTTCAAACTGTCCACATCCAGGTCCAGATTGCTGAGTTTCTTTGCCAATCCCAGTACTTCCGCCTTCTGCTCCTCCGTCATCTGCACATCAAACTGCTGACAGGCATCATCGATGATGGCATCAATGCTCTCCTCATCCGACGGATCCAGATTCTCCTCTGCAATTCTCTGCTTAATATAGGCGATCAAACCCTCCACCTCGGTATTCTCACCAAATGCCTCACTCAGTTCTCCGGTAAGCACCAGCTCATTTAATGCGGTATCCACATTCTCCTGAGGGATCTCATCTCCGGTAATCTCCTGATAAGCCTTAAACACACCTACCAGCGCTGCCGTTCCGGAAATTGGTGTCGGACCTGCCACAATAATGTCTGCGTCTTGAATTCCCGCTGTAACCAACGCATTTTTATACATTCCAACCGTACAGTAATTGATGTTTTTGGTGGAAATGTTGATACCATTTCCGCTCTCCTTCTTCACAATCACCACGGAAGACAGGGATTTCGTTCCAATCTGCGCTGAAGAAATATACGAATCCAGATAGGAATGTTCCTCCTCATTGGTCACATAGACCACATCATACTGATCCAGTTGACTGCTGTCGATTCCCATCAGCTCCAATACTGTCTGCTGCTGCTCCACCGTAAGATTTGCCCCAAGAGCCAGATATGGCTTGTCTGATTCCTCGATTACCACATGGTCATCCTCTTCATCCGTCACCAGTTCTCCGGTAACATTTTCCGCATACAAAAACTGCTGAGGTATCATAGTGAAAAACAAAACTGCCGTCAAAAAAGAAATCATATATTTTTTCATGTCGTCCTCCTTTACACTATCTATACTAACGTATCCGTCGGATTACCATCTCCAACTCATTTGTCTGATAATAATCATTGATCTTTGGTTCATAGATGGCTGAAAAATGAATTCTATTGGGGCGTCCCTGTTTGGCAGCCTCCACATCCTCCGGAGAAAACTTTTCCTCCAGTGTCTGCCAGAATCTATCAATATCGCCGTAATACACAGCGGAAACTCTGTGTCCATCCATAGTCAGTAACTGTAATTTCAACACATTCTGTTTTTTCCCCACACATCTGGCTGAAATGATCGACAGGTCTCGGTCTGCAAACACAGGCTTGGTATTCCCTTTCCCGCAGGGTTCTAACAGTTCCAGCGCATAGATCAGATTCTCTGTCACATAGGACATGGGCATGACCACATCAATATGCACCTTTTCCACCAAATCCTCATCGGTAAGAGTCGTCCGCTCATTCAGTCTCTGCCGGAAAGTCAGAACATTCTCCTCTTCCAGAGACATTCCTGCTGCCATAGGATGCCCGCCAAACTTGGTCAAAAGCTCTGACACTCCGGTGAGCTCCTCAAACATACTGTACTCTTCAATAGATCGTCCGGAGCCTTTCACCCCGTCCTCCCCTCTGGTAAGTACAATAGCCGGGCGATGATACGCCTCCCGGATCCGTCCTGCGATGATTCCCGCCAGACTCTCGTGACATTCCGGCAAAAATACCACCAGCACCCTGTCCTGCTGCATGTGCTGCTCTTCAATCATCTGCATGGCCAGTTCCGTCTGTTGGATGGTCATATCCTTGCGGCTCTCATTGAGCTGCACCAGATCTGCTGCAAGGGAAGCTGCCTTCGCCGGATTTTCCTCCAAAAGCAGCGCCAAGGAACGCACTGCTGTATCCAATCTTCCGCTAGCATTGATGCAGGGTCCCAATACAAACCCTATATGATAGGCACTGATTCTTTTGTCCAGCAGATCATTCTGGGCAATCAACGCCTTCATTCCGGGATTTTTCGTATGAGACAATCTCTCCAATGCCAGCTTCACCAGAATCCGGTTTTCTCCGGTGAGATCCATCACATCTCCCACCGTGGCAAAGCCCACATTTTCCAGGAAACTGTCCGCTTCCTCCACCGGGACATCCATTCGCTCGTATAAAAGCTGCACCAGTTTCCACGCCACAGCCGCCCCACACAGACATTTGTATGGATAAGCACACTCCTGCTGCTTAGGATTGATAATGGCATCCGCCTGACTAGACAAATATTCTCTCTCTCCATTGGAGTGCTCCCGGAAAGGAATGTCATGATGATCCGTCACGATTACCTGCATGCCCAGTTCCTTGGCGTATGCAATGGCATCCAGTGCTGCGATTCCATTATCGCAGGTTACAATCAGATTCGTCCCCGCCTCATGAGCCTGTTTGATCAGATTCTCGTTGATGCCATATCCATCCTTCATCCGATCCGGTATCGCTGCATCCACGGATGCCCCCACCCGTTTCAATCCCTTCAGCAAGATATATGTGGCATTTACGCCATCCACATCATAATCACCGATGACTCGGATCTTCTGCTTTCCGACAATGGCCTGTGCCAGAAGTTCTGCTGCCTTATCCCCATCCATTAGCAGATGTGGATTCGGCAAATCAGCCCTTCCTCCATACAGATAGAAACGGATTTCCTCATCCGTGCAGATGTCCCGATTCCGCATGACTCTCGCAATCACCGGGTCAATGCCAAAGCGTTTGCCTATCTCTATAAAATTTCCGCCTTTTCTTGTTTCTATCCACTTTTCCACGTTTTATCCTATTCCAAATACCGGACCTCCATCAGTGCCAGTCCCTTTATTCATAACATCACCTGCTAACGGGCCATAACCTGGAGGATTTCTCCGATATACATAATATGATAATCCTCATCCCCATACCACTTTTCCTGAATCTGGGGATCTACAAACTGATCCTTTGTAATAGGTGTTACGGACATTTTTTTGCAGATCAGCACCAGATTTCCCTCATCCACAAACGGGGTATCCATGCAGTAATTAAAATGCATCTTCACCTCTGCCAGCTTATCCTCGTTTCTGCCGGACACCGTACCCAAAAACTTCATCTCCGGCTTGTATGCCTTATCCAGAAATGTAATGGAAAATGTATCATGACTGTCGATAAACTCCTTGGTATAGCGACTGCCACGGATATAGATGGTTGCCACGTTTTTGCCCCACATCACACCGACACCGCCCCAGCTGGCCGTCATGGTATTTGCCTTTGTCTCATCTCCGGCGGATACCAGCATCCACTCCTGACCGATTTTGGTAAATGGGTTCATATCTAAAAGTTCCGTTGAAAATGGTTGAAATGTGTGTAACATGTATCTTTCCTCCTTACATGGGCATATTGTACCATAATTTAAAAGTAATTGTGCAAAAAACTTCGACAGCTGGCAAAGCTAAACCATATCATGTTGGAACTTATTTACAGCACTCTTCATATACTAAGAGGGAAAGCAAAAAAAGGAAGCAAACTATGTCCAATTTGAAAGCTACACAGACCGGGACTGATCAGGGACTTTTGCAGGTAAATGTAAACTCCCGCATTGATGCAGCCCCTATCCCCGATGCCACCGTCACCCTATCCTACACCGGTGTTCCGGGCAACACGCTGGAGGAACTGAAAACCAATTCCTCTGGGCAGACAGAACGGGTAACTCTGGCTGCTCCGGCCTTAGAATACAGTATGGAGCCCTCAGAAACCCAGCCCTATGCAGAATACACGGTACAGGTAAGTGCTCCCGGATATCACCCCATTAATGTATCCGGAATCAATGTTTTACCGGAGGTTCTGGCTTTGCAGCCTATCCGACTGATTCCGGAGGAGATGCCTGCTCCGGAGGAATCTAATATCGTGATTTCAGCCAACACCTTATTTGGCAATTTCCCTCCTAAGATTCCGGAAAGTTCCATTAAACCTACAACGGAAACAGGCGAAATCGTATTAAGCCGGGTGGTTGTCCCGGAATATATCGTGGTTCACGACGGCTCTCCCACAGATAATACCGCATCGAACTACTATGTGCGTTACCGCGACTACATTAAAAATGTAGCATCCAGTGAAATCTATGCCACCTGGCCTGTGGAAAGCCTGAAGGCAAACATTCTGGCCATTATGTCCTTTACGCTGAATCGTGTTTACACAGAATGGTATCGCAACAAAGGTTATGATTTTACCATCACATCCTCCACCGCATACGACCATAAATTCGTCTACGGCCGAAATATTTTTAACAACATTTCCAACATCGTGGATGATCTTTTTGCAAACTATCTGTCCCGTCCCAATGTGCGGCAGCCCATACTGACTCAATACTGTGACGGGCAGAAGGTAAGTTGCCCGAACTGGATGACGCAGTGGGGATCTAAGTATTTGGCTGATCAAGGTTACTCCGCTATTGAGATCCTGCGGTATTATTACGGAAGCAGTATGTACATTAACACCGCAGAGGAAATCAGTGGTGTTCCCGCTTCCTGGCCTGGAAATGACCTGACCATCGGCTCCACCGGAAGCAAAGTATTGCAAATGCAGGAGCAGCTCAACCGTATCGCCAAAAGCTATCCGGCCCTCCCCACCATCACACCGGATGGCATCTATGGTCCTGCCACCGCTGCTGCTGTGGAAAAATTCCAGTCCATCTTCGGACTGCCGGTCACCGGTGTGGTGGACTTTCGTACCTGGTACCGGATTTCAGAAATCTACGTGGCTGTTTCCCGTATCGCAGAGCTGTATCAATAATACCTTTACCAAACACTTATTCGTTCACACTGCCATAAGTCTCCTCAAACACCTGCCGCATGCCTGCTGACAGTTTTACCCCCAGCTTCGCAAAGGTAGCATCCAGTGCACAGAAGGTTTCCACCATGTTCTCGTATGTGGCATTGTTTCCCATGTGTCCGATACGGATTACTTTTCCGGCCAAAAAATCAAAGGACCCGGCCAGCATGATATTGTGGTCTTCCTTCATAGTGTCAAGGATCTGACGATCCGTCACGCCCTCCGGCACTTCAAATACCGTAACTGTATTGGAGAATCCGCTCTCCTGATACAGCTTCAAACCGGCCTTTGTCACTGCTTCTCTGGATGCTGCCGCAATCCGTGCATGACGCTCTATCATATCCGGTTCTGCCTCAATGGCGTCGATGGCTGCCCGCAGTCCGTTGATATCACTGATGGGCATGGTGTACGGGAACCACTTTTCTTCATAATAATGGGCGAAGGTGGTAAGATTCGCATAGAAGGATGCAATGGGCGTTTTCCTGGCTGCCATTGCAGCCTTCGCATCTGCGCTGATGGTTACTATAGTCAATCCGGGCGGTGCGGAAATCACCTTCTGGGAACCGCCGCACAGAACATCGATCTGGTAATCATCCACATGCACTTCCTCTGCAAACATGGCAGATACAGAATCCACCACAGTTAGAATACCATAGCTTTTAAGCAGCGGACAGATGCTGGAAATGTCATTCAGCATGCCGCTAGGCGTATCGCCGTGCACCACCGTTGCATATTTGAAATCGTGATGCTCCTTCAAATACTCTGCCAACGCCTCCACGTCCATGGTATTGCGTGGGTCCACGGAATAAAGAGTTGGAACACCGCCGTACATGGATACAAAATCTGAAAATCCTCTGCCAAACACGCCATTGTCCAAAACCAGCACGGGATCCCCCGGCTCTGTCAGGGATGCACAGGCTGCCTCTAAGCCCAGAATTCCCTCTCCGCCTAAAATCAAAGTCTCATTGTTGGTATACAAAAGGTCACTGATTTTTTCACAGGTATCACGATAAAACTCCACAAACGCCTCGTCCAGATCCGGATTCGTACATTCCCAGCTTCTGGCCATTCTCACCTGCTCCGATACCTGTGTCGGTCCCGGTGTCATAATCTTATACATAGATTCCCACTCCTTTTACTTTCAATGTATCTGTTCAAAACCTTTACAGATAAGCTACTTTAATCCAACCTTTTTAGCTGCTACATTCAGCGGTGCGATAACAATCAACACGATTACTGCAGCTACCAAAATCTGTACCACATTACCCGGAATGGATGTCACCGGTGCAACCAGACTGTGGTAAATGATTGCTTCTGCAATATAGTATCCCACGATTTTGATTACCAATGCTGCTCCGATTGCTACCACATACCACTGAAACTTCTGGTGAGAAGGCTTCTCAGTGATACGACCTACCACATATCCCATGAGACCTACAATCACAAAGGTAAAAGGTGCCCACAGTGTCCATCCGGATAACAGGTCGAAAAGTCCCATTCCCACGCCACCGGCAATCATTCCTGTCTTTTTACCAAAAATGATAGCACCAATAAAAAGAGGTACATTTCCTAAATGAATCAGACCACCATTGGCTGCAATGGGAAGTCTCACATTGATAAATGCAGTAAACAAATAGGTCAATGCTATAAAAATTGCTGTTACAACTAAAAACTGAATAGTGCTTTTACTTTCTGTTACTGTCTTTGCTTCTGTACTCATCGTTGAATCCTCCAAATTCTTGACACTATTTTTCGTGCCTTTTCTTCGCTTACCCATGGTATGGCAAAAGTGGTTTTGCGTATATATCCAATTTTTAACTTTTTAACCATGCCACTTTACCGGTTTATTTCTGCTTTATTTTTTTACCTATGTCAAAATCTTTGGTAAAAAGACACAAAAATGGCTTAAATAACCAAAAACAGATGACGAATCAAAAAAATGAATGTATAATGGAATAAAATATGTGGTTTAGCACTTTTTGTCAGGGGGATATTATGAACATGATGAAAAAGCTCTCCATGGACCAGTTATGCGAAGTAATCGATTTGTTTCGTCCCTGCATGGATGATTACCTTTATATATTTGATATTACAAAGGACTACTTTTATATCTCGTCCAATGCAATGGATCGTTTTGCTTTGCCTGCCAACTGCTTTTATGATGTAACGACTAATTTTAAACAATTTGTGTATGGGGAAGATTATGATCCTCTGATGGAGGATTTGCAACAGATCGCTTCCGGTCATAAACTAGAGCACAATCTGGTGTATCGTTGGCTGAATCCGGATGGAAAACCGGTATGGATCAATTGCCGGGGACAGCTCATCACCCGCGAAGACACCCCATGTTATCTGATAGGCTGTATCAATGAAATTGGCCGCATCCAGAAGGCTGACAACGTCAGCGGTCTGCTTATGTCTTCTTCCAATCTGATCAAACTACTGGACACAGACAGTGATTGGTTACCGGAGGGATATCTTCTCCGCATTGGAATCGATGATTTTAAAGAAGTAAACGAGCATCTCGGCATTGAATACGGAGATATGCTGCTGGGGAAAGTAGCTTCTGCAATTCAGGCATGCCTGTCCGATGATCAGATGGTCTTTCGTATCGTATCTGACGAATTTTTGGTTACAGACTTAACCGGCGGTACGATTGAAGATGGAATATCATTGTACAAGCGAATTCGTCAGAAAATTGACGAATTAATTGCTGATAATCATTATGAAGCGGTATTTACTATCTCTGGTGGTATTCTGAGTACCCAGGACATCACAGAATTAAAGTACAGTTCCGTGATGAAGCTTTCCGAATTTGCCTTAAGCCTTGCAAAACGCCGTGGCAAAAATATGTGTTGTGTTTACAATGCAGAGGACTACCAGTCATTCCGCAAACGTCTGGATCTGACTCGTAGTCTGCGCCGGGCCATAAACAATAATTTTGATGGCTTCGAAATGTATTATCAGCCTATATTTGAGCCAAAATCCAACCACCTGCATGGAGCGGAAGCTCTGATGCGTTTTAAGGATGAGGAACTGGGCATGGTCTCTCCAGTAGAGTTTATTCCGATTTTAGAGGAGACAGGCCTGATTATACCAGTAGGACACTGGGCACTGCACCAGTCCCTGAGTGCCTGTAAAAAATTTCAGGACATGGTACCTGATTTCCATATGAATATCAATCTCTCCTATGTTCAGGTACAAAAATGTGATATCAGCCATGAGATACTATCCGCTGTCATTGAGCATGGACTTCGCCCCACCGACGTGGTGATTGAACTGACGGAAAGCGGTTCCCTGGAATCCAATCCAAGACTCTCCAAGTTTTGGGAGAAGCTGACTCATCGAGGTGTTCATCTGGCTTTGGATGACTTTGGTACCGGCTATTCCAATTTTCATTATCTGTATGATTTGAAGCCGGATATTATCAAAATTGACCGGTCCTTTACCTCAAAGGCTTTGCAGAACGAATATGAATATAATCTGCTTTCACTGATGAGTGATATGGTCCGCAGCATGCAGCTTCAAATCTGCGTAGAAGGAATTGAGACTCAGGAGGAGCTGACACGGATTCAGCAGATTTCTCCCACTTATATCCAAGGTTACTTTTATGGACGCCCCTGCCCGTACGGCGAATTCGTACAAAAATATATTCAACAGGCCGTCTAAACTACAAGCGCAAATCCCTTTGCAAAGCAATTTTGCATGGATTTGCGCCCGTAACTATGAATGTACTGAATCGTTACGAGGGCTTTAATTTTCTACCGTGGGCATGGAATCATAAAGACACAGGGAGCCCCACCCTGATTGGGGATTGGGCCATGTTTGCCCCGCATAATAGGGTTCTGCTCCTTTGAGCAGATAGGCTCTAATTTTTTCTCCATAAAGATAGGGATCATTTCCCTGCACGATTCCCCACTCCATCAATAGTGCGGCACTTCCGGTAACAAAAGGCGATGCCATAGAAGTGCCGCTTCTTATTGCATAGCCACCTCCCGGTGCTGCGGAGAGAATGTCTACTCCCGGTGCCACCAGATCCGGTTTGATTAATCGATTCAGCCGGTCATATCCCCGCCCGCTAAAGGTCGCCGGCTGGTTATAATAAGCATCATAAGCCCCCACAGCAATAACCTTTTCTGCAGTGGATGGAATGGTGAGCGTGGTATTTTCGGTGGGCTTTAGGAAACCAGTTCCTTGATTTAATACCGCTGCCGTGGGCAGCCACATGTGATAAATTCCATTTACTACCCGTTCCGGGAAGCACTCAAGGGTCCATACTCCTGTATCCACATATTCTTCTTTTGGTAAAAACTCTACATAGATCTCCTGCGCCACACTGTATGGACTGGGTTCTCCGTAATACAATAGAATCTCCGTGGTACCCAGAGTAAAACGCTGAGTTCCTGCCAGATATCGGATCGTTCCGGAGGAGGTGCCATTGGGATGAATCAATCGGAGGGCAAAACGATCCGAGTAATCCTTCCAAATCTGCAGATTCATAGAAAGCTCGAATGATCCCACTGCAAATTCCGTACTCTGCCCCTGTCCCATCACCAGAGTATCCTGCCGATGAATCCTGCTGTCCCCTTCATTTCCCGTTCCAATCACAATACTGCTCTTCCACCGGTTTGACATATCCGTAAGATACGTCTCTAAAAGGGACGATCCATCATGAGCTCCATAGTTGTTCCCAAAACTGATATTGATTGCAATCGGCATAGATGCTTCTATGGCTTTTTTAATCACATAATCCACTGCCTGCATCAGCTCTGTGGTTCTGGGAAAAGAATTGGGCTGCGCCGCCCGAAGCTTTACGATAATCAGTTCACTCTCGTAGGCCACTCCGCGGTTCTGCCCCTGGGAAGCCCTGCCGTTTCCTGCCGCAATTCCTGCCACATGTGTCCCATGACCGGAGGCATCAAAGCTGGGACAAATCGCATTTCCTGCCGGGGTGTCACCTTGGGTCAACGCCTCATTAATCTGCTCTCTGCTGTACTCGGTTCCCAGTCGGAATCCCTCCGGTGGATTCCCCGGAATGCTCTGATCCCACAGCCATAGGATCCGACTGCTGCCATCCGGTGCGACAAAATCCGGATGCCGGTAGTCGATCCCGCTGTCTATCACCGCCACCAGCACCCCGCGCCCTGTCAGACCATAAGGACGATTATACAAGGGTAAAATGCAAGAGGCCCGTATTCCCTGCTCAACAGCAAATACCAGCCTCTTCGGTTTCTCCATGTATTCAATTTGTTCGTAGGCCGTCACTTCATCCAACAAAGGCTCCGGCACCACCAATATGGCATATTCGTTGGAAAGTTCCGTGATTTGCACCGCGGGATATGCCTCCGCAATCCCGGACAATTCCCCGCTGTATTTCACCACCACTTCCCAGGTATTGCTTTCTGCATCAAATCCCACAGACAGACTTTCGGAGCGTTCCCGCTCTTCCGGAGTGGCATCCAGTGCCAGATTTAAAAGGTTCTCCCGCTTTTCACTATTCATGAATCACCTTTACACAGATTATCACTTTAACTTATTCATTTATTTCAAAAAAAATGACCGGATGAATCACCCTCATTCATCCAGTCAAAAATAATCTTACTTCCACTCTATGGTCACATCACTGGTGATAGCTTTTGAAAAATCAAAATCCCATGCGCCGCTCTCCGCCGGTGCCAGGCTTGGCTTTGTGGCCTTCCCGCCCTCCTGTACTGTCTGGGTTCCAAATACAACCCCGTTATAAGTAAACGTTACGGTAAAGCTTTTCTTCTCCGTTTCCTCTTGCTTCTCCACCTCTGATTCTGCCTCAGTCTCTGATTCTGCCTCAGTCTCTGTTTCTGCCTCAGTCTCTGTTTCTGTCTCGGTCTCTGTTTCTGTCTCCGCAGACTTTAACTCTTCAATGAACTGATCCAGTTTCTCCAAGGTAACACCCGGAAGTTCTGTGCCATTCTCCACGATTTCCTTTAAAAACTCCAATACCTCCAAAGGTGTCTGACTGTAATCAATATCGGCAGATTCCACCAAATACTCGGTGATTTCCTCGTTCATGTGGATAATGGACTCTTTTCCGCCCACCACCAAAAGAACCTCCTCCTGCTTGGTTCCATCCGGCAGAATCAGACTGCTGGCAACGGAGCCTTCAAAAGTAGATACCTTGGTATATATCTCGCCCTTTTCATCAAAATACACTTCCACACGGAAAATGGTTCCCCGGACTGCCATGACAGAGTTGGGCGTGGTGATATTGTAAGTGGAGTTATCATTTAATTTATTCTGAATCTCGTTGGTAATGGCTCCCTCCTCCAAATGAATGGATGTCCTGGAATCCGTGGCGTTTCCTTCTGCCACAATCGTCAGGATCGAATTTTCCTCTACCAGAATATATTTATCCTCATCCAGTTTCAAACGTGCCGTACTGTCAGTTCCCACGATGATCCGGTCTCCCGACTCTAAGTACAGATTCTCCACAGCCTCTATTTCGCCGATTCCCTCCCGCTCAATGGTGGTGGTTCCATTCAGCTCATAAATCTGTATGGAACGGTAGCTATCATCCTTTTTGGTAAAATGTAACACCAGAAAGATCACGATGGCACAGACCGCCACCGCAGCAACTGCTGCCACTCCTATCACTTTTCCCGAAAATTTCTTTTTTTCCATGTCTATCTCCGTTTCTCCGCTGTATACATCTCCCAGTTTCTAAAAACTACTGCTTTTGGAACTCATACTCCCCATCACTGGAAACATAGAAGGTCACATTTCCATTGTAAACCGTACTGTCGCCCTTCACTTTCCAGGAACCGCTGCCCAGCTTATACGGCTCTCCTTTGGACAGCTGGATGACTTCTCCGGTACTGATGGACTTCTCCACATGAAATTTATAAGTAACGGTATTTCCTGCATCATCCTCTGCCACCAGCACATATTCTTTGGTGGATGAGGATGCCAGAATACTTGCTGTACTTCCGTTAAACAGAATATTGACTCCATTTAATGTGACGCTCTTTAAATTCTCGTCAGAAATCTGCGCCGTGCGATTCTTCGCATTGTAGGTCATACCATTTTCCACACCGGTAATCACCGGAGCCGTATCATCAATCCAAATCTTCTCCACCCGGATGGCTCTGGTCACTGCGCCGTTTCCATCCTTCAAATAAACCACCGGCTCAGCCGTAGCTGACACCGTATAGGAAGCCCCATAGGTTCCGTTCACATCTGTGGCAATGGTATATCCTTCCGGCGGATAAATCACCACCGCAGAAGTATACCATCCATTCTTACCTGTAGTGCCGGATAAGGTGTAGGGCGTTTCCGGTGTAGCAATATAGGAAACTGCAAAATCAGCTTCCGCTTCCACCGCCAGATAATTGGTGGTCTCCGCGAACACTGCCTTTACCGTGTAGCTTCCCTCTGCCGTAGGTACTGCTGTGGTATAGGTGTCATCGGCAGCTCCTTTTTGCTTGTAGTAATAAGTCACCCCGGTGGTTCCATTGGTCTGGGAGGAAACCACCGCAGTACTTGCCGTTTCACCCACATGATAGTCTGCCATGGATACGCTGCCGCTTCCCGGTATCTTATTGATCTGACCATCTGCAAGCTCTGTATCGGCAGGTACCAGATAATTCCCCTGATCTGCCCCGGCTAAGGTATACTTCACTGTAATCTTTTTGCCGGTTCCAGCATCGGCACTGTCATAGGACGCTGCTGCCGACACGGTAACCTCATCTCCGGTTACCACACCTTCCAAAGCACCTGCTGTCACCTGTGCTGCGGTAGTACCATCATAAGCCTTTTCCTTCACAATGGTGGGGTCTGCAATGGAAAGCTGCTTCGGTGTGACAGTCACTGCCAGCTTCTGGGTGTAGGTTCCGGTGCTGCCATCCATTTTCGTATAGGTGATGGCAGCCGTTCCGGTATAGCTTCCTACATCTGTATTCTCTGCCACACCCACCGTATAAGTGTAACTGCTCTCTGTCTGACTGACGCCTCCCCGTAAGGATTTCGGTTCCCCTCCTCCGGTCACCGTAAATACGGGATTGTCCACGGACACACCGGTAATCACAATATCTCCCTCATACTCCTCATTGCTGACCACCTGCGTGGACTCCGGAACACGCTCCCCATAAACATGGGATCCAAGATCCAGATCTGCGCCATTTCCGATGTAGGTGATGGGGCTCTGGGAAACAATGAGTCTGGATGCACTGAGATATGTAATTCCCTCCTCATCTGTAATGGTTTCGGTACTGCTGGCATAGGAATCCCCAAACAGGTTGGTAATATCTGCGGAAGAAACCACATTTACATAGCACAAAGCGTGACCTTCTGTACCTGTCGCCTCAAAAACTCCCGAGATCATTCGATTTTCCGATGAAACCATGCCAAAATCTGAATTAGAGTAAAAATGTACCGCACAGGAAGCATTTTCAGCCAAACAATTCAGATTCTCTATGGTAGCCGTTCCATATATCTCCAAACAAGGCTGATTGCTACTGTTAATGGTTCCGTTTTTAATATTCCATAGGTTGTATAATACCAGGGGCCGGATGTCGGCTGTACTGCGGATGGTATGTCCACCCAGATCCAGGCTTCTGACCGTCGCCTCCAAACTCTCCTCACCAATAGTTTCATACAGGTCGATATCCTTTATCAGTTCAATTTCCCTTACTGCTAACGGTTTGTTCAAGGCACTTCTCAGACCCTTTTCATCACTGGCCTGGGCCTTCCATCCGGCGGATAACGTGACTCTTTGGCCAGCTCCTGCCATATTCCCTGCAGCGATAAAATCCTGCAGGGTGGCATAGGCGGTCCCTTTCTCGTCATACCAGCCAAAAAATGTATAGGTGTTTCCATCCATAATCCGGCTTATCTCCACAGTGGGGAGGTCATGACTGTTTGTGTTGGCGTAAACACTTTTTCCATCTGCTGTCACGGAAATCGGGTCCATGGAATATTTATCCGCTGTATCTGCCAGTGTTGATTCATTCTCCGTGTACGTCTCTATCTCAGACCGTCTGGTAACAAATGTCACCAAAGATCCCGGTACTACCTCTACCTCGTCCTGGGTAAAATACATCTTGTAATCTGGATATTGCAGATAAAAGGTATTATTCGACAGCACACTGTCCTTGTCTATGATTCCTCCCGTGGCTCCGTTGCCATAAAAAACCTCGTAATTCGCCTTTGATGCATCAGATATTGCTCTTGCGATTCTGCCGTGAAAGGTTCCACCGGATATGTTCACCATATCACCTGTTGCACTTGCCCCCAGCACCAAGGCACTTCCCACTCTTTCTTGTCCTTCTGCCGGATTCAGATAAAAGGTTCCACCGCTGATATTTACCTTACATGCACCATCCACAGAACATGCATAAGCATGACTGTTTTTCTCATTTGCCGTGAAGGTTCCACCAGAGATGTTCAGACTGCTTCCATTCGTTTGTGCCCCATCCGTCACTTTATTCATTACCCATACTGTACCATAACTACTCTGAAAGGAACCTCCGGAAATATTGACTGTGGTATGATCACCAGCCATCATAAGGGCAATATCATTGCTTCCGTTTTCGTCCGTGACAAAGGAGGGATTTCCACTAATAGTCACGGTAGTATTGGATACTTCAAGACACTGGCTGGCATTTTGAAAGTTTCCGCCCTTAATGTTGAGGGTTCCGCCTGTTGCCTGTATACATTTTCCCCCTCTGGCACTTGCAATACTGCCACCACCACCAGTACTGCTATCTTCAATCGTCAATGTTGCGTCGGAACTTGATAAAAATATGGGATAACTGCTTGCAAACGCGGACGCACTAATCTGGTGACCATTCAGATCCAGTGTTAAAATTCCCCCCGTAAGCTGAAATTTCGCACTCTCTTTTAGGTCGTCTTCACTTAATGCAATATCTCCAGTCAATCTCACAGTAACAGTATTACCATCATTCGCTGTAATAAATGCAACCACCAAACCCTCAGCACTATTAACCTCTGTTACCTCCTCCGCCCTTACTTCCCGTACTCCCACGGGCATCCACTGCCACACAGCGGCAAAGGTCAGCACAGCCGCCAGAAGCATCGCTAAATGTTTTTTTCCATTTGTCCTCATATTTTCTCCTCTCTTTCCTATGCCTCTCTCATGGCTTCCTCAAACCAGTTTAACAACTGCAAATCGATCTTACCTTCCTCCGCCATGCTGTGCAGGATGGCGAATGCCTTCTCCCTTGGCATGGGTTCTTTGTAGGGTCTGTCCGTGGATGTCATGGCATCATAAATGTCTACGATGGTGATCATCCGTGTCTCAAGAGCTATTCCGTCTCCCTTCAGATGGTTGGGATATCCGCTGCCATCCAGATACTCGTGATGCTCTGCCGCCCATTTTGGCACCATGCTGTAATTCTTTTGAAACCGTACCTTATCCAGAATCTTTCCGGTCATCTCCGCATGGCTTTCCATCAGCTTTCTATCCTCAGCCGTCAGCGTACCCTTCCGGATACTGAGGTATTCTTTCTCCCGCTCTGACAGATATGGTATCACCGTTCCGTCTTCCTTGACATAGTTCCGTGTGCCCAGATACTGCACATAAGTGTAATTATCATCATCCAGAAATCCCATGCCATCAATCCGGTGGATGGTCTCTGAAGCTTCCCGGAGCTCTGCTGTTTTCTCCTGATATTCTGCTTTTGTAATCCTGCCCCGAAGCAAATCCACCTCATAATAACTGCGCAGAAGTTCAAACCGATTGTCCACCTTTTCCATATCCTGATCCAATCTGGTGGCCCGGTTCATCACACTGAGGGGAACGATCATCTTACCAATGTCATGAAGCAGTGCTGCCAGCACCAGTTTTTCCATCCGCTCCTCGTCAAAATATTCTTCCGTTACTCCTTTTTTGTACTTTTTATTTACATGCTCCGCCAGAATTTTCACATACTCCGCCACCTTTCTGGTATGTGTTCCATTATAAGGAGTTCTCTCATCTACCGCTGCCGCAAAAGCTTCCACAAAGGAATGTAACTGCAGCCTTAACTCTTCCACATAGGACAGATTCGCCAGCTCGATAGAGGTCATGGAACCCATGGAACGTATGATAATGTCATACTGCGGGTCAAAGGGAATCACATTTCCCTCCTCATCCATGGCATTGATCAGCTGCAATACGCCCAGCAGCTCATTCTCATTGTTCTCCAACGGAATGACCAGCTGCGACCGGGTGCGATATCCGGTAAGTTTGTCATACTGTTTCGGTCCGGAAAAGTCAAACCGGTCACTGTCATACACATCCGGAATATTAACAATTTCCCGATGGATGGCAGTGTAGGCACACACATTTTCTTCCTTCATGGGCACCGGTGGTAAATCTTCGATGGCCTCTCCATTGGTTCCGCGACTGATTCCCTGGGACAGAGTCTTCATAATGCGAAATACCAGCTGGTTGTCCTCATACAAATACAGCGTACTTGCATCACAGTTTGTGATTTCCATACTGTTATCAAGAATCAGTTCCAGCAGCCGGTTGGCATCCTTTTCCGTACACAATTTTATTCCAATATTTAAGATTCGTTCAAAATCCTGATATCTCAGCTTCATATCAGATTCCCCTTCGTTCCTTTTTTCCTTTTATTCTTTTGCAGCAACTGTTCCATACTTCACAGTGAGGTTTCACTGTTCATACTGCCAGTTTACCATTATCTGGCAAGTGGAAATATCTGATGTTTCTTCAAGTATTCCAACGACTTCTTCTGTGCTTCATAACCATTTACCTCCACCAGAACGGTGGCATCCACCTGATACTGTCTCATCAGACGGTTGTATTCCTGCCAATCGATGACTCCGTTCCCCACCGGCAGGTGCAGATCCCGTTGCCGGTCATTGTCATTGATGTGCATGTGCCGGATATAGGGTGCCAGTTCTTTCACCCACTTCTCCCCCGGGCAGTCGGTGACCGCTCCATGGGCATAGTCCAGACAGATTCCGAAGTTTTCAACCTCTTTCATAGCCTCACCAAGCCCCGCCAGTTCCTGAGGTATCTCGTCAAACATATTTTCCATCCAGATCTGCTGGCTCGGGTATTCATTGGCCAGTTCGGTGAAAAAACGTACATTTTTCTCCAACCAGTTCTTTAGATAACTATCAATCCGAAATCCTGCCAGAAGGCCGGTGTGGAATACCACTCCCCGCAATCCCATACGCTTGGCGATCTCCATGGACTGATGAACTCTCTGCACGGAGGCCTCCCGAATCAAACGGTCCTCACTGTGGACAGTGACATCTAAAAATGCACCATGCATGGTATCCTGGGAGAAATCTGTGCGGAATTTTGCATAAAAATCAATGATCTCTTCCTGCTTCCGCCAATCATCCAACACATCCGATTTCCAAAAATCATTATACTCAAAGGCACCGTTATATTCCCCAATCAGTGCCATGGACTGTTCCATCCCGTTCCGGTCCGGAATCAAATAAACCTTCCCCATTCTCACTTCTCCGTTTCTTTCTTTACGCCATCCAACTGATAAACAAACACATTCTGGCTTTTACCCTTTAGCGGGATTTCACCGATGGGCGTTACCTCCACCCGATCCTTCACTACCTCGTATACATCCGCGCTGATTAAAATCTGCCCTCTTTTTGCATTGCTTTCCAGACGTGCCGCTGTATTTACGGTATCACCGATGGCTGTATAGTCCATACGGAAATCGCATCCGATGTTTCCAACGACTGCATTTCCGCAATTCACACCAATTCCAAATGCCACACTTTTTCCATATCTCTGAAGACATTTTTCCTCAATGACCGCAGCCCCCTGCTTCATATCCCATGCCGCACACACAGCCTTAAAAATATAATCCTCCAGTGGGAACGGTGCGTTAAACACCGCCATGGTGGCATCCCCCACAAACTTATCCAATGTTCCTTCATTATCAAAAATTGACTTTGTGGTAAGACTTAGGTATTCATTTAAAATCTCCACCACCTGCTCCGGCTCCATACTCTCGGACATGGTGGTAAAACCTCTGATATCCACAAACAGCACTGCCACATGACGGTTCTCTCCGCCCAGCACCAGCTCGAACCCCTTATCCTTGCTGATCTTATCTACCACCTGGGGTGCCACATACTGTTTAAACGCATCCACCACACGTTTTCTACGCATATATTCTGACAGGTATCCCCGAATGAGCTGCACGAAGTAAATAAGCACCAGCGCCAACGGCAGCAAGATTACCGGGGCAATGTATCCCAGTCCATACAGCACCTTCACCAGAACCACATTCCCTGCCAACAAAACCACCAGGGCTGCCGTGGACCATAGAATCTTTCCTTTGTCCGTCAGCAGGAAAAATGCACCGCAGAGCAATCCGGTCAGAATAGCATACAGCCATTTGTTCACCGGAAGTTTCGTCTCTCCCTCCATAAATGCCTGTATGATATTGGCGTGAATCTCCACCCCGTACATGGAACTGTTATGTGTGATGGCCGGATAAAAGGAATCCTGCATTCCCACTGCATAAGCTCCCACCAGCACAATCGAATCCTTAAAAATCCGGGTATCCACTTTTCCATCCATCACATCTGCCATGGATATCATGGTGTAGCTTTCCGGTACCCCCGCATAGGAAAAATAAAACAGATTTTCCTTCCCATATGTATCCGGCTCTTCCACTTCCAGTCCCATTGCTTCCTGATACTGCTTATAAATCTGAAACGCAAGACTATACACCGTCTCGCCGTCCTGATTCATCTCAAACATTGCCTGACGCACATATCCGTCACGATCCACTGTGGTATTGGCAAATCCTATGTTCACGTTCTCCTGCAGTTCTTCGTAGGGTAAAATCACATAATCTGTATATAATGGATTATAGGACACGGAACCGCTTTCATCCGTCTCCGGCTGTTCCTTAAAGGCAAAGGAGCATGCCGCCACCACATTTCCTGCCTCTCTGCAGGCATTGGCAAAATACTGATCCCCCTCCTCGTCAGAAGACTCACTGTAAATCACATCGAATCCGATGACTGCCGGTCTGGCTTCGGGGTTTTCATTCAGCTTTTCGACCAGCTGTCCGGAAAGTTCACGCCCCCAGGCAGATATTCTGCCGTATTCCTGCAGAGTTTTATCATCAATACCAATGATGTAAATATTTCTGCTTACATTGCCGCCATCCTGATTGATGGAATCAGAGACTCCTGCGTCCCAGGTGTCCATGACATTCTCATAACTCAGCAGCATGGTTATGACTACCAGTATCGCCGCAATGACTCCCCTCCGCCATATCTCCTTTTTTCGCACCGGCATCTTCCTCCAATTCAAAACTCCCATGTCGACTGCATTCTACATAATCAGTCAGATTGTATCATACTGTTTGCCATTTTCCAAGCCAGTTTCTTCATATAGTGAGTACCCTTATTTACGTCCCCACAATTCTGCCAAAACTTCCGGCAGTTCTTCAAAGGTATCGATTTTAGGCACCGGCTGATTGATGGTACCAAACCCATACGCCGCATGGATAAATCCGACCCCTGCCTGCATACTTGCGTCATAATCTCCCTGAATATCACCCACATACACAGCTTTGTCCAGATGATTGCGTCTAGCTAGCCGTGCAATATTTTCCCCCTTTTGCATTCCGTTATTGCCAAAACATTCCATATCCGAAAAATAATCTTCCAGATGGTAATAGGCAAGAAAAGATTCAATATACCCGCTCTGGCAGTTACTCACAATGTACAGCGGGTACTTTTCTTTCAAAATCTTCAACGTTTCCTCCAGCTTCGGATACAACACGCCGCCATGCCGGGACAGATATGCATTCTCTTCGGTGCAGCACTCCCGCAGTAAATCGATGCGCTCCTGCTCCTCCACCATAGGAAACAGGATATCTGCAATCACTGTCATGGTTTTTCCCATCACCCCATGAATATCCTCTGCTGTCAACCGTTCCCTCTGTATCTGCCTTTTATCTAACACCTGATTCCAGGCCTTTGCAACTCCCTGTGCAGAATCCCACAGGGTTCCATCCATATCAAATATAATTCCTTGTTTCATTCTATTTTGTATCCAATCCTTTCTTCTCCTGTCTCCTTCCAAAATGCGTCATCTAATGGAGGAATCGTAAAATCTTAAAAAAAGGTACAAATTTCTTTCTACATGGTGTATAATACCATCTGAATATATTTTCATGCAAGGAGATTTGATATGAGTCAGGCAAAAGTTGACCGTTATAAAGAACAGAAAAAGAATCGCAAAAAAATCATGCGCCGTGAAAAAATTGCCAGTGTTTTACGCAAATGTGCCGGCACCGTAGTGGTACTTGCCATCCTGGGATGGGTGGGTTACTCTGCTGTATCCATGTATCAGAAGAATCAGCCGGCATCCTATACCGAGGTAAATATCACCGCCATCAGCGATTACATCAGTAGTTTAGGAGTTGATTAATTGGACACTGCGATGACTATTCAGATAATAATACTGGTGGTCTTATTGCTTCTGTCCGCTTTTTTCTCATCTGCGGAAACAGCACTTACCACCGTAAATCACATAAGAATCAGAACCATGGCAGAGGACGGCAACCGCCGTGCCCAGCGTGTGATGACCATCACCGAAGATTCTGCGAAAATGCTAAGTGCCATTTTAATAGGAAACAATGTCGTAAATCTATCTGCTTCCTCCATCGCCACCATACTGGCCACCAAGCTTTTTCACAATATGGGAGCAGGAATTGCCACCGGTATCCTGACAGTTCTGGTTCTGATATTTGGCGAGATTTCACCGAAAACTATCGCCACCATTTATTCCGAAAAGCTTTCACTGGCCTATTCCGGACCGCTTCTTTTACTGATGCGGATTCTTACCCCGGTGATTTTTGTTATCAACGCCATGTCACTGGCGTTCCTTCGTCTGCTCCGTATTGACCCCAATGCGAAGGCAGCCGCTATGACCGAGGAAGAATTCCTCACCATCGTGGATGTTGGTCATGAAACCGGTGTCATCGAATCCGAAGAACGGGAAATGATTACCAATGTATTTGAGTTTACCGATTCCGAGGCAAAGGAAATCATGGTTCCCCGTATCGATATGACATTTTTATCGGCAGATGCTTCCTACGAAGAACTGATGGAAATTTACCGGGAAACAAAATACACCCGTCTTCCGGTATACGAGGATACCAATGACAATGTGGTGGGCATATTAAATGTCAAGGATCTTCTGCTGGTGGAGGATCACTCCCATTTTTCCGTGCGGAATATCATGCGGGAGCCTTTCTTTACCTACGAACATAAAAATACTGCAGAGTTGTTAAAGGAAATGCAGAGTTCCTCCATCAATATTGCCATCGTACTAAATGAATACGGTACTACCGCCGGACTGATTACCTTAGAGGATCTTCTGGAGGAGATCGTAGGCGAGATTCACGACGAATACGATGTCAACGAGGAGCAGGATATTCAGGCTATCAATGAGCACGAATTCTACATTTCCGGTTCCATGAATCTGGGTGATGTCTGTGATGAGCTGGGCATTTCCCTGGAATCAGAGGATTATGATTCCATCGGAGGCTATATGCTGGAGCATCTGGATCACCTGCCGGAGGAAGGGGAATCCATCACCACGGAGGACGGCATTTTTCTCAGAGCCGAAAAAGTGGACAAGAACCGCATCGAAACGATTTATCTTAAAACAATCTGATAATAGAGATACAAAAGAGCCGCATATTGCGGCTCTTTCTCATTCCGGAATGTATTATTGAATCATGTTCTTACGGCCTCATCAGCAAGTGATTCGGCCTGTTCTGAACAATTACTATTATTCTTCTATTGCCCCAGTCAAAAATTCATAGGTAGCAAAATCCTCCTCCCCGTTTAAAGCCCGATCCAGCAGACCGGCACAGCTGCTATCTTTTCTCCACTTAGAATCTTCCGGCAGAGTCGTCAAATATCTGCTGCTGATGAAACGCACTTCAGATTTTTGCTCTTCCGTACTTCTGGCTGCGGTATCCACCAGATAAATGCGAATCTGTTTTCTGGTCTGGTTTCCACCCGCATCCACCGCCTGATAAGTCACAGTCACACTTCCCCCATGAAAAAAGCTGATAAACTCGTCCCCGGAATAATCCAGGATAGCAAATTGTGTTCCGCGCGTTTCATCTCTTCCCTTCGGAATCTCTCCACTGGGATTTTCCTGTGTGATCTCCTCCCGGTCATAGGCAGAGGCCTGCTCCATCAGCAGCTCATAGGTGATCACTCCGTTCTGCGCTTCCTCCAGAGTATAGTACAGATCCCGAGCTGCTATTCCGGGCATATCGTCCCATATCGCATAAAAGGTAATGGTCGCTCCATCCTCCGCAGTTACATTACTCACCTGCTGTCCATCTCGATATTCACAGTCTCCAAAGCGGGTTCCACTGTCTATGCTCCAACCACAAAATACACTTTCTCCCTGGTCTGTCACACGCTGATACTGATTGACCGGCAATGTATACTTCCCTCCGTAGACCGCATGGATTGCAGCATCGCTCATATCTCCTGCTGTGGCACCATTTCCATCAAATACAATCTGATAGGTATGTGCACGTGTTTTCCCGTTTATAGTCACAGAACACGCCGGCATGGAAAAGGAAAACTTAAGCTCTTTACTTTCGGGAATTCCTGTCGTCTGCCACTGCAAAAAGGAATATCCCTCTGCCAATTCCGCAGATACCCGAACTGTTGCACC
Source organism: Lachnospiraceae bacterium (assembly GCA_022766245.1). Taxonomy (GTDB): domain Bacteria; phylum Bacillota; class Clostridia; order Lachnospirales; family Lachnospiraceae; genus Roseburia_C. The sequence goes on along the minus strand of JALEPL010000002.1, from coordinate 21,899 downwards.
ATAATAATAATTTCCTGCTCCCTGAATATGATTCAGTCCGCTTTCTCCACTTATAGTCAACGAATACTGATTACGGTCAAAATAAAGAGCAATGATACAGCCCCCCGTAGACGACACCTGCATTTGTTCCATCCTGCCTCCATTCACTGTCCCATAGGCGTAATGAAATCCTTCGGTGTTTTCTGACTGTGCCAGCCGGGAAAGAGTCATCTGACTTCCCATTCCTACAGAGATATTCTTTTCGTTTTGCAGGAAATAGTCTGTCCCAGTGACATTCATACGGTAAATGCGAATGGTTACCGGAGCCATAATCTGCTCCCAGACAGCGTAAAGGCAGATTCTGGCTCCATCCTGAGTTGTCCAGTTCCCCACCCTTGCCTGATCCGAATACACTGCTGTTCCCACCGGGGTCAAAGCCCAGCCCTTAAACCGGTAATTTGCCCTGCTGTACTGATTTACCCGCAAAAGAGCCGTACTATCATAATCATAAGTGTTATCCGGCATATTGCCCCCATCTGCACCATTTCCATAGTAGCTGACGGTATACTGAATGGGACGGTAATCCATATAAATCTGATTATTTCCCAGCACAGTATACTCACTCCCGGAAAAATTCTGATTATTTCGAAGAATTCTTTCCCTGATGTATCCGGTGTAGGTTTTATTTCCGCTATCCAATGAAAATACGCTTCCATAATAGGCTTGTACAATTTTTGTATCGCCTTCTACCACGTTCCACACCCCTTGCTGCTTTCTGCGATAAGAAATGGTCTGCGTATACTGCCTGCGCCCAATATAAAAATGAAATGCATCCACAGACACACTCTGCCAATCTGTATTCGTCAGATAGACTTGCTGGTTTTGCCCACAGTTTCCTCTGGAAGTATCCTGATAGAATCCTGTTGTCAGAAAACCCGATGCAGCAGCACTGTCATAGCTGACGCTGCTTTGGGGATTCAACGGTGGAACCTGCGAAGCAGTGGCATGGGTGGTGGTGCTGTGATGATACGAAGCCGGATATTCCCCCTTCGTATTCATAATATAGAAATTTGTTCTCACATCGATTCCATCGTATCGATAAAGTCCATAGGAACCGTTTCCGGCCGCCCTTTTCACCTCCGTCCAGCACACGGTGGAGCGATTGCGGTCTTCTGACACACCCGTTTTTACGCTGGCGCCATCCTCATTATTTATGGTGTCAATCTTAAAATAATACCAGTTACCGGCTGTATCCCGATTCCATCCGGTAAGCATATGTCCACTGGCATTGACATAAAAATATCCCAATCGATTGATATTCGATGTGCTGATGGGTACATAAATCCAACTGTCCTGATAGATTAATCCATCTCCGTTGGCAAAATACCAGTGAGCTCCATTTCCGGTATAGGTGCCGCCAGGACTGCCGGGATTCGTACTTGGCCCGATATAGTCCCAATGGTTCATAGCAATGGTATATGTCCCATCTGTATTGACCTGCAACGCACTCCAGTATACCTTTCCTCCTTTTGTAAACGCACACCAGCACACATCGCTCTCCTTGCTGTACCGGTCCGCCCCCCGCACTTCCACTTCATAATAACAATGGCTGTAGCTGTAACCCAACCGGTTAAAATACGCTTCCCACTGACTCCATGTTTTATTCACATACCGGTATGGTACCGCTCCCACAGACACCAGCGCTCCGGGACTAGTGGGCACCTTCAGAGAAGTCTCTTCCGCTTTCACCGATATAACGTTTCCCCATCCCCACAAAAGCAGCATCAGAAATAAAAGTGTTTTCATCCATTTTCTTTTCATGCTTTCCCCCTTTATTCATATACCGCATAGTATGTGATATCCTGTGTGACTCCCTGTGAAAAATCGGCCAGATAACCTGCCGCATCTCTCCACTCTAAAAAGTTTCCTTTCCCATAATCAGCCACCGGTGCCACCGGACAATGCACCACATCGCCCCGGGCCACCTCATACTGCTTGTAAAATACTCCCTGATTTTCCAACTCCTGCAGGTCTAAATAAAAGGTCACCGTACAGGACTCCGGCTCCTCTGCCCCATCCTTCGTTTCATCCAAAAGAATGGTTCGCCTGCAGCTGATGCTTCCAGACTTTCCATTCACATACTGATACATCTGCTCCACCTCCACAGACAAAATCCCTTCCGTCACATCCGCACAGATTACACGGATATGAAACCGGGAATCTGAATTGATCTGTTTGGAAAAAACCCGGATAAAATAATCTGCCAGTTCCTGATCCGAGTAAAACTGCTTTCCCTCCACCTGCTTTATGGAAATTTCCATGGCCTCCGCAAGACTTAGCTTCAGTTCCTCCTGTCGAACACTTCGACTCTGAAGAATTATCAGCATTACGGAAAACAACAATACCTGAATGCCTCCCACCAGACCAAATACAATTTGTTTCAAAAGCTTCACCTCCCGCTTTTCTTATTTATCTGGCACTTCCCACCGGTATATCCACAAGAACCTTCGCCGTTTTTCCCAGACGATCCGTAGCGGACACCGTGACCTGATAAACTCCCGGTACCAGAAAATAATTCTCACATGACTGTCCATTTGCATCACATACCGAATGGATGGTCACCGGAATCTCTGTTCCCTCTGCATCCTCTGCTCTAAAATAGCCGGCTAACTCCACGGATGCTCCCACAGTCAGGCCGGATCCCCCCAGCCATGTGATGACCGGGGACTTTCTGGTATGCAGCTGTCTGGTAAATAACCCATCCTGATACTGTTTGAAATTTCCCTGTTCCAGTGACTCCTGTCGACTTGCCGATATCATCAACATCGCCGTGATAAGCAGGAATAAAACGAGTGCCACACAAACGGCTGCGATTGTTTTCCCGTATTCCCGAAAAATACTTTTCATACATCACCTCTCAGCTGATGGACGAGGCTGCTGCTTTTAAGATTTCCTGCAGCATGCTTCCTGCTCCAAAAAACTGCACCAAAACAACCAGTAGTATTCCTATTGCCAGCACTGCAGCAATTGCAGCCCCATATTCTTCCATGATAAGTTCCATTCGCATCACTCCTTTTTATCGATTCCTCAAACACTAATATAATCCAGCATTCTCCATGCCATGGCGATTACTGCACTTCCAGCCACCACGCAAAGAATTGCCTGTCCGTAATCCTCCAATAGATTTCTCATTTCATCACCTTCCATATCCTCTGATACTGTGCTGCATCAGGTCTCCAAAAGGACCGGTTCGATAAGAATAGTAAAGCACAACCTCTGCAAAGGTGATCCCCCCATCAGGAAGGGTAACTCCCGGCGTATAATCCACCGCTGTTCCATCCTTTCCATAAAGCGTCACTTTCAAATCATATCCAATCGCTCCCGCCTGTTCCATACAGGCATTCAGCACATTTACGTTATAGTTACTGTTCTCCATTTCTATGATCACATCGGATTTAAATTCCCTTGCCCGGGTCACCTCCACCTCCGCTGCCACGATTCCGATACCGGTAACCGTCAGCAGCAGAATCAGGAAAATACCCAGATAGGTTTTGATAATCTGCTCCATAGCCTTCCTCCGTCAATAAGTATCCATCTTTACATCCGCATTTGTGTCATAAAGACCACTAAAAACATGGTCATATCCACCAGCATTTTGCCAGCTCCGGTCAGAGCCGGTGCCAGAAAGAGCGCATACATTCCCGCCAGGGAATCCTCGTTTTTGCTGCGCTCTGCCTTATCCAAAAGTTCCTGGTTTCGCAGCATAATCTGGGAAAGCTGCTGATTGCTGTCACCATAGCCTCCTGTGGAAAGCGCATACAGCATCCGCATGGCAGATGTCACATCCGGAATATGAAATTCCTCCAAAAAACTCATATAGGGCTGAATGCTCTCCGGATTCTGATTCAGCTGTTCCACCAATTCTCCTATGGCAGGGCGAAGCACTGCCGGTGCCGTCTGTCTGGTCTTATGCATGGCGACCTGGACATTCTCGGTCTGCAGTAACAGGGCTATCTCCATCAGCCAGTGAGGGAACGCCATCTGCAGCTTCTTTTTCAGGCTTTTCCGATAAAGCAACCCTGCTAATCCACGGTTGTTCTTATAATCCATGTAATGCTTTTCCCACTCTGTCTGATTTTCCATATCACCGCTCTTTAGCCAATCCTTTGAAGTTCTTGCCAGTGTTCTCCTGCAAAGCAGCATATCGATACACAGCATAATCACTGCTGCTCCCTGACAGACTGCCAGACCTGCCACCTCCAGGTCACCGGGCAACAGTGCATTAGTGATTCCACAGATTACCACAGACAAAATCACCGCAATCCATACATTTCTCCGGTAATTCTTACAGTCTTCCTGATACAGCTGTACCCGCTCCATGTACTGATGTACATCATTCAGCAGATATTCTATGGTATCCGAAAAATCTCCTCCATACTGTTCCACATGCAACAGATAAGTATGAATCTGACGAAGCCTGTCACAGTCATACTCTTTTTCAATAATCCCCAGTGCTTCTCTTCCTGTGGCATCATGCTCCGCCTTCATCCGGCTGATTGCACCCTTGATACACTCCTTCATACGACCCGGGTGAAACAGTGGATAAACATCCTCCAGCGAGGACAAAATTTGCTGATTTTGCTGAAACGCATATAAAAGCTGTTCCATGTAAAGAGTGGCCTCTTCCAATCTCTGCTGCTGAAGCAGGGCTTCCTGTTTCCTCTTTTCCCACTTCGGTAACAGAATCAGATAAAACAGAACCGCCATTAATATGCTGTACCACTTCATCTGCAAAATAAATCCTGACGTCATAATCAACGCCAATGCCGCCAGAAGATTCTTTACCAATGACTTATGCTTCATAGACACCCTCCAGTTTCTGTCGAATCTGTGCGTTGCAGTAAGGATCCTTTATGCCGCGACGCTGCAGGCGTTCCGTCAGTGCTACCGGCAATTCCCGCATCAGCATACAGCCATCCTGCACCAGCATATAAATCTGATTTTTTTTATCCTCCCGCAAAAAGAAACAGGCCTGATCAATATAGCGATAAATTCTTCCATCCGGCCTCTGTTTTCTGCGGAGCAGAATACCCACATCCACATAGCTGTACACATCGTTCTCCATACGATCCGCATCCATCCGGCTCTCCATCATGTTCAAAATACGATCCGGTATCTTTCTCACATCATCCGTATGGAGTGTGGTAAATCCCCGAATTCCTGTGGACCAGCATTCCAGCAGGGATTTCACCTCCGTGGATCTGGCCTCAGACAGCATGATCCAGGACGGGTTCTGCCTCAGACAGGTCTTAATCGCCTTGGTGTAATCAAAGTCCGGTCCGATTCTAAGCTCCACGCAATCCTTCTCCGGATTGATGCGCCCATAATGCCACTCCGGATTATCTTCAATGGTGATGACACGCTCTCCGGCAGGGATAAACTGGGAAAAGAATTTTGCACATTCTGTTTTCCCTACCCCCGGTTCTCCACAAAAGACAAAATTCATTTTTGCCTGTACACAATTCACCAGCAGCTCTAACACCGGCAGGGCACAATACTCCGATTCCACCATATCCTGCACCTCCATACGAAGCACCGGCGGCGACTTACGAATACAGATACTGCGCCCCGACACTGCCACAGACTCATGGATGATGCTGATGCGAAGCATATCCGTCTCCGCCTCTAATAAGTTGCACTTTTTGTTAAAAGGCTTACTCACCTCATTGGCAATGCGGTGGGAAAACTGCTCCACGAACTTCTCCGTGATACCGGAACGCTCCACCAGATACCGCTCATTTTCCACATCCGTAATCCAAAGCTGATGTCCGTTATAGTCCACATCTGTGATCTTCGGATCCTTCACATAACGCCACAACGGGCCGAAATACTCCGGCTCCATGCGGATTCCAATATCCAATTTTTCCAATGCAATCCCTCCTATGGAGTGGGCAGACCGGCATTGGTTGTAAAATTGTCAATCAATCCCTGAAATGCATTATAGACCGGACCACTGTTTCCGTTTCCCATGATAGCCGTAATCATGGCAGCCAGTGCCACAATAGCGATTACAGTCACGATCACACCGCCGTATTGTTCAAATATTTCCTTCAAAAGAATTCCTCCTAAAAAGTCTTCATTGGGAAAATGTCAGAATGAACTTCCTGACCAAAAAGATAAAAAAGATGATTTGAATATTACTACCTTTTTACTCAAATTGCAAGAGTTTTTTTGCCAGAGCACTAAAGTTTATGATATAATACAATAAATGTATCTGTTCCGTACTTCACAGATACGATTCGCAAACCCATTTGCAAAATCACTGCTTTGAAGCATACTTTTTGCTTAAGTGGTTACTATCTTTTAGGAGGGCATTATGGCTGATTTTATGATTACCACAGATACCACTGCGGATCTTCCCGCAGATTATGTAGCGGAACATCATCTGGGAATTATGTCGCTGACTTATACATTAGAAGGTGTGACATACGACTGGGAACATCCCATGGATGTAAAGGAATTCTATCAGAAAATGAGGGACGGCTCTATGCCCACAACCTCGCAGGTTAACCCGGAAATCGCCAGGGAGCTTTTTACCAAATGGGCCACAGAAGGGAACTGCGACATTTTACATGTCGCATTTTCCAGTGGACTCAGTGGCAGCTACAACAGTGCAAGAATGGCTGCACAGGAGCTGGAGGAAGAGGGATTCCCACACAAAATTCTGGTGATTGATTCCCTGTGTGCCTCTTTGGGCGAGGGACTTCTGATCCACAAGGCTTTGCAAAAAAAGGAAGCGGGAGCCTCTCTGGAAGAAACCGCTCAGTTTGTGGAGGATATAAAGCTTCACATCGTGCACAATTTTACCGTAGACAATCTGTTCCATCTGTATCGGGGCGGCCGGGTATCCAAAACCGCTGCTTTTTTGGGAACCATTGCCAGCATCAAGCCTATTTTGCATGTAGATAACGACGGACACCTGATTCCTCTGTCAAAGGTGCGCGGCAGAAAGAAATCCCTGCTAGCACTGGTAGACAGCATGGAACAGCAGATGGGAAGCTATGCCGACAAAAATGACATTGTGTTTATCAGCCACGGTGACAGCGTGGAGGATGCTCAGTTTGTAGCAGATCAGATTAAGCTCCGTTTCGGCATTGACAGCTTTTTGATTAACTACGTGGGTTCTACCATCGGAGCACATTCCGGTCCGGGTACCATCGCACTGTTTTATCTGGGAGATTACCGCTAAAATATGGAGGATGCGAACGCATGAATGCAAAGCTTGCACAGGTAAAAGAAGAAATAAAAAAGGTTCTGCAGGGAAAAGATTCTGCAATTGATCTGGTTCTGACCACTCTGCTGGCAGGCGGACACATTCTGCTGGAGGATATACCCGGTGTGGGCAAGACCACACTGGCTCTCGCCCTGTCAAAGACGCTGTCCATGTCCTATTGCAGAATGCAGTTTACTCCGGATGTTTTGCCCAGCGATATATTAGGCTTTAACATGTATGAATCCAAAACAAGCGAATTTGCTTTCCATCCGGGTTCTATATTTACCAATCTGTTTCTGGCTGACGAGATCAACCGAACCTCACCGAAAACACAATCTGCTCTGTTGGAGGTTATGGAGGAGCACCGGGTCACCGTGGATGGTGTCACCCGGGACCTTCCCTCTCCCTTCTTTGTCATTGCCACACAAAATCCCGTAGGAGCCAGCGGTACCCAGAAGCTGCCAGACTCTCAGCTGGATCGTTTCTTTGTGCGGCTGAGTCTGGGTTATCCGGATACCGAGAGTGCCACAAGGCTCTTAATGGGGCATTCCTCTGAACAGATGAATACTGTACAGGAGGTTCTGACCTTGGAGGAGCTGTCCGCCATGCAGGAAAAAACGGCACAGGTCTATGCGGATGAAGCCCTCTGTCGCTATGTTGTGGACCTGACAGAAGCTTCCCGGCACAGCGAGTTCATCACCCAGGGCATCAGTCCCCGAGGCAGTATGGCTCTGCTAAAAATGGCTAAGGGACATGCCTTTTTATCAGACCGTAACTTTGTTACACCGGAGGATGTGCTGGCTGTATTTGACAGCGTCTGCAACCACCGGATTCTGATCAGTACCAGAGCCAAGGCTTCCGGCATGACAATCTCCGAGATTCTGACACAGATTACCCGGCAGATTCCCATGCCAAAGCTTTCCTGAATCTGGAATGAGGTGAGGTGCTTATGATTCTGCGACTTCTCAGTTTTGCAAAATATCTGGTTTTATTCCTCATCATGGCACTGCTGGCTGTATTCTACCGTCAGCCTTTCTTTGTGTTTGCCTGCCTTTTGCTGTTGTTTTTGCCCTTTGCATCCTACTACATCTGTCGGTATGTGATGTCGCAGCTTTCGGTCAGTGTATCGGTCAAAACCACGGAAAGTCTGCGTGACATACCGGTTCCTTTGGTACTGAAAATCGAAAATCCCAGCATTTTTCCTCTTCTGGAGCTTTCTCTGACCTTACACATCGAGTCTTCCTTTTACCGGAACGCAGACCGGGAACGCATCGCAGTGCCAGTAACTTCCCACTCCACCAGTGAGAAAAGCTTTCCCGTCACTTTCGGAAAACTGGGCGGTTATCAGATTGCTTTGGAGTGTTACGATGCCTGGGATTTCCTGCATCTTTTCCGATTCCACTACCATTCAACAGCCCACACGCAGATCACCATTTTTCCCCAGACCCACGAGAAAACAGAGCTTCCGGACAGCTATTATTCCGAGGGCTTTGACGAATTCGATGAGACACAGGGACGTGGCTTAGTCACCGGAGATGTCACCAATATCCGGGAATATATCCCTGGTGACCGCATGCAGCAGATTCACTGGAAGCTTTCCACCAAGCTGAATCAGTGGATGGTAAAGGAATACGGTGCCAGTGCCTCCCACTGTTTCATCCTTTTGATGGAATTATATGCTGGGGATGAGACCGATCAAAATCATGCGCTGGATCACACACTGGAGCATGCATATGGTTCCTGCATGGAGTTGTTGCATCTGGGAGAGCCATTTTTCTTATGTATATATAGTATATTAAAAGATGATTTTATTTCATTCCAGATTCAGAACCAGGAAATGCTCCACGATGCATTTTCCCAGATCTGCTATGAAACACCTTATCGGGATCCAGATCTGGCCTATGAGAAATTCCAGGCATCGGAAATATTAAAGGGAACTGTACTACATGTCACACAGGAGGGAATCCATGTCCGCTAAGAAAAAACAGGCTGCCCGGCTGGCGGCAGCAATGGAAGCCAGCGGTTATCATCTATCCACCAGTCCCACGGAGGTAACGCTCCATCGTGGGATTGTCTGTCTGATTCATGGATTTTTGATTTTTTGTGCCACCTTTGGATCGGTAGGAGGTTTGTTAAATGCCTTTGAGATATCCTACAATATTCCACTGTTCTTCTTCCTAATGCTGGCATTCTGCTTTTTGCTTGGATTTTTGCACTATAACCGCATGCTTTTTTATACCCTGTATCCTGTCATCTTTGTGGGATTCACCTTTTCCATTATCCGAAACCGTCTTTTGGCAAACAGCGGATTCCAGAATTTTGTCACCATACTTTACGATGCCTATACCGGATATTTTGACATGGACAGTATCCGTGATGTAACCGTAGCCAATACCGATGTGTACCAGACCGTGACCGTGGCCGCCATCTATGTGGGGTTTGTTTTTGCGTTGATTCTAAACATCGTAATTTCCTCCCATATGAGTGTAACGGGTACGATTCTTCTTACTTCGCCCATTTTGATGCTGGGGATCTATATTAACCGCTATCCACATTTTCTTTATTTTGCCCCCCTTGTTTTCTCCTATCTGACCATCGGTCTGTTGGGACGATTTCAACACTATGAGATTCCCAAAAAAGCAAAAGACCGCAACACATACCGCCTGACCTATAAAAAAAATCTGCACATTCATACCTACCGTATCAGTGGAAAGGTATTACTGCAGACCTGTCTGATTTTTGCACTTTTATCATTGATCTTTTTATTTGGTTTCTATCCCATTGCACAGCGAAGTGTCAATGCCCACACTGCCACGAACCGGGTCAAACAGCTGACGGATGAATATGTAGCACTCTTTGTACAAAGCGGTCTCTCCGGTTTATTGAATCGTTATGACAGCACCGGCGGTCTGGCAGAGGGTCGTCTGGGAGGTGTCAGCTCTGTCCGACCGGACTTTGAGACGGATCTTCAGGTGACGTTCGCACCCTACAACTACGAAACCGTGTATCTCCGCGCCTTTGTGGGGGAAAATTACGCAGACAATAGCTGGTCCAGCTTTCGGAAGCAGGATGCATTCCTAAACAGTATGACTGACCGCCTGGATCAGGAGAAACAGGCAGATTTCCAAAACTTCCTTTCCCTCCGTGAGGCCATGCTTCTCTCCAAATATCATGAAAAACAGGGCACATACAGTCTGTATGGCAAAATGGATGTCACCAATGTGGGGGCAAATGCCGACTATGCGTATATGCCCTACTATACCATGGATTCCGCTGTAGCCGGTCTTTCTTCCTCTGCCGGAATCCTCACCGGCTCTTCCCCCCTAGGTGCCACCATCCCCTACACCTACTATCCTATGGTGAATGAGATTCTGACAGATGAAAGCTTATTCGCTGCGCTCACTCCAGCCTCATCCAATCAAAACATATCGATTTCTGACTTAATCTCTCCCTCGGAATTTTTATACGAACAGATTTATGGCGGATACTGCCAAACCCAGTACTGCCAGGTTCCGCTTAATCTAAACGAGGCCTTAGATGCGGTCATTGACGAAATCGGTCCCACAGAAAATGCCCTGGATGCAGCAGACAAAATTGCCGATTATTTCAACACCCACTACACCTACAGTATGACACCTGGCACCACACCTTACAATGCTGACTTTATCAAATATTTCCTTACCAGACAGAACCGGGGATACTGCGTACACTTCGCCTCCGCCGGCACCATGCTGCTTCGGCGTATGGGATATCCCGCCCGCTATGTGGAAGGATACGTCATCAGCCCTGCGGATATTGCAAACGGAGAAAATACGGATGCCCTCTATTCTGAATACTTGGAAGGGGATTCTCCCATTGGAGAGACCGGTGTGGTCACTGTGGATGTTACCGATGGAAATGCCCACTCCTGGATTGAACTCTATCAGGAAGGTTTTGGATGGATTCCAGTAGAGGTAACACCGCCATCCACGGGAAGTGACTACACCGATACGTCAGATTTCTGGCAGGTATTCTCCGGTTTATTTTCTCTGGCATCTGATGCCACAGAATCCCAGAACGAGACACAGGCAGAAGTTCCGAAAAAGTCAGCCACATCCTTTACCGACTTTTTCTCCAGTACCAGCCATCTGTCTCTTCCGCTCCTGCTACTACTTCTTCTGTTATTGCTGTTCGATCCCATCCGGGCTCTTTTCTACAGACTGAGAGAACAGTTCACGCTAAGAAAAGCCCATCAGGAGGGAAATTATAGACTGGTTGTCAGGATTCTGTATCGACAGTTTTTTTTCAAATTATTAAAGAAAGATGTAATTTCTAATTCATTAAATCTTCCAAATGATCACAAAACACATCGTGGCAGACATAATCAAAAACATCTCTCCTATCCTCAGAAGCTGTCTCTCTGGCAGAACTATATACCGGAGGAATTGATTTCCCTCTGGCCGGTTTCGATGGATATGGCAAAGTACGTCTCTTTATTGGAAAAAGCGCTTTATAGCAAGGATGGTATCACGGCGGAAGAACTGCGTGAATTCGAATTATTTCATGAAAGATTTCTCGAATATATCAAATAAGGCTACACATACAAAAGCCACGATAGAGAACTCTCCATCGTGGCTTCCTTTCTTTATTTCTTAGTATCTGTTCAGTATCTTCACAGATACAATTCTTATACATCCTTCATTTCCCGTAATCTGGTTTGGATATTCTGTGACATTTCCTCGACCACCTTAGTTTCTGCAGCGATCTCTTCCGTAGATGCAGCAAAACTACTGACACGTTCATCAATCTTCTTCACAAGCTTTGACAATGATTCTGCCTGCCCCATCAGATTTTCCATAAATTTCCGTATTGCCTCTGAATTCTGGTTGGAATCCTGTGCCGCACTGCGACTGGACTCTGAAAGAGTCTTTATTTCCTCAGCGACTACAGAGAATCCTCTTCCAGCCTCTCCCGCCCGGGCTGCCTCGATAGAGGCATTCAAAGACAGCAAATTTGTCTGGGAAGAAATATCAAAAATCACATCGTTGTTCTTTTTAATCATGACAAGGAATTCTGTAATTTGCTGAAACAGTTCCATCATCTCTTCACTTGCCCGGTTGACATCGAAGACATCCTGGGAAATTTCTGTACTTTCCTTCGCATTTTCCTCATTGCCTGTTCCAAGCTCTTCCAAAGATTTCAACAAAATGGAAAAATTCTCTGAAATGTCACTCATGATTTTATCCATCTTACTCGCTTTAGCAAGTTTTTCTGCCGACTGTTTTTCTATTTCATCCTTGATCTGCAATGCCTCTATCTTTTCCAACTCTGCCAAATCCTTGGAATAGTGAATACAGTTCTCTCTGTGATTGATTCCATTATGAATGGAGCGTGCCATGGAGCGACAGTTCTCATAACCGCAGGCAGAACAATCGATATGTTTTTTCATTTCCGTATCCTTATTCATGGAAGTGAAAATTGCATCGTACTCTTCCTCTGTCGGCTCCTTCAAAGATACCGTGCCGGACTGATCTGTATATTTTCGGATAAAATCATCCAGATTTAATTTTTTAAATTGGGCATTGAACGCATCTAAACGTTTCTTGGGACTGAGATCTCTTCCCCAGGCACCACGCTTCTTTTTGCTCTTCTCGCGAATCTGCCACACATTCATCAGCGTGTCATCACCAACCGCCCGCTCCTCTTCCACGCCGGTTCCATACAGACAACCCTGAGAGCAGTTTAAGGCATCCACCATAAACGGAAGAGGTTTCTTCTCATTGATACGCTCCTGGTAGTCATGCAAAAATTCGTACATATGCTTTTCGCCTTCTGCCTGGCGAATAAATATTTCATCTCCTAAGAACCAATAAACGTTTTCCTTCAATCCGCCGGGCATAGGGTAAACGGAACCCAGACCGTACTCTATCTCATCCTTTGCAAGACTATGACCGGTCAATCCGTGCTCCCGGATATATTTTACCAGATGATCGAAAGTCACATTATAGGAAATATATCCGCCGCAATTGGGATCCTCAATCTCATTCTTTTTGGCAATACAAGGACTGATAAATGCCAGCTTATCCGTTATTCCCATATATTTTTTCACATAGATTGCCCCACACATCATGGGACTATGTACCGGCATAAGCCTAGGCAGAAGCTCCGGAATATACTTCTGAATATATCCCACTACAGCCGGACATGGCTGTGAAATTCCTCCCAGAAAATTGTATTTGGTAATATAATTCAGATATGCCCAGGTAGTGATGTCCGCCCCAAAGGAAATACTGATAATTCGTTGCACACCAGCATCCTTCAGGATACCCAGATACTTTTCATATTCATCCGGATAATTCGCCATAAAAGCAGGTGCCACCAGCAGGGAAATCCGTTCTCCCTTTTTTAAATCCTCAAAAAAGCGCTCCGTATCATCCCGAAATGACCTGGCCCCATGCTTACATGCATCAAAACAGGCTCCACAGGCAATACAGGCATCGCCATCTACTTTAATAACTTCCTTACCATCCCCAGCAACTTCTGCATGATTTGCCCCCGGAACCGGACATGAAGATATACACTTGTTACATGCCACACAGTTTTCATTGGTGTAAACCAAACCTTGATTGATTTTCTTTTCCATAATCTCCCTCGCTTCCTTAGAATATATCTTAATTATACTGTATATACAAAAAAACACAATTATTTTGTCTTTTTTTGTTCACTTTTTCAACTTTCTTATTCAAAAAAGCTGAGGATATCTTATCTGCGAGACCTCTCACAGAAAGTATCCTCAACCTCATTCTTCCTATGCACTATTGTTCCAAAGCTTTCTTCCGTTCTCCTCTGTTTACAGTTCAGTGCTTACTCCTCTGTCTCTTCGCTGATTTCAATTCCCAATTCCTCCAGCTGCTTCGGATCCACCACGTCCGGCGCATTGCTCATCAGGCAGGATGCATCCTTTACCTTCGGGAACGCAATGACATCACGAATGGAATCTGCATGTACCATGTGCATCACCAGACGATCCAGTCCGTATGCCAATCCTGCATGAGGTGGTACACCATATTTAAAGGCATCCAAAAGGAAACCGAACTGCTCATGCGCACGCTCCTTGGTAAAGCCTAATACCTCAAACATCTTCTCCTGAATATCATCCTGATGGATACGGACAGAGCCTCCGCCCAGCTCGGTACCATTTAATACGATATCGTATGCAATGGCACGGACAGCTCCCGGATCTGTATCAATCTTATCCCAATCCTCCTCCATGGGCATGGTAAAGGGATGATGCATCGCCATATAACGATTCTCCTCCTCCGACCACTCCAACAGCGGGAACTCGGTTACCCACAGGAAGTTATACTGATTGGAATCCAAAAGATCCAGTTCCTTTGCCAGCTCCACACGCAGGGCTCCCAGTACATTCCACACAATCTTATTCTTATCTGCGGCGAACAACAGCAAATCTCCGGGTTCTCCAGCCATAGCCTCCACCAGCTTTGCCAGTTCTTCCTCGGTCATAAACTTTGCAAAGGATGACTTATAGGTACCATCCTCATTCACACAGAGGTATGCCAGTCCCTTAGCACCATAACCCTTGGCAAACTCCACCAGCTTGTCAATCTTCTTTCTGGGCATTGCTCCCTGACCCTTTACATTGATACCACGGACAGAGCCGCCATTCTCCAGTGCACCGGTGAATACACCAAAACCACAATCTCTCACAATCTCAGATACATTGGTCAGCTCCATGCCGAAACGGGTGTCAGGCTTGTCTGAACCAAAACGATCCATGGCCTCCTGCCATGGCATACGCTGCAGCGGCAGGGAAATCTCCACACCGATGGCTTCCTTGAATACATACTGAAGCAGACGCTCATTTACATCGATGACATCATCCATATCCACGAAGGAAAGCTCCATATCTGCCTGGGTAAACTCCGGCTGACGGTCCGCACGCAGATCCTCGTCACGGAAGCACTTTGCGATCTGGAAATAACGATCATATCCGGATGCCATCAAAAGCTGCTTGAACAGCTGCGGTGACTGGGGAAGTGCATAAAAACTGCCCGGATGTATGCGGCTGGGTACCAGATAATCTCTGGCTCCCTCCGGTGTGGACTTACAGAGAATCGGTGTCTCAATCTCCAAAAATCCTTCCTTGGTCATGAACTCTCTCATAAGGTATGCGACCTTGCTACGCAACATAAGATTCCGCTGGATATCCGGTCTTCTCAAGTCCAGATAACGATACTTCAACCGAACCTCGTCCTTAGTCTGGCTATTCTCCTCAATCTGAAATGGCGGTGTCTCCGCCTCGGATAAGATCCGCAGGCTGGTGGCTATCACCTCAATATCACCGGTCTTTAAGTTCTCATTTACCGCTGCGGAACGCTTCTGCACAGTGCCTACCACGGCTATCACATACTCACTTCTCAAATCTCCAGCCTTGGCAAATCCATCACTGCCCACACTATTCTCATCAAATACAATCTGTAAGATGCCGGAACGATCTCTCAAATCGATAAAAATCAAGCTTCCTAAATTACGTCTCTTCTGTACCCATCCCATGACGGTGACTGTCTCACCGACATTTGCTGTGGATACCTCTGTACATCTATGGGTTCTGTGCAACCCTCTCATTGACTCTGCCATGTTATTATTTGCTCCTCTTCCTCAATTTATAACTACGGGTATCGGCACGTTTGTTAACTAGTCCAGTATTCGTTTTTCCAGCTTTGGTAAGAATTCTCCTCCATCTGCCAGTCTGCATTATCCTCCATCTGCTCTTCGCTGGCAAACCAGCTGGAAAATTCATCGATGGAATGTGCAGTAATATCCGTAAGCTGGAGATAATTCTCAATCTGATCCAGATAATGATTAAACTGAATTCTCCAACGGTCGATATCGTATTCATCCTGCTTATCTAAGAGATAATCAAAATACCTGGTACGCTCTGCCAGCTCGTCTCGCATACTTCCGGTAGTTTCCTCGTACAGACGCTCTGCACGAGCCAGAGTAAAACGATTCTCATCCTTTTCTCTGGGAGAAATCTTCAACTTTTCCAGTTCGATCAGTTTCTTTTCCAATTCCTTCTGGGTCAGCTGAATCTTTTCGTTCCGGATAATCACCTGCTGGGATTCGCCCGTGGAAAGCACCAACACATCCACCACCAGAATACCATTGATGTCATACGTATACCGAACGCTGATTTTCTCCTCTCCCTTGGGAGCCTGTGGTACATCCACCTCTATTTTGCCAAGAAACAGATTTTCATCCAGGTAATACGCTTCTCCCTGACAAATCTCTACCTCAATCTGCTTTTGATTATCTGTAACAGTCTGAAGCATCACCACGCGGCTGGTGGGCAATGCGGTATTCCGCTCAATCAGAACACGCATCAGATGACGCTCGGGATCCACCTTATTGTAAACACCGATTCCCAAAGAGAAGGGACAGATATCCGTCAGAATCATATCCTTAATATCCTCGTTCCGCTCCTTGATACCGGCATAAATTCCCAATCCCAAAGCAACCATATGATCCGGATTTACCACCATCAGATCCTTGCGTCCCAGACTATGCTCGATATATTTCTGTACCACCGGCATCTTGCAGGAACCTCCTACCAATACCACGCCGTCAATTTCACGCATTTCCTTCCCGGCATCCTTGACTACCTTCTGAACCGGCGTGCTCATTCGGATAAAAAGCTGCTCCGCCAAATGAATCAATGCCACACGGGTCATTTTCATGGTATGGGTCTTTCCGCGCATGGTAACACGCATGGTTGCCTGTTCCCGTTTCGTAAGATCCATCTTACACTTCACCGCCCGATCCAGGATGATGGCTTTCTCCTCCATGGTAAGTCCAAGATCTTCCAGTCCGTGCTTTGTAATAAAAGCATCTGCTATCAGCTGATCAAAATCACTGCCACCCAGCCCGTTATCTCCGCTGACCGCCAATATCTCCACAATATTTTCCGCACAATCAACCAAAGAAACATCCAGAGTGCCTCCACCCATATCAAATACCAGAATGGTCTCCTCCTCTGTGCTGTTATGCTGATGATAAGCCAGCGCTGCTGCAGAAGGCTCGTTGATAATTCGCTCCACCCGGAAGCCTGCCAGCTCACCGGCAGTCTTTGTCGCATTGCGGGCAAGATCATTAAAATATGCAGGTACGCTGATAATAGCCTCAGCTACCTCCTGCTGCAGATAACTCTCCGCATCCTCCTTCAGCTTTCGCAAAACAAGGGCAGACAAATCCTCCGGGCGATACTTTTTCCCAGCCACCTCGTACTCCTTGTCCATACCCATGAAACGCTTAAATACGGAAACGGTATTCTCCGGGTGAGTAATCTGACGCTCCACGGCCACACGTCCCACATACACCGTTCCATCCTCATCAAAACTCACCACGCTGGGGGTAAGGTATTCGCCGAATGCATTGGGAATCAGGCGGCTCTGCCCATCCTCCCATACTGCTACCAGACTGTTTGTAGTTCCTAAATCAATTCCGATTATTCTATGCACGTTTTTTTCCTCTTCCACTTCAATATGGGAAGCCCTTTCTCAGCTCATTTTCATTCCTCACAACTACTTTTCGCTATTTATCCCGGAAAAACTCAATAATTTCCTCATAACCCTCAGCAGTCAGTTTTTCCTTCTGGAACTTTTTATTTTTATTCATACGTGCCACCAAAATCTGCTTGCCTGCTGCCCGCTCATTTTGCGCCTGCGCAATCACTTCACAAAGCCTCTCCGCCGGGTATTCCTTTTCAATCAGATATGCAGTCTTCTTCGGCTGCTTGGGAATCTGAAAACCGCTCTCCATCAAAAGCAGAATGATCCGCTCAAATCCAATAGAAAAACCACAGGCCGGCACATCATTTCCGGTAAACTTTCCAACCATCTTATCATAACGTCCGCCACCGCCGCAGCTTCCGCCAAATTCCGGCATGGCAATCTCAAAAATCGTACCGGTGTAATACCCCATTCCACGAACCAGCGTAGGATCAAATACCATGCGAAACTCTGCATTCTTAGTTCTCTCTACACTTTCGATAATCTCGGACAAGTTGTTTTTGATCTCTTCCTCTAAAGTACCTGCCTGAATCAGTGTATCACAAAGAGTCGTTAATCCATTTTCGCTGTTCTCAACCTGCGTGAACAAAGCCAGATATTTTTCAATGCTGGATGTATCAAAGCCTTCCTTCTCCAGTTCCTCAGAGACACCTTCCAAACCAATCTTGTCCATCTTATCCAGTATAATGCAGATGGTATCAAAGCTTTCCTCCGGAAATCCGCTGTAGGATGCCATGGCCTTTAAAATGCGACGCTCATTAATACGAATCTCAAAATTCTTAAATCCAAGCTTGCCCAAGGTAGTGGTGGTGGCCAGAATCAGCTCTATCTCTGCCAAGTCAGAGGGCTCACCCAGAATATCAATATCACACTGCATGAACTGGCGATATCTGCCTCGCTGAGGTCTATCCGCACGCCATACATTTCCCATCTGCAATGCCTTAAAAGGAGATGGCAGGTTATTGGCATTGTTGGAATAATAACGCACCAGCGGTACAGTAAGATCATAACGCATACCCAGATCCACCAGGTCTGATTCGCTCTCCGCTGTTTCCAGATTCAGCTTCTCGCCCCTTTTTAATACCTTAAAGATCAACTTCTCGTTCTCTCCACCCTGCTTGCTGGTGAGATTTGCAATATTCTCCATACAAGGGGTCTCAATGGGGGTAAACCCGAAACTCCGGTAAGTGTCCTTGATTACATTCTGCACATAATCGCGAATCTGCATCTCCTCCGGTAATATATCTTTCATGCCGGTTACCGGCTTTTTACTCAGTGCCATGAAAGTTCCTCCATCTATTCTTTCTCACTCGTCTTTCAATCAATAAGCCTAAATGCCATTATACTCATTTTTCCTTGTATAATCAACCTTTTCTGCGGTTTTTTTACTGTCGAACTCCGCTGGTCTCCCCCCGGGATTTCATCTCCAGTTTTTTCCCATACATTCTTTCATCCGCACGCTCAAATACCTTTCCATAATTATCATCCGAATCCTTCTGATAAACAGCCCACCCCATAGCTGCCGAAGGACTGACCTCTCCCGAATAAGCCTTCAGTTTTTTTTCAAACAATTCTTCCAGCTCCTCACTTCTGTCATCTGCCGCAGACGGCAGAAGCACCACAAACTCATCTCCGCCAATTCGATAAACATTTTCACGTCCAAATACTTCTGCAGCCACCTGGGAAACAGCTATAATCAGCTCATTTCCATAACTGTGTCCGTATGTATCATTGATAAACTTCAGTCCATTTACATCTATCACGAACACGGTAAATTCGGCCCCGTGATTCTGTATATCCTTCTCAATACCAGTGATCTCCAGCAGATATGCCGTATTATTTTTCGTATCCGTCAGTTTATCCATATAGGCCAGATTATTGATATAGTCAATACGCTGCTTTAACTGATATGCCGTTTCCTGCAGACTCTTTGCCAGTGTCCCCACCTCATCCCTGGATTTGCAGGTCAAAGAAACCTCCAGATTTCCTTTGGCGATCTCCTTTGCAGCTTCATTCAACGCCTTTAACGGCTTTACGATATTTTTCGAAATAACCAGTCCCAAAAGCACAAACAACAGCATCACAAGGAAGGCTAATCCTACCATCTGCAGAATCAGCCGGTTTTTCGTGGCATCAATCTCTGACACCGGAACCGTCACAGCCAGAATCATGCCATTGTCCAGCTGCTGGAACACAATTTTTTTTCTGATTCCATCCAGCTCATGATTGAACACAGTATCCATACTCACCAGCTCCGAAGCCTCGGCCTCAGCCAGACTCTCACTGAGATCCTTTCCCACAGTGCCCGGTGCATAATGCACACTGTGTACAATAGTAAAATCCTCATCCATAATAAAGGCATGCCCTGTTTCATATATATGAATATCGTCCACCAACTCCGCAATGTACGCGAAATCAATATCCATTCCCACAATACCAAACAATTCTCCATCCTTATACATGGGTATCACGTAGGAAAGCATGTAAATATCAATATTTTTATTGTCATAGGGCTGCAGCCACATGGCTTTTCCCGCATTCACCGGAATATAATACCAGCCCACATGCTCCATATCCTCCGGGCTGTACTGGGAAAGATCTGTCAACGGCTCATCCTCGAACTTGCCGGTTGACGAATCCTTTACCTTAAAAAACCCATCCGTGCCGGTTGTAATATCCGGGCTGAAACGAGCATAGACTGCCACCGCACCATCCGTAGCATTGGCGATGGTAAGCCCCAGTTCCTCCAGGTCGGCCGTGTAATCCTCCAGATACTCAGAATCCTCCGAAAGCTTATCGATACTATCCAGATTGTCCGTGGTATATTCAGACAGAATCTCCACAGATTGCTCAATCCTGCCCAATACATTATTCAGTTCCTGGGCTTTCTCGCTGCAGGTCAGATTCATCGCCTGCACGGAATTCGCATCGATGGCTCTTCCAAAACTGATAATTCCAATCAAGCCGGTGATAGATGTAGCCACAATAACGGCTGTTACAATTAATAAAATAATCTTTGAACGAACAGATTTCATCATTCGCATCTCCCCAAATCTCCTATCATCTGTGCATATTGTACCACATATTAAGACACAAAAGGGACATACTACTCTATGAATTTCGTTAAAATTATTGTATAATAAAGCAAAAAAAGAGGAAATTATCTATCTCTTTTAATCATTTCACATAAGTGTAATCCACTTCAGAATATATTTCCACAAATTAATAAGCAGGAAGCGAGGTGAATCCTATGATATTTGAGAATTTTTCCGAATGGAATATGCAAAACATTTTGATTCGAATCATTGTTTCCACTGTAATCGGCACCATCATTGGATTTGACCGGGGCATGAAACACCGCGGTGCCGGAACAAAAACCATCACTGTGGTCTGCCTGGGTGCCACATTGGTGATGCTTACCGAACAATATATTCAGTTTAATTTTCCCGGTCTGGCTAACATGACCCGAATGGCCGCCCAGGTCATCAGTGGTGTAGGCTTTTTAGGGGTAGGCACCATTATCGTATCCAACCATCAGGTAAAAGGTCTTACCACTGCTGCCACACTGTGGGCCAGTGCCTGCGTTGGACTATCCATCGGAATTGGATTTTTGGAAGGCGGTGTCCTGATTACTCTGATGATGCTGATTTCTCTCCATGTGAGTCCTCATTTGGAGAAATTTCTCACACGGAATTCCCGCTATTTCACCCTTATCATTGATATTGAAAAGGTACAATATCTGCGGGAGATTATTTCAGAAATCAAGGGTGCGGACATTGCCATCGAGTCTCTGGAGATTATGAAGCCCAGCACCAAGGGGCAACCCACCTCTGTATATCTGGTTTTGCGCACCAGACAGCGCATGGAGGCCTCCCAGATTTATGACCTGATGATGCAGTCTGAGAAAGTGATTTCCATGGACTTTTTGTCCTAGGGGACGTTTCTTTTGTCACCAGGAGTGTCCCGCTGGCACCAAACGTGACAGAGGGACACGCCTGGGGACAAAAAGAACGTCCCTACATACACTTAATATGATTCAAGAGAATAACGAGTATTAAATCAATAGCAACAGTAACTGT
>JALEPL010000024.1 GCA_022766245.1 Lachnospiraceae bacterium | reverse complement strand
CATACTCGTCGGATGTGGTTGTCACCACCTTAAGATTATTCAAATCAGAGAAAATGGACTCTTTGCTGACTCTTGTGATTCCTGTCATGAGGCCCCGCTCCAGCCAGGGATTGGTCTTGAAGGTAGAATTAAAAAGACTCCCGGTAAAGGCCCAATGTCATTAAGTTAACATTGCAAGAAGGCAGACTCTAAAGAAATATAGCAGGAAAGTGAATAGCTTTCCTGCTTTTTCTGTATTTATGATACACAAATAAGACAGATTCACATCTGCCTACTGTTATCGGTTCATTGCCATATATCCATGTTGAGGCTGTACCGCTACTAAGTTGTTAACATTGATTTGCAAAGTATTAAACATTACCAATATTTATGAAGCATATTTCGGGGAAAATCCATCCGATCCACTCTCCACCTTGAATGAAGCGGGCAAAGAAAAGGCTCTGGACTACATTGAGCTGCTTCACGAAAGCGGAAAATACGAAAAACAGACCGCACAGATTATTTCCATTATGCGAACCATCGACATCTATGAAAATGCGGTATCTGCCGGAACCGGAAACTTTCTCACTGATGGGCCAAAGAAAACCATTCAGATTCCAGATAATGTTATTCCGGAAGCAACCAGCTATGGTGTCAGGATTACCGGCGACAGTATGGAACCGGAATTCAAAAATGGCCAGATTGCGTGGGTGTTAAAGCAGGATGCCATCGAAAATGGAGAAATCGGCATCTTCTCTCTGAATGGAGAAGCATACATCAAGAAATTGCACGATAACAGAAACGGGATATTCCTCATTTCACTTAACGAGAAATATCCCCCTATTCCGGTCAAAGAGCATGACCGGTTTGATATTCTGGGTAAAGTCGTTGGACGAACCAATCCCGGAGAGCTCACAGACTACATGTAACAATTCAGTACATTCAGTTACGATTACATACCAAAACAGACATGAAAGCAGGTGGTCACTATGGCAGTTGTCAATAATTTAAAAGAAATCCGGGAATCTCGTGGACTCCACCAAGAAGATTTAGCTTCTGCCACCGGATTCTGCACCAAAACCATCAGCCGAATTGAACGTGGAGAACGTGCCCCGTCCGCCGAATTCATGCTGCGGATTGCGGCGTATTTTGATTTGATGGTGGAGGATGTGTTTATGTTGGAACAGTGAAAGCCACTTAATATTCAACAATCAAATACTTTCACATGTTGATGCAAATATTCACCAAAATCAAGTATTGTATTCCTTTCTTTACTCGGTTTTCTCATAAACGAGTTCGGAACTAACTACACCAATAGGCTATGCACTCCTGTTGAGATTGCAAAGTTATTACAAATTTTGCAAATTTATATATGCATCACTTAACGATTTATAGAACTCTGCTTCCCGCATTTCTGGAGTCAACCCAGGTTCATCAATATAAATTAAGCAAGCATCTGCTACAGTATTTAAGAAATACTTATGAAATAAAGGATTATCATAAGTATGTGCATATTTTGTATAAAAAGCCTCAGATATTTCATAGTATTCCTCTTTTGTAATGTTACCATCAAGATATTCTTTCATTTGATTTAGTAGTGTTTGTTTAAAATCCAATGCCATACATTACCTCCTATGATTTACCTCTATCGTAAAGCTTTATTGCATATCCCATCTTTTCATGTATAAGCTAAATCATGCTAAGAATACCCTGTAAGCACTCATAGCGTTCATATTTATTCAAGCACTCTACTGCCACTTGTTTCCTACGTTTCTCATCTTCTGTTAATCCCAAGGTTTTCTTATACAATATCTCTTCATCTAAATATGCCCATGTTTCTAACTCATCTATCTCTTCAAGTAAATCAACGATATCATCCCTGTTTACATTTAATTCCAAAGAACATGGAATGTAATCAATAAATCCCAGCTTATATAGATTTATGTCTTCTTCTGTTATGTCAATATTCCAATCTGGACGCAATTCTTTTATCAGACTCTGAAATTCTATAGCATTGTCTTTGGAAATATCTTGTATTTTTACCATAATTCACCTTCAAATTATCCCAATAATATTTTTACCCACCAGCCTTGTCCATCACGGTATCCATACTTTTTCATAAAGGGTTCCATCTGACTTACCAAACCTGAATTTTCGTGTCTTTCCTGTAATAGTCCCTCACTATCCGCGCTTGCTATGACTCTGGCCTCCAGTTTATTCATCAATTCTTTCCAATTATCAACAAGCGCACACGTCTTCACATACTCTTCGGTCCCTGCTTCGTAATCATATACGTCATCCTCAATCAGCCAAAACTTATTATGCACTCGAACGTAAATATCAACCAGTTGTTGTGTACTTTCAATATTGGGGATTTCGGCTTGAATCTCTTCAATCGTAACATCCTGCCCGGAATCACCGCACATTATCGCTGTGCTTCTACCGTTCATTTCCTCACTTAATCCACGATAAAACTGAACCGCATCTGCCAGATTCTTTTCATTCGGATGTTCCTTTGCAATTCCGCCAATCAGCTTAAATGTGTCCTCCATTTCATAACCACCTATAAATACAATTTATCCACTTCTCTCTCATAAACTGCTTCTGTCTCAGCATCGAAAAGTACCCACTCAACAAAGTCAAAACTCTTTTCATTTTCTTGCAAAAACCTGCTCACGGTCTTAACCGCAACCTTTGCGGCCAGTTCCACCGGAAAACAATAAACTCCAGTTGATATAGACGGAAACGCTACGCTTCGTATTCCATGATCCAATGCCACCTGCATAGATTGGAAATAACAGCTTGCTAGGAGTTCCTCTTCATTACTTCTCCCTCCATTCCATATAGGTCCTACCGTATGTATCACATAATCGCATGGCAGATTATAAGCTTTGGTAATCTTCGCCTGTCCGGTTTCACACCCATGTAGAGTGCGGCATTCCGCTAAAAGTTCCGGCCCTGCGGCTCTATGAATGGCGCCATCAACACCACACCCACCCAAGAGAGAATTGTTTGCTGCGTTTACGATTGCCTGCACATCATTGATTTTTGTAATATCGCCTCTAACTGTCTTTATCAAATACATTTCTACACTTCCTCATCCAAGGCCTTACGAATCATTTTCTCAAAACTCTCCGCAAATCTATGATCATCTTCTTCTGTCCGTTTTCGTGGACCCTTGATATGGCTCTTCGAACTGCTCCGCCTTGCCTTTTTGTTCAGATGCCGTTCCATCAGCATCTGGTCAATATTATCATTGGTGTACCACTTGCCGGATTGATGAATTGCGAATGCCCCCTTCCCTAGTGCTATCGCTGCTACTCCGTAATCCTGAGACACTACAATATCCCCTCTATGACAAAAACTGATCAATTTGTAATCAACTGCATCCGCGCCGGCTCCTACCACAACCACCTCGCTGTAATCCGAAGTCAACACATGATTCGTATCGCACAGCAAAGTTACTGCAACATCATACCTTTGCGCCACAGCCTCCACGATACCAACCACAGGACATGCGTCTGCATCTACGAATATCTGCATATTATCACCTTTATTTTGTAAAATGCTTATTCCTCTCTGCTAACATAAAACCGACCTTCCGCATCCAGCTTTAGTTTTATGGTCTTGACATATTTCTCATAAAACTGACGCATTTTCTTCTCTCCGACCTGAATATAAGCCTCCGCAAAAATTCGCTTTGTGAGCTCCCATCCATCCTCACCCACAATATTAGGCAGATGAGAATCCAGAATATTGCACAACACAAGTTTTTGCAATTCACCGGCATTCTCCATGTAAAAATCATCCATTGCACAGTGAAAAATTTTTCTGCTGGATAGT
Source organism: Lachnospiraceae bacterium (assembly GCA_022766245.1). Classification (GTDB taxonomy): domain Bacteria; phylum Bacillota; class Clostridia; order Lachnospirales; family Lachnospiraceae; genus Roseburia_C. Next base: position 26,519 of record JALEPL010000024.1, on the reverse strand, counting down.
GCTTCCTTGATTGCACTTCCGCACTTGGCATATTCGTACATAACGAGGAACCTCGCCTCCGGAATGGACGAAATCAGTCCCCAAAAATCCGAGTCACTGGAACATAAAATAAACGAATCCACATCATCCTTATAGAAAGCTTTGCAAACGCCCACCGCCATCTCGATGTCCACCAGAGACTTGGCATCCGTCACACGTTCCACCTCAATATGCTCCACAGGAATATCCACCACTTTCTCCAGATAATCCCACGCATTGGTGGTATGATAGTCATCGTATAAAATGATTCTCTGAATCATTTTCACATCTTCACTTTTTAGATTTTTCAAAACACCAAACAGCTTATATGCATCTGCGTTTTCACAATCCACCACCAAAACAACCTTTTGTGCGTTCTGGATAAAATCATAGATGCTTTCTTTGGTATTATCAGCCGCATCCCGGTACTTATAAGACTCCAGGAATTCATCCCCATGCTGCGCGTATATGACACTTAACAGCTTTGCATCGGAATACAGGATATATCCATAATCGCCCGGTTCCCAGTGCATATATACCTGAAACGGATAATAGTTTTTGTTGGCCTTGAACTTATCATATTCCTCCTTCAAGACGTCCCGCTTCATATAATTGGGGACAACAAACAAATCCCGTATGTACTCAAACTTAATCTGATCCGGAAACCATTTCTTGCAAGCATTTATGTTCTTATCAATCAGCGAACACAGGTGTTCCGTATACTTGTCGGCGCGGAAGTTGGGCTGCACCACATATATGCCCCATGAGAACAGCTTATTTATCTCCTGTGCAGAAAAATACTCCATGCGATCCAAATTGACCAATTCGAATCGAAGCTTATTATCCACATTGAGGAAATTCTTCAGCAGCGCCGTTCTCACCTTGCATAGATACCGAATGATAGTGGTATCCTTATCTGCACGAAGCTTTTCCAACAATTCAGCATAATGATAGCTATAATACTTTTCCCACGTCGCATCATCAATCCCCAGCATATAGGCAACAATAGCCGCAATCTCCGCACGACTCACCGTTTTTAATACCTTGGTTTCGCCGGTTTCATGATCATCAACCGCAATCTCGTTTTGGCAGAGTTCAAGCTCTGTCAGATTTTCTAATGTATATGTTTTCTTTGAAGACATGGAACCTCCTTGTCTATTTTTGTGCTGTATTCGATTTCAGTACCGGTACAGGTGGTACTATCGTTTGAGTATCCTCACATAACAATCATTGTGCTGTTCTATGACGTTATACAGGACATGGATCTGACCAATGCATTACAGGGACTTATATCTCTGTTTACAGAATTATTATCTTGCGGTATTTTATCTAACATTTTCGTTAATTCTGTATATAATGCCATCAACTACCTCCAATCATCGGTTGCTACTCGTCAATAATCTTCACTTCTCCGTTCCTCAAATCTACAGAAACACTTATCAAAGGACCGGGAAGATATTTTTCAATCAACTTTTGACCAGCAATATTCCTTCCCACAAGAGGAGTCATCATCGTCTTTCACCCCATAAGTGTGTAAACCATCTCTCTGCATAACCGATACATATACATTCATTTTTTTGCTTGAAATCGAGCAAAAACAATGCTATATTATTTCTAGAAAAGGTGTCACCGATAGACGGTTGACCCGAAACAAATTAATTAGCCAGAAAAGCCGCTCAACTTGGTAGGTCGGGGCGGCTATTTCTGTGTCTTATTGCTATCCTTACCAAAGGAATATCCGATTCCAAAGCAGGTTAAGCCGAAGCTCACTGCTGCAAGAAAGTCAACAATTTATCTTCTGAATATGTTATTTTTACTTATCAAATAATGCACGCTTTCTCCCAATCATTTCCTCAATTCTCCGGATATAGGAGGCCAGATCCTTCACATTCTCACACCGGGTGAGCTGTCCGTCCGGGTACACCCGCTTGGTGATGCTGCCGGCACCGCAGGCCACGATGGTCTGCACTTCCTCCATGATTAACACGTTATAGATGCCTGCCTTCCCCGGTTTGGCGTAACCCACATTCTCAAAGTTCCCTGCCATATTCTTCTGACGATAGAGGTAATATGGTGTCATGCCCATCTCCTCCGCCACCTGAGCTGTCAGATGAATGTGTTCCTCTGTATTTACCATCTTAAAATTCTGCGCCTTGGCCCAGTCTGTGTTCAATCGTGCAGCACGCTTGATAGCCAGGGAATGCACCGTGAGATTATCCGGATCCAGTGCCCGAATCTGCTCCATGGTGGATGCCACGTCCGAAAGGCTCTCCCCGGGCAGACCTACAATCAGATCCATGTTGATGTTGTCAAATCCCACCTCTCTGGCCAGATAAAAACTGTCTATGGTCTGCTGCACCGTGTGGCGTCTGCCAATGAGATCTAAGGTCTCCTGCTTCATGGTCTGGGGATTGATGGAAATCCGGCTGACGTTATGCCACTTCAGTACCCGAAGCTTCTCCTCTGTGATACTGTCCGGTCTTCCCGCCTCCACGGTAAATTCCAATAGGTATGATAAATCAAAACTACATTTTATTTTCCGAATCAGACGATCCAACTGCTGCGCAGACAAAGTGGTGGGTGTGCCGCCGCCGATATAGATGGTGTTCAGCTTCTTATGGGCAAACTTTGCAGCCACATAGTCGATTTCCCGCTCCAGCGCATCCAGATATTCATCCACCCGATTTTTCCACATTCCCAGAGAATAGGAGGTAAAGGAACAGTACAGACAGGTGGTGGGACAAAACGGGATTCCAATATAGAGACTGTAGCCATTCTCATAGTCCAACCGGTGCAGCAATGCCAGTTCCCGCTTTGCCACATCCAGCCCCAGCTGAATCTTCTCCTGAGAGGTGTAGTAGGTATTCCGCATATAGGCAGCGATTTCCTCCTCACTTTTCCCCTCCTCCAAAAGCTTCATAGGGATTTTCGTCGGACGGATTCCGGTGAGATCTCCCCAGGGAAGTTCCTGATCGGTATACTCAGACAGCATGCGATACAGGCAACGTTTGAGGCGGTTTTTCCGCTCCTTCACATCCACAGCTTCCACCGGACAGCTGCTCTGTTTTACCAATGTTTTCTCACCCTCTTCGTCTAACCGAAACAACGAAAAGCGGATCTCGTCCTCACCCAGGTGAATCTCCATATGATGGCTCACCGTTTCCGTGGTTTTTTCCTTCTTGCGATCCGCTACAAACACATCCTCCGCCGGAAAAAAAGACTTCACCAGCGAATGGATATCATATTCAAATTCTGCTTTATCTAATAATACTGTTATCATATTTTACAAAAACGGATTATGGATCCGCTCATATCCTATCAATGTACTTTCTCCGTGGCCGGTATATACCTCCACGTCATCCGGCAGGGGCATCAGCTTCTCACGAATGGAGCGCACCAGATCTGCTGCACTGCCCTTTGGGAAATCGGTTCTTCCCACAGATTCCTGAAACAGGGTATCCCCGCTAAAAAGAATATTCTGATCCGGAATGTAATAGCACACGCCACCAACGGTGTGTCCCGGTGTGTGCATCACCCGAATGGAAAATCCCGCCAGCTCTACCACCTGCTCATCCTTTAAATACTCATCTGCATGATAGATATGGTGCTCTCCTACCATTCCACAGAGATTTAAGGATGGATTCTCTAATGTCTCCTGCTCCATCTCATGAGCATATACCGGAATCTGATATCTCTCCTTTAATGCAGCTGCCGCTGTGGCATGATCGAAGTGTCCGTGAGTCAGAAGAATAGCCACCGGTGTAGCACCGGACTTGGTAATCTGTCGTTCCAACAAATCCTCCTGTTCACCCGGATCGATAATCAGAAGCTCCTTTCTTTCCTGATTAATCAAAAGATAGCAGTTGGTACAAACCGGACCAACCACAAATCGAAGTAACTTTACCTGTTCTGTCATAATTACCTGTAACTCTTCCGTACTTCCAGTTACAAACTCCTTTCCTATCTGGTTAGCCGGTGGTTCGCTCAATGTCGATGACGCTTTCCACCTGACGCACTTTATCAATAATTGCCTGCAGTTCCTCTTTTCCCTTGACCTGGAAGGAAATGTCAATGGTGGCGATCCCTTGCTTGCTGGTCTTAGAATGGATGGAACTGATATCGATTTCGCGCTCGGTGAAAATCTTGGTGATATCCACCAGTAGACCGGTACGGTTATTACCGAATATCTTAATTTCGCCCATATACAGGCCATTCTGACCTTCTTCTGCGCCCTGCTGCCATTCCGCATCAATCAGGCGGGCTCTGTCCATATCAGATAAACTCAGCATATTGATACAATCCGTCCGATGAATGGAAACGCCGCGTCCTCTGGTGACAAATCCTACGATCTCATCCCCCGGCACCGGACTACAACACTTGGAGAAATGTACTGCCACATCATAAAGGCCCTTGACGATGATACCACTCTTAGACTTTGGTGGCGTGACTTTGTCCTTATTCTCAGCCATGTTTGCCAGCACATCACTGTCCGTCAACTGGACCGGATGATCCTTGCGGAACTCATCCACCATCTTGCCCACGATCTGGCCTTCCTTTAAGCCACCATGTCCTACGGTAGCCAATGCAGAATCCCAGTCATGGAATCCGTATTTGCGCAATACTGCTGCCTGATATTCCGGCTTATTGATATCCGGCAGGTTGATACCCTTCGTCTTGCAATACTGGGCAATCAATTCCTTACCCCGGATGATATTTTCTTCTTTTAGTTCACTGCGGAACCACTGGTTGATCTTATTTTTCGCCTGAGTGCTCTTTACGATATTCAGCCAGTCACGACTGGGCCCCTTGGAGTTCTGGGAAGTAAGCACCTCAATCCGGTCTCCGTTTCGAATCACATAATCAATGGGAACCAGTTTCCCGTTTACCTTGGCACCAATCATTTTATTTCCCACAGCAGAATGAATACTGTAGGCGAAATCCACCGGTGTGGAACCGGTAGGCAGATTTTTCACGTCTCCGGAAGGGGTAAAACAGAATACCGTATCGGAAAACAGATCCAAATCGCTCTTCAACAGGCTCATGAACTCCCGGTTATCCGACATATCCTGCTGCCACTCTAAGATCTGACGCAGCCAGCTCAACTTCTCCTCCTCTGTCACGGTAGTAGAAGTAGCATTGCCATTGTTGGCTTCCTTATACTTCCAGTGAGCAGCAATACCGTACTCAGCGGTACGATGCATCTCAAAGGTACGAATCTGCACCTCAAAGGGCTGACCACTGGGACCGATCAACGTGGTATGCAGTGACTGATACATATTTGGCTTTGGCATGGCGATATAATCCTTAAATCGTCCAGGAATGGGCTTATAAGCCTCATGGACGACTCCCAACGCCGCATAACAGTCCTTGATATTATCCACAATAACACGAATGGCAAAAATGTCATAAATCTGGTCGATGGTCTTATTCTGGTTCACCATCTTTTTATAAATACTGAAGAAATGCTTGGCTCTGCCGGATATTTCTGCCTTGATTCCTGCGTTTACGATGAGTTTTCGCACATCCTCCACCAGACCCTGTACATAATCATCACGGACACTTTTCCGCAGGGCAATTTTTTCTACTAAATCATAATATGCTTCCGGCTCCAGATATTTTAAGGACAAATCATCCAGTTCGATTTTGATTTTGCTGATACCAAGTCTCTGGGCAATGGGACAATAGATTTCCTGTGTCTCCCTTGCAATGCGAATCTGCGCTTCCGGTGACTGGTATTTTAGTGTCCGCATATTGTGTAAACGGTCTGCCAGCTTAATCATGATGACACGGATATCCTTTGCCATGGCAAGAAACATTTTTCGCAGATTCTCTGCCTGCATCTCCAGACGCTGGGCATTTTTCTCCTTAGGATCCTTTTCCTTGCCGTCGGTGAGATGGACATGCTGCAGCTTGGTGACTCCATCCACCAAAAGAAGGACTTCCTCACCAAACTCCTCCTTTAGTTCCTCCTCTGTCATGATGGTATCTTCTAATACGTCATGCAAAAGACCTGCCGCAATCGTTTCCTTATCCAGCTCCAACTCTGCCAGAATCTCCGCAACACACAAGGGATGGATGATATAGGGCTCGCCGGACTTTCTCACCTGTCCGCGATGCGCCTCCTCTGCCACATGATAGGCCTTCTCAATCAGTGTAATATCTGCTGAGGGATGATATTTTCGCACACTGCTGATCAATTCCTCATACAAATGCTCCGGGCTGACAAAATCCTTCGTCTTCTTCAGGCTATTGTCTCGAAATATAACCGATTGTTCTAATTGTTCTAACTCCTCTGATGTAATATCTGCCATAACTTGCACCAACTTTTCTTTACATTCTCTAAACTATTTGTGAGCCCTCACATTAAAAATGTATCAGTTCAGATCTAACCTCGAAAACTATCGTTTTCTCGGTTTGGCGTATCCGCCAAATAAAATTCAAAAGAAAAACACTTATGGATGCAAGCATCCATCGTATTTTTCTTCTAAATTTTGCTTGGCTCTGAACAGTTCACAAAAATTATAATAAAAAGCATGGGAAAATGCAATCTTTTCCCATGCCTTTTTCTTATTAAATGCTATTTATTTGCAAACACCATCTGCTCCGATTCGGTACCTTCCGATGCGGGTATTGACCGCCATAGCTCCACTGTCATACAGATAATACCAGTGTCCACCGGTGTAAAGCCATCCTCTAGCCATAGCTCCACTGGATTTCATGTAGTACCAGGTACCACCATCATTCACCCAGCCTGTGGCCATGGCTCCGCTTCCGTTCATGTAGTACCAGGTGCCTCCATCATTTACCCAGCCGGTGGCCATGGCTCCGCTTCCGTTCATGTAATACCAGGTGCCTCCATCGCATACCCAGCCTGTGGCCATGCTGCCGTTTCCATTCATGTAATACCAGGTGCCTCCATCACAGATCCAGCCGGTGGTCATGGCTCCGCTTCCGTTCATGTAATACCAGGTGCCTCCATCATTTAGCCAGCCGGTCGCTTTTTCTCCTTCCGGATTCAGGTAGCACCATGTTCCATCGGTATTCACCCAGCCGGTCTGCTGTGGTACACTTCCGGTCTGCTCTGTGTTGCTCTCCGCAGCCGTGCCGGAATTCGAGTTTGTGTTTGTTCCACTGTTTGTCCCGGAATTATTTCCCGTATCCGTATTTGAAGTATCCTGAGCCGGAGGAGCCTGTACGGTAATTGTTGCACTGGCTGTACAGCTTCCCACCTTAGCGGTAATCACTGCCTGTCCCGGAGCAACTGCTTTTACCTTTCCACTGGTATCCACTGTTGCCACAGACGTGTGCGAACTGCTCCATGCCACCGTCTGATCCACAGTGGTGTCCGTGGGCGTATAGGTGACTTGAAGCTGGCTTTCCTCCCCTACCTTCAGACTCAGGGAACTACCATTCAGTGAAATCTGCTGCAATGGCACTTCCACCTTGACATCACAGCTTGCCTGATAACCGCCATCCGCAGTGGTTACGGTAATCTTCGCTTCGCCTCCTGAAACAGCAGTCACCACTCCATGGGCATCTACCGTTGCCACCGATTCATTGGAGGAACTCCATCTTACACTGGGATTGCTGGCATTATCCGGTGACACGGTTGACGTAAGAGTCGCAGTAGCTCCCTTTTGCAAGGTCATCTGCTGACTGGAAATTGTTACCCCATTTACCGATACCACTTCCTCAGGATTGATGTCATTGGTAAAAGCCTTAATATGGAAATTCGTATTGTACTCTTCACCAAAATCATACCATTTTACCCCATATCCCAGACTTTTACCTGTTCCACCGCTGTTACTATATTCCCGGCTCGGATCCGCAGTATTGGCATCTGCCACCATACTGCCATACTGATTGTCTGCCCCCACCAGGCTGACCACAACAGCGAATTTATCTCCCTGCTGCAGATACACGGGCTGATTCAGTTTCACCGTATACATTCCCGCATAATCAGTAGTTCCAATAACTGTAGCTGCCAGTTCACCGGTTTCCGGCTTTATGGAATCCGTAGGGTTTTTATAGATTTTAATCGTGTAGGTCTGGTTCACACTATAAGTTTCAAAGGAAACTGCGTCTAATGTTTCCCCCTCAGGTGCCGCCGCTGTAAACACATTGGCATACTTCGGCATGAAATAAAAACATTTCCATACCGCACCATCATACTGGTAATTTCTCTTATAGTTATCTGCAGACTCTGCGATGAACACATTTCCGTTGGATCCAATGGTTTTGTCCTCATAAGACAGATAGAAATACCCTCCATTTCCAAAACTACTTCCCCAACTGTTTCGCACGATCCATGCCCCGTCGGAAGTAGGACTGGTATGAAAATTACTCTTAGAATAGTTATCATCCCATCCAACCAGCGTAACGCCATGATTCGGTTTTAAGCTGCTGTTGTCACAATAATATCCATATGTTTCAGAATTATAATAATCATAACGTTTAGATGCGTCATAATAACTGATACCTACCGCACCATACTTCTGAATTGCCCGTTTCACATCGTCCCGATCTGTCATGCAAATTCGCCGAAATCCCTGCAGATGATATAAATCACTGCCATAGGCTAAGTCTTCTGCCAGACCACTTTCCACCGTCGCAGAGGCATTCTCATAAGGAGCTTTCGTCTCATCCACCGCTCCCATCCAGTCAGATAGTGCATTTATTGCCATATCGTAGCTGCCTCCGCTACTTAGATAATCAGGATATGTACTTGTATACCGATAGAAATCGCCCGCTGTACCTCCCAAAGGGTCCACCACAGAAAAATTGGCAAAGTAAATGGTATGAAGTTCTGATAAATCTATGTTTTGCAGATCACTTGCCGACACACCGGGTGCCGCCTCCGGATGATTCATCAGATAAATCTCCATACATGCAATGGACGAAAATGCCCAACAGGTCCCGTAGGGATTTTGATTTCTGACAGCCGGCAGCTTCGGGGTCTGATAGGTAGGCGGAAGAGGATCCGTTCCCCACAAAAGCACCGGCATTCCTTCCTGGTGAATGCTCTCCGCCGGTTTCAGATCCTGCTCCACATATCCGGTTGCCCTTACACTGTTTTCTGCATCCCTTCCATTCTCTTCGGCATAAGCTGTCAGATTTGCAGAAGATGCCACCATTATGACACATAACCCAATCGCAGCGACTCTCCCCATAATAGAATGTTTCCTCATCTGTTTTCTCCTTACTTTCAGAGTCCGTTTGCTCCAATCCAATAATAACCAATCCTGGTATTGCCACCCAATATTTGAAAACCTCTGACAATCATCAAAATCTTGTTTTCAGCATAACAAATTTTTTCAGCAAGCACAATCTTTTCTTAGGTTTTCGATGTTTTTCCTTCTTCTATCTCCTCTTTTTCATACAAGAGAATATCCAATTGTTACAATTTTTTACATAACCTTGATAGCATCCATGCTTTGCAATCAGGTACAAACGGAGATTGAACGCTATATATCCATCGTGGAGACAGCTGCCATGCAGGAGGCAGTGATTAGCCTGGACTACACCCAGGCAGAACCCTATCTGCAGAAATTAATGGAACAGGATAAGGATATGTGGTCACATTTTATTATTGCCAATCAGTATGGAACCGAGCAGGCTCATACAGAAGGTAACGATTATACCACAGACATGAAGGAAAAAGCAGAAATCTTTGAAAAGGGTGCCGCCAGTGGAAAGGATGGCACCATTATTCAGATATCCGAAACCATGGATAAAAACAGTTCCGGTCTTACAGAGATTTCCGAAGACACCTCAGAATTTGCAATGGTTTTGCAGGGAATTCATCACGAAATCGAAAACTGTGATTCTATTTCAGAGAAAATGCAGGAAAGTTTGACAGAATTTCATAAAACCGAACCATAAAAATTTCACCTCCGATTGTCGTTTATGTAATCTTTGTGGTATGATAAACATGCACAAATAAACGAGCAATACGAGAGGTGAACCTATGACTCCCACTATTTTATTTTATAATCTAAACAACTCTAAGGGAAAACAGATTAAGCTTTTATGTATGCGCTTAAAAATCCGTATCAGACAGGTAGAGCCGGCGGACTACACTCTTCCTGTAGGAAAACTGCTTGGACTTGATGACATTACCCTGACAGAGACGGGCACCTCCGAGACTGATTTTACCGATGAGATGCTGGTATTCTCCGGATTTACCGGCGGAATGCTGGATCACTTTCTCAACGAGTACAAAAAAATGCGCATTCCAAAAACCGCTCTGAAAGCCATCATCACCGAGCACAACATCAGTTGGAGTTCCATTGCCCTGCATGCGGAACTACAAAAAGAACATGATGCGATGAGTTAATCCACCTTTGCTTTATCCAGTGCCTGATTGATGGCATTGATGAGTACCATGGATGTGTACTGATTATCCTCTGCATACGTGAGGTTATCCGTGGACTGGGTTTCATAGATCTGCTCTGTCAGATTATCCATAGCCGGTTCCATCAGTGGATACATGGCCGTCACAGTCTCATCCAGATTGGACAGGGAAATATTTTGGATCTTTTCCTGATCCACCACCACCTCTACATCGATACACTGGTCATTAAATACAATGGAAGACGTATATACCCCTGCCACATACTTCATGGTCTCTGCAGTCTCCTCCTGTCCGTCCGGTGCGAACATATAGATTAATAACAGGATCATCACGATTCCCAGCACTGCAAAAACCACAGTATAAATCAATTCCTTCATATGCAAAACTACTATTTTGGTCTTGGCACTCAAGGGGAGCCCTCCCATTTTTTTGCTTAGTTTATCTTATGATGAAAACATCAGATTATTCCATGTGTTTGTAAAAAGAAAATAGGAGCGCTAAAATTCCAGGTAAAAAAGCGTAATTTTTTCTTGACAAATTGTAATCCATATTGTATTATTTCTCTTGTGCTTAGCACAAATGCGATAGTGGCGTAGTTGGTAACGCGCGACCTTGCCAAGGTCGAGACCGCGGGTTCGAGCCCCGTCTATCGCTCTTTACAAAAGTTCCAAGGACGTATTTCAGCGACGGTCTTGGAATTTTTTTGTGCAGAATTTGTGAGACAGCAGGGACGGTTCTTTTGTCACGAAAAATCCGTGAGACAAGATGGGCGAGACGACAGGGACAGGGGGAGACAGCAGGGACGGTTCTTTTGTCACGAAAAATCCGTGACAACAAGAACCGTCCCTGCTGTCTCCTCATCGATAGTCCTATACCACCATGATAATACCGCCATCGTTGGCATACATGGTGCTGACTCCGGCTGTATTCAACACAATCACATCCTTAAACTTTGCCAGCTTCTGAATCTTCTCCTTTACAAACTGTGCCCGCTCCGGACAATTGCAGTGGGAAATCCCCAGAATCTTCTGCTCACAGTTTTTGGATGCCGCCACAAGTTCCTTCACCATAAGATCCAGTGCCTTATTGATTCCTCTGGCCTGTCCAGCCTGCTTGATAGTACCTTCCTCGCCTTTCATCACTGGTTTGATATTCAACATGCCGGCCGCCAGTGCTTTCACACCACTGATACGCCCTGCCTTACGCAGCGTGTCCAATGTCTCCAATACAAAATACGTAGCCATTTCCTTCACATGCTTCTCTGCACCTGACACCACATCAGCAAAGCTTAATCCTGACTTTTCCAATTCCTGGATTCGCAGAGCAGTTACCGTCTCTCCCAATGACGCAGACTTGGAATCCACCACATGAATTTTTTTGTCTTTGTGCTCTTCCAAATACATATTTTTTGCCAATACAGCACTATTGTAAGAACCGCTGAGCTTTGAGGAAAGTGTTACTATATAAATACGCTCTGCATCTCCCTCCATGGCATCCATATAACTCTGGGGAGAAGGACAGGATGACTTCGGACTATTATGACTGTTTTTCACTCTTTTTAAGAATTCCTTCTGATCAAAAGTCTCATCATCCATCACATGATAATCGTCCACATCCAACTGAAGCGGTACAGATGCAAAATGCGTATCCTTCTTCATCTCATCTGTAAATTCTCCACAGCTGTCCACAATAATTTTGTAACTCATAATTGCCTCCTGAATCATATTTATAATGCCCAATCCGGCGCTCTCATATCTGTCGCCCTCTATAAACTATGTATTTATCGCATGTTTTATTTTTCGTATCTGTTCAGCACCTTCACAGATACGATTCAACAAGTAGTTTTTAATACTACATGATAGTAGCACAAATACTTTTGTTTGAAAAGAGTTTTTTTTAATTTCCTTTCAATTTTAGGAATCCACAGAAAAAATGGTCAGTACACGCATATTGGTGTCCTCCACATAATACACGGAATCATTTCCATCGTAATAATCCCAAAGATGCCCCTCCTCCGTGTAATAATCTACTGCAAGCTGATATAATTCATCATAAGAAAATTTCAATGATACCACACCATTTTTCTGTTCTTTCTGTTCTGTAATTTTCTCTCCTATTGCGGTAGAATTCCATTCTGTAAAATACAACCCTTCCCGAACATAATAGTTGTCTTCTATACTATTGCATACCGGCAGTGAAAATGTATGATCTGGTATGTGAGTACAGAATAATTCCTGAGAAGTGATTGCCAGATACGAATAGTCTACATACCCTTCGGCCATACCTTCACCGCCAGTGTAGGAACTGCTGCCCCATGTTGTATCCATGTAATAATACTGACCATCCAGACACACCAGATTCCACGCATGCGGTGTTCCCATTGCCGTACCACTCACAGTAACACAGGTTACACCCAGCAGGGACAACAGATATTGTGTCGCAGAGGCATAGCCCTGACACACCGTACTACCCCCCAGAAACACGCTAAGAATATTCTGGTTGTTCGGGCTGTCATTCTGATAGGCAACCGTAGACGCCAGAGTCTCATATACATATTTGGCCTTCTCATAGTCAGATGCATTGGCGCTGATTCCGCTCAGAATATCTTTTACCCTTACTTCCACCTGCCTCTGATATGACTGCATCTGTGTCTGTTCCATGGTGTAAGTGGGCTGAAAATCCATACTGATAACCCGGTCATTTTTGGTATATTCTGTATATTTATATCCATCTACCCAGAAAATCTCACCGTGATCGGCCAGCACAGCATAGAATGCCTGCTCGAGAATATCCTCATCCACCGTAGAGACATTCACAGACTCGTCAAACTCTGTCAACGCATTGTACACTTCCTCATAAACTTCTTTTGCCGTCCCATTCAACGAAGCATATGCATACTGCCCCGCTGGAGCTGCCACGGAATCTCTGACTGCAGCACTGTCTATATCCGGCTGTTTTACTTCTCCTGGTGCTTCCGGCACCACCGGCTGCTCTCCGGCCTGCTGTGCAGCTTCTTCCTTCGCCTGCTCTACCACAGCCTCCGTCATCCAGTCCATCATTTCCTGCCCACAGCCGGTAAACACAAGGGACAACATCAGCAAAAGCGCCATTATAGAGTATTTTCTTTTTTCCATAAACTGTTCTCCCTCTTGGCATGAGGTGTCACCGCAGGTGACGGAGTCCTGATGCCGTTTTCATATTTGACTTTACACTATCCATGATAAATGAACAGTCTCATTCTACACTACTTTTTCTTTTTTTTCCACAAAAGATATGCTAAACTGTACATATTGTTGTTTTAGGGGGTTTTATCATGATCGTATTGCAGATTACCAGCGTCAAGGATTTCATGAATCGTATGTTGCGCACGGAACTTTTTGACCACTTTTTATTATCAGAGGCCACCATCCGCGGCCAGATATCCTATGTGATTGACGGACATATCGTCAAAGACTCCTTCTCCGACGAAGAGCTGCATGAGGAAAATTTGGAAGGGTTAAGCTGTATGCCATTTGGAATGCTTCGGGACAAATGCTTTACACTGATCAAAGGAAAGCATGCCCCCTCCTATTTCAAATTCGTCTTCCAGCTCTCCCCGGAGAATTTAAACCGCACACTGGTTCGAAGCAAAAGCAGTGTCACTATGAACGACCTCAATGCCGTTTGCATGAACATCCGGTTTCAGGATGGAATTCTCACCTGCACCAGCGGTATTTCCTACCGCAACTTTGTTTTAGATCACACCTTTGAGCAGGAATGGGATGCACTGGTTCAGCGCTTTCTCCTTACCAACGACATTGCCTGTATGCAGATCTAGTCTCTCAGGCTGTGGGCAAAGATCAGTGTCAGTATAGCCCCTAAGAAAATTGCAAAATCCGAAAGATTAAACACCAGTTTTGACAGCTTCTTCCATGGCGTGCGAAACCGTACATAATCCACCACATGATGTTTGTGAATCCGATCCCACAGATTGCTGAAACCACCTCCCAGCATAAGACTTAAGGCAAGCTTCAATCCCCTGCAGTCTCTTCGGTTCTGCACACACAGATATACACCGGAAAGTGCACCCATAACAAAAACGTGCATTCCCGTAACCAGCCTGGGATGATCCTTACACATACTGAGACTTGCTCCTGTGTTATAAAACTTCTCAATCATCACACAGGTATTTCCAACTCTGGTACATTCTCCCGTCTTTCTTTTTTTATCCACATATTGCTTGATACACTCATCCAGTGCAAACACACTGATCGCTGTTCCCAAATACTTCATATTCGACTTTACACTTTCTGTATCTGTTCAGTACCTTCACAGTTACCACTTTCTTATGATAACGATTCAGTACTTCATGGTTACTACATATTATCTAGTTTGATATCTGCAATCACATCACGCAAGGCATCCGCAGAAGCACGTAGTCTGGCCTGTTCCTCCTCGCTCAGGGATAATGGTACGATCTGCTCCACACCATCCCCATCCACGATGGCAGGCATACTAAGGCAAAGATTTTCCAAGCCGTATTCTCCATGTAAGATGCTGGAGATTGGCAGCACGGAATGTTCATTTCTCACAATACATTCGCAAATCCGCTTCACCGCAGTAGCAATGCCATAATAGGTCGCCTTCTTGCGATCAATAATCTCATAGGCACTCATTTTCACCTCGTGATAAATCCGGTCCATAGCCTCGTCGCGGGGCAGATATCCCCGAAGCTCACAGAACCGATCCATGGGTACTCCGGATACTGTAGCGGAGCTCCAGGCTGCCAGCTCACTGTCTCCGTGTTCTCCCACGATAAACGCATGCACACTGCGGCTGTCCACGCCCAGATATTCTCCCAACAGATATTTCAGTCTGGCTGTGTCCAGCACTGTCCCGGAGCCGATGACACGTTTTTCCGGGAACCCGGACAGCTTTAAGGCCACATAGGTAAGGATATCCACCGGATTGGAAACAATTAACAGAATCCCCTGGCAGTTTCTTTGGGAAATCTCCGGGATAATACTCCGAAAAATTTCAACATTCTTATGCACAAGATCCAGCCGGGATTCATCCGGCTTCTGATTGGCGCCTGCCGTAATTATAATGATATCCGCATCCACGATATCATCGTAATCTCCCGCATAAATCTTCATTGGCGAGAAAAAGGTCAGACCATGGCTGATATCCATAGCCTCCCCCTCCGCTCTGGCGTGATCCACGTCAATCAAAACCATTTCAGAAAACAAACTGCTCTGCATCAGGGCAAATGCCGTAGACGAACCTACGAATCCGCAACCAATGATGGCCACCTTTCTTACATCTGCTTGTTTTTTCTGTTCCATTGTGACTCCTCCTGTTAACCAAACTAATCTGCCTTTATCCTTTCCGCATTGAATCATTTTTATACAATGCTTCTTTCGTCCTCAGGCTGAAACGTTTGATTTCGGAAGTCCTGTCTCTATCTTAACACATCGAAAGAAGAATATAAATCTAATTTTCCATATCCCCATTCTGGATTGGGATATTCCCGCCCCGCATCCTGTCTGGCTCCCCGGATGAGAAAATCCTTGGCATCTACAGAATTCACATATCTGTATCCATATTTCAATGCCGCCCATTCCAAAAACAGCGCACAGGCTCCCGCTGTGATGGCAGCACTTACGCTGGTTCCGGTCTGCGTGACAGGATTGCCTTTTCCATCAATGCCCGCCACCTCCACTCCCGGAGCACAGAATTCCGGCTTCACCGCACCATTTAAAGAAAATCCCCGACCGGACTCTATATACAGACTGCCGCTCTTATCATCATAGGCTCCTACCGTAATCGGGACTCTCCCGGTGGATGGCACTGTAATGGTGTTATCCGGATCGGACTGAACGAAGTAGAGTTCACCTGTGGTCAGGCCGGTCAATGGAAGCCAAATATGGTAGGTTCCGGAAAAACGGTTTACCGGATAGGTCTCGATGCTCCACAGTCCTCTGGTGGGACCGATAAATCGAAACAGTATCATCTGATCTCCGGTGGTAATATCAAATACTCGAAACGTAATCCTTACTATCGTCTCCTCAAATACATACTGATAGACAAGCTGTTCCTGTCCTCTGGGAAAAATCCGTGGTGTGCGCTCTCCGGTGGGACTGGTCACGGTCACCGTGGCCAGCTCCGGTGCTTCTAACCACAGTTCTGCCACAAAGCCCGGTACGTTTTCTCCCACCCGGATCTGAGCTGTATCAAAGCTGTCCTCCTCCTCAATCACTCCCTGAAAATGTCTCTGGGAATTGGCCTCATTTCCTGCTGCAATTACCAGCACCTGCCCGGCTCGCACACCCAGACTGTCCAGATACTCTCCTAAAATAGAATTTCCCTTATGACTGCCGGTGTTTGTTCCCAGCGCCAGACACAGCACCAATGGTTCCCCTCTTGCTGCTGCCAGTTTTTGCAGGTAATAAATGCCTGCTGCAATATCCGTCTCCTGATAGGCTAATGCCCCGGAAGACACAAAAAAATAATCCCGCAAATACTGCTTCGCCGGTTTCAACTTTACCATGGCGATCTCAGCCCCGGAAGCCGCCCCGGTAAAATTCTGCTTCGGCATAGGAGTTCCTGCCGCGATTCCCGCCAGATAGGTGCCATGTCCCTCCGAATCTGTAGTGGGTACCGACTCTCTGGGATTTTCCGTTTTTAGTGCCTCGTCCAGCTGCTCCTTGGTATATTCCGTCCCGTACAAAAATCCCTCCGGCGGATTCCCCGGCAGTGTCTGATCCCAGATTCCCACAATGCGGCTGCTACCGTCACTGTTTTGAAATACTGGACTCTCATAGCTGATGCCGGTGTCCACAAAGCCCACCAGCACACCTCTTCCGGTCAGAGAAAGCGTGGGCTGGCTCAGCACCTGGCTGATGCCGCTGACCTCCAGAGCGTTCTGATCCAACAGGGCAAAGCACTTGGGTATCGATGCATAACTGTAGTCCACCGGATTGATGTCCGGCATGCCTTCCCGGCTGATATAAACATTGGCATAGGCATAGTCCACGTTCTGCATGCAGACCCCTTCCGGAATCTCGATACGAGGATCATTGGTTCGTATGATAAAGTCATAGTAATCTTCGGAATAAATCTGTTCCTCACAGGTCATGTGTTTGCTCCGCAAAAATGCTCTTGTATTTTATATATGCCATTTGCAACAAAAAGTAGCAGACAAATAACAAAAGGCGTAGCCGGATTTGTGAATCGGCTACGCCCGCTAATGCGTTCCCTTATATTTAAATCTCGATTTAATTAGTGCCTTTTCCCTCGATAGCCGGGTATCCTCGCATGGCAATCACGGGACCACCCTTTTTCTCCACATAGTCCCTGGTGATGGTGACACTGCCAATGTTGTCATCCTTGGGGATCTCATACATGATATCCAGCATGAACTCCTCAATGATGGAGCGCAGGGCTCTGGCTCCCACCTTTTTCTCCTTTGCCTTCTTGGCAATGGCAAGCAGTGCATCATCCTCAAAGTTCAACTGCACTTCGTCGTAGGACAAAAGTTTCTGATACTGCTTGATGATGGCATTCTTTGGCTCCTTTAAGATACGCACCAGCATATCCTCGGTCAGAGGCTCTAAGGTAAAAAGAATGGGCAGTCTTCCGATAAACTCCGGAATCATACCAAATTTTCTCACATCCTCGGTGGTGACCTGAGACAGGATATTCTCTTCCTTATCGTACTTATCCTTCAGGTCTGCCTGGAATCCAATGGATGCCGCCTTATTCAGACGCTCCTTGATGATATCCTCCAGATCCGGAAAAGCTCCACCACAGATAAATAAAATGTTTTTGGTATTTACCATGGTCATGGGAACCATAGCATTTTTGCTGCTGGCGCCCACCGGCACTTCCACCTCGGCTCCCTCTAAGAGCTTCAGCATTCCCTGCTGCACGGACTCTCCACTGACATCACGCTGATTGGTATTTTTCTTCTTGGCAATCTTATCGATCTCATCGATGAAGATAATGCCGTGCTCGGCCCGCTCCACGTCGTTGTCTGCAGCGGCCAGAAGCTTGCTGACTACGCTCTCGATGTCGTCACCAATGTACCCCGCCTCCGTCAGGGAAGTGGCATCTGTAATAGCCAGCGGCACATCCAAAAGTCTGGCCAAGGTCTTCACCAGATAGGTCTTTCCGCAACCAGTGGGGCCAATCATCAGCATGTTTGATTTTTCAATATCGATATCATCCTTATCATCAGACATAACTCGTTTGTAATGATTATAAACCGCTACAGATATCACCTTTTTCGCATGATCCTGTCCAACCACATAGTCATCCAGGCTGGCCTTGATCTTGTGCGGAGCAGGAATATTTTTGATATCCAGAATAGGCTCCACTTTTTTCTCTTTCTTCGGCTTTTTCTTTTTCAGCTTCTGACTCTGAGGCATGAATCCCGGAAAATCCGCCAGATTAATCATGCTGATATTTGGCATCTGGCTAGGATCCATCATACCGCCCATGGGAAATCCCGCATTGTTCATGGTATCAAAGGTCCGCTGCATACAGTCCTGACAGATATAGATGTCGCTGGGAATCTTGATCAGCTTTCCTGCCACACTCTCCGGGCGACGGCAGATGTAACAGATATGATCAAATTCATCTTCGTTGTCCGAAGGATCTGTGGAGCCATCCGTTGATGCCTGATCTACGATTTCCGTATCCGGTACTTCCTTGTAATCTTCGTTATTTGGCATAATATACTCCTTTAAATATGTTGTAACTCTTCTAAGAATGAATTTCGCATATTCATTCTAAAAAACCAGAAGTATTGAATCATGTTCTTACGGCCTCATCAGCAAGTGATTCGGCCTGTTCTGAACAGTTTTGAAGTATTATAAGTTACAATAATTCCTTGAGAATCTGGTTCACCAGACCCGGATTTGCCTTCCCCTTGGTAGCCTTCATGGTCTGACCCACCAAAAATCCGATGGCCTTTTCCTTTCCGTTGTGGTAATCCTCCACAGACTGAGGATTGTCCTTGATGATCTGCTCAATGGTACTTCTCAGTTCTCCCTCATCACTGACTGTGGTCAGGCCCTTTTCCTTCACATAGGCTTCCGGATCGATATCCTCTGCAAAGATCAGCTCGAATACTTCCTTTGCCACGGTACCATTGATGGTACCGGCCTCAGTAAGTTCGATAAGCTTTGCCAGATTCTTCGGAGAGAAACGAATATCCTCCGGATCCATATTTTTGTCTTTCAACAAACGCATGGTCTCACCCATCAGCCAGTTGGAAACCTTTTTCGGCTTTCCACAGATCTCTGTGGTGGCCTCAAATACATCCGCCAGTCTCTTCGCTGAGGTAAGAATCTCTGCATCATACTGAGGCAGTGCAAATTCGCTCTGATATCTGGCCATCTTCTCTGGGCGAAGCTCCGGCTGGCTGGCCTTGATGCTTTCCATCCACTCATCACTGATGACGATGGGCACCAGATCCGGCTCCGGGAAATAGCGGTAATCCTGGGCATCTTCCTTGGATCTCATAGCATAAGAATATCCCTGATCATCATTCCATCTTCGGGTTTCCTGCACCACCTTCTCGCCAGACTCGATGAGGTCGATCTGGCGGGCCGTCTCATTTTCAATGGCTCTGGCAATGGCCTTGAAGGAGCCGATATTTTTCATCTCAGTACGGGTACCAAACTCCTTGGCTCCCACCTCACGGACAGACAGATTCACATCCGCACGCATGGAGCCCTCCTGCATCTTACAATCGGATGCGCCCAGATACTGCACGATCATGCGAAGCTTATCTAAGTATGCAATAACCTCCTCCGCAGAGCGCATATCCGGCTCAGATACGATCTCGATCAAAGGAACTCCGGAGCGGTTGAAGTCCACCAGGGATACATCCTCCCAGTCATCATGTACCAGCTTTCCTGCATCCTCCTCCATGTGAATCTCATGGATTCCGATGGTCTTAGTGCCGCCGTCCTTTGTCTCGATCTCAATTCCTCCATCGTAGCAGATGGGCAGATAAAGCTGTGAAATCTGATAATTCTGTGGATTATCCGGATAAAAATAGTTTTTCCGGTCAAATTTACAGTACTGATTGATCTTACAATTCATGGCCATACCGACAGCCATGGCATATTCCACTACCTTTTTATTCAGCACCGGAAGAGAACCGGGCATGCCGGTACATACCGGGCAGGTGTGGCTGTTGGGCGTTCCGCCGAATTCGGTGGAGCAGGCACAAAAAATCTTGGTCTTTGTTGCCAACTCTACATGTACTTCCAAACCAATGACGGTTTCATACTGTTTGCTCATAATCTACTCTCTCCTTACTTAATGATGCTAATCCGTCATGGATGCTGCAGGACATTTTGGGAAGTCGGAAGACTGCTCGTATGCGTAAGCCACACGAATGATATTCTTCTCCTTGAAGCAATCTCCAATCAACTGCAGTCCAATCGGAAGTCCCTTGCTGTCCAGTCCGCAGGGTACACAGATACCCGGAAGTCCGGCCAGATTTACGGAGATGGTATAGATATCTCCCAGATACATCTTAATGGGATCACTTAAGGATGCGCCCAGCTTCGGTGCTGTGGTGGGTGCCGCCGGTCCCAGAATCACATCATATTTTGCAAAAGCTTTATTAAATTCTTCCTTGATCAACGCCTTGGTGCGCAGTGCTTTCAGATAATAAGCATCGTAATAACCGGAGCTTAACACAAAGGAGCCCAGCATGATTCGACGCTTTACCTCTGCACCAAATCCTTCGGAACGAGACTTTTTGTACATGTTGTGAAGTCCCTCATAGTTCGCTGTACGATAGCCGTATTTCACACCATCAAAGCGCTCCAGGTTGGAGCTGGCCTCTGCTGCGGCGATTACGTAGTATGCAGGGATGGCATAGTCCACCAGTCCCAAATCAAATTCCTCTACAATGGCACCCTTTTCCTCCAGGGTCTTAGCTGCAGCCAACACTGCATTTTTCACTTCAGGATCAATTCCCTCTCCAAAATAATCCTTGGGAATACCAATCTTTAATCCCTTTACATCATCTACCAGAGCCGAAGTAAAATCTAAATCCCCTCTGGCAATGGAGGTGGAATCCTTCTTATCATGAGAAGCAATCACTTCCATGATGGTGGCACAGTCCGTCACCGTTTTACAAAGAGGTCCGATCTGATCCAAAGAAGAGCCATAAGCAATCAGTCCGTAACGGGATACGGTACCGTAGGTGGGCTTCATCCCCACCACACCACAGTAGGACGCCGGCTGACGGATAGAGCCACCGGTATCAGAACCCAGTGCGAAAAAGCACTCGTCTGCAGCCACTGCCGCAGCAGAACCGCCGGATGATCCTCCGGGTACATGAGCTGTATTCCATGGATTTTTTGTCTCTCCGTAAGCAGAGGTCTCTGTAGTGGAACCCATGGCAAACTCATCCATATTGGTCTTTCCGATCACCACTGCTCCTGCCTTCTCCAGATTGATTACCGCCTCGGAGGTAAACGTAGGAATAAAGTTATTCAAAATCTTGGAAGAACAGGTGGTGAGCATCCCTTCGGTACACATGTTATCCTTGATTGCCACCGGAACACCAGCCAGAGGACCGGTGAGCTCTCCTGCCTCAATTTTCTTCTGAACCTCAGCTGCTTTTTTTAACGCCGCTTCCTTGTCAAATGTTACATAGCAGTTTAACGTCTCTTCTTTTGCCTCGATCTGGGCAATGACTGCCTCCATAGCCTCCACCGCCGTGGTCTCGCCGGCCTTGATCTTTTCAGAAAGCTCTACTGCTGTCAAATCTAATAAACTCATGCCACACCTCCTACGAATCTACGGTCTTTGGTACCACAAATGCACTGTCTCTGCGCTCCGGTGCATTTGCCAGGGTGTCCTCGCTACCATCGGGATTTGCCACCACATCCTCCCGGAACACATTGTTCACCGGGAACACATGGGACATGGGCTCAACCCCAGTTGTATCCAACTCGTTTAGCTTATCAATATAATCCAGCATGCTGGCCATATCCTTTTTTGCTGCTTCCTTCTCCTCAGGACTCAGCTCCAGCTTTGCTAAGATTCCTACATATTCGATTGTCTCATCGCTGATGACGTTTGCCATAATCCACCTCCGACTAGTCTCTTACCTTAATGTGTACCTCACGCAGCTGCTGCTCGGTTACCTCGCTGGGTGCACCACACATGAGATCCTGTGCATTTCCGTTCATGGGGTATGCGATAACCTCACGGATGTTCTCCTCATTCCGAAGCAGCATGATCATACGATCCACGCCCGGTGCCATACCTGCATGTGGCGGAGCACCAAACTGGAATGCGTTATACAATGCGCCAAATTTATTTTTTAATACTTCCTCGTCATATCCGGCAATCTCAAATGCCTTCACCATGATCTTCAGATCGTGGTTACGCACAGCTCCGGAAGACAGCTCGATTCCGTTACATACAATATCGTACTGGTAAGCCAGGATGTCCAGCGGATCCATGGTTTCCAGCGCCTCTAAACCGCCCTGAGGCATGGAGAAAGGATTGTGGGTGAATCCGATTTTCTTGGTCTCCGGATCCTTCTCAAACATCGGAAAGTCATTGACATAGCAGAAGCGATATGCGTTTTTCTCGATGAGATCTAACTTCTCACCCAACTCGGTACGGATCATGCCTGCATAGTAAGCGGCACGCTCCTCCTTGTCCGCCATGAAGAAGATGGTGTCTCCCACCTCTAATCCTGCCAAAGTGCGGAACTCTTCCTTCATATCATCCGGGATAAATTTGTCGATAGGTCCCTTGTAGCTGCCGTCCTCCAGCACCTCTAAGTAACCCAATCCGCCCATGCCGATTCCGGTGGCAAATTTCAGCAATTTTTCATGGAAGCCCTTGGACATATCTGCGTGTACCTTAACGGCGCGAACAGTTTTTCCGATGAAAGGCTTGAAGGTACATCTCTGGAAGAACTCGGTCACATCTATGATACGAAGGGGATTTCTCAGATCCGGCTTGTCGGTACCAAACTCCAGCATAGCCTGCTTGTAGCTGATTACCGGATAAGGAGCCTGTGTCACGGAATATCCTTCCGGTGCAAACTTCTCAAAGGTAGCAGAAAGCACTTCCTCACCTACGCGGAACACATCCTCCTGGGTGGCAAAGCTCATCTCAAAGTCTAACTGATAGAACTCTCCGGGAGAACGGTCTGCTCTGGCATCCTCATCCCGGAAACAGGGTGCGATCTGGAAATACTTATCAAAGCCGGACACCATCAGAAGCTGCTTATACTGCTGGGGTGCCTGGGGCAATGCATAAAACTTTCCCTTGAACTTTCTGGAGGGAACGATGTAATCTCTGGCTCCCTCAGGAGAAGATGCGCAAAGGATGGGAGTCTGAACCTCCAAAAATCCCATCTCGGTCATTTTCTCTCTCAAATAGGAAATCACCTTGGAACGGAATACGATATTATCCTTCACCTTCTGATTTCTAAGATCCAGGTAACGATATTTCAAACGGACATCCTCACGAACCTCACGACTGGTCATGATTTCAAAAGGAAGGGTGTCATACACCTCGCCCTGAATCTGGATCTCATGAGCTTCCAGCTCTATGGTTCCGGAAGGGATCTTAGGATTGTAGGTTTCCTCGTCACGCTTCTCGATGAGACCTTTTACAGTGATGGCCTGCTCCTTTTTGATACCCTCTAACAGCTTGCCGTCACGGATGACCACCTGAACCACCGCATACATATCACGAAGGTCGATGAAGGATACACCACCGTGGTCACGGATGTTTTCTACCCATCCTGCCAGCTTCAACTCTTTTCCAATGTCGTTTTCACTTACGTGATCTAAGGTCACGTCTCTGTAAATGTTGCTCATGATTGTTCTCCTTATTCATTCATATATTTATTGCTTTTTTGTACCAAAGTGTTCCGTATGAATATGCGTTATGAACGGGCCGGGATGTGTTTTGCGAATCCCGCTTTATAGCCATTTTCATAACAAAAGCCCCGGGACACAATCTCTCATGTCCCGGGGCGAATCTTCTATCCGCGGTACCACCCGTTTCAGAAAATGATGGAATCATTTTCCCTCTTGTTGCTTAACGCGCATCCACGTACCGACCTACTCTGTTCGACCGGTCTGCTCCGGAGTGTTCCCCTGTGTCCTCTTTCTGGCTGCGCTCTCAGTCGGTGACGCTGCCTTCCTGTCGATGTCTGAAAACAAGAGTCTCGTTCTTAGCATTTAATAGCTGTTCAGATCCAGGACAATTTTCATAAAACAGCGGCATCATGCTTGCATGAATGACGATATTTTTGAAAATTTCTTTGGCGAGAGCCAAACATAAGCAAAAAGACAGCTGCGAAGCAATGATTTTGCGAATAGCTCTGAACCGCTTAAATTTACTTTCTGTTTTTTTATAACACAAAGGCTGTGGATTTGCAATAGATTTTTACTCCTTTGTCAAAAATCTGTCCCACTCCTCCGTGTCATGTTCGCCTGCCACCACCATGGTGTAGGTTCGCTCGTTTACCGCATCGATGGCAAATTCATAAGCCCCTTCCTTTTTCTCCAGGGAAAAGATCATCCCCTCTGCCATGGACTTCACCATCTCCGGGTAATCCTCCGGCTCTACGATACGATCCGCACAGCTTGCTATGGGCTTGCCGTTGGCATCGTAGGTTTTATATCCCTCCTCCACCAGAGAAGCAATTCTCCCATTGGAAATTTTCAGCACAAAGCCGTTGGCCCGCATGGTGCGAATGTCACGGTTGCAGCTGTTCTCCGGCAAAATGGTAACATTGTCTAAATACATGTGAAAAATTCCGTTGACTGTCTCGATTCCGCCGATATAGCTCTCGGCAAAATCAAAGTGGTTCAGTTCATCCTGTGTGGTATAGTTCATGGAAATCTCCTGTTATTTCTTTTCTTGGTATATCCCTGATGCTCTGTTTTCATTTAGCGTCATTCCTCAAAGGTTGCTTCGCGCTGATTCGAAGACACGTCTCCGGGCATTGTCATATCCTATGGTTCCGAAATGAGTTTTCCGGTGCGGTAGTAGGTAAAAGTTGCAACTGCCAGCAGATCCCCCGTGTCATCAGTGATGTTGGCCTCGTACACACCGATGGTGCCACCCTGCCGTACCACATTTACCTCGCAATAGACATATTTGGTATTGCAGATGGGCTTTAAATAGTTGATGCTGCCATTCACCGTGGTGGTGTAATTGCCATAGGTGGATGATGCCACTCCGCACAAAGTGTCCGCCAATGCATAGGAACATCCGCCGTGCATTCCACCGTGGACATTTTTAAGTCGCTTCTCCAAGAGGATTCTACCCTTGGCATAGCCCTTCTGAATGTCCAGAATCTCCAATCCCAGCAGCTGAGAAAAGGGATTGCGCTGTAAAATGCTTTCTATTTTTTCTTTCATCTGTGTCTGGTCCATGATGTAAGTGGTTCTCCTGTGTCTATAGTTTCAAATTTTGTACAAGGATTTATGCACATCCGTATATTTCATTATGTGCAAACAGTGCTGCCATTTGTCATTGCATTAGTCATTGCATTTGTCAGCAGCTTTCTTAATTCTCTGCCTGTGCATCTAAATACAATAAGAATGCCTCGCAGCCTTCCAAAATATCCCGGTAGGTGGTGGCAAAATCGCCGGTATACCAAGGATCCGAAATATTCCGTCCTGGTCTGTCCGTAAAATCCAGCAGCTTACAGATTTTATGCTCCGTATCTTCCCCCAATATCCGTTTCATGTTTCGGATGTTGACATCCTCCATGCCAACCAGATAATCATACGCATCATAATCCGCTTTTGTCAACTGTCTGGCATATTTTCCCTCACAGGAAATCCCGTGGCGTGCCAGCTCCTGTCTGGCCGGCGGATACACCGGATTCCCCTGGCCGCCGATAATCTCTTCGCTGCTGGTGGCGGCGGACTCGATTTGAAAGTGGTCCGCGATGTGACGGCGGGTTACCAGATCTTTCATAATGAATTCTGCCATAGGACTGCGACAGATATTGCCGTGGCACACAAATAATATTTTAATCATGCCTTAAAAACTCCTTGAAAATGCTGATTTTCCTTGATTTTACGCCACTTTATACGATTTGCTGTGATAGATTGTTTTCTTCGTTTTCGTCGCATATCGTGGCATAAAT
>JALEPL010000048.1 GCA_022766245.1 Lachnospiraceae bacterium | reverse complement strand
CCCAAGGGAATTGAGGATCGACTTTACAAAAAGTGGGAAGACAACGGATATTTCAAGGCACAAGTGGACAAAAGCAAAAAGCCTTTCACCATCGTAATGCCGCCCCCAAATATCACCGGACAGCTCCACATGGGACATGCGCTGGACAATACCATGCAGGATATTCTCATTCGTTATAAGAGAATGCAGGGCTACAATGCTCTGTGGCAGCCCGGAACTGATCACGCAGCCATTGCTACCGAGGTGAAAGTCATCGATTCCTTAAAGGCACAGGGCATTGATAAAAACGAGCTGGGCCGTGAGGGATTTTTGGAGAAATGCTGGGACTGGAAGGAAGAGTACGGCAGCCGCATCATCAATCAGTTGAAGAAGATGGGTTCCTCAGCAGACTGGAGCAGAGAGCGTTTCACCATGGACGACGGATGTTCCGATGCAGTTCTGGAGGTTTTCGTAAAGCTTTATGAGAAAGGATTAATTTACAAGGGATCCCGTATCGTAAACTGGTGTCCGGTTTGTAAGACATCTATTTCCGATGCCGAGGTAGAGCATGAGGAGCAGGATGGATTTTTCTGGCATATCAACTATCCGGTAGTGGGCGAGGAAGGCAGATTCGTAGAGATTGCCACCACCAGACCGGAGACCTTGTTTGGAGATACCGCAGTGGCGGTGAACCCCGAGGATGAGCGTTATCAGGATATCATCGGAAAGATGTTGAAACTTCCTATGACTGACCGTGAGATTCCGGTGATTGCAGACTCTTACGTAGATAAGGAGTTCGGAACCGGATGTGTAAAGATTACACCGGCTCATGACCCCAACGATTTTGAGGTGGGCAAGCGTCATAGCTTAGAGGAGATCGTAGTCATCAATGACGATGCCACCATGAATGAGAAGGCTGGAAAATATGCCGGAATGGATCGCTATGAGTGTAGAAAAGCACTGGTGGCAGATTTGGAGGCAGAGGGACTTTTGGTAAAAGTTGTTCCCCATTCTCACAACGTAGGAACCCATGACCGCTGCGGCACCACCGTAGAGCCTATGATCAAGCAGCAGTGGTTCGTAAAAATGGACGAGCTGATCAAGCCCGCAGTAGAGGGCGTGAAAAATGGAGAAATCCAGTTGCTGCCGAAACGTATGGAGAAGACCTACTTCAACTGGACGGACAATATCCGCGACTGGTGTATCAGCCGTCAGCTCTGGTGGGGACATCGTATCCCGGCTTACTATTGTAAAGACTGCGGTGAGATGGTAGTTTCCAAGGATGCACCTTGCACCTGCCCGAAGTGCGGCAGCAGCAATCTGGAGCAGGATCCGGATACACTGGACACATGGTTCTCCTCTGCACTGTGGCCGTTCTCTACCTTGGGCTGGCCCGAAAAGACACCGGAGTTGGATTACTTCTATCCCAATGATGTGCTGGTAACCGGATACGATATCATTTTCTTCTGGGTCATCCGTATGATTTTCTCCGGCTATGAGCAGATGGGCAAGGCACCGTTCCATACCGTTTTGTTCCATGGCCTGGTGAGAGATTCCCAGGGACGGAAAATGAGTAAGTCCTTAGGAAACGGAATCGACCCGCTGGAGGTCATTGATAAATACGGCGCAGATGCCCTGAGACTGACCTTGATCACCGGAAATGCACCGGGAAATGACATGCGTTTCTACTGGGAGAGAGTGGAGGCATCCAGAAACTTTGCCAATAAGGTTTGGAATGCATCCCGCTTTATCATGATGAACTTAGAAGGCGTAGAGGTGACAGAGCCGGCACTTTCCGAGCTTGCACCGGAGGATAAGTGGATTCTGTCCGCCGTAAATACCCTGACCAAGGATGTCACTGAGAACATGGACAAATACGAGCTGGGTATCGCAGTACAGAAGGTATACGACTTTATCTGGGATGAGTTCTGTGACTGGTATATCGAGATTGCAAAGGTTCGTACCTATAAGAAAGAGGAAGATCCGACAGCAGCAAACTGCGCACTGTGGACCTTAAAGACGGTTCTGGGACAGGCACTTAAGCTGTTACATCCCTACATGCCCTTTATCACCGAGGAAATCTACTGCACCTTAAATCCGGAGGAAGAGACCATAATGCTGGCTGACTGGCCGGTTTACAAGGTTGAGTGGAGTTTCGCTGCCGAGGAGGCGCAGATGGCTCATGTGAAGGATCTGGTAAAGGGAATCCGTAATCTGCGCACTGAGATGGATGTTCCGCCATCACGCAAGGCAAAGGTATTTATCGTATCTGAGGATGCCGACCTTCGAGGTACCTTTACCCAGATGCAGAGCACCTATCAGAATCTCATCAGTGCCAACGAAGTGGATGTTCAGGCAGATAAGACCGGAATCGGCGAGGATGCAGTTTCCGTTGTGATTCCCGGTGCGGTAGCCTACATGCCGTTGGAAGATCTGGTGGATCTGGCAAAGGAGAAGGAACGTCTCTTGAAGGAAGAGGAGCGTCTGAAGAAGGAACTGGCTCGTTCTAACGGCATGTTGAACAATGAGAAGTTTATCAGCAAGGCACCGGAGGCAAAGATCCAGGAAGAGCGGGAGAAGCTGGCGAAGTACCAGCAGATGATGGAGCAGGTACAGGCCCGTCTGGCGCAGATGTAAATTTAGCCACTGTCGAAAACTGCGGTGAATCCCCCCTTGAAAAAAATGCCCACTGGTTTATACTTGAAAAGTGGAGATGCAAATGACCTACGAAGAAATATGCGATTATATATACGCGATACCGAAATTCACGAAAAAAAATAATCTGAGCCACACCCGGGAACTTCTGAAAAGACTGCAAATCCGGGCTCAGCGATTTGAAATCATTCATGTGGCGGGAAGTAACGGAAAGGGCAGTGTCTGCGCTTATCTTCATCAAGTGCTGAAGGATGCGGGCTGTCAGGTGGGCATGTTTACTTCCCCCCACCTGGTATGTATGGAGGAACGATTCGTGGTGAATGGGCAGCGCTGCAGTCAGGCAGACTTCGTGGAAAGCTTTGAGGCGGTGGCAGCTGAGGTACAAAAGATGCAGGCAGATGGCCTTGCACATCCCTCGTTTTTCGAGTATCTGTTTGCCATGGGAATGTACTATTTCCAGAAAAAAAAGGTGCGCTATCTGATTTTGGAGACCGGGCTGGGAGGCAGGCTGGATGCAACCAACGTATTTGAGGAGCCTTTGCTTACCATCATTACCTCCATCAGTTTAGAGCATACGGAATATCTGGGAGATACCATCGCAGCCATTGCGGCGGAGAAGGCGGGCATCATCAAGGCAGGTGTGCCGGTGGTTTTTGATGCATCACAGCCGGAGGCGGCCAGGGTCATCACAGAGACGGCAAAGAAAAAGCAGGCACCTTTTTATGCTGTTTCTTTAGAAAGTCTTAAATTTCATGAATTTACAGGGAAAACCATTGATTTTTCTTATGTGAGTGAGTATGATGAGGTGGATTTATCCATCCCTTTTGCGGCAGCCTATCAGATGATGAATGCAGCACTTGCCTTTCGGGCACTTACCCTGTTCATGCAGGACCTTCGGATGAATCGCAGGATGATTGTAGATAGCATGAAGAATACCAGATGGCCCGGACGGATGCAGATGGTGGCACCAGAGGTGTATTTTGACGGAGCCCATAATTCAGATGGAATTCGAAGCTTTATTCAGAGTGTACAGCTACTTCAGGCGAAAAGACCGATTTTGCTGTTTTCTATGATGCGGGAGAA
This sequence comes from Lachnospiraceae bacterium, assembly GCA_022766245.1. Taxonomy (GTDB): domain Bacteria; phylum Bacillota; class Clostridia; order Lachnospirales; family Lachnospiraceae; genus Roseburia_C. The sequence continues at coordinate 5,725 of JALEPL010000048.1, read as the reverse complement.
GGATTATCATCATTCTATTCATAGCCTTTGTGAGCAGGTGGAGTGGGAACAGGTGATCGTGACCCATATTGATGATGCCCGTGGGTTAGAGCCGGAAGTGATGGAGCAGGAGTTTTTATCAGGAGGACAGCAGGTGACGGTTATCCCTGACAGCAGAGATGCCTATGCCTACGCCCTGAGGCAGAAGAAACAGGGACAGATGCTTTTTTGTGCAGGCTCTCTGTATCTTATCGGAGAGTTGGAAGCAGAATTATAATGCCAGGAAAGAATTGAGGAAATTAAAATGATAGATTTTGAAGAAGAATTAAAGAAATTTCAGCCCAGCCTCGAAGTGGAAGAGGCGGAGGAAGCCATATATAATCATGACCTGACGGATGTGACCGATATTTTAAAGGAAATGCTAAAAGAAAATGCTCAGTAGGCATACGCATTCACTGTAACTGTTCAGAGCCAATACAATTCGATCAGGAGAGAATCTATGAAGTGTTTTAATTGCGGGGCAGAGCTGCAAAAGACCGATTTCTGCCCGAATTGCGGAATCTCAGTCCGCATATATAAGAAGATTGTTCACACCTCGAACTTTTATTATAATCAGGGTCTGGATCGTGCCACGGTGCGAGATCTGTCCGGTGCGGCAGAAAGTCTCAGAAAAAGTTTGCGGTTCCAAAAAGGAAATATCATGGCCCGAAATCTGCTGGGACTGGTATTGTTTGAGATGGGAGAGACGGTTTCTGCGCTGGGTGAATGGGTGATCAGTAAAAGTATGATGCCGGAGAATAACGATGCGGAGAAATATCTGGATGCGATTCAGCATAATCCATCCCGCCTGGAAACGATTAATCAGACGATAAAGAAATACAATCAGGCCTTACTCTACTGTCAACAGAACAGTACAGATCTGGCTATCATTCAGCTGAAAAAAGTATTGTCCTTAAATCCGAAGCTGGTGAAGGGGCATCAGCTCCTCGCTTTGCTTTACATCAAAGAAGGACAATACGAGCGGGCAAAAAAATCCCTGCGGGCAGCGCTTAAGGTGGACGCTGCCAATACACTGTCCCTGCGATATATGCGTGAGACGAATCAGATGCTGCGGGAGGCGAATCCGAATAAGAAGAAAAAGCCGGAGGATGATCTGATTTCCTATCGCAGTGGGAATGATTTGATCATACAGCCCACCCGTCTGAAGGATACTTCCGGATTTGCCACTGTTCTGTCGGTGCTGGCTGGTATTGTGATTGGAGTGGCAGTCACCTGTTTTCTGGTGGTGCCTGGTATCCGGCAAAGTGCCAAGAGTAATGCCAATACAGCGGTGAATCAGGCAAATGAAACCATTGCCTCCAAAAATCAGGAGATTAACTCTCTGGAGAATCAAATTACAGAGTTGAACAACCGATTGGAGGATGAGGCGGCGGATTCCGATATCTTACTGGATCGGATTACCAGCTACGACCAGCTGCTGCTGTCCTATCAGGCTTATCAGGATGGAGACAATATCGCATCCGGTGAGGCGCTGGCCAACGTGAATAAGGATTATCTCACGGAAGAGGCCCAGATCATTTATGACGATTTGAGTGATCAGGTAAACAGTGGATATATCCAGACCTTGTATGAGGAAGCGAGCACTGCCTACAATGAGCGGAATTATGAGGATGCTGCCACAGGTTTTGAGAAGGTGGTGGCTATTGATGAGCAGTATGAGAGTGGGGATGCACTATATTTTCTGGCGCAGTGTTACCGTAATTTAGAGCAGGATGAAAAAGCAATCACCTATTATCAGAAGGTGGTGGATCAGTATCCGAATACGGAACATGCATCCAACGCACAGCAGTATCTGGAGGAACTGCAGGAACTCCAGTAGACGGACCCAGTTACAACTGAATCATGATTTTACAAAAGATGTCACGGTACATAAGAAGTACTGCGGCATCTTTTTTTATCCCCCGTCGGCCTGGAATGATTCGGGGTGAGTCGTACCTGTTGGCTTGCCCTGACAAACCCCATCACATTCACGACGCAACTCGTCATCCGTACTCAAATTTCTCCCAACAGGATTTTTACGTTTATTTGATGTTTCTTTGTTTGCATTTTTCCGCGTCGATATTTCCAACGCCCTTCGCGGACATGGTCAGATTGCCTGTGCACCGTAAAGTAAATCGTGCAGTCGTTACGCATCCGGCCAATAAGCGAACGGCGGGGAAGCGCACAGGACGTGCGCTTCAGGCAGGCATAAACCATGGATGGTGCATCCTGCCGCCCGCCGTGTTGCTCCTCGAAGAGTGGCTAGTGTATTGACGAATCTAGGCTGTGAACCGGCACGAGGGCTCTGTCACCTGCGGTGACACCTCGTGCCAAAAGCCGGATGCTTACGAATGCTAGGTTTACGATCCCGTGTGCACAGGCAACTGCCATGTCCCGAAGAGGCGGGAAATAATCGCACTCACTATTGTCCAAAGGAGGGACCCAGCGTAGCTGGGAGGATTCCTTAGGACATGTATGCAAAGTCGAAACATCCGACGTAAAAATCCCTACCTTGGGGAAATTTTGAGCACGAATGCGAAATGTTGCGTCGTGAATGTGATGGGGGTTCGTCAATAGCAAGCCACTAGACATTATTCACCCCGAATCATTCCAGGCCGGCGCACAGCCAAGTATAAGAAAAGGAGAGAAATTATGGAATACAATTACAAGTTGGAAAATGGATGTTTAACGATTGGAATGCCCAGGGAGCTGGATCACCACTGTGCATCTCAGCTTCGAGCAGAGGCAGATCTTTTGATTTCGTCCTATGCGGTAAATAAGCTAATTTTTGATTTTTCGGGCACGGAGTTTATGGATAGCTCAGGAATCGGAGTGCTGATTGGAAGATGCAAAAATATGAATTACGCAGGAGGCAGAGTGGAGGCCAAAAATCTGAATGAGCGGATCCAGAAAATATTTGTCGTATCGGGACTTCATAAGCTGATCGAGATTCATAATGAGGAAGCATAGAGATAGGAGGGCAGGCAAAGATGGAGAGAGAGAATATGATACAGCGTAACGAAATGCAGGTAGAGTTTGATGCAAATTCCGTGAATGAACGGTTTGCCCGGGTGACAGCAGCTGCCTTTGTGGCTCAGCTGAATCCCACAATGGATGAGGTAGAAGACATCAAGACTGCAGTGTCTGAGGCGGTGACCAACGCCATTATACATGGATACGATCAGAGTACCGGAAAGGTGAGGATGTCCTGCAGGCTGGAGGGATCTCAGATACATATTATCGTGGAGGATTGGGGAAAAGGAATCGAAGACGTCGCCTTGGCCAAGCAGCCCTTTTACACCACCAGACCGGAGCTGGAACGATCCGGCATGGGATTCGCATTTATGGAAGCATTCATGGATGATGTGCAGGTGGAATCAGAAGTGGGAAAAGGTACCCGAATCACCATGAATAAACGGCTTGGAAACGTTTGGGAACAGGTGTAGTTATGGATGAAACCAAGGCAGATATCAGACAGGCACAGCAGGGAGATAAAGCGGCCAGAGAAAAGCTGGTGCAGGATAATATGGGGCTGATATGGAGTGTGGTCAGACGATTTTCTCATCGGGGAAAAGACCCGGAGGAACTTTTTCAGATTGGAAGTATTGGATTGTTAAAAGCGATTGACCGGTTTGATACCGATTATGATGTGTGCTTTTCCACTTATGCGGTTCCGGTGATTATGGGAGAAATACGCCGTTTCCTGCGGGATGATGGAATGATTCGGGTAAGTCGTGGATTGAAGGAAAAAGGAATGCGTATTCAGACGGCTACATCACGTTTGACGGAGCAGCTGTGCAGAACACCTACCTTGGAAGAAATCTCTGAGGAGACCGGGTATTCCATAGAAGAAATCGCAGCAGCGGGAGAGGCAAATGTGGAGGTGGAGTCCATTTACCGCAGCGTGTATCAGACAGATGGCAGTGAAATTTTTCTGGTGGACAGGCTGGCAGATGAATATGATGCCCACGAAACCTGTGAAAACCGGATACTGGTGCAGGAGTTGATGGAGGAGATGGATGAAACAGAGCGCAGACTGATTGAACTTCGATATTTTGAAGAAGTGACACAGAGTGAAGTGGCGAAGCAGTTGGGAACCAGTCAGGTTCAGGTGAGCCGGATGGAAAAAAAAATACTCCAAAAGCTGAGGAAACGTGTAGGACTCACTAAGGAAAAGCATTGAAAAAAAGTATGTAAAACTATATGATAGATATAATTATATTTCATACTTTCGGAGGCGGCTATGAAAGAAAATAAGACGGTCTATGGTTCCATTGTGGCAGAATTGCGCACAAAAAGAGGCTGGACACAGAAGGAACTTGCGGATCAGCTTGTGGAAATCATGCCAAAGGACACAAAGATTTCGCCCACGCTGATCAGTGCATGGGAAACAAACAGCAGACCCGTAGCAAAAAAATACACCCAGCCTTTATGCGACATATTTCATGTGAGCGAAGAGTATCTCTGCGGAAAGACATTGCTGAACAATGATAACCTTCAGGGTATGGAGCGTGTGAAATACCTGGAAACAATGAGAAAAGAAATCAGTTACGACCAGCTGAATCTGTATCATAAGAAGCCGGTTTACGTGGCTTTTGATAATATGCAGTACGAAGCACAGTGGGGAATTGTTGATATGGGCAATAAGTGTATCATAACCATTGCGCATACCATCCCTCTGAATGCAGTGAATAAAAAGAACATGAAGGTATATGAATATCAGCCCTATTATACCGAGGGATACTTACATCTTTTGGCAAAAAAGATGGATTACAAGTCCATGATGGATGCGGATAAAGTATACGTGATGATGACATCTATGGATGATGTGGTTCATGCCATGTACGACGGATGGTACACCCATAATCTCACAAAAACCGCACTTAGGAATGCAGAAGGAAATATACTCCCCTATGCAGGACTGGGAAAGAATTTTAATTGCTATCCCATCCAGGTGGGCGACATATTCCGGAATTAGTAAAGCTTTGACTTGATGGCTGCTGCCACTTCCATGATGTGTTCCAGATGATTCACTACTTCCTCCGGATGGTCAGCGTGGCAGTCACTCCGTGATATCTGGGCTAACTGACGGTCAATCCTTGTGACAATCGAGTCAATGGCCGGTTCCCCTGTGACTTCACGGTCCATGTGATCATCCAGCGGGAATTCAGCTTCCTCTACGGGTCTGGAGGCAACCAGTTTTTCTTCATAGGCCGGGGAGGCATGGTTTAGTTCCAGCTTGTAATTATAAATAAGATTTTCCAGTTTTTTCGAAGAAATATTCTTTTCCGGGTCACTTTCCATCTCATCGCAGATGCGTGTATAGAGTTCTAACTGTTCTTCATCCGACAGCGTAATGGCGGCCACCAGCTTGGTGTAGGGGAAACCATTGTTGTCGCATAAGGATAACAATTCCTCGTTGAGTTTTCCCAGTTCCAGATAGCGGTTAATGGATGTTTTGGATAATCCGAAAAATTCCGCACATTTTTTTATGGAAGAAGTGCGTCCTTTTCGCACATCAATCACCCGCTCTTTATAGAACTTTATTTCCTTAATCCGCTGTAATGGTGTCTGCTCGCGGGCATTTACATTCGAGGAAATCAGCGTTTCCATAACCGTGGCATCATCCGGCCGGGGATAGATAATGGTAGGAATTGTTTTTAATCCGGCTTTCATTGCAGCCCGGTATCTTCGCTCGCCGGCGTTG
>JALEPL010000046.1 GCA_022766245.1 Lachnospiraceae bacterium | reverse complement strand
ATCAATACGGAACCGATATTTGTCATTTGGAAGTTCGATGGCTCCATCCAGTAAAGGTTTCATTTCTTCACAACCTCCTGCCTTTTCAAGGTCAGCACAAATATGTGCGTAGAGAAGTTCGGTCAGTTCCAGGAGCTGCTTCGCATCATCCATGGTAATGTTGCCGAACTGAACATTTGCTTCAATACTTCCGATTATATCATGCCGAAGTTCCTCCTGCAACTGATTGATTTTTGCAATATCTTTCGATGTGAGAGGTGGTATTTCTTCCTGGCCGGAGGGGATAATCTGTTGAATCAGACTCCGCAGTTTCAATAACTGAAAGGGAATCAGAACAATCATTTTACGACGGTTTAGTTCCGCTACATCATGTTCCAGATACATATAATTCTGTACCTTGTAGTCAAAAGTTCCCTGACTGCCAAAGGAAATATGTAGGATACTCTCCTTCGGGATGCCGGGCTGATTGTCCAGATAAATCACCATGGGCTCGGGAAACTCCAGTGTGTTCGTTTCGTCCCATTGAGAGATAGCATAGAAAAATTCATACTCAAAGACCCGCAACACAATCCGGTCATCCTTGGTCATCTGCGCTTCCAGATGAAAGGTGTGGGTACCGTTGATGATGACGATGACGTCAGCAAAACAGTCCTTTAGGGATTGGTTGACAAATTCCTTGTTGGGATAAGAGACGGTACTGTCAAGAGGGAAGTCCGTGTGAAACAGACCATTGATGAGATTGATGATAGCTACATTGGACAGGGAAAAGATGCGCTTAAATATCCTGTCATAGATTTGTTTGACAATTTTTTCGATAGTAAGCCCTTCTTTCTTATGTGTGTATAAAGCTTTTGCTATATAAAATGGGAATTGTGTCTGAATGGTGCATCTGCACCAAGACTGATTCAGGAAACAAATGTATAAAAAAAGATAAAAAATACAAACAGAGAATACAATAATTGCTAGGGGATGTCAAGAGTGCCATAGTCTATGCAAGTCGGTTGTGTCTGTGATATACTGTCTCTATATAAACTATTCGTATCTGTTCAGTATTTCACAGATACAGCTCTGCATAAAATTCAGGGGAGAATGGTGGTGATGGCGGATGATAGAGCCGGAGATGGAAGAAGAAAACAGAGAAGATTCGGAGCAGGGGGGAGAAGAACGGAGAGAACGTCCCCATATGACCTTTGAGGAACGGATTCGCAGAGAACGTCAGGCAAAGGAGAACTACTATAGGAAAAAAATCCGTAAATGGGCAATTCTTTTTACCATTCTTCTGATATTGTTTCGCTCCTTCGGTTTTCATGAGGCGTATGCGCTGTATGCGTCGCAGAATACGGATTTCTATCATGTGATTATTGAAAGACCGAAAGGGCTGACACCGAAGGATTTGCTATCTAGGCTACAGAGTGAGGCTGGGGCAAATAGTCTGATGCTGTTTGGAATGGTACATGAGAGCGAGAACGATAGAGCTTTGCTGTATGGACAAACGGTGGATATTTATTGTTCGGAGTCTGTGAAAAGTTATTTGGAAAAAAATCAGCGCATGAAGGAAGGAACCTGTTATGGATTCTTGACAGGACGTGTGGATGTCGTATACCATGACTTCTCAGAATTGGCGAAAACGGATTTGAGTCGAATCGAATTGCGTGCTGTGGGACCCGGTAAGGGGGTGGTACAGTTTACGTCCGGCATTCGTTCTTTTTGTGATTGTGAATTTTGGGGTGGCGGAGATTCCGAATATAAAACTTACCAACGGAGCTGTCTGGTGATTCTTTGTGTGGTCTCCGTTCTGATTTGTGCGCTCTGGCTGTTTTATTATCTGTATTTTGTTCGTCATGTAAGGTTAAAAATGACCAAGCGTGTGGTTTTCGGAGGGGTGATTGCCGTGGTGTTGCTCTATGGAGCATGGTGGCAAATCGGGGTCCGTCTTGCCTATGGAAAATACCAGAGCATTGCACGAGAGAAAGGTCTGTATTCCTCCAGCTTCGCTGATGTGTTTACAGGTGAGTCCTTTAGTATCACAGAACCAGATCTTCTATCCTGGGATACTGGATTAGTAATAGTAAGTAAACCTTATGGGGACGATTGTGATGTGTCTCTGATCATTAAGCCAAAATTTTTTGGAGCTCCTGAATATGAACTGTGTCTTGCTTATATGAAAAATCATGGAACCTATTGTTCCTGGGATCAGTTTCGTGTGAAAGTGAATACGCAGATGGAACCGATTGGTGATAATGATCTGTTGGCGTTGGCTGAGTATGAGAGAAATTATGAACTGCTATGTGATTTTTGGGAGAGGATTGAGGCAGAAGGCTGGCTGGAATAGAGTGGCGGCATGTATGGACACTTTGACAGGGTGTTTGAACAGGGGAGGAGGATTATCAAATGATAGAACTGGAACATGAGGAAGAAAATTGGGAAGATGTCATGCCCACCGAGAGAAAAAGAAGTGAACGTCCCCGCATCAGTTTGGACGAAACCATTCGGATCGAACGACAAGCGGAGAAAAATCGTCAGGAAAAAATATTTCTCAGATGGTGTATCCCGATAACCATACTTCTGATTGTGGGGATATTTTTGGGAATCAACGAGGCGTATGCCATGTATGTGGCGCAGAATACGGATTTTTATCATGTGCAAATGGAAAAGCCGGCAGATATGACTTCGGAGGATTTCCTGTCCGAGATTTTGAAGGAAGCCGGAGCAAATGGATTGATGGTGTTTGGGATGGCTCATGATAGCAGAAATGAAAAGGCTCTGTGGTATGGTCAGACGGTAGATATCTATTGCTCTGAGGCTGTGAAGGATTATCTGGTAGGGATTCGCGGGATGAAGGAAGGCGCCTGTTATGGTTTTTCATCGGGAAGGGTGGATGTGACCTACTATGACTTCTCCGAACTGGCAGAAACCGATTTAACGCATGTTGAATTTCGTGTCAAGGGAAACGGGGCAGGAGTTGTGCAGTTTACTGCCAATGTGCGTTCTTTCTGTGAATGTGAATTTGGGGGAGGCGGAGAGAATGACTATGAGGAGTATCACAAGAATTGTGGCAGAATCTTATGCGTGATCTTAATTTTGATATGTGCAATATGGTTGTTTTATTATTTGTATTTCGTTCGGGATATAAAGTTAAAAATTAGCCGCAAAGTGGTGATTGGTGGGCTGATTGTCATGGCGCTGATATATGGGGTATGGTGGCAGATTGCAGTCCGGCTCTCCTATGGGAAATACGAGCGTATTATACAGGAGAAGGGATTATATACAGAAGGTTATGCAGATATTTTTACATACGATTCATTTAATGTAACGGAACCAACTTTTCCTGCCTGGAGTACAGGAACAATCGATGTGACAAAGTGCTACGGAGAAGAATGTAAAGTGTCTCTTTGGATTGAACCTAAGATGTATGGCAAACCGGAATATGAATTGGCCATCTATTATCTGGAAGATCAGGGCTCATATAGGTCGTGGAATATGTATTGCTTGAATGTGGATCAGCAGATGGTTCCGGTGGGGGACAACGATGTGGCGGCATTGGTGGAATATGAGAAGAATTATGATCTGCTGTGCAAATTCTGGGAAGAGATAAAAGAGGAAGGCTGGCTGGATTAGCGTCTGATTGTAATATAACTGCCAAACATGGAAGGATGGGGTGAGATTGTGAGAAAAGTTAGAGGTTTATTTGTAGCATTATTATTACTGGTTCCGGTATTTTTTCAATGTGATTTGTTTCAATTGTATCTGTACGATTTCGATGAGTTTTATTTCACATCCTTTTATCTTCCGGCAGATACCGCATATGAGGATATGCTGCAGGAGATTGAGGAGCAGGCCAAGGAGTATCAGGTAGAACTCATTTATTGGGATGAGGCTTACCACAGTGCATATCGGTCTGAGTTTGATATTTATTGCAGCAAAGAGATGCAGGAAATATTTCGGGATGAGTGGAAGATTTCACAGGGAGATTACAAAAGCTTTTTTACGGGAAACAGCAGTATCCGCTTTCACGAATTGAAGGAGCTCCCATTAGAAACCATGGAGGCTTCGCCGGACAGTTTCTACCTGGTGGGTGATGAGGAACAGTTGATTGATTACAGGAATTCCCTCTATGAAAAGTATAACAGCAGATTCCCGAAACTCGGCTATCCCGGAGCATTGCAGTCTGCGGAACGGGAGCATCTGTTGCTATGGCTAGGTATGATCCTTATCGTGTGCCTGACCACGGTGTATCAGGTTATGAAGGAGAAAAAGGAATGGTTTATCCGCATGACATTAGGTACATCCCTGACATCCATAGTCAGAAGGAACATCGCAGGGGATGCATTGGTAATGATTGGTGCGGTGGCTACTGCGGAGTGTTGTGTCAGACTTATGGGAGGCAGCAGCTTTCTGATGAGTCAGGATATTTGGATGCTGTTGCTCTTGATTGCCGTAAATAATCTGGTGTATTGCAGTTTGTTTGCGCAGAATCTGCAGGGTGGGTTAAGTGACACCGGCATGTCCCGGAAGATACTGGGAATCAGCTATGTGCTGAAGGCTGTGATTTGTTTTTTCTGTGCCTTATCTGTGGGCGCAGCGGTGGTGGTAATCGGACGCTATGTGGAACTGTCCAAAATGCAGGAATTCTACGAGGCAAAAAAGGATGCGTATTATATTAATTTTGTGACAGAACCATATGATCCGGCACAGGTGGACATACTGTCTTTAGAGTTTTATCGCACCTACTTCGATGATATTCTGTTTCATGAAGCTACTATGCTTTATCGCAATGATCAGGAAGCAGCTATTTGTATGAATGCAAATATGCGAGAATATTTGGAATTGCTGCTGCCATCCCTGGGGGATTGCCTGCAGCAGTGTGAAAATACGGTGTTAATACCGGAGGACTTAGAGGTAACGCAGGATGAAATAGAATGGTTTGTGTCGTTTTGTGGGGGGATGTCTGACAGGGATAGTGGCACTACTCAGATAATTTACTATACAGATGACATTGAAGTAATGACCCATTCATCGGATGTGGGATATCTAATGGAAAAGAATCCGGTTATTATGTATAGTGGAAGGACGGATTGGACAGATTGTTCCGATGATGAAGGTGAGATTTTCGCTGAAATGACATTGCCAAATGCAATCACTTCGGTGGACGAGGCCAACCTTCGCAGTTTTGCTGAGGAGAGAGGGATTACCTATTTACTGAAAAATGTGTATGAAGATTACCTCTATTATCTGCAGGTGCAGAAACGGGGAATGATCATCAATCTCCTGTTGGTGGTGGTATTTATCCTGATGGAGATATTTGCGGTTACGGCTGTGCTGGAATTGGAATTTATGATCAATCGCACGGAATTGACGGTAAAAAGGATGCTGGGATATTCCATTGTTCAGCGGATAAGGAAGCCACTGATTTTGACAGTGATCAGTGGGGCACTGGTGTTGCTGGGACTGTTCATTTTTAAGACAGTAACGGATTATCATTATGTGGGTTACGGGATGATGATGGTGGCGGGGCTGATTGTGTTTGAAATAGGATATGTCCTGTATAAATTCCAGCATCTGGAGCAGGAAAACATTACTCAGATTCTAAAGGGAAGGACTACACGAATGGAGTTTGTGTTTTACAATGGTGTCCAGCGTCAGGACAGGAATGAGAATCAAATCCCTGACAATACCTCTTTAAAGGGAGATAAAGATGAGATTTCGAATCATACCACTTTAAAAGGGCACAAAGTGAATAAGAAAAAGATATGGTTAGGAATTCTTGGAGTCATTTTACTGGCTGCTTTGGTGTTTCATATTGCTTGGTTTGGAAATTATCTGATTCATTATAAGCCGTATATTGACAAGCTTCAGGATCCGGTGGTGAACGAATTTGCGGTTATGCGTGATGGGGAAAAGGATGACTATGGTATCTGTGTATTTTTCCCCCATTATCCATTCTTTGACGGATATCTTCAGGTGGACAGAACCATCGCATATAGGGACGAAAATGGAGATTCCATTGCCTTTTTCATGAAGATTTACGATTTTGATACGGATAATCCCTGGATCAGTTTTGAAGGGCATGCCCTATATGGCTATGATGAGGAAAAGCAGGATTATACATCTTCCAGTCAGTGCTTCCTGATGCTGGATAAAAATATGAATCTGATAGATTCGAGTGCTCCGGAGCAGGTGGCTGCTTATGAGGAATACGAGAAGACGATTCGCACGGCCTATGAACTGGCATATAAGCATTTTGGTATTTTGAAATTAGAGGAATAAAGGGGAGGGGATTGTATGTTAGAGATGAAGGGAATAAAAAAAGGTTATGGGAAAAAGATCCTTTATTCGGATTTTGACCTTACCATTGAACCGGGAGAGTTTGTGGTGCTTGGCGGAAAGAGCGGCTGTGGAAAAACCACGCTTTTGAACATGATTGGCTCTTTGGAGAAGCCGGATGCGGGCACCATCACATATAACGGAAAGGATATTTTCAGCCGCGGCTACCAGAGGAAGTATTTGCAGAGTGACGTAAGTTTTTTATTTCAAAATTTTGCTTTGGTGGAGAATAAGACGGTGCGTCAGAATCTGGCGTTGGTGCAGAAAAAGCAGCAGAGTGACTATACCATGGAGAGTGCCCTGGAATTTGTAGGACTTACCGATGTGTTGAATCAGAAGGTGTATCAGCTTTCCGGAGGAGAGCAGCAGCGGGTGGCCATGGCTCGAGTCCTGATGAAAAAGAGTTCGCTGGTGTTGGCGGATGAGCCCACCGGTTCTTTGGACAAAGAAAATGCGGATAACATCATCCGGCTTTTAAAAGAACTGAATAAGCAGGGGAAGACCATTATTATGGTGACTCATATGGAGGAATACCGAAATGCTGGCAGCAGATTTCTGAATATTGAAGCAGATGCAGGGAAAATCGACATCTGTCTTTTGCCAAATTCTTACTGAAGAAAAATCTAATTTTGTGTTGACTTCAACTGAATTTGTATATAATATATAAGTAGAAGCAGAAGCTTCTTAGGGGCGTTTGTCAGATGTGCCCGTCATAAAAAAACTGAAGAAATTGTGAGGGGTTCGTCAGATGTACCTGTCTAAAAAAAGCTGAAGATATTGATTTCTAAGGGAACTGAATAAGTTCCCTTTTTACATTCAT
>JALEPL010000014.1 GCA_022766245.1 Lachnospiraceae bacterium | reverse complement strand
TTCATCCTGAGCCAGGATCAAACTCTCATGTTATAATGTTTGTCCTCTTCAGAATTTAGCTTGGCTAAATATCCTAAAGTTTACTGTTTTTAGGTCGCTTTCTATTTCTAGAAGCTGTCCTGAATGATTTTGTAATCTATATCTGATTACGTTTTCTCAAAATCTTTCAAGGTTATTTCACTATTCAGTTATCAATGTTCTTGACCTCTGAAAGATGTTTCTTTTCAGCGGTCAGCTTGTTAATACTACCACAGCTCTTTGGCTTTGTCAACAACTTTTTTATTTTTTGTTGTTATGTGTTTCACAAGCGAGCGGAGAAGGAGGGATTTGAACCCTCGCGCCGCTATTAACGACCTGCACCCTTTCCAGGGGTGTCCCTTCGGCCAGCTTGGGTACTTCTCCGAATTATTTCTAAGATATTCTTTTCGATAAAAATCATCATCCCGACTTGCAGATGATGACTTTAAACGGAGAGGGTGGGATTCGAACCCACGCGCCCTTGCGGACAAACGGTTTTCAAGACCGCCTCGTTATGACCACTTCGATACCTCTCCATATGAAATTGTCGTCTTGACTGACGCAATAGTGATTGTATCATCAATCACATACTATGTCAACAAACTTTTTTCATTTTTTATATATTTTTTTACAAAGGCCTCTGCAATCAATAAATCCTCCGGTGTGGTAATCTTGATATTGCAATAATCACCAGGAATCACATGGATATTGCTGCCGCCATACTGCTCCACTACCATAGCATCATCCGTGATAGCAGAGTTCTCCTGTTTTAGCATATTCTCATAGGCAGACAAAATCAGTTTTCGGGAAAAGCTTTGGGGGGTCTGTACACTCCACAATCGGTCGCGTCTGGGCGTATCCACTACCATTCCTGTCTCATCCACCTGCTTGATGGTATCCTTCACCGGGACAGCTGCTATATTGGCTCCGCTCTTTTTCACATCTTCCATTGCGGACGTAATCACTTCCTGGCTTACAAATGGTCTGGCTCCGTCATGAATCATCACGTAGTCTGCATCCGTACACACCTTTAATCCCTCATAAACGGAGTGGTATCGTTCTTTTCCACCCTCCACAATGTGAGTCACTTTGGTAAAATGATACTTCTCCACGATTTCTTTTTGGCAGAATTCCACCTCACCTGCCCCCACTACCAGCACAATTTCATCTACAGCACTCTCAGAAAACGCCTGCAGTGCATAATAGATGACAGGTTTTCCTGCCAGTTCCATATACTGTTTGTGTACCTGGCTGTTCATGCGGTTTCCCTTGCCTGCTGACAGCACAATTGCAGCAATCCTCTCCATATTAGCGTTCTCCCAGTTTCAGATTCGGCACCGCATTCAGATCCCATCCACTGCGGATACCGGCTTTATAATCGTAGTATGCTGCCGCTCCAATCATAGCCGCATTATCGGTACACAGAATCGGTGACGGATGATAAAATGCTATATTTCTCTCTTCACATGCCTGCTTCATGGCTTCCCGCAAAGTGCCGTTGGATGCCACGCCACCTGCGATAGCAAACTTTGTGGCATGATATTGCCCGGCTGCATGCATAGCATTTCCCACCAGCACATCGATTACCGCTTTTTGGAAGGATGCAGCCACATCCTCCTGCACCACAGGGATATTTTTCATATTACAGCCATTGATATAATTTAAAACTGCGGACTTCAATCCACTGAAGCTGAAATCATAGGCATCGTCTGCCACCTTGGGACGCGGAAATTCTACCGCATGGGGATTTCCGATTTTTGATACCCGTTCGATTTTCGGTCCACCGGGATAGCCCAGACCAATGGCACGAGCCACCTTGTCAAAAGCCTCCCCTGCTGCATCATCTCTGGTTCTTCCCAATATCTCATATTTCCCGTAATCCGCCACATTCACCAGATGGGTATGCCCGCCGGATACCACCAGACATAAAAATGGCGGCTTCAGTTCTTTATTCTCTATATAATTGGCGCTGATATGCCCCTCGATATGATGCACGCCAATCAGCGGAAGCTTTCTGGCATAACTAATCGCCTTTGCCTCTGCCACGCCCACCAAAAGAGCGCCTACCAATCCGGGACCATAAGTCACCGCAATGGCATCCAGTTCTTCCCAGCCAGCCTCTGCCTCCTGCATGGCTTCGGCAATCACCTGATTGATTTTTTCTATATGTTTTCTGGAAGCGATTTCCGGAACCACACCGCCATAAAGCGTATGCAAATCGATTTGTGATGAGATCACGTTGGAGCGCACATCTCTTCCGTTTACCACCACTGCTGCTGCCGTTTCATCACAGGAGCTTTCGATTGCCAATATTGCAATATCCTCACTATTCTTCTGCATTGCTGTCACTTCCTCCTATCACTGCAAAGCCGTATATTTTCCATTTCCCTGTGCTGTCCTGCCGCAGTACATACTCCTGATTCGCCCGATTAAACGCAGTATCTGACTGCAAAAAATAGGACGCAGTGACATAGGCGCATTCGTATCCCTGCACCTTCCGATACTCCACGTCACTGCTGTCACAGACAGATGTGGTGGCAATGATCCTGTTCTCCGCCTGATAAGATGCCACATCAGCCCGCAGTGTCTCGCGATACTGCTCCAGCGGATTATTCTCCTGCAGATCTGCATCCATCATTTTCCAAATCTGCTCTGCCATGGCATCAAATTCCTCGTCTGTATATTCCTCATTATATACACAGGTCAAAATACGATTATAAAATTTTATCACTTCCCGCGGAGTCGACGGATAGGATGTATCCAGATTCTTCGTGGTAATTTTTGTGATCTCGCTGATTTCCTGCGTATCCTGCACACTGTCCGGGGTTCGGTTGGAAAGATAATAATAAAATCCCACCACCAGCGCCACACACAGAATGCCCACCAGGACCATCCGCATCTGTTTCATGTTTATTCCTCCTCGAAATCCAGTTCGACGGACATGCCATCCTTTCCCAGATGTGCATTTGAATAAATTGCCTTTACCTGATCCATATAACTCTCCCCATGTACCAGCGACGGACTGAAATGGGTCAGCCACATTTCTTTGACCCCGGCATCCTTTGCCAGCTGGGCTGCCTCATAGAAAGTCATATGTTTATACTGCTTTGCCTTTTTTATTTTATCCTTTTCCGCATACATTCCCTCACAGATGAAAAGATCTGCATCCGCTGCATTGATGCGAATGCTCTCTGTGGGTCTTGTATCCGTGGTGTAGGTCACCTTGATTCCTTTTCGGGCATTTCCAAGCACCATATCCGGAGTAAAATGTCCCTCCGGTGCATCCACGTCCTGCCCCTTTTGCAGAATGCTCCAGTACTTCTTCGGGATGCCATACTTTTCAGCCTGCTCCACAGAAAAACGTCCGGCCCGGGCAATCTCCAAAGTATAGCCATAGCACACCACGTTGTGATTTACCCGAAATGCCTTGATACCGTATCCATTTAACTTAAGACACTGCTCCGGCTCTGTCAATTCTATGAAGGAAAGGGGAAACGGAAGCTCCGGTGCGATCACTCGCAGCGCATTCACTACCCGTTCCAGCCCCTTCGGGCCTACCAGCGTCACCGGTTCTGTCCGGTCCGCATTTCCCATTGCCAGCAAAATTCCTACCAGACCACTGATATGGTCTGCGTGATAGTGGGTAAAACAAATCGTATCGATGGACTTGAAATTCCATCCTTTTTCCTTAATGGCAATCTGTGTACCCTCTCCGCAGTCAATCAAAAGATTGCTGCCATTATATCTGGTCATCAGAGATGTGAGCCACCGATAAGGCAGCGGCATCATTCCTCCTGTACCCAATAAACAGACATCTAACATATTCTACCTACTTACTTTAACCTTATAATAATGATATGAGGGTCAAAAGGTATTTTGCCCATCATTTGATACACGAATTTCTCCGTTGCTGTGCAACTCCCGCAATTCTACACACATTCGGAATCTGTTGATTTTCCAAGGAAAATCACTACTTCCTCATGTGTGTGCGGGTCAACAAGTCAGAACTCTTATCCTGCAAGCAGGAACGAGTTCTGACCTTTTGACCCTTGTATCATAATAATTCCGTTACATCTCCGGTATTCACCGGTATCGAAAGCTGTGCAATCCACCTGTCATAGCATGATTCACAGATGCGTATTCTGTCCCTTCTACCATCTTTAGCAGAAAAAAAACCCCATTCCTTTTCTATATATAGGTAATCTTCCCTAGAAGCATCCAATTGTTTTCCACAAACGTTACATAATTTCTGTTCCATCATTCCGTGCACCTGTCTCTCTCTCAGCTGTTCATCTGGCAGCTCCATGCCACCGTATCGTTACATTTCCCTAGCTTTTTATTTTACTCCTTTTTTATTTTTGTGTGTTTCCGAAATGAATTTTGCTATTTCATTCGGACACACATTGGTAAAAGGAATAGTTTCATTATAGGAAATTATACGGTCACACAAAAGTGGTAATTACTGGTCAAGCACCATCACACAGGCATCCTCCGTGGGCTTCTGGTAAAAATTTTTTCTCACCCCACAGACTGCAAACCCCAACTTCTCATAGAGAGTCCTCGCCCCTTCATTGGAGCTTCTTACCTCCAAAAATATATGGGTTGCCCCACGCTCCTTCGCCTGCTGCAGAAGCTGCTGCAAAAGGCATCTGGCTACTCCTTTTCTTCGATAGTGCGGATGTACCGCCACATTGGTGATCTCTCCTTCATCCGCCGCCAGATAGATTCCGCAATATCCCATGCAGTTTTCTCCATCCCGCGCCACCAGAAAAATCACACCATCCATATCCAGTGTGTCGCGGAATCCCTGCTCACTCCATGGTTCCGAAAATAGCTGCTGCTCCAACACTGCCACCTGGGAAAGATCCTCTTCCCGCATTCTGTTGATGGTCATCTACTGCTTCTCCATTCTTTCCCGCTCTGCCTGTGACAGGCGAAGATAATCCGGTTTGTGTTCAGCAGCCGACTCGTATCTGCCCTCTTTGAAATAGATCAGTCCCAAAGCTGCCACTGCTGCTGCACGCTGTTTATTCACATGAGCCGGGGCAAACTGGTAAGGAACCTTACAGTTTTGTCGGATGATTTCCTCAAACACCGAAACTCCATCTCCCAGAAAAATAACCGGCTGCTGTTTTTCGTTGATTTTGTCCAAAATCTCTTCGATACCCACTGCGCACTGGGACAGATCCACCTGCATCACACCTGCCTCATCAAAATGATAAAGCCCAGTGTAGGTCTGATTTCTTCTGGCATCCATCAAGGGACAGATCAAATCCTTCGCTCCATATAGATTATATGCCAGAGCATCAATGGTAGGAACATGCACCAACGGCTTATCCAAGGCCAGTCCCAAACCCTTGGCCGTAGCAGAGCCGATACGAAGTCCCGTAAAAGAACCAGGTCCACCCGCCACTGCAATGGCATCTATGGTATTCAAATCCAGTTCAATCATCTGCGCCAGTTCATCCAGCATGGGAAGAAGTGTCTGGGAGTGCGTCTTTTTAAAATTGACGGTGAACTCTCCCCGAAGTTCCTGATCCTCCACCACTGCCACGCTGGCCACCAATCCTGAACTGTCCAAGCCTAATACTTTCATTGTGTCACCTCTTCTATGGTAATGCGCCGATAGTCAAATCCCTTCTCCAGATCCTTTTCGATGGTAATCTGCTTATAATGGGCAGGAAGCAGCTCCTCGATCAGGTTCGCCCACTCAATCATGGTAAGCCCATCCCCATAAAAGTAATCCTCGTAGCCGATTTCCTCCATTTCCTCCACATCACCGATGCGATACACATCAAAATGATAAAAGGGCAGACGCCCCTCCTCATATATCTGCACAATGGTAAAGGTAGGGCTGCAGATGGGCTCGGTAATTTCCAGCCCCTTAGCGATTCCCTGAGTCAAAACCGTTTTCCCGACACCCAGATCTCCAATCAGCGTATATAAATCTCCCGGCTGTGCCTGTTCACCAAGCATCACGCCTAATTTTTCTGTTTCCTCGGCACTCCATGTTTCATAAATCATAGTATGTTCACGCCTTCATACAATTCTGATATTTTTCCAGACAGCGCCCTGCCATCTGGTACAATGCCTCATATTGATCACCCACTGCTTCCCTGGTGATAATATAAGCATGCTTTCTGCTGGTATAAATCAGAATCTGATGCTTGGTTGACTGCATCTTATAAATCTGATTCCACATAAATTCGATACTCTCCTCGCCCACAGACACCTTAATTTTCTCATCGGTGAACTGATAGCGGATGCCATCCTTCAATCCATTGGGCGCTGCCAACTGAACGGATGACTTGAACTTAGAGTTCAACGGAAAGTAAATCAAAAACACGATTCCCAAAAGAATATATACCACCACATAATTGCTGAGGCCCTTACCATACGCATTCACTGCCATGGCAAATGCAAGGATGGCAAACACAATGGAAAGGAAGCCATTCACACTGGTATAGATATGATGCATATGAAACCGATACATATCCTTCTGGTTCAATTTTACTTCAAACTCGATGGGCATACTGCGCCTCCTATCTAGTATAACATTCTACCGACAAAGAAACAACCTGCTAGATTCCCTTCATGGTAAGCGCAATCCGCTGTTTTTTCAGATCCACGCTCAGCACTTTCACATCCACAACATCGCCAACACTGACCACCTCCAACGGATGCTTAATATATTTCTCACTCATTTGAGAAATATGTACCAATCCGTCCTGGTGAACTCCGATGTCCACAAAGGCTCCAAAGTCGATAACATTTCGAACCGTCCCCTTTAACACCATGCCTTCCTTCAAATCCTCCATAGCCAACACATCGCTGCGCAAAATGGGGGCAGGCATATCCTCTCTGGGATCTCTGGCCGGCTTCTCCAACTCCTTTACGATATCTTTAAGGGTAATCTCACCGATGCCAAGCTGCTCTGCCGTCTTTTTGTAATCCTTCACCTTCTTGGAGATGCCTGCCAGATTTCTCTGCGCCACATCCTCCATGGTATAGCCTAAGCTGGTGAGGAGTTCGGTGGCTGCGCCATAGCTCTCCGGATGCACACCGGTGGAATCCAGTGGATTCTTTCCTCCGGTAATACGCATAAAGCCTGCACACTGCTCATAGGCTTTCGGTCCCAGCTTTGCCACCTTAAGAAGCTGGCTTCTGCTTCTGAACTGTCCATTCTCTTCCCGGTATGCCACAATATTTTTTGCAATCGTTTTTGTAATGCCGGAAATATATTCCATCAAAGATGCGGATGCTGTGTTTAAGTCCACACCTACTTTATTTACGCAGTCCTCAACTACACCTCCTAAGGCTTCGCTGAGTTTCTTCTGATTCATGTCATGCTGATACTGACCTACTCCGATAGACTTCGGGTCAATCTTCACCAGCTCAGCCAGGGGATCCTGCAGACGTCTGGCCATGGATGTGGCACTTCTCTGTCCCACATCAAAATTCGGAAACTCCTCTGTGGCAAGCTTGCTGGCAGAATATACTGAGGCTCCAGCCTCATTTACAATAATATACTGCACCTTCACCGGCAGTTCCTTTAACAGTTCTACAATGACCTGCTCGGACTCTCTGGATGCCGTCCCATTCCCCAGAGAAATCAGGGTGATATGGTATTTGGAAATCAGCTTTTTCAGTACAACCTTCGCCTCTTCCACTTTATTCTGGGGAGCGGTGGGATAAATCACTGTAGTGTCCAGCACTTTTCCGGTAGGGTCTACTACTGCCAGCTTACACCCGGTACGGAATGCCGGATCCCAGCCCAGCACAACTTGTCCTGCGATGGGTGGCTGCATCAAAAGCTGCTCTAAGTTTTTGCCAAAGACCTTGATGGCACCATCCTCGGCCGTCTCAGTAAGGCTGCTTCGAATCTCGCGCTCAATGGCCGGTGCAATCAGCCTCTGATAGCTGTCCTCGATGACTTCTTGTAAAATCCGGGTGGTATAGGAATTGTCCCGGGTGATGACCTGCTTATTCAAATAATTGAGAATCTGATCCACCGGTGCCTCAATCTTCACCGTAAGAACTTTTTCCGCCTCTCCACGATTGATGGCCAGAATTCTGTGCCCGGCCAATTTAGCCAGGGGCTCATCAAAATCATAATACATCTCGTAGACTGACTCTGACTCCGGATCCTTTGCTGCGGACAAAATGCGTCCCTGCTTCATGGTAAGCTCGCGGATACGGATACGATAATCCGCCTCATCTGATATGCGCTCTGCCAAAATGTCCTTAGCTCCATCGATGGCATCCTGAATGGTATTGACCTCTTTCTCGGAATCGATGAACTTCTCTGCTTCCTTTTCTATCGGCTCCTTTGTCATCTGAAGGGCAATCACATTTGCCAAAGGCTCTAAACCTTTTTCCTTCGCAATGGTGGCGCGGGTGCGGCGCTTCGGACGGTAAGGGCGATACAAATCCTCCACCACCACCAGAGTCTCAGCCGCCTCAATCTGTGCGCGCAGCTCCGGTGTCAGCTTGCCCTGCTCTTCAATGACTGCAATGGCCTGCTCCTTCTTCTCCTGAAGATTTCTCAAATACCCTAACCGTTCAAAGAGGTTACGCAGTACCTCATCATTCAAGGAACCGGTGACCTCTTTTCGATAACGGGCAATAAAGGGAATGGTGTTCCCTTCATCTATTAATTTTACGGCAGCTTCCGCCTGAGCCTTTCGAATCCCCAGTTCCTCTGCCAGCTTTGCAATGATATCCATAAATAAATCCTCTTCTTTCTGCATATATCAGTGCCATTATACACAAAAAGATTTTTTCTATCAAGTCAAACGATAATCCACATTGGCTCCTGTCAGATTCGCCGCATCCTGGGTCTTGCGCTGCTGCTGATAGGGATTACTCTCATTGGGATAGCGGATCATGGTGCGGGTCTCTCCTCCGGCCACATACACTCTGCCACATTCCGGGCAGGTGGCGGTGTGAATGCTCACGCTGGCAGACACTACCTCTCCGCCCTTTTGAGCCGCCTTGGTGTAGGCATTGGCCACGTGCTCTGCCTCATGGGCGGATACCCGGGCACCAGCTGCCTCCGGCGAAATATGAGACGCTGACTTAAAGGATACGTTCTCGTCTGAACCATCCTGATACTTGCGGTTCTTACAGGTCTGACATTCCTTCTGGCCAGATACATCCTGCGTCTGATTCCCGTCTCCGGATACTGCAGAATATCCACCCATTCCATAAACTCCGGTTCCTGCATATGAACTTCCTCCCAATGCACCGATTGGCATATCATCCGCCTCCCTTCTCTTGTTATCATGTTGTAAAAATCGTAACTATTCAGAATAGTTATAAAAATCATAACACCCGCCCCCGCCAAATGCAACACCGCTTTGACATTTTTCCCTGACCCCTATATAATTTGTGTAATAATTATTTCACAAAAATATCGGAGGTTTCAATGAACAAAAAATCACATCCCGTAACTCCTGCTTTGGATCGGGCTTTTTATATCATCGGCTGGACTGTCCTTGGCGTGATTGCAGCCTATTTTTTATTCTGCAGCATCACCGGATTTCAGTTGTCCCGGCATCTGGCTCCCTGCTTCTTCCATTCCATGACCGGGCTGTACTGTCCCGGATGCGGTGGCACCCGTGCAGTGCTGCTTTTCCTGCATGGGAATTTTCTTAAATCATGTTTGTACCATCCCATTGTGATATACACCGTGTTGGTAGGTGGATATTTTATGATCAGCCAGACAATCGGACGCATTGCCAAAAAAGAATTTCGCTTTGTCCTGCATTACCATGACTGGATGCTTTGGGTGGCAATGATATTAATCATTGCAAATTTTTTTATCAAAAATCTGTTTCTTCTGGTATGGGGAATTGATCTGCTGCCACTGAAATAAAAAGATCCCTTTCCGCAAATACAGCGAAAAGGGATTTTTTATATAAATGTAACTATTTCACACGAATCATCTGAATCACATCGGAAAGCTCTGCTGCTTTCACCTTGTAATCTGCCTCTGTCATCACAGAAGTTACAAAACCGATTTCACCGGAAACACCTTCCGCCTTCACGAATTCCACATCGCCAAAGATGTTTTTGATTGCAGCTTCCTCTGCTGTGGTTCTCACAAAGAAACGATTCTCGGACAAACCGGAATCTACCAGCTGCAGCTTCTCCGGATGCCATTCCACCGGGATATGCTTGTCTAAATGCTTGGCACTCTCTACCATGTCCACCACTACCGCACTGGCTGTGGGAAGCTTTCCTGCGCCACTGCCGTAGAACATAGCATCACCCAATACATTTCCGTGCACAAACACGGCGTTGTATACATCATTGACAGAATAGAGCGGATGCTCCGGTGCCAAAAGACAGGGTGCCACCATGACACTGTAGCTGTCTCCCACCTTTTTGCTGGTGGCAAGAAGCTTGATTGCACGGCCCATAGCCTTGGCATATTTGATATCCACTGCAGTAATTTTGCTGATTCCCTCAGTGGGGATATCCTGATAGTCTACCTGTTGTCCACATACCAAAGATGTAAGGATAGCAATCTTACGGCAGGCATCATAGCCCTCAATATCTGCAGTAGGATCCTTCTCTGCATAGCCCTTATCCTGAGCATCCTTTAACACATCTGCAAACTCTGATCCCTCTACGGTCATTTTTGTCATCATATAGTTGGTGGTTCCGTTTAAGATGCCGGTAATCTCCTCCACCACATCAGCCACCAGGCAGCGGTTAATGCTCCGGATAATGGGGATTCCTCCGCCCACACTGGCCTCGAACATGAAATTCACGTTATGCGCCTTAGCAATGGCGATGAGCTCCGAACCTTTCTCTGCCACCAATGCTTTATTGGAAGTAGCCACATGTTTTCCTGCCTCCAGCATTGCTTTTACAAAAGTAAAAGCCGGCTCCACCCCGCCCATGGTCTCCACCACCAGACGGATTTCCGGATCATTTGCAATAACCTGGTAATCATGTACGATTTTTTTCTGAATCGGGTCGCCTTCAAACTCACGGAGATCCAACACATATTTTACCTCAATCTCATCACCTACGCGCTTTGCAATGCTGTCTTTATTAATCTCCAATACTTCTACTACACCGGAACCGATGGTTCCGTATCCCATTACTGCTGCTTTCATCTGTTTGTCACTCCCTAGATAATATTTTCAAATAATGTATGCCATCCTGCGCTTCCACCCGGTCTACCATCTGAGACAAATCCCCCGTTTCCTTCAACACATCAATGCTCAAGGTCAGGGATGCTACCCCATTGACCGGTATGGACTGATGGATGGTCAGAATGTTGGCATGAAACTCTGCCACGATATTTAAGACTGTGGATAACAAACCCGGTTCATCATCCAGCTGAATCACCATCGTAATGGTTCTTCCCTTTGCATTGTCGTGAAAAGGAAAGATATCATCCTTATACTTGTAAAAGGAACTTCGGCTAATCTCCACCTTATCCGTGGCTTCCTGCACAGACATCGCCTTGCCGGTTTCCAGCAAACGCTTGGCCTCCACCACCTTCAGCAACACCTCCGGTACAGCCTTATCCTTTAACACATAGTATTTCGTGCTATCTGCCATATTACACCTCCTGGTGTTTGCGGTACAACTACATTTGTACTCACAAGGAAGATAGTAACATATTAAGCAGGGGATGACAAGGGCGAATTTTAAACGCAAATCAGGCGCAGCCAAATCAGCTGCGCCTGAAGATGGAGCTACTCGCTCTTTTATATTTCTTAGTTTTTATGCTCTGGGCTTTCCACAGTTGCTGCAGAACTTACCTTTGTTCACGGTTCCGCACTCACAGGTCCACTCATCCGATACAACCGGCATGGGTTTTCCGCACTCACTGCAGAACTTTCCGGTATTTACGGTACCACACTCACAGGTCCAGCCTGCTGCTGCAGGTTCCGGAGCCGGCTGAGGCTTTCCACAATTGCTGCAGAACTTTCCGGTATTTGTCTGACCACACTCACAGGTCCAGCCGCCTGCCTGGGGAGCTGCCTGCTGAGGTGCTGCCTGCTGGGGAGCTACCTGACCCATGGCTCCCATTGCCATATTCGGGTTACCCATGTTTTGATTGCCACCCATTCCTGCGGTCATCTGATTTAAACTATCCATGGACGAATTAAATGCATTCATTCCCATTCCAACCCCCATGAATCCGGTCATGGCACCTGCGGAATTAGAGCCTGCACTCTTGATACCCTCTGTGATATTGCTGACTGCCATACCACGAAGCACGCTGGGATCTCCACCCATCATAGCGCCCTTGTTTCTCATGTTGATCAGATCCTGCGAATCCTTATCGTATGAAACAGTAAATCCGACTGCCTGGATTTCCATACCACGCATCTGGTTCCACTCTTCGTCCAGAGTCTGCGCCATGTATTTTGCGATCTCACGCTCTTTTCCACGTACATAGGAAATGCGGATACCATCCTGAGACATCTGATTGATGGAAGACTCCAGTGCCTGCAGAAACTCCTCTCCATACTGCTCTGCTACCGCAGGGAATTCCACTCTATCCTTATTTCTCGGAATGACTTCCTGATAGAACTGCAGCGGGTTTACGATTTTGATGGAGTATGTACCATGTGCCCGGAGCGAAAGCTCTGCATTATAAAAGTTGTCAAAATAGTTGATGGGATTATGGGTACCAAACTTAATTCCCTTAATCTCCTGCAGATTGATAAAGTACACTTTCTGTACGGTAGGTGTCTGACCACCGTACTTGATACGGTTGAAAGACTCCTTTAAGGTGTCGCCAAACTGTCCGTTAAACAGGGACGGCATGGAAGAATTATCCACCTTGTAATAACCCGGTTCTGCAGTGTAATCCACCACTTTACCACCATCTACCAGCATCATGAACTGGTTGTCGTATACATGAATGATGGAACCGTTGCTGACGGTGTTATCCGTTCCCTTCGTATTCTGTCCCTTGCGGATCATTACTCCGCTGGTGAATACGGTCTGGTCTCCCATATCATTGGCTTCCATTACCTCTAACCACTGATCTGCAAAACCTCCGCCTACTGCTGATGCAATTGCCTTAATAATTCCCATTTTCTTCCTCCTGTTATAAAAATAATATTGTTAAACCTTTTGGTATGATACCTCATAATAATGATGCAGACTCCATACAGAGAGATTCAACTCCTGCACGCCGCTGCCACAATACTCACAATATTTTGCTCCCAGACTGGTGACGGGTGCCCCACAGTGAGGACAGGTAAGTCCCACTCCCCCATCCACATTCGCCTTGGATGCATCCTGTATGTACATTAATTCCACATTGTACTTGGTCTGGGTTTTTAAATCCTTGCGCCCCTCGATGACATTGCCATCCTTTTCCCGATAATGAAAATATCCTACCGAACTCTGCAAAGTGACGATACATCGTCCATTGCTTTTCTCATACTTTGCAATTTCCGTCTGGTGAATGTCGATATCCTGATACACCTCCTTCACCCCTTCATTTCGGTTGGCATTGATGATATTCTCCACCTCATTTTTCATATTGTCGGAAGGATCCTTCAACAATGCTATATTATTCGACGAGATCGCCAAAAATGCCTGTTTTAATTTTTCCTCCGCCAGATTCCGGAATTCCTTCCAGTTAAACTCCGGAAAATCCCGCTGGATTTGAGGCTCTAACAACCGTGTCATGCCGGACACAGACTTCGGAGTGAGCGCAAGCTCCCTTTCCTGCTTCTGGTATCCTTCAACAAAAGAATCCGTACCAAACAACTGTCGGGAGGCATTTCTAAGTTTACTCCGCACATATATCACCAGCCCGCATGCGCCTCCCACACCGCAGGCTAGCAATGCTGCCGCTATGATCCATCCTGTCATAATCAATCTCCATTTTGTAACTATTCAGTACCTTCATAGTTACCTCTATTCTATGTCAGTCCGCCTTATCCGGGCAGCCAAGAGATAGCCACTTCAAATATCCGTTGATAAAAATATCGATGCCGCCATCCAGCACCTGATCCGTATTTCCAGTCTCCACACCGGTTCTGGTATCCTTTACCATGGTGTAAGGCTGCAACACATAGGACCGGATCTGATTGCCCCATCCGATCTCCGTCACATCACCGCGGATATCTGCAGCCTTCTGCGCATTCTCCTGCTGCTTTAACAGATAAAGCTTTGCCTTTAACATCTGCATAGCCTTATCCTTGTTCATATGTTGGGACCGCTCATTCTGGCAGGTCACCACGATTCCTGTAGGATAGTGCGTGATACGGATTGCCGAAGACGTTTTATTAATATGCTGTCCACCGGCTCCACTGGACCGGTAAGTATCCACACGGATATCCTCATCCCGCACCTCGATATCAATATCCTCCTCGATATCCGGCATTACATCACAGGATACAAAGGATGTCTGACGTTTTCCTGCCGCATTGAAAGGCGAGATACGCACCAGACGATGCACACCTTTTTCTGACTTCAGGTAGCCATAAGCATTCTCCCCATTCACCTGAAAGGTAATGGACTTAATCCCGGCCTCATCACCATCCAGAGAATCCAGCACTTCCAAAGTAAAGCCCTTGTTTGCTGCCCAACGGCTATACATTCGATAAAGCATGGCTGCCCAGTCACAGGATTCGGTGCCACCAGCCCCCGCATGAAGCGATACGATCGCATTATCTCCATCATATTCTCCGGAAAGCAAGGTCTTGATACGGATCTTTTCGAAGCACTCTTCGAAGGCCTGCATTTCCTCGTCCACCTCTGCCACCATATCCGGGTCATTTTCCTCGTCACCCATCTCAATGAGAGTCGCAATGTCCTCTAACTTCTGCTCCAGATCATGATAGATTTCCACATCGTCCTTGTAGCTTTTCAGCTCTTTCATTTTCTTCTGGGAAACCTCCGGATCATCCCAGAACCCAGGGGCTTCCATTTCACGCTCTAATTCTTCGATCTTCTTTGACTTATTCGCCAAGTCAAAGTGAATCCCTCACTTCCTGCAGCGGAGCCTTGTAGGTTCCTAATTTGTATCGATAGGGATCTAATTCAACCACAGTATCACCAACTTTCTTTTTACTCACGCTATTATTATATGGTAACTATTCAGCACCCCATTCACAAAACCGCTGCTTCGCAGCTTCCTTTTTGCTCACACGGTTATCCTTATTATACGAATAATCTGCGCAATCGTCAATCTATCAAATAGCGCAACTTGCGCCTCTTTTCGCAACCAGCAGTTGCATCCTGCATACAATAAAGAGCAGCACATAGGCTGCTCTTTATATTCGAAAACATAAGCATGAATGAATTTGCTATTTTCTTGCAGACCGTAGAGGAACGTCGGTACTTAATGAAACTAGGAACGGCGTGACTAGTTGAATTTAGTACCGCTACGTTCCGGCAAGAGCGAAAGCGTGTCTGCAAGAAAATACGCAAATTCATTCGTGCAGGTGAATTCAAACAAAGATACTACTGCTCCAGCACTTCAATGGCCTTCACCACCTGGTTATCCGCCATATAATCATACTCGTCGCTTTCCGTATCACCGGAGTATTCGTATTCCAGTTCAATGTCCGGCTCAATACCGACTCCATGTATGTAATCTCCATTGGGTGTAAAGTACCTTGCAATCGTCATCTTCACTGCACTGCCATCGGATAACTGTCTCACATTCTGTACGATTCCCTTTCCAAACGTCTTGGTCCCGATCAATGTTCCATAATCAAAGTCGCGAATAGCCCCTGCAAAGATTTCTGATGCACTGGCAGAATTACCATTTACCAGAACCACAATCGGCATATCCAGACAGGAGTCCTCATCTGAATAATAGTTCTCACGGTCTCCATACTTATCCTCTGTATAGACTACCACGCCTTCCGGCAAAATCACATCCAGCATCTGACGACAGGACTCTAAGATTCCGCCACCATTATCCCTAAGATCAATGATCATCTTCTTCATTCCCTGAGACTGCAGATCAGAAATGGCATTCTCAAACTGCTCCGGCGTATTTTCTGAGAACTCTGTCACCTGAATATATCCGATTTCATCTGTCAGCATCTGACTCTCCACCGTAGGAATATCCACCTGCGCGCGCTCTACATCAAACTCCAGATAATCAGCTTCTCCCTCCCGGTAGATTTTCAGATGTACGGTGGTTCCTTCTTCTCCACGGATATGGGTCACCAGCTGGGAAAGTTCCATACTGGTTGCTTCCATATCATTTACTTCAACAATAATGTCTCCATCCTTTAGCCCGGCCTTCTTCGCCGGCGTGCCATCATAGATATGATTGATGGTGACCACCATGGTATCCGGATCCTGTCCCAAAAGCGCACCAATTCCATAATAATTTCCTGTAGTGGAAATCATCATATCCTCATACTCTTCCTGGGTATAGTACACACTGTAAGGGTCACCCAATCCTTCCAGAAGTCCATGGTAAATGCCATTCACCAGTTCCTGATCATCCACATCCTCATAATAGTTGCTCTCTACCAATGTGTAAAGCAATTCGATCTTATCCTGTACTTCCTGACTCATCAGGCTGCCGGTGCCACTGCCCTGATAGCTGCCAACACTGATAAATCCCAGCTTCCATACCACAAGAAATATCACCAACAGTAATGCCATCATGGAGGCCAGACCTGTGAGGAGTCCCTGAATATAATGCGACTTTTCTGATGGTGTAGAACCCGTCGGCTTATTTTGTTTTTCCTGTTCCAATTCTTCCATTTCTATTTCTATCCTTCTTCCTTCCTGGCTACACGATTTAACAATCCCTGCTATACCTTCAAGTGCTTTCTGACAGTCATCAAGCTGCCCAGAAAACCGATACCGATTCCCAAAAGCAATGCCACTGGCACCAGACTGGTAAAAAGAGTTCCTGCAGGGATAAAATCCATCATATTCGTCAAAAAATTAAACTTATCTCCAATATAGCCTACAATCCGGTTATACAGAAAATAGAGCAATCCCAATGGAAGTGCGGAACCAATCAAACCAATCAGAATACCCTCCACAATAAAGGGTGCCCGGACAAATGCATCCGTAGCTCCAATCAATTTCATGATTCCGATTTCCTCACGTCTCACGGAAATACCTACGGTAACCGTATTGTTGATCAAAAATACCGCCACCACCAAAAGAATCAGGATAATGCCTACAGAGATATAACTAATCAATCTGTTAAAATCAGACAGCGTATTTGCCGCCACCTCAGAATGATGTACTTCCCGCACACCGTCCACAGACTCCATATAGACCACCAATGCATCCTGCATGGAAATATCATTCATATAAATCTGATAGCTTGCGGAATTCGCCAGCGGATTATCTGCAAATCCTGCCGCTGCCTCCTCAGAACCGGCAAAATACTCCTCCTTATATTTTTCCCATGCTTCCTCCGCTGAGATATAGTCATATTTCGCCACTTCCGGGCGTTTGCTGATGATATCTCCAATCTCATCGATCCGCTCCTGTGAGATTCCCTCATCAAAGAACACGGAGACGGCTACTCCCTCCTCTGCTTCCCGCACCATGACCTGGAAATTTGACACAATAATGAAAAATAATCCAAACAAAAAGATGCAGGCACACATGGTTGCTATAGACGCAATGGAAAACATTTTATTACGCCAGATATTTTTAATTCCCTGTTTTATCGAATAAAAAAACGAACTAATTCTCATCGCCAACCCCTCCCATACTATCGCTGACGATGACACCCTTTTTCATGGTAATCACTCGCTTCTTCATAGCCTTTACGATTTCTGTATTGTGGGTCACCATCAAAACTGTGGTTCCCCGCTTGTTGATTTCCTCCAGGAGCTTCATGATCTCCCAAGTATTGTTGATATCAAGATTTCCGGTGGGCTCATCCGCCAGCAAAATCTTCGGCTCGTTCACCAATGCTCTGGCAATGGCCACCCTCTGCTGCTCTCCACCGGAAAGCTCCGACGGACGCGATTTGTATTTTGCTGCAAGTCCCACCATAGAGAGAATCTGAGGCACATTGCTCTTGATCTTGCGGTTCGGTGTGCCAATCACCTTCTGGGCAAATGCTACATTTTCATACACATTGCGATCTTTCAGCAGACGAAAATCCTGAAAAACCACACCCACATTCCTGCGGTATTTCGGGATTTGTTTTCTATGTATGGCACTGAGCTTACGATTGTTAATGGTGATTACACCGGAAGTGGGCTCTAATTCCTTGAGCAGAAGCTTAATCAGCGTAGACTTCCCAGATCCGCTGTCTCCGACCACAAAAACGAATTCTCCTTCCTGAATATGCAGGCTGATATCATCTATAGCCGGCACACCCTCCTTGTATTCCTTGCTTACATGTTCCAGGTTAATCATGTGTTCCTCCTAAAACCCTGCGTAACTTCACAGCTACAATACTTCTTTTTAATAATCAAGGGTCTCCATGTACTTCATATATTTTACTACCATCAATGCAATTTTAAAGGTAATGGCATCCTCAAATACACGAAGATCCAGTCCCGTACTTTTCTGTAATTTATCCAGACGGTAGACCAATGTATTCCGGTGAATGTACAATTGTCTCGATGTCTCGGAAACATTCAGGCTGTTCTCAAAAAACTTATTGATTGTGGTCAATGTCTCCTCGTCAAACTCATCCGGTGACTTACCATCAAAAATCTCCCGGATAAACATCTTGCACAGAGGGATTGGCAGCTGATAAATCAAACGTCCAATACCCAGTGCAGCGTATGCAATGATGTGTTTCTCCTCAAAGAAAATCTTACCTACATCAAGAGCCATGCTGGCCTCCTTGTAGGAGCGGGAAACATCCTTGATCTCATTCACCACTGTACCATAAGAAATATAGGTTTCACAATGGGAATCTGTCTTAAATAAGTTTAAAATTACCTCGGCAGTTTTTTCCAAATCCTCCGGTGTCTCATTATCTGAAATCTCCTTCACCACAATGATATTCTTTTCATCCACAGCGGTGACAAAATCCCTGGTCTTTCCTCCGAAAAGACTGCGCACCTTTTCCAACTCATTGCCCTCTTTCTCCCGGTTGGTCTCCACAAGGTAAACCACACGCTTGGCATCGGTCTCAATGTGAAGCTTCTTTGCGCGATTATAAATATCTACCAGCAAAAGGTTGTCCAGTAACAGGTTCTTCACGAAATTATCCTTATCAAACCGTTCCTTATAGGCTACTAACAGATTCTGAATCTGGAACGAAGCCATCTTTCCCACCATGTATACATCCTCACTGTCACCATCGGCCAGCAGGACATATTCTAACTGATGCTCATCAAAAACTTTAAAAAACTGACATCCCTGCACCACCTGCGAGTCCGCCGGCGAATCCACAAATGACAATGCCGGATTCACATAACTCTCCGCATCCGAAAATGTAGTGGCCAGAACCTTTCCCTCCGTGTCAATCACGCAGAAATCCACCCTGGCAATCCCCTTCAATCCATCAATCGTATTCTGAAGTATCTGATTTGAAATCATCTGCTCTTCTTCTCCTTCTTTTCACTTTACCCCTGGTTCTAGACATGTTTCACAAAAAAAATTGCATGTTTTTGTGAATGTTCAAACTCTTTATGTCCCATTTTAATGCAAAACTGTGAAAAAAGAAAGACTAAATATGAATATTTTTATGCTAAAATTCCAAAAAACCTTCTCCCAGCACTTCCCTGGCATCCGTCACAATAACAAAAGCTCCCGGATCACATTCCGCAATCACCTGTTTCAAATCAATAATCTGCTTTTTAGACACCACGCAGTAAAGCATCCGATGATTCTCCCCGGAATACATGCCCACCGCATCAATACCGGTAACACCACGATGAAGCCCCTTCATGATTGCCTGGGATACCTCCCGGCTCTTATTGGTTATGACAAACACAGCCCTGGCATATCGGGTGCCCTCTAAAATCGCATCCGTAAGCTCTGAGGTGATGACCACGGCAATGACAGCGTATAATCCTGCCCGCCATCCAAACCAAAACATACCTGCCAGAATAATAGCACCATCTAATACCTGCAGAATCTGTGCCATAGAATACTGTCGGAACTTACAGCCAATCAAAGCCGCCAGAAGATCTGTTCCACCCGTGGATCCGTGGGACATAAATACCAGCGCCAAACCAATACCGGTGAGCACTCCACCATAGATGGACGCCAGCATATAATCCCCCATAGTAAGATTCCAATGTGGCAGTATACAAAGCCAAAAGGACAGCATAACGGTTGCGAATGCTGTCCTTTTTATAAAATGGGCGCCTTTCATGCGCCATCCTGCCACAAACACAGGGATATTCAATAATAGCGTGGTACTCCAAAGAGGGAGTTCCCATGAAAAATAAGTCTCCGCCAAACGTTTCAATAAAATTGCAAGTCCACTAAACCCACCTACCACCATTCCTGCTGTATCATAAATGGAAGTGATGGCTATGGCCATCAAGCAGGTACCGGCAATCATTCTGATCAAATCTGACACAATCATTTTTTGCGAAGCAGAGAACATTTTTTTCATCCTTACTCTTTATTATATTCGTGTAATCTGCTTTTCAATTTTCTCTTGTGGATCAGTCTTCCTGCCAGACCCATAATTCTATGTAAACGGGATTTTGGCATAAAGTCATGCTCCATTCCATACCAAATCTTTATATCCAGTTTACTTTTATTATCCATGAGAAAATATTCCTGTTCCGGTGATGGAAGTAATGAAAAGACCACATCAGCCGAAGCACTGTTGATTTCATTGATGATTCGATCCACATCATGCTGGGCTCCCTCCATGCTGCCAGAGCCAACAATCTGCAATCTCTCATAATGACTCTTAAGCTGCTCCATCATCTGAGTAAGCTCCGTCTCATTCTCCGCCAACAGAAATGCTTTTTTCCGATTCCGCAGGATGCGTTTCATCATTTCAGAAAAAAAAACATGCTCCACAATCTCTTTGGTTCTCTGTCCAGAATTGATTCCTGCCGCCAGAAGAATTTCCTTCTCGCCTATCACTGCCAGATCTAACTGTCTGATATACTCCTTCACCGTTTCATCACTGCCGGCCAGATCCAACTGTCGCATGGAAATTGTACCAATGGTCTTCATCCCAACGCCTTCCAGATACCGTTCCACATAGAGCACAGCATCCTTTACTGCGTAATTATCAATTTCAATTCCAAGAATATCAATTTTATTTTGCATCTTACACCTATTACTATTCTGTATCGCTTTTACTTTTTTATACCTTTTATTTATATATCAGAGATTTTCCTTAAACTGTCAAGTGTTTTACACAAAGTTTTTACATAGCTTATAAACTTTATTATTGTTTCACAAAACGTACGTTTGATTTTTGTCGTTTTTGTCCCTGTTATTTTCCTTATTTTTTTGTGGATAATGTGAATAACTCGGTGTATAACTTATTTTTTTCGTTTTTTCGACACTTTTCTCTGTGGATAACTTTTTCTGACAATTTCATTTTTTGGCAATTATTTTTCGACACAATTTTTCATTTTGTGCACATTGTATATTTTGCAGTTTTTCCTGCGAATCTGCCCCTTCAAATTGCAAATAAAGTAGTTGACAAACACAAATCATCTGTTAACAGCAAAAAGAGCTGCCATATTATGGCAGCTCCGGGTTTTTATATTTTAGAAAATTCTACGTACTGCAAGAACAGTCTTGTAATCCACCGGTGAAGTATACTTGATGCCGGCAGAAGGTGTACTTGCATGTACAATCGTATTATTTCCTACATAGATTCCTACATGACCACTGTAGCATACAATATCGCCAGGCTGAATCTCGCTCAGACTCACACCATAGCCACAACTGCGCTGTGCACCGGATGAATGAGGCAGACTCACTCCAAACTGTGCATATACAGCCATAACAAAGCCAGAACAATCTGCACCATTGGTCAGACTGGATCCACCGTAAACATAAGGATTCCCTACGAACTGGCTTGCAAAATTCGCTACATCCTGACCGGTTCCTCCTGTAGGCGGATTATAGGTAGTGACAGCCGCACTGGAAGAAGATGATTCAGAAGATGAACTGCTGCTCTTTCTTGATGCAGCGGCTGCAGCAGCTGCTGCTGCCTTACGCTCAGCCTCTTCTCTTGCCAAACGGGCCTCTTCCTCAGCCTTTGACTCAGCCTGAACGAACTCGGTGGATAATGTCACATAATCGGCAGACACATATCCCTCGCCCTCTTCAATCGTCACCTTAAGCCATCCCTCGGTGGACTCATCCACTACAGTCAGGTCATCCATGTTTGCAACCATTCCAAGTCTGGGAGACTCTGTGCTGGGCTCCTTTCGCACAAACAATGTGGTTGTATTGACAGTGGCTACACGACGGCTTACCTTCCTTGCAAGCTCCTCATCACCTACTACCACATACTCGCACTTTACATAACCGGACACGGTACCGGATGTAATCTTATACCATCCGTTTTCCTCTCCTTCCACAGTAGCTGCTGAATTATCATACAGCTTTCCGAGAATCTCTCCCTCCTCGGATGCCTCGCTACGGATATTCACATAACTATTTACCTGAGCAATGGCAATATCCGCATAGGGATTCGTCTCCTCCACAGTGGGCTCTGCAGCATCCACATTCTCATTGCCTTCAGCTACCATAGGCGCTCCATTTACTTTTACAGATGCTTCGCTCGTTAACATATAATTAGAACATACTAAACTCACACCTGCCACAGGACCGGTAGAAGCTTCTTTTGTCATCACACCTGAGACTCCTGCTGTTAATGACGCACTGGCTAAAATCGGTGAACCAGCCATCACAGCTGCACTTACAATGCTGTATACAGACATCTTCCATGCTTTCCTTCTCATGATACCCTCCAAAAATCTTATCAAATATTACGTAATTGTTAAATTTGTTACGCAGTCATTATAGCAAAGGGACATAAGTATGTCAACCCTTTCACTGACGAGATTTCAGGAAAAAACAGGAAAATCAGAGAAAAATGGAACCTTTTTCCGTTACTGTTGCCCGTTAAGATACCGTTCTGCAGAAGTCACCGCATTTGCTCCGTCTGACACAGCTGTTACCACCTGACGAAGCTGCTTGGTGCGCACATCGCCGGCAGCATAGATCCCAGACAAACTGGCAGCGCAATCCTCACCTGCAATGATGTAGCCGTTTTCATCCAGCTCCACAAGCCCGATGGCCAGCTCGCTGGCAGGCGTGATTCCGACAGCCAGGAAAATCCCCTGCACAGCCAGTTTTTTTTGTTCGCCCTTCTTTCTATTAAATATAGTAATATTCGAAACCGACTCCGTGCCCCCGATTGATATCACTTCCGTATCATACAGGATTTCAATCCGCTCCTGAGCCATTACCTGCTCCTGTAACACCTTTGCACCGCGAAAACTATCACGCCGATGAATCAGATAAACCTTCTCACAGCCCCTGGCAAGGAAAAGTGCATCCTCCAATGCCACATCTCCGCCTCCTACCACTGCCACAGTCCTTCCCCGGAAAAACGCCCCATCACAGGTGGCACAGTAGGAAACGCCCAGACCTCGCAGGGCTTCCTCCCCCGGCACACCCAGCTTACGGTAAGTCGCCCCAGTGGCAAAAATCACGGTGCGGCTTTCCAAAACCTCATCCTTTGTCCGAACCAGTTTGCATTCGTCCCCCTTTTCCACAGCCAACACCTCTGTCATAAGAAAAGGAACCCCCATGCGGTCTGCATGCTGACGCATCTTCTGTCCCAGTTCAAATCCACTGATTCCCTCTATTCCCGGATAATTATCCACTTCATAGGTATTTATAATCTGGCCTCCGCTCATGGGCGCTGATTCCAGTACCAATGCTTTTCTTTTCGCCCTCCCTGCATAGATTGCAGCCGCAAGTCCGGCCGGTCCGCTTCCGATAATGATTATGTCATACATTTGTCTGTTCTCCTCCTTGCTTTTTCATATCCTCCATGCTACACTGAACTTACCTGATAACTGATTTACAGTTACAAGGTGGTTATTACATGCAGGAGGTGGCTGATATGGATATTAGTGCACTGAACAACACCGCATTATACGCTCTGAACACTGCTACCACCAAAACAGGCGAGGCGTTAGGAGTTGCCATGCTGAGCAATCAGCTGGATGTCAGCGAAGCTCTTTCTGACAGTATGATAAAAGCCATGGAGCTTTCTGTCAATCCTTCCGTAGGAAGCAACTTTGACGTTTCCGTGTAGTGTACGCAATAGTTCCTGGCAGATCCAATGATGCGAAAAAAACAGGAGAGGCAAATTATAACTTGTCTCTCCTGTTTTTTATTCTCCTTTGATGGCAACCGCCTCAATCTCCAGCATCACGTCCTTCGGCAGACGTGCCACTTCCACACAGCTTCTGGCAGGGAACGGCTCTGTAAAGAATGACTGATACACCTCATTGATTGCACCAAAATCATTCATCTCCTTGATAAACACTGTAGTTTTAACTACTTCTTTCAGGCTTGAGCCCGCTGCCTCCAGCAGATGTGACAGATTCGTAAATGCCTGCTTTGCCTGCTCCACGGAACCCTCCGGAATCTCTCCGGTCTCCGGGACCACCGGAATCACACCGGATGTATAAACGGTGCCGTTTACTTCGATTGCCTGTGAGTAAGGCCCGATTGCTGCCGGAGCCTTGTCTGTTGCGATAACTTTCTTCATTTTAATTCCTTCTTTCTCTTGGCATGAGGTGTCACCGCAGGTGACGGAATCCTAATACCATTTTTATATTTTATAACTTCCGAATCTTATGATCCTTCAGTTCAATACGTCTCTGGCGATACAGGCTGCTCACTGCACGTTTAAATGCCGCTTTGCTGAGTCCTGTCTCCCGAAGGATAACCTCCGGAGAAGCCTTTTCGCTGAAGGGCAATACCCCCGCATAGGAATCGATAATCTCCATCAGTTTTTCCGCGTCTTCGTCCATCTGCAGATAAGCCTTTTTCCTTATGGTAAGATCCAGCTTGCCATCCGGCTTTACTCCGGTCACCTCGGCGGAAATCACATCTCCGACCCGCAGATGTCGGCAATTCTCATGCCGTGGAATCATGGCAGAATATTTGTCATCCACCGCCACAAAGGTACCAAAATCATGGCCAAATTCATAGATGCGCCCCTCCACGGTATCTCCCGGGTGATAGGGCGAATCCTTAGACAACAAATCATAAATCCCCTCCATACTGGCGCAAAGTCTGCGGCTGCGGTCAATGTACATAGTGACCAGAATCTCATCTCCCACCGACACCTTCTGTGTCATCTGCTTGTAAGGCAAAAACAGATCCTTCTCCAGACCCCAGTCCAAAAATGCACCGATTTTTCCTATCTCCACCACTTGAAGCACCGCATAACCTCCCAGCGTCAGCTTCGGCGTTGCCGTGGTGGCAATCAGGCGATCCTTGGAGTCTTTATAAATAAAAACGTCTATCACATCCCCCACCTTTGCATCCGCAGGCACCTGCTTCGCCGGCAAAAGAATCCGAGTCTCCTCGGCAGACTGCTCTGCCAGGTACACACCGAAATCTACCTTTTTTACAATTGTCAAGTTCTGACGTTCTCCTAATTTTATCATAAACACTTTACCTCAACTCAAACTGAACCAGCGCATATGGTTTTCCGGCTTCATCTGCCAATGAAACCGAAACTGCACCATCTGTACAATTTACCGCGGGATAGATCACATCGTCCAGAACCGCAGCCTTTTTATATTCTGCCCGCAGTTTACAGATTTCTTTCCCATCCGGCAGATATTGCTGGGCCATATCTACGTATTGTTCATTATTTACATGGTGATTGGTGTCAATGTGGGACTTCGTCACCAGAATAGAAGCCTGTGTTTCTGCCGGCTCAGGCATGGTGATCTTTCTCACTACATCCGGCATATCCATTTTTGGTTCCGGCGCATATGTCTTAAGCATTTCCTCCGTCACGCGTATGGGTCTTCCTGCCGCAACATCCATGAAGATCCATGTGGTATCCGCATATGCGCAAATCTCCCCTGTCTGGTTTTCCAAAACAAAATTACGATATCCAAAAAATCCTTTGAAATCATAAGGCCAGGTTTTTACTCGAATCTGTGCTCCCAGCTTTGGCATGTGATTCAGATGCACCTGCCAGGAATTCAGCATCCACGCCTTCTGCTCTTTCTTTAAATAATCTACACCCAACCCCAGATCCTCTGACTGAAAGATGCAACAATCCTGAAAATAATTCAAAAGAGCCGGAACTGTCATATGCTGTTCACTGTCTACTTCGCTGTAGCGTACACGACCATCTAAAATATACATAGGAGTCCCTCCTCGGGTTAAGAATCAATAAACATTTTGTTACTTGACATGAGTTAACTCATGTCAAGTACCAAAAAACCCGGTAGATATTTCTACCGGGTCTAAAGAGCAGGGCTACAAGGATTCGAACCTTGAAATGACGGAGTCAGAGTCCGTTGCCTTACCGTTTGGCGATAGCCCTTCGTGTGTCAACATCGAATATAATACATGACGCAGACCCAAAAGTCAAGCACTTTTTCTAAATTTTTTTATTTTTTCAAAAAATTTCTACTTTTCCATCTACCAGACCAAATGAAACCGGATTTTTCCATTCCAGCTGCGCTTTTCCGTTGGTAGCATCAATTAGTTTTTTTTCAATGGCTTCCTTCTGGGACAGTTCCACCACCAGCTTCAGGCATACATTTTCCCCATACTCGCTGTCCAAAACTGCAATCTGCTCGCTGCCCAGCAGATACTGTACCTTGCCCACGCCGTTGTAATCCGTAATGACATGCAGAACCTGCCCATGAAGCTTTTCCAAAATGGTACAGTGAGCCAATCCTTCCTGCACTGCCCCCTGATAAGCACGCACCAGCCCGCCAGTGCCCAAAAGTGTACCGCCAAAATACCGGGTCACCACCACAACCACATTATGCAGGTTCTCCTTCAGCAGTACATCCAGCATAGGCCGCCCCGCTGTTCCCGATGGTTCTCCATCATCGGAGCAGCGGGTCAGCTCCTGATTCTCCCCCAGCACAAATGCAGAGCAGTTATGTCTTGCGTCCCAGTATTTCTTTTTCATCTCATTGATATAAGAAGTGGCCTCCTCCTCGGTTTCCACCGGCTGGATATGGGCGATAAAGCGGGATTTTTTCTCCTCGATTTCACCCTCTCCACCGCGATATATCATTTTCTGCGCCTGCATGACATTCTCCTCTATCTTACCGCACCGATCAGTTCCTGAATATCCTCCACATGATGTCTGTGCATATATTCTTCGATGCCTTCAATCACATCCTCTGTTGCTCTGGGATTTGCGAAGTTTGCTGTTCCCACAGACACAGCTGTAGCTCCGGCTAAAATCAGTTCCAGCGCATCTTCCGCAGTGGTAACACCACCCATACCAATGATGGGTATTTTAACCACCTGCGCCACCTGATATACCATGCGCACCGCAATGGGATGTACCGCAGGACCTGACATACCTCCGGTTTTATTGGCCAGCACAAAGCTGCGCCGCTCCACATCAATCTTCATTCCGGTAAGGGTGTTAATCAAA
Source organism: Lachnospiraceae bacterium (assembly GCA_022766245.1). Taxonomy (GTDB): domain Bacteria; phylum Bacillota; class Clostridia; order Lachnospirales; family Lachnospiraceae; genus Roseburia_C. The sequence continues at coordinate 96,797 of JALEPL010000014.1, read as the reverse complement.
GATATTACATCTGCACCACCCGCTTCTGCTGCCCGGGCCATCTCCGTGATATCAGTCACGTTAGGACTAAGCTTCATGATTACCGGCTGTTTTGCAATCTTTTTAATTTCCCTGGTAATGCTCTCCACGGAAGCAGCACTCTGTCCGAAAGCGATTCCGCCCTCTTTTACATTAGGGCAGGAAATATTGATCTCCAGCATATCCACCGGCTGATCGGAAAGTCTTTCCACCACTTCCAGATAATCCGAGGTGGATTTTCCACAAACGTTCACAATTATCTTGGTATCATAATGGGTCAAAAAAGGAATATCCCGCTCCACAAACACATCGAGTCCCGGATTTTGCAGGCCGATGGCATTAAGCATGCCGCCATAAACCTCTGCCACGCGGGGAGTGGGGTTTCCCGGCCAGGGAATATTGGCCACGCCCTTAGTCACCACCGCACCCAGACGATTCAGATCCACAAACTGCCCATACTCCATGCCGGAGCCAAATGTACCGGAGGCTGTCATAATGGGATTCTTCAGTTCTACACCTGCTAGATTTACCTTGGTATTCATCAGAACTCCACCTCCTCAGCACGAAATACCGGGCCTTCCACACAGACCCGCTTGTTATTCACATTGGAGTGCTCGTCCCGATTCTTGGACTGGCACACACATGCCAGACAGGCACCGATTCCACAGGCCATACGCTCCTCCATAGAAATCCAACACTCCATTTTATGCTCAGCCGCATACTGCTTTAATGCCCGAAGCATGGGAGCAGGACCACAGGCATAGATAATATCTGCGGAAAGTCCATTTGCCTCAATGGCGTTTAAGACATTTCCCTTTGTGCCATAGCTTCCGTTCTCAGTGGCCACATATACCTTTCCCTGCGCCTCAAACTCTTCCATTAAAAACAATTCATCCCGGAATCCCAGCACAATCTGCTTCTCACAGTCTAACTCTTTTGCCAGCTGCAGCATAGGTGGAATACCGATTCCTCCACCAATGAGAAATGCTTTCTTTGCTTTCTTCGGGAAACCATTTCCCAAAGGTCCCGTTACGTTCAAAATATCCCCGGTATGCAGAGTAGAAAACTCAGCAGTTCCCTTTCCCTGTTTCCGGTAAACGATGCGAAGTGCATGGTCCGCCCGATCAATCTCACAGATGCTGATTGGTCTGGGCAAAATCCTGCTGCCATCATTACAATATACATTAATAAACTGTCCTGGCTTCGCGTGGGTTGCAATGTTTTCGGTATGCAGCCACATACTGTAAATATCGTCCGCAATCTCCTCCTGCCGGATGATGATTGCCTGTTCTTTAAATTTTTCTTCCATGTCAGTCTCCTATTTGGCTGCCTGTAACGCACCGTCTATATCCGCAATCATGTCCTCCACTGCTGCTCTGGAAGCATCCGCAAAATGCTCTGCACCATACTTTGCGTACTTCTCCTGCTTGTATGCAGCAATGATTCCACGGGAAGAATTCACGATGGCACCCAGTCCGTCCTCGTTGAAATAATGTACCAGGTCTGCTCCCTTTCCACCCTGTGCGCCATAGCCCGGCACCAGGATAAAGCTCTTGGGCATCACCTTACGCATCACCTTTCCAATCTCCGGATAAGTAGCTCCCACCACTGCTCCGATGTAGCTGTAAGAATCGCCCATGTGGTCTTCGCCCCACTCAGCCACCTTCTCGCCCACATACTCATAGAGGGGCTTTCCGTCGATCAGGCGATCCTGGAACTCGCCGCTGGAAGGGTTGCTGGTCTTCACCAAAATAAACAATCCCTTTTTCTCCTGCTTACATACCTCGATAAAAGGCTTAATTCCATCAGAACCCAAATAGGGATTTACTGTAGCAAAATCCTCATTAAAAGTAGAAAAGCTCTTGCTTCCCACTGTCACATGACCCAGATGTCCGGTGGCATAAGCAGCAGAGGTGGAACCGATATCTCCACGCTTCACATCTCCGATGACCACTAAATCCTTCTCATGACAGTAATCTACCGTTTTCTGGAACGCCTGTAATCCGGGCACACCAAACTGCTCGTACATGGCAATCTGGGGCTTGACTGCCGGAATCAGGTCATAGGTCGCATCCACAATAGCTTTATTAAACTGCCAGATAGCCTCCGCAGCCCCCTCTAAGGTCTCGCCGTACTCCGCAAAAGCTGCCTGCTGCACCTGCGCAGGTACATAATCTAACATGGGGTCCAATCCCACAACAATCGGTGCATGGGTCTTTTTGATTTTTTCCACTAACTTGTTAATCATCTTTTTTCCTTCTTCTTATTAATTTTTTAAGTCCCTTTTCGGGTTTTTGTTTCCGAGAATGAATCTTGCTATTTTATTGTAGACCGTAGAGAAACACTTTTCCGAACAGGGCGTTTTTACTTCTCATCCTTCTTGGCATCATATACTACTTTTCCACCCACCATAGTCAGACACACCTTTCCGGTGACTTCTCTTCCGTGGAATGGAGTATTTTTCGCCTTGGACCAGAACTTGTTCTTGTCGATGGTGTAAGTACACTTCGGGTCGAAAATCATGATGTCCGCCTCGCTGCCCTCAGCCAGCGTTCCCTTTTCCAGTCCCAGAAGCTTTGCCGGATTGTAGCTCATCTTCTCCACCATCTGCATAGGTGTCAGATACTCACCTAAAACCAGTTCCGTGTAGGTAAGTGCTGCCGCTGTCTCCATTCCCACAATACCAAATGGAGCATTCAGCATACTGTGATTCTTATCAGCTGCTGAATGAGGTGCATGGTCTGTGGAAATCACCTCCATGGTTCCATCAGCCAATCCCTGTCTCAACGCTTCCACATCTTCCTTTTTACGAAGAGGAGGATTCATTTTGTAATTGGTATCTCCCGGAATCATATCATCGGAGGTGAGAATAAAATGATGCGGGCAAACCTCAGCCGATACCTTTACTCCGTTTCTTTTTGCATCTCGCACCATCCCTACACTGTTGCGGGTGGAACAATGGCACAAGTGAAGCTGTGCCCCAATATCCTTGGCCAGCATCACGTCCCGGGCAATGATAATATCCTCCACGGAGTTGGTAATTCCGGGAAGTCCCTGCTCGATAGCGTGCTCATCTGCATTCACTACGCCACCATTTACCAGATTCTTATCCTCGCAATGAGCCAAAAGTGGAATGCCACATTCCTTTGCCACAATCATGGCCTCTCTAGCCAAGAGTGAATTCATGACGGATTTCCCGTCCTCGCTGATGGCAGGAATTCCCGCCTTTACCATTCCGCGAATATCTGACAAGGTTTCGCCCTGCTGCCCCTTAGTCACTGCTCCCACCTGAAGCACATTCACTAATCCAACAGCTTTTGCCTTATTATGCACGTAGTTTACCACGTCCGGATTGTCCACAACCGGTTTGGTATTGGGCATGGCAAGCACTGTGGTGTAACCTCCTCTGGCTGCTGCCCTGCACTCCGTCTCAATATCACCCTTCTGAGTAAAGCCCGGATCTCTGAGATGCACATGCATATCAATCAATCCCGGCATCACATATTTTCCTTTTGCCGAAATCGTCTGATCTGCCTTTTTCTTAATCTCTTTGGCACACTGTGTAATCACACCATCCTCAACCAGTAGATCCATCACTCCATCTGTCCCGGTGGCCGGATCTAACACATGTCCACTCTTTATCAAAATCGTCATCTGGATACCTCATCCTTTCTGTTCATCCCTTTTCGTCACTATTCAGTACCTTCATAGTGAGCCCTGTTCCAACCAATCACAACTACCATCATTTTAGCATAGATTCTTCCCCGTCACAACAAAAACCCTCCGAATTCTGTCGAGATTTCGGAGGGTTTTAATATTATCATTTTTACTTCAGCGGATACTTTGCAGTCAGCGCAGCCACAATTGCCTTTGCCTTCTCGGATGCAGCCTCGCCTTCCTTGATCATCATAGCAATCGCCTCAGCAATCAGATTCATATCCTCTGTGTTCATGCCACGGGATGTCACAGCTGCCGTACCAAGACGGATTCCGCTGGTGACAAACGGAGACTTCGGATCATTGGGGATGGTGTTCTTGTTGCAGGTAATGTTTACAGAATCTAACAGCTTCTCCACTGCTTTTCCGGTCAAATCATAATTGGTAAGATCCACCAGCATCAGGTGATTGTCTGTGCCACCGGAAACAATTTTGATATCTCTGGAAAGCAGTCCCTTACATAGTGCCTGTGCATTGTCAACGACGCCCTGCTGATATGCCTTAAACTCCGGCTGCAATGCTTCCTTGAAGCAGACTGCCTTTGCAGCAATGACATGCATCAAAGGGCCACCCTGGGTTCCCGGGAAAACAGCCTTGTTGAAGTTAAACTTGTCCGCTGCTTCCTGATTGCACAGAATCATACCTCCTCTGGGTCCACGCAGTGTCTTATGTGTGGTGGTGGTCACCACATCTGCATAAGGAATTGGACTGGGATGAAGTCCTGCAGCCACAAGTCCTGCAATATGTGCCATATCCACCATGAGAACGGCCCCCACCTCGTCTGCGATCTCACGGAACTTCTTGAAATCAATGGTTCTTGCATAAGCAGATGCTCCGGCAATGATCATCTTCGGCTTGCATTCCTTTGCGATCTCCATCACCTTATCATAATCGATAAAGCCTTCATCATTTACACCATAGGGAACGATGTTAAAGTATTTTCCGGAAAAATTAGCCGGGCTTCCGTGTGTCAAATGTCCACCATGGTCCAGGTTCATACCCATCACGGTATCACCGGGCTGAAGTACTGCCAGCTGTACTGCCATATTAGCCTGTGCGCCGGAATGAGGCTGTACGTTTACATATTCACAACCAAACAGCTCCTTGGCACGTTCAATGGCCAGATTCTCCACTACGTCCACGCAGTCACATCCTCCGTAGTATCTTTTTCCCGGATATCCCTCTGCATATTTATTGGTCAGTACGCTGCCCATGGCTGACATCACGGCCGGGCTCACCCAGTTCTCTGATGCAATCAGCTCAATATGGCTGCTCTGTCTGTCGTGTTCTGCAGTAATCGCTGCTGCGATTTCAGGGTCAACATTCTGAATGTCTTCTAAAGTGTACATGGCAATTCTCCTTTTCTTTATGTGATTTGTATGTCTTCATGACAGTTCAGAGCCATTCGCAAAATTGCGGCTTTGCCGCTTTCCTTTTGCTCTGAACGTTTTACTTATTATCCACTATTTTCTCAATACTTGCAAGCTTTACGCACACAACAAATATTTTTGTTGCCATTTCCAGCTCATCTGCCTCCGGAAGAGACGGAGCAATACGGATCACGGAATCCTTCGGGTCATTGCCGTAAGGGAAGGGAGCTCCTGCCGGAGTCATGGTCACACCTGCCTCCTTTGCCTTGGCCACAATATTTTTTGCACATCCTTCCATAGCTTCAAAAGAAATGAAATATCCGCCCTTGGGGCAAAGCCAGCTTCCGATGCCTAATCCGCCCAATTCCTGCTCTAACGTATTTTCCACCATTTCAAACTTGGGACGCATGATGTCCGCATGCTTTTTCATGTGAGCCATAATGCCGGCTTTATCCTTAAAGAAACGCACATGGCGCAGCTGGTTCACCTTGTCATGGCCAATGGTCTGAACCGTCATCTGTTTTAAAATGTCCTTGATATTCGCCTGAGAAGTAACCAGTCCGGCAATACCTGCTCCGGAAAAACTGATTTTGGAAGTAGAACAGAACTCATATACCATATCCGGATTTCCGGCCTTCTCACACTCGCTGATAATGTCCAAAATCTCTGCCTGGTCCTCATCATACAGATGATGAACTGCATAGGCATTGTCCCAATAAATACGGAAATCTGCTGCCGCTGGCTTCAATGCTGCGAAACGGCGCACGGTCTCATCAGAATATACGATGCCCTGAGGATTCGAATACTTGGGCACACACCAGATTCCCTTTACCGTCTCATCACTGTTTACCAGAGACTCCACCATATCCATATCCGGTCCATTCTCTGTCATAGGAACCGGAACCATTTCCACACCGAAAAACTCTGTGATGGCAAAATGTCTGTCATATCCCGGAACCGGACATAAGAACTTTACTTTATCCAGCTTGCACCATGGAGTATTTCCCATCACGCCATGGGTAAAAGAACGGGAAACTGCATCATACATAATATTCAGGCTGGCATTTCCATATACAATGACATTCTCCGGCTTGCTGCCTACCATATCGGCGATGAGCTGCTTTGCCTCCGGGATTCCATCCAGTCCACCGTAGTTTCGGCAGTCTGCACCATCAGAAGCCACCATGTCACTGTCACTTCCCAGCACATCCAGCATAGGCATAGACAGATCCAGCTGCGCTGCAGATGGCTTTCCTCTTGCCATATTTAACGAAAGACCCATTCCCTTGTACTTTGCGTACTCCTTCTCTAAGCCTTCCTTAATCTCATATAACTCTTCCTTTGACATCTCCTCATAAGACTTCATGTTATTTCCTCCTCAACTTATTTTTATTTCTTTTTTCATCTGAAACTATATCTCCGAGAATGAATTTTGCCATTCGAGTATATATCACGAAATATTTATGATTCCTTCAAAAATCTCAGCCAGTCACCGATTTCCTTTTCCCGTCCATTCTCTGTGGGTTCATAAAAAGTAGTTCCTGCCAACTCATCCGGCAGATACTGCTGCTTCACATAATGGTGGGGATAATCATGGGCGTACTGATAACCCGCTCCATGCCCCAGCTTACCCGCCGACTTATAATGGGCATCCTGCAAATGGGTGGGAATGGGCGCTGTTCTGGTACTCTCCACCACCGACATTGCCTGATTGATTGCCATGTAGGATGCATTGCTCTTAGGAGCCGATGCCACATACGTCACTGCTTCGGACAGGATAATGCGTGCCTCCGGCATGCCGATGCGTTCCACCGCCTGAGCCGCTGATGTAGCCACCACCAATGCCATGGGATCTGCATTTCCCACATCCTCTGCTGCACAGATCATAATTCTTCTGGCAATAAACTTAATATCTTCTCCGGCGTAAAGCATCCGGGCCAGATAATATACTGCTGCATCCGGGTCCGAACCCCGCATGCTTTTTATAAAAGCGGAAATGGTATCATAATGATTATCTCCGGTTTTGTCGTATTTTACCACGCGCTTTTGAATGCACTCCTGAGCCACATCCAGCGTGATATGGATTTTTTTGTCCTCACCCCGTGGAGTAGTGAGTACACCCAGCTCAATAGCTGTCAGCGCTGCCCTTGCATCCCCATTGGCCACATCTGCCAAAAACTCCAGCGCATCCTCATCCATCACCGCATCATAGGAGCCCATTCCTTTTTCCTTATCATTTACCGCACGCAACAAAAGTGTTTTTATGCTCTCTTTGGACAGCGGCTTTAATTCGAAGATAATGGATCGGGACAAAAGTGCTCCGTTCACCTCAAAATAAGGATTTTCCGTGGTGGCCCCGATGAGAATGATGGTACCGTCCTCCACGAACGGAAGCAGATAATCCTGTTGACCTTTGTTAAAACGATGAATCTCATCGATGAACAGGATGGTTTTCTTTCCATACATGCCCTGATTGTTTTTGGCCTGCTCCACCACCATCTCCATATCCTTTTTCCCGGCGGAGGTTGCATTGATCTGGGTAAACTCTGCGCTGGTAGTATGAGCAATCACCTTCGCCAGGGTGGTCTTTCCCGTGCCCGGCGGTCCGTAAAATATGATAGAGCTCAGCTTGTCTGCCTGAATCGCCCTGTACAAAAGCTTGTCCTTCCCGATAATGTGCTCCTGTCCCACCACTTCGTCTAAAGAGGTCGGACGAAGCCGTGAAGCCAGAGGCGATTCTTTCTCCATATTTTGTTCTCTCATGTAACTAAACAAATCCATGACGGCTCCTTGCATGATTTTGCATTCAATCCTGCATTTTTAGCTCATTTTTCCCTGCATTTTCTGCATTTTCCTGCAAAAAATGATTTTTTCAAGCAAAAATTATTCACTTTTCCCATAATACATGAAAACAGGGGATTTGACAAGGGGAAACTGGAGAAGATAGAATGATAGGGGTTTGTGGAACAAAATATTCTTTATCATTTATTTTATTGCCACCAATTTTGCATCTTTTTCATCAAAATAGTCATTCATATTACTGCTAAATCCAGCAGCCTTCCAAGCCTGGTCGAATGAAATATTCTCTATGTTGCTAAGGTATACAAAGGTACTGTCTTTCACGGCTCCGCCACCCATTCTGCCTGTAATCTCCAATCGGTACTGATAGGTATATTCGTCTGTCTTCCAAGTGCCGTCGCTCATTTCATAATACTTCACCTGAGTAACCAGCTTGTCATTATCCCAATATTCATCAACGAGATTGGGATCCGTCTCCTCATAGGTATTGACTACAAAGGGGTCTTCGTTTTCCTTACTTTCATTCGAATACACGCCATCTCCCTGACTGTCATCCGGCACTGTCGTTCTCTGCTTGGGATTGGTCAGAAAACATACCGCAACTACCACACAGACAAGAACAGACAATGCAACCAGACAAATCGCAGGCTTCTTATAGTTCAGCACATGTTTCACCCTTCCCTTCACATTTGTCTCACCAAAAGCCACCGGACAGGCCGTAATCATTTTGCGCCGCAGGGCACAGGCAAGAAGCGCTTCGGAATATCCGACAATGTTTTCCTTATCCATATCCATAATCACCTTCTCGTCACAGGCTGCTTCAATATCCCGGCAAAGGAGGATATAGGCAATCCAAAGAACCGGGTTGAACCAGTAGATTGAAAGCAGGATATATCCCATGGGCTTCCACCAGTGATCATGTCTCTGCAAATGGGTGGATTCATGGGCAATGACATGTTTCTGCGTCTCCTCAGTCATACCGGAGGGAAGATAGATCCGAGGCTTCACAACACCGAGAATAAACGGAGATGAAATCTCATCACAGACGTAAATATTTTGTGTCTGAACAGTCTGAACCGTTTCTTTCCAGGGGATAGAAACCGAAACTTTCTCCTTCAGACGCACATAGCTGATCAGCGCAGTGGCCAGCATCAACGATACGCCACACAGCCAGATACACATAGCCACAGGTAAATACAAATCTGACGTATGCGTTCCCACCGTCATGCTGTCCGTTGACTCATTATCATCCACCAAAGCCGGTACATCAAATAACAGTTCCGGCTTCTCTGATTTTCCATTGTACGCAAAATATTGCACCTGCCCGGATTCTGTTCCGGTGTGCAGCAGATTAAATACAGACAGACTGCTGGTAAAACCAATGGGGCATAACAGACGCAGTGCCACAAATGCCCACAAAATGCAGATATACTTTTTAGGGGCTTTTTTCAAACAGAGCCGAAGAAGCATAATAGCCAGCGCCAGAATTCCTGCAGCGATACTCATATTCAGCAGTTTTACAAATACAGCGTACATACTCATCCCTCCTTGTAGCAATCAATCATTTTACGGATTTCATCTGCCTCCTTTGCGCTGAGCTTCTTGTGGGACATAAAAGCAGCAAGAAATGCAGGCAACGAGCCTTCAAAGTTGTCTTCTACGAATTTCTCACTCTTGGATGCATGGAAATCCTCACGGGAAATCACAGCAGTCACGACACCATCTTCATTTCGAAACAGTCCTTTCTCGCACAGTTTGCGAAGAACCGTATATGTGGTCGGCTTTTTCCAGTTCAGTTCCTTTTCACAAATCTTCACCAGTTCGCCGGAACCGATGGGCTCATGTGCCCAGATAATATCCGCAAATGCAGCCTGCACCTCACCTAATTCAATATCCATGATGTGAATCCTCCTTTATTGGTTTATTTATAATAAACCTCTTAGCGATAGTTTACTCTGGATAAACCATTCTGTCAAGATGTGCCCACAAAAAAACTGCGGCATGTTCCATCCGCAGATTTTTCATTCTCCATCACACTTCACAATCCCCCAGTGTGACCACAGTATATTCATGGTTAATTGCCTTCAAAAACTTTCCGACATCATTCATAAGTCCAAGCACGCTTACAGATCCCGGTGTAATATCGAGATATTTCTCCATAAGATCCAGCGGCGCAAACGATAATCTGGAACTGTTGATCTGATGCGATATTTCTTTTGTCTTAAACTTTTTATCTCCGCAAATCGCTAACAGATAAAATTTTGTTTTTTGCGAATTACAGAGAAACAAATTTTTACAAATCACTGCCGGTTCTAAAATCCGATCGATTTCTGCACATGCATCCATGGTCTCAGCTGCTACATGATCCACACGCTCATATTCAATTCCAAGGCTGTCAAGCAAATCATATGTCCTGATTTCTTTGTCTAAGCGATCTGCTATATTTTCTGGTCTTCCTTTAGCTAATTTCATAATTGTATAACTCCTCATCCCTTATTCAGTCTTTCCATTTCCTTCTTTTCTTCATCAATTTTATAAAACACTAAATCTTTTTCTAAAATAAGTACCTTATATCCTTGACGCTTGAGAACAAGGTATCTGGGGTCTGTCCCAAGATATGGATCATCTCCTAATTCAAGAATTCTTTTCTCTATTTCATCAAGTTTCTCGAGAGCAACATGATTTCCAAAATTCTGTGCAACATATAAGATTATCCTCCTAATACCTGCATCGGCTGTATCAGTTCGAATAACATTATATTTCATAATTAGTCCTCCTGAAGCATTTTTCTCAAATCATCAAATGTTTCAGTTATCGGCGCAATACGACCACTTTTTACATCATCCTCTGCCTCTGCCATTTACCGTAATTATTACAGCTTCTTTATTCTCCTTGCATTGCTTTGAAATCTCATTATAATGATTTCTTAAATCAGCTGATGGCCTAATCGATTCCTGTAATGCTAACATCATTCACTTATCTCCCAGTTCGTTTATATGCAATATCATATCGCAATTTGTCTATATCTTCAATTCTTTTTCTCCCTTTAATTCTCTACTCAAAAATCATCTCATCCACCGTGACAAACTGATATCCCTGGGCCTGCAGCTGATCAATGATGGCGAAAGCCGCCACCATGCTGGTGTCGTATCCATCGTGTAGGAGAATGATATCTCCTTCCTTTGTGTTTTTCACCACATGCTGGATAATCTGTGGGGCATTCTGCACCTCCCAGTCTCTGGGATCCACATCCCATAGCACTTCAATCATGCCCATATCACACTCTAGGTTTGCCTTTGTGCTTCCAAAAGGAGACCGCAGATATTCCGGTGTCTCCCCGGTAATACTACAAATCACCTGATTCGTGTGGTTGATCTGCTCACAGGCTTCCTCCTCAGACAAAAGCTCCAGATTCACATGGCTGTACGAATGATTCCCTATCAGGTGTCCTCCTTCATAAATCTTCGCAATCAAGTCAGGATAGGCCTCCGCCTTCTCCCCAATCACAAAAAAGGTTGCCTTTACATTCCGCTCGGCCAGTCCCTCCAACAGATCCTCTGTGGTTTCCGGACTAGGTCCATCGTCAAATGTAAGTGCAACCTTTTTTGGTTCTTCTATCTTTTCATTGCTGACCGTGGCTGTCTGTCTGTGATTCTTCTTTGTGTATGCACATACACTCAGCACGATTACCATGCACAGCATTCCCAGCAATACCCATTTTTTTTGCATCCCATCAGCCACCATCACCCGTTCACATCAATATATGTGATGCATGCAAAAATTATGCCTGTACGCCTGCCGTCAGTCCCTCCGGCCCCACGTCGATATGAATGGTGTCTCCCGGCTTCACCTGATCTGCCAGAATCAGCTTCGCTGACAAGGTCTCTACGTGTTTCTGCAGGAAACGTTTTAGCGGACGGGCGCCGTATACCGGATCATATCCATGCTCGATGATGTAAGCTCTGGCCTCATCTGAAAGTGCCACCTGAATCTCACGATCCTCCAGACGGGCATTCAGATTATTCAGCAACAGTGTGATGATATTTCCAATATTGTTCTTCGTCAGCGGCTTGAACATAATGATCTCATCTAAACGATTCAAAAACTCCGGACGGAAGTTGCCGCGCAGCTCCTCCATCACCTGTTCCTCCGCCTCCGGGCGAATCTCTCCAGCTTCATCAATTCCATCCAAAAGGTGCATAGAGCCCAGGTTGGAGGTCATGATAATAATGGTATTTTTAAAGTCCACCGTTCTGCCCTGGGAATCTGTGATACGGCCGTCATCCAGTACCTGCAGCAACACATTAAATACATCCGGATGTGCCTTTTCCACCTCATCAAACAGCACCACGGAATAGGGCTTTCTACGAACCGCCTCTGTGAGCTGGCCGCCTTCGTCATAGCCCACATATCCGGGAGGTGCTCCGATCAGACGTGAGACGGAGTATTTCTCCATATACTCACTCATATCCAGACGCACCATATTGCTCTCATCGTCAAACAGACTTGCTGCCAGCGCTTTGGCCAGCTCCGTCTTACCTACACCGGTCGGTCCTAAGAACAGGAAGGAACCAATGGGCTTGGATGGATCCTTGATGCCTGCTTTCGAACGGATAATAGCCTCTGTCACCTTAGTCACGCCCTCATCCTGTCCAATCACACGTTTATGCAGCTCCTGATCCAGATGCAGGGTCTTGTTACGCTCACTCTCCGTAAGCTTTGCCACCGGAATACCGGTCCAGCGGGAAATGATTCTTGCAATCTCCTCCTCACTGACACTTTCATGCACCAGAGACAAATCCTCACTCTTTACCGCAGCCTCCTCGTTTTCCAACTGCTGCTGCAGCTTCGGCAATCTGCCGTATTTCAGCTCTGCCGCCAGGTTCAGGTCGTAGTTCTGCTCTGCGTCCGCGATTTCCTTTTTCACCTGTTCCAGCTCTTCTCTGAGCTTCTGCACCTTTTCCACGGACTTTTTCTCGTTGTCCCACTGTGCCTTACGGCTGGCGAATTCCTCCCGCATTTCTGCCAGCTCATGCTGTAAGCTGGCAAGACGTTCCTGACTCAGACGGTCCTCTTCTTTCTTTAATGCGGTTTCCTCAATCTCCATCTGCATGATTTTCCGGTTCAGTTCGTCCAGCTCCGTGGGCATGGAATCCAACTCCGTCTTAATCAGTGCGCAAGCCTCATCCACCAAATCTATGGCTTTATCCGGCAGGAATCGGTCAGAGATATAACGATTAGATAATACGGCTGCAGAAACCAGCGCTCCATCTGTAATCTTCACGCCATGGAATACTTCATATCGCTCCTTCAATCCTCGAAGAATAGAAATGGTATCCTCCACCGTAGGCTCATCCACCGTTACCGGCTGAAAACGCCGCTCCAGTGCGGCATCCTTCTCAATATACTGCCGATACTCATCCAGGGTAGTAGCACCGATGCAGTGCAACTCTCCTCTGGCCAGCATAGGCTTTAACAGCTGTCCGGCATCCATGGCACCGTCAGACTTTCCGGCACCCACAATGGTGTGCAACTCATCCACGAAGAGAATAATCTGACCATTGGATTTCTTCACTTCATCCAGCACAGCCTTTAATCGCTCTTCGAATTCCCCACGATACTTTGCACCTGCCACCAGGGCACCCATATCCAGAGAGAAAAGCTTTTTATCCTTTAACCCTTCCGGCACATCGCCTCGAACAATACGCTGAGCCAGTCCCTCTACCACGGCAGTTTTTCCCACACCGGGTTCACCGATCAGCACCGGATTATTCTTGGTCTTTCGTGAAAGAATCCGGATCACATTCCGAATCTCGGAATCACGGCCAATCACCGGATCTAGCTTCTGGTCTCTTGCCCGCTCCACCATATCATAACCATACTTCTCCAAGGTGTCATAGGTAGCTTCCGGATTGTCGGAGGTCACTCTCTGATTGCCTCGCACAGTAGACAGCGCCTGCAGGAATCGGTTTCTGGTAATACCATACTCCTTAAAGATTTCCTTCATGGCCTTATTCGGATATTGCAGCAGGGATAAAAACAGATGCTCCACAGAAACGTATTCGTCTCCCATCTGCTTTGCCTCATCCTCCGCATGGATCAATGCTTTATTCAAATCCTGTCCCACAAAGATCTGGCCGCCGGACACCTTTGTCCGGGCCTGCAGATGCTTTATGGCGTTATTCATAAAGTGCTCCTTCTGAATATCCATCTTCTCAATCATCTTCATGATGAGCCCGTCCTGCTGCTGCAGCAATGCTACCAGCAGATGCTCCTGCTCGATTTCCTGATTGCCATATTCGTAGGCCAGCTTTTCACAATCGTTGATGGCCTCCATGGACTTTTGTGTAAATTTCTGAATATTCATATCTTTCACCTCTTTCTCTTGGCATGAGGTGTCACCGCAGGTGACGGATACGCCCCTCATAGTTATGTTCGTTCTAGATTACGCCCTCAGGGCTCCGTCGTCTCTTCGAGACGCCACCTCAGGGCATATTCTCAAAGGTCGCTATGCGCTGCTTTGGAGACAAAACCTGATGCCTCTACTATTTCTACGCTTTGAAATATATCACCATTTGTTAGCCACGTCAATAGGTGAGTGCTAAAATTTTCTGACAAATTGTGACAAGATAAAAAAGGGACAGATTCGTGTGAATCTGTCCCACTTTTTCGATATGAAATTCATTTAATAAGAAAACATCTGCACCCAGTGGTAATAGTAGCTAACTTTTCCATTGAAACCAGTTCTCTTCTGCGCAAACACACCCACACCTACGTACTTGTAGCTGGCACCCAGCATATTGGCATTATGTCCGGCGGAATTCTTCCATCCTTCCATGACCTGCTCCGGCGTAGTAAATCCCGCAGCAATATTTTCTCCCATTCCCCAGTACCCCTTGTTTTGTAACAGAGTGAAACAAGAGGAACCATTCGGTCTGGTATGATCAAAGTAGTATACAATCTCGTAAGACCTGGTGTTTGCCGCCGTTGTCATAACATCCACTGTCTCCAGCGCATTCAGTCCATTTGCCTGACGATACTGATTCAGCAACGTCACCACCTGAGCCGCAAAAGCCGGATCATAATGACCTTCCACGGTAGTGGTCCTGCCATTTCCTAAATCTATGGTATACACCTGATCCTGGCAGGTCTTATTGGGATCCCATTTCCCGGTGGAGTCCACATAATACAATTCATCAATCCACTGGTCAGTAGCCATAGCTCCATCAGCACCCACGTAGTAGTCACCAATCCACTGGTCTGCCAGCATCCATCCGGAAGCATCAAAGTAATACCATTTTCCACCGATTTCTTCCCAATCGCTCTTCGTATAGGAACCGTCTCCATGGCGATACCACCAATGCTTTCCATCCTGCATCCATGTGCCGGCACTGACACTGCTGTTCCATGCTCCGTTACTGTCTACATAATAATCCCCGATGTAGGTGTTAGAAGCCATCCGTCCATCTTCATAGAGATAATAATAAGTGCCTCCTATATTCTGCCAGCCGGTACGCATAGTGCCGTCACTTCCCATGTAATACCAGTTAGAACCATTCCACAACCAACCGGTGGCCATATACCCGTTAGCTTTAAAAAAATACCACTTTCCACCAATCTGCTTCCACTGGTTTGCCGGGTAAGAGCCATTATCCATCTGATACCACCAGCCCCGGCCATCCTGTTTCCACTGTGCCGCCTCCGCTGTAACGGGAGTTGCAGAAAGTGCAAAGATACATACTGCCAGACCGACAGCCATCCATTTTTTGAAACAATTCTTCTTTCTCATCATAACATCTCCTGCCTTTTCACTCTTCCTGTCAGAACAAAAATAGTTACCAAAAACGATACCCTAGAACAAGCAGCGCAATCCAAAAAATCAGGATCAACGGCATACCCACCACAAAATACCAATGTCTGGTCTTATGGTGAAACAGGTACATGCCAATCCATGTACCTGCACATCCTCCCAGAATACTCACCAGAAATAATGTCTTTTCCGGGATACGCCATGCATGGCGCACCGCTTTGTACTTATCGATGCCCATGACAGCCAGCCCTGCCAGATTTAAAACCAGCAAATATACCAATATTATTTTACTCATGAAACTTTACTCTTGCCGAAATGACACTTAAATACAAACCACAGTTCTGTTGCAATACAGATAGAAGAATAAGTACCACTGATTATACCTACCATTAAAGGAAGTGCAAACTCTTTGATAGAAGCTACACCAAAAATGTACAACAGCAATACCATGATAAAAGTGGTAATGGAAGTATTTAAGCTTCGTGAAATGGTCTGCGTAATACTCTTGTTACATACCTCAGTCAATGACTCACGATTTAGACTCTTCCTAAGCTTCAGATTCTCACGGACACGGTCAAAGATAACAATGGTATCGTTGATAGAGTATCCGATAATCGTAAGCATAACCGCAATAAAGGTAGTTCCCACTGACAAACGTAATAATGCATATGCAGTCAAAATCACCAGCACATCATGAGTCAATGCTGCAATCGCTGATGTTGCAAAACGGATATCATTAAACCGGAACCAGATATAAATCAGCATCAGGATCGATGCGATTACCACTGCCCAGACAGCATCTGCCGCCATCTCAGAACTGATAGTAGAGCTGATGTTGGTGGAAGATACGGTAGAAGTATCCACACCAAACTGGGTTTCGAATAAATTGTTCAACTCTTCACGCTCTGTTAAATCCAGTGATCTGGTCTTAAACACAATCTGGGTGCTTCCCTCCACCTTCTGTGCAGACACCTCTGCACTGGAAAGAAGGTCCTCAATATACGGAATGATCTCTGTGTCAATCTGCTCTAAGGTATACTCTTTCCCCATATCAACTGTGGTAGAAGTACCTCCCACGAACTCAAGGCTTAAGTTCAGAGCGCCGTTTCCATTGGCCTTATTCACACCCATTCCCACAAATCCTGCTGCAATCACCAGGATAGACAGGGCAAAGAATACCGGTTTCTTCTGAATAAATGCAATGGGCTTGCGCTGTTTCTGTGCACCATAGAGCTTCGGATTCTTCAGACCGATGGCATACAGTGCATTCATTACCAGTCTGGTAACTACCAATGCGGTAAACATGGAAAGAATGATACTGATCATCAAGGTGTAGGCAAATCCTTTTACGGAGCCGGAACCTCTCCAAGCCAGCACACAGGCTGCAATAAAGGTGGTAATATTTCCATCTAAAATAGCAGACATCGCCTTTTGGAAACCTTCCTTAATGGCATTGCCCACAGTCTTACCTAATGCAATCTCCTCACGAATACGGGCAAATATGATAACATTCGCATCCACCGCCATACCGATACCCAGGATAATACCTGCAATACCGGGCAGGGTCAGTGTAATTTCAAAGAGATAAAGCACTGCAACTACAAGTGTAGAATATGCTGCCAGTGCAATGGTAGCAGCAATACCGGACACCCAGTAAAATGCAATCATAAATACTGCAATCAAAACCAAGCCAATGGCTGCCGCCTTTAATGCAGTAGATATTGCCTCGGAGCCAAGCTGTGCCCCCACAATCTGGGACTGCAGCTCAGACAACTCTAAAGACAGGGAACCGATACGGATGCTGGAAGCCAGCTGTTCTGCCTCCTCAAAGGTATCCATTCCGGTAATGACAGCCTGTCCACCTGTAATCGCCTGCTGCACGGTAGGAGCACTGATGGTCTCATCATCATAGACAATGGGACATACCTTGCCAACATTTGCTGCGGTAATCTCACCAAATACTGCTGCGCCCTCATCGGTCAAAGTAAGCTGAACTACATACTCTTTATTTCCTGTGGTTGGATCATCCTGTGTGGCTGCCTGCGCATTTGCCACCTGCTCTCCGGTCATGTAAACCTCTCCGTTTGGATCCTGGAACTCCAGGGAACCGGGCTTGCCCAGTTCTTCCAGAATCTGATTGGCATCGGTGACACCAGGAATCTCAACGGTGATACGGTCATCCCCCTCCTGATATACAGATGCCTCTGTACTGTAACTCTCCACACGCTTTTGCAGCTTGTAGATGGTATCACTCATCTGCTCATCTGTCGGATTCTCGGTCTCTACCTGATAGGTGATGCTGACACCGCCTGCCAGATCCAATCCTAAATTAATGTTCTTACCCTCACCTTTTCCCGTGGAGGATAAGATAATAGATGCGTAATAGCTGACTCCTGCCAATGCAAGCAGAATCACCAGCAAAATCGCAACGCCCTTGCTTCTTTTCATGGTTTTCTTCCTTTCTTATCCTTGTCTTATCTGTTCAGTACCTTCACAGATACGATTCTTCTGCGGCTTTTATCATAATTGCGCATTCCACACGTTTCTTCTGCAATGCACAACCGATGTCATAAGTGTCATGAATATTTCCATGGAAATTATATGAGTTTGCCGCACAGCCGCCACTACAGTAAAACCGTGCAAAACACTCCCTGCATTTTACCTTGGAATACACATTACAGCCCTTGAATTCATCCCGGATATCTGTACGTTTCAGACCCTCAAACACATTTCCCATCAAAAACTCATCCTTGCCCACGAACTGATGGCAGGGATACAAATCCCCCCAGGGGGTCACAGCCAGATACTCGGTTCCGGATCCACAGCCGGACAGACGCTTGGCTACGCAGGGGCCACCCTCTAAATCTATCATAAAATGGAAGAAGTTAAAGTCTCTTCCCTCTTTTTTGCGCTGTACCATTTCCTTTGCCAGAACATCATACTCTTCACAAATCTGCGGAATATCCTCCTCACGGATGGCATAATCGTCCGTCTCTTCCGCCACCACCGGCTCAACGGAAATCTGCTTGAATCCCAGATCAGCCAGATGCAGAACGTCCCTGGAGAAATCCAGATTATTGTGGGTAAAAGTACCTCTCACATAATAGCGCTCCTGATTTCTGCTGTCTGCAAACTTCTGGAACTTCGGCACGATGAGATCATAGCTGCCGGAACCATTCCGGAATGGTCTCATCCGGTCATTGACCTCTTTACGTCCGTCAATACTGAGAACCACATTGTCCATTTCCTGATTGGCAAATTCCATAATCTCGTCATTCAAAAGCACGCCGTTCGTGGTCAGGGTAAAACGAAAATGCTTGTCATACAGCTTCTCCTGCTCCCGTCCGTAAGCCACCAGATCCTTAACTACCTGGAAATTCAATGTAGGCTCGCCACCAAAAAAATCTACCTCTAAGTTCCGGCGGTTTCCGGAATTTGCAATGAGAAAATCCAGTGCTGCCTTTCCCACTTCGTAACTCATCAATGCACGTCTGCCGTGATATTCACCCTCCTCAGCAAAGCAGTAGCGGCAGGCCAGATTACAATCATGGGCGATATGCAGACACAATGCCTTCACCACAGTCGGACGCTTCGTCACATCACCGATATAACTCTCATAGTCATCCTCGGTAAACAGGTCCTTCTGCTCTACCAACTGAGCCACCTCTTCAATGGCTTCCTTTATCTCTTCTTCATTGTATGCTTCTTTTAGTCTCTGTATGATATCTTCATGGCTGGTCTCCTTCCACAATGCAACTACATCGTAGGTCACATCATCCACCACATGGATGGCACCGCTGTTGACATCCAGGACAATATTATAGCCGTTGTTTTTATACTGATGAACCACTACAATATTTCCTCACTTTCTCTTACTTATTTGTATCTGTTCAAAGCCAGTTACCTTACATCTGGCATCCGCCATATAAATTTTTATCGGACACAGAAAAATGGAGTCCCATGGCAGGAACTCCTCTACTGAGTTGTATTCACTCTATCACCGCTATGATTATTTGCAGTGCTCACATGTCTGGTTTCCTACTGTGCAGGAAGTCTTACATGCTGACTGGCAGGATGTCTGGCACTCACCACATCCACCTTTTTTTACGGTGCTCTGTAATCTTCTTGTGCTTAAAGTCTTTACATGCTTCATGGTGTATTCTCCTTTCCAAGAATCAATATCTTTTTGTAGTATAACACAGGATTTTCTATCTGAAAAGCCTTTTTTAACTCCCTTTTTACAAATCTGTGTCTGAATGGCACTGTGTAATAACATGGGAATTGTCATTCTGCCACCACCCAAATTGTTTTTCATACCTATTATCCCTTTTGACTTCGACAGGTATGAATTTTTTCCTCACTCTAATCAGCTTTCATACTTACTGACTCTCTTAGACATCAACTGGTATGAATATCTTTTGCCCCCCTCTCATCAACTTTCATACCTATCTCCTCTTTTAGACGTCAACAGGTATGAAAAACTTTCCCTCCCCTCTGATCAGCTTTCATACCTATTGACTCTCTTAGACATCAACAGGTATGAATTGGTTCCTCCCTCTGATCAGCTTTCATACCTATTGACTCTTTTGACTTCGACAGGTATGAAAATTGCTTTCTCCCTCTAATCAGCTTTCATACCTATTGACTCTTTTGACTTCGACAGGTATGAAAATTGCTTTCTCCCTCTAATCAGCTTTCATACCTATGATTCTTGTGGCCTCATCATGTATGAAATTATTTTCTTTATGCATCTGTTATAATTATCCATCTAACTGAGCATACCGCCCAGCATTCCGGACATGGTACACAGCGCCAATGTTGTGATGCCGTGGATGATTCCGGACTGGACTTCATGCCAGATTAACAGGGACACCAGCAATAGCAGGACAAAATACAGCAGACCGATGATTGCTCCCCAGAGAAATTTCCTGCTTCCCTGCAGTTTTCCTACCAGAAATCCACCGGCAAATCCCACCAGTATGTATATAGCAATGATACCGATATTCACCACCTGCTCCGACAGCCGGAACCGATACAGTACTGCAGCCAGAATCAGCAGCAGTATTCCGGTGAGAATGTACATGGCCAGCAGAACCTTCACCAGAGATACCGGTGTGCGGGACACACGACTTTTTCCAATTTTCTCCATATATAATCCTCCTCTTTTCTGTGCTGTACACCCAAAGGCTTATTTGATGTAACTATTCAGAGCCAAGGCAATTTTCATAAAATTGCGAATCATGTTCAGAGCCAACCTCGAAAACAAACGTTTTCTCGGTGTGGCGTATCCGCCAAATAAAATTCAAAGAAAAAATACTCATGAATGCAAGCATTCATCGCATTTTCATTTGAATTTTACTTGGCTCTGAACGGTTACAAATTTCTTTGGCGAAGTAACCACATGAGCAAAAAGGAAGCTGCGAAGCAGCGGTTTTGCGAATGGGGTTCTGAATAGTTACATTTGAATATATGAAGATGAGACCAAATTATGCGCCCACATCCGATAAAATCATGCGATAATGTAAAAATTTCTTTCCGTCCCGAGTTGCTGTGCCCATATCAGAAAAGCCCAAACGCAGAAGCAGACGGACCGATGCTTCATTTCCCGGCTCCACCATAGCTTCCACCCGGTCAAAGTCCAGATGACGGTGCACCCATTCCAGGATTGCGGTACATACCTCCGTGGCATAGCCCTGATGCCAATACTCCGGTGCAAACACATACCCCAGCTCCAGCTGGGTCTCGTCCCCCACAATGCGCTGCTCCACTCCAGCCCGACCGATTAATTCCCCGGTATCACGATGCCGTACCAGCCACATACCATATCCAAAATATCCATAGACATTGGCAATATACTCCTGCTGATAGATTTTTTCTTCATCATAGACATACAACGGTTCCAGATAATCCGTCACATGGGGCTTCTCATAAAGGGCAAACAGCTCCGGCAGGTCAGCCAGTTCCAGCTCACGGACCAGGCACCGCGGAGTAGATAAAATATCCCATGGAATGCCAAGACAGCGTTGGAACTGCTTTTGCAGGAAATCCACATCCAGATCTTCCAGACCAAGAAGAAGCATTTGCACGCCGGACAGCTGCTCCTGTCCCGGAAGCTCCAGTCCCAGTACAGGTATGAAATGCTCCTTGGCATAGGTCACCTGCTGCCCTGTCATAGCCAGCATGAGGCACTGACCTGGTTCGATTTCTGTCTGCTGCGCTTTTGTCCCAGTCACAAGATTTTTCTCCCAGTCCGGAGAGATTTTTCCATGTTTATCCACGGGAACGCAGACAACTCCCGCCTCCTGCAGACTCCGGTGAAGGTTTTTCCAATATTCTTTTTCCATAGGGACATCGAGCAATTTCTCGTCGTATAAAAAATAACGAAACATATTCATAAATAAAATCCTTTACGTCTGTGATATTTTTCGATAGTATATTTAATAACTGTGACTATTTATTATAGCAAGAAAAATCGTATCTGTTCAGTAGGCATACGCATTTACTGCGGATTCCGTATCAAAAAGTATATTTTGCAAGCGCAAATCCATTTGCAAAGCAAATTTAGCATGGATTTGCGCTCGTAACTATGAAGGAGCTGAATAGTTGCAAAAAATCAAAGTCACAAATACACATGACAAGTGACCGTAATCTACGGCACTTCAGAAAGAGAGGAAACTATGGCACAGAATCCAATTGTTACAATTGAGATGGAAAACGGGGATATCATGAAGGCAGAGCTGTATCCTGAGATTGCCCCCAACACAGTAAACAACTTCATCAGCCTGATCAATAAGGGCTTTTATGACGGTGTAATCTTCCACCGGGTAATCAAAGGCTTCATGCTGCAGGGTGGCGATCCGGATGGAAACGGAACCGGCGGCCCGGGCTACAGCATCAAGGGTGAATTCTCCCAGAATGGATTCAAAAATGATCTAAAGCATACGGAGGGCGTGCTTTCCATGGCCCGCACCATGATTCCGGATTCCGCCGGATCCCAATTCTTCATTATGCATAAAAATGCCCCACACTTAGACGGCGCATACGCAGCCTTCGGAAAGATCATCGAAGGAATGGATGTGGTAAATAAAATTGCTGAGGTACACACCGACTACAGCGATCGTCCCATGCAGGATCAACGTATGACAAAAGTCACCGTGGAGACCTTCGGCGTTTCCTACCCGGAACCGGAAACTGTTTAATAAAAAATAAAAAAGGGGCTGTCTCACAGACGGCCCTCTTTTTAATGTATCAGGCAGGAGTTTTCTTTCCTGTCTGATTTACTATTTTACAGGACAATAATGCCAGCATTGTTCCAATCACCATTCCTGCCAGCACGTCCGTGGGATAATGTACACCCACATAGAGTCGGGAAAACGCAATGAGGAACGCCAGCACCAGAAGTGGGATACCGTAACGCTTAGGCAGTTCTTTGAAACATACCACAGCGGAGGCGAAAGAGCTTCCGGTGTGTCCCGACGGGAAGGAGAAATCCTTCTGCGCCCCGATGAGACACTGCAGTCCATCCACCACTTCGTAGGGGCGAATCCGCCCCACCAGATTTTTCAGAATGATATTGTCAATGATCAGCGCACCCAGCAGAGCCACTGCAGACATGACCCCCACCCTTCGTGTCTTCTTGAAAATCAAAAGCCCCAGGGTGAGAAGAATCCAGAAAATCCCCGCATCCCCCAGATGCGTGATAAATTCCATAATAGGGGTGAGAAATGCAAATCGCAGATTCTCCTGAATCCATATTAAACTCTGTCCATCTATCTCAATCATCTTATCCCACATAATTCCATTTCCTCTTTGCTTATCTCAGATCCTCATCTGTAATGGGATTCATATCCAGCCCACGGTTTGCATCTGCCTTGGGATCCTCGCCAAAATGATAATCCTTTCCGGGCAGAACAGCATTTAAGAGAATACCAGCCAGAGCTGCAATAGCCAGACCGGTCAGCGTAATAGACGTTCCAAATACAGTGAAAGTCAGACCATTTGAGAAACCTAAACCACATACCATAATCACGGCTGCAATGATCAGGTTGCGTGACTTGGTAAAGTCCACGTGATTCTCCACCAGATTTCGGATTCCGATGGCAGAAATCATTCCGTACAGCATAAAGCTGACACCACCGATGATGGCAGAAGGCATAGAACCAATCACCCCAGCCACCTTAGGAATAAAGCTGAGCAAAATAGCAAAACATGCTGCAATCCGTATAACTCTGGGATCGTGTACCCGGCTCAGCTCCAGCACACCGGTATTCTCGCCGTAAGTGGTATTTGCAGGTCCGCCGAACATAGCAGAAAAGGAAGTAGCCAGTCCATCACCGATCAATGTTCTGTGAAGACCCGGATCCTCCATGAAATTCTCGCCGACGGTTGCGGAAATCGCTGACATATCACCGATATGCTCCATCATGGTAGCCAATGCAATGGGTGCCATAACCAAGATAGCGGTAATGTCAAACTTGCACAGCTGGAACGGAGGCAATCCTACCCAGCTGGCAGAAGCCACTCCGGCAAAATTCAAAATAGCAGTTCCATCCGGGTTGGTCAGCCCGCAAAGGTGCATCACCAGTGCCACCACATAGGCAATCACCACACCCAGCAAAATGGGGATGATACGAAACATTCCTTTTCCCCAGATGTTGAAAATCACAATTACCACCAATGCAATGATGGCTAAGAGCCAGTTGGTGGATGCATTGCTCACTGCGGAAGGTGCCAGGGACAGTCCCACGCAGATAATAATCGGTCCGGTCACAACCGGCGGCAGGAAACGCATTACTTTTTTCACACCTACCAGCTTAATCACCAGTGCAAGCACCAGATACAGTGCGCCGGCCACCACGATACCGCCGCAGGCATAGGGCAGCTTCTCGCCCATGGTCATGTCTGCGAAAATACCGGTATTTAAGTTTGCAACGGTGGCAAATCCACCCAGAAATGCAAAGGACGAACCCAAAAATGCAGGCACCTTAAGCTTAGAGCAAAGATGGAAAAACAACGTTCCCAAACCTGCACAGATCAGGGTCACCTGAATAGAAAGCCCCTCTCCTTCAAAGTATCCATTTACCAGAATCGGTACTAAAATGGTTGCGCCAAACATGGCAAACATATGCTGCAGACCCAGCAGCAGCATCTTTGGGATGCCTAAAGTTCTGGCATCACGGATTGCTTCACTTCTTTCGTTCATAAGAAAACTCCTCCTTGAAAAATGATTTTATTTGCTCCACAACATCCACTGTGAACGTTATGACTGTTGCCGAATTTTTGCGGCCAGCTCCTCCAAATATTCCCAGCGCTCCAGCTTTTGCTCCAGGGTGTCCTCCACCGACTGTTTCTCCCTGGTCAGTTCCCCCAGCTTCACAAAATCCCTGGCGCATTGAGCCATCTCGTTATCGATCTCCTCCAATCGTTTTTCACAGGCCGCAATCTCCTCCTCGATGACTTCGTAATCCTTCTGTTCCTGATAGGTGAATTTCAGCTTGCGCCCGCTCTTCCAGGTGGACCGTGCATCTGCTTTTTCTGCAGAACTGTCTTCCTGTAAACTTCCTGCAGATGAGCTGCTCGCCTGAATCTGTCCTTTTCCCTCCGCGGGAGATGGATTTCTGCCATCCCGATTATCCACCGGTGCGGGGCGTTTTCCCAGATAATCCGTGTAGCCTCCCTCATACTGCCGGATTCCATCCGGTTCAAATGCAAAAATCCGGCCGACGATTCGATCCAGAAAATACCGGTCATGGGATACGGTGATGACGATGCCCTGATAGCTGTCCAGATAATCCTCTAAAATGGAAAGCGTCGTCACATCCAAGTCGTTGGTGGGCTCATCTAAAATCAGCACATTTGGAGCCTCCATCAATACACGAAGCAGATTCAAACGCCTTTTTTCCCCTCCGGAAAGCTTCCCGATGAGACTGTACTGTGCCTCCGGCGGGAACAAAAACCGTTCCAGCATGGCCGATGCCGACACCAGCCCCTCCTCCGTCCGTACATACTCTGCGGTATTCCGAATATAATCGATGACCTTCATATTTGGATCCATGTAGGCAATACCGGCCTTTTCATCCTTGTCGATCTCCTGGGTATAATAGCCGATGCGAATGGTCTGTCCAATGACAATTTCTCCCTGATCCGGCTGCATTCTGCCATCAATAATTTTCATCAGCGTGGTCTTCCCACAGCCATTATGCCCTACAAATCCTACCCGGTCATTTTTCAGGAAAATATAGCTGAAATCCTGAATCAGTTCCCGGTCTCCAAAGGATTTGCTGATGTGGTGAAGCTCCACCGTGGTTCTTCCCATGCGGCTGGAAATAGAACCCATCTGCACCTGCTCATCAAACTGCGGCCCTGATTGGTTTTTCAATTCCTCATACCGTTTGATATGGGCCTTCTGCTTGGTGGATCTGGCTCTGGCTCCCCGCTGCATCCAGGCAATGTCCTTTCTAAGAATCGACTGTCTTTTTCGCTCCGCAGCCACCGCCATATCCATCCTCTCCTGCTTCAGCATCAGATAGCCGGAATAGTTCTCCTGGTAACTGTAGATTTTTCCTTTGTCTACTTCTGCAATCCGGTTGCACACACTGTCCAGAAAATAGCGGTCATGGGTCACCATCAGCATGGCTCCCTTCCATGACCGCAGATAATCCTCCAGCCATTCTGCCATGTCCGCATCCAAATGGTTGGTAGGCTCGTCCAAAAGCAAAATGTCACAAGGAGTCAAAAGCACTGCCACCAAAGCTAAGCGCTTTTTCTCTCCTCCGGATAAGTGTCCGGTGGTTTCCTCGAAATTATACACGCCCAGTCTGGTCAGCATGCTTTTGGCAGCACTTTCCAGATTCCATTTTTCCTGAACGTATTCCCCTGTGTAGTCCTGCCCGGCATGACCATCCTCGGCGGAATGCTGCCCGGCCAGTTCCAGAACGCTCTCCAGAACGGTCTTATCCGGGTCAAAGGCCGGCATTTGCGGCAGATACCGAATCACCGCATGTCCGGCCTTTGTAACACTGCCCTCGTCAGGCTCCTCCAGACCAGCAAGAATTTTCAAAAGGGTGGACTTGCCGGTTCCATTGATTCCAACAATTCCAACCTTCTCTCCTTCCTGCAGGTAAAAGGATGCCTCATCGAAAAGCTTTCTTCCTGTATATGATTTTGTAATATGATCCGCTGTTAATAAATTCATGTTTTTCCTATCTTACTTGTGAATCAGCGTTCCTCTTAATCCGCTGACTCCATCCAAAGCTGACTCCAGGTTTGCAATCAGCACGGTACGCACTGCGGAATTGCCGATATAGTCCACTGCCGCCTGAATCTTCGGCAGCATAGTCCCCTCCTCGAACTGTCCCTCCTGCATGTACTGTTTTGCCTGCTCCACAGTAAGCTCATCCAAAGGCTGTTCAGCGGGAGTTCCGTAGTCTACACAAACCCGCGCCACACTGGTAAGGATGATGAACTGCTCTGCATCCAGAAGATCTGCCATTTTTCCTGCTGCCAAATCCTTCTCGATCACTGCGCTGGCACCCTTTAAGTTATTGTCCTGCTCTAATACCGGGATTCCGCCGCCGCCTGCTGCGATTACCACCTGATCCGCATCAGCCAATGCGCGGATCGCATCGATTTCCACAATATTCATGGGCTTGGGAGCTGCCACAATTCTGCGGTATCCCTCTCCCTGCTGCACCACATGGTTTCCTTTTTTCTCCTCCGCCTCGGCCTCCTCTGCAGACATCACACGGCCGATGATTTTGGTAGGATGATAAAATGCCTCATCATAAGGATCCACAGTCACCTGGGTCAGCACAGTAGAAACCGGCTTGTAAATACCACGGTTCAAAAGCTCCGTGCGGATGGCATTCTGTAAATCGTAACCGATATAGCCCTGACTCATGGCAGAACACACGGACATGGGGGTTGCTGTGTACTCCGGATAAATTCTGCAAAACTCAGCCATTGCAGTATGAATCATTCCCACCTGGGGACCATTGCTGTGTGAAAGCACCACCTGGTAATCATCTTTAATAAAATCTGCGATAGCTTTTGCTGTGAGCTTGGTAGCCTTCTTCTGCTCCGGCAGGGTCGTTCCCAGCGCTTCATGCCCTAACGCAATTACAACTCTCTTTTTCTTCATATCGTTTTCCTCCTCTATTATAACCAAAGCTTTTCCGGGTAGATGCCATCTGCGATGAGCTTTTTAATGGATGCCACCACCGCAGGCTTATCCTCCATATAGGTCACGCCAAACCACTTATCCCGTGTCTCGTACACCTTAACCTGCGCTTTCTTTTCCTCTAAAAGCTGGCCTACGATGGTGGGGAGCAGATACTCTTTTTTCAGCGGATTGTCTTCAATATTTCCTAAAAACTCACAGAATCCCTCTGCCAGATAGTCCAGAAAATCCGGATAAGCTGCCCACATATTCATTGACACATTCACATCAGCAGTAATCCACTTCTGCACATCCTCATTCTCACAGACAATTCGTCCCTCGGATTCCTGAATGCCCGTAGTTTCAATAATCTCAGTCAGATTCTCCTGATCGTCCACCACGCATACACCACGGGTAACCGTTCCGTTTTCGCTAAGGGTATTTTTTAAGATATAGCCAGCCATTCCCATCTGGAAAAATCCGTCAGCCTCCTGATGATTCACCAGGAATTCATGCATGTGCACAAAAGCCTCCTTGCCATAATAGTCATCCGCATTGATTACCACAAAGGGCTCCTTCACCACACCACGGCAGCAAAGAACTGCCTGACCGGTGCCCCATGGCTTCGTCCGTCCCTCCGGCACGGTAAAGCCTTCCGGAATGTCTGCAATATTCTGGAACACATAGTCCACATCAATCTGACTGGCAATACGGTCACCAATGATTGTCTTGAAATCCTGCTCGATATCCTTTCGGATAATAAATACCACTTTATCGAAACCGGCCTCTCTGGCATCATAAATGGAGTAATCCATAATAATTTCTCCATTTGGTCCCATCTTCTCTAACTGTTTGATACCGCCGCCAAAACGTGAGCCGATTCCGGCCGCCATAATCACTAATGTAGTCTTCATCCATTTCTCCCTTGTGTAATTATTTGTATCTGTTCTGAACAGATACTTTTTCTTTTCTGTAATTCCATGACATCAGCATGAAAAAATATACTCTTATTATAATAATCCTGCGTATGTTCCGCAAGGAATTTTTTGAAACTGCGTACCTCTCTATTAATCCGAAAAAAAGCGCATCCGGAAAGTCCTATCCCACTCTCCGGATGCGCTTCAAAAATTATATTTACGACAGAATAATTATTCGTATCTGTTCATTACCTTCACAGCCTGTTAATTCTTACTTCCCAGCTTCACAGACACTGTCTTCTCCTGATAAGCTCCGTTTTCTGCCCGCTGGAACACTACCTCTACAGTATCACCGGCTGCACAGTACTGCATTGCACTCTCCAGTTCCTTGGTGGTAGATACGGCGGTTCCGTCAAAGGATGTGATGATATCTCCGGCCAGCAGGCCTGCCTCTTCAGCCGGGGAGTTTTCGTTTACTTTGTAAAGATAGACGCCTTCCGGCATATTATAGGTCTGGGATACTGAGTTGGACACATCCACACCGTTGATACCCAGATATGCTGATTTGGATTCATCTACCACATCACGGTTGATCATTTTTTCGATAATAGGGGAAGCGGTATTGATAGGGATGGCATAACCTACACCTTCCACTTCGGTGCTGGAATACTTCACAGAATTAATACCGATCACTTCGCCCTTTGCATTCAGCAATGCACCACCACTGTTTCCCGGGTTAATAGCTGCATCCGTCTGTAACAGTTCGTTGGTTACACTGGTTCCGGACATTTCATCCGTCACAGTTACCTCACGATTCAGAGCACTGATGACACCGGTGGTGACAGACTGACCATAACCCAATGCATTTCCGATGGCAATGGCTGACTCACCTACGCTGAGGGAATCCGAATCGCCCAGTGTCGCCACATGGATAGCAGAAATCGTATCAGAAGACAAATCACTGAGTGCCACGGCAACCACTGCCAGATCACTGCCCGGATTGGTTCCCTTCACCTCTGCGCTGGCTGTGGACTCATCCACGAACTTTACCGTCAGTGTCGTCGCATCCGAAACCACATGATTGTTGGTGGCAATATAAATATTCTTGTCATCCTGGCTGACAATGATTCCTGATCCACAGCTCTCACTCTGCTGAGTCTGGCTCTGGCCAAACCAGGTACGATAGGTTATTTCACTCATATTGGTGATTGCTACGATGGAAGGCATTACCTCCTCCACCACATCGGATACATCCGTAAGCCCCTGCGCACTGTTGGGAATGGTGGTATTGGTCTTTACCACATTACTGTCCGTCTGTGACAAGACCGCGCTGCTGCTCTGCTGGTCATCACCTAATACATTTTTCCAAAAGCTGGCTGTTCCACAAAATGCACTTCCGGCCACCAAGCCAAAGGTCAGTGCAATGGCAACACATTTTGCCATGGTCTTGCCAAATCCGCCTTTTTTCTTTTTCGGCGGTTCATTGTTTGACGCTGTATACTGCGTGCCTGTGTTGTAGGAATCCGAACCACTATACTGTCCATTATAACTGTTATTATTGTAATCCATATCAATTACCCCTTTCTTCTCCCTTTATCTAGTTAAAATGATACCCAGTAAATGTGTTCGTTTTGTGTTTATTCTTTGATAAATTTATGCCTATTACTCCACCGTCACAGACTTTGCCAGATTACGCGGTTTATCCACATCACAGCCCTTGCCCACAGATACATAGTAACTGAAAAGCTGCAGCGGAATAATTGCCAGGGAATTGGTAAAGTAGCGGTTCGTCTGAGGAATATAAATCACATAGTCCGCTGTCTTCTCAATCTCGGTATTGCCTGCATTGGTGACAGCCATAACAAATGCACCTCTGGTACGAACCTCCACAATATTGCTGATGGTCTTTTTCAGCAGATCATCCTGAGTGGCCACTGCGATCACCGGTGTACCCTCCTCGATCAGAGAAATCGTTCCATGCTTCAACTCACCGGCTGCATACGCCTCTGAATGGATATAGGAAATCTCCTTCAGTTTCAGGGATCCCTCCATGGAAATAGCATAATCAATTCCTCTTCCGATAAAGAAAACATCCTTTGCCGCAATATATCGGTTCGCAAACTTTTGGATTTTCTCCTTGTTGCTCAAAAGCATCTCAATCTGCTCCGGAAGCTTCTTTAAATCTTTCAGCATCTCATCCACCTGTGCCTGATCAATCCGCCCCCTCACCTGTGCAAACTTGATTGCCAGCAGATACTGTGCCACCAGCTGAGCCGAATATGCCTTGGTGGTTGCCACTGCGATTTCCGGTCCTGCCCAGGTATACATTACATTGTCGGCCTCTCTTGCAATGGAGCTTCCCACCACGTTGACGATTCCCAGGGTTCTGCATCCACGCTCCTTTGCCATTCGAAGTGCTGCCAAGGTATCCGCCGTCTCACCGGACTGACTGATGACAATCACCAACTCGCCCTCCTCGAGAATCGGGTCACGGTAACGAAACTCAGATGCCAGATCTACCTCCACCGGGATCCTTGCCAGTCCTTCAAAAACGTATTTATTGGTAAAACCGGTATGATAAGCAGAACCACAAGCTACCATATGAATCTTCTTAATCGCACGAATCTCGTCATCGCTCATGCCCAGCTCCTCGATGACAATCTGTCCATCCTTGATACGGGGGTTGATGGTATCACGCACCGTAGCCGGCTGCTCATACATTTCCTTCAGCATGAAATGCTCATAACCGCCCTTTTCTGCTGCATGGATATCCCACTCGATCTTCTTTAATTCCTTCTCAATAGGCTCTCCGTCCACGTTAAAGAAGGTTATATCATGCTCGGAAAGCTTTGCGATCTCCTCATTCTCAATAAAATACACCTCTCTGGTGTACTTCAAAACAGCGGGCACATCGGATGCAATGAGATTCCCCTCCTCACTGCGTCCCACAATCAGCGGACTATCCTTTCTCACGGCATAGATTACATCCGGTTTCTCTGCAAAAATAATTCCCAGAGCATAAGAGCCCTCCACACGATGCATCACCTTCGTAATAGCCTCCAGCGGATCTCCCTTGTAGTAATAATCCAGCAAATGTGCCACTACCTCGGTATCTGTCTCAGAATGAAACGTATACCCTTTCTCCATCATTTTCTTTTTCAGCTTTATGTAGTTCTCAATGATTCCATTGTGAACCACTGCAATCGTTCCGCTTTCATTAAAATGAGGATGCGCATTGGTATCCGTGGGTGCACCATGGGTAGCCCAGCGTGTGTGACCAACTCCAACACATCCCGGCAGAGTAGCCCCCTCATGAGTCAGTTCGCTAAGAACCTTCAGACGACCGGTAGCCTTAGAGATATTGATTTTCTCTCCATCGTATACCGCCATACCGGCTGAATCATAGCCCCGGTATTCCAGCTTTGACAGACCATCCAGCAAAATAGGAGCTGCCTGTTTTTTTCCAATATAACCTACTATTCCACACATACGAAACCCTCCTGTATTTTTATTGAAACTGTTCAGTCCCTTCACAGTTCCAATGCAAAACCGTGATTTTTCCTCTGCTATTATATCAGAACCAATCATATCTTTCTACTACTTTTGCAATCTATACGTTTTCTCTAAAACTGGAAGTAGATAAACGGACTTCCACCCACATAGGCCAGACCCAGGATCAGACCAATCTCTACAAAAAAGATTACGAGCGACCAATAACGGCTCAGATCCAGCACCGGGTAAAATCCATCCACAGTGCCTGATACTCTTCCCTGTCCGTTTTCCCGGTAAGACGCAATCACTGCCACCAGAGTAGACACTGCCACCAGAACCAATGCCACAATACTCCAGGAATAAATATGCCGCACGCCAGCCCGCATGCCAAAAAGCTGCGCCAGCACTGCTACAGCCTGCCCCAGACTTTCCGCCCGGAAGAAAATCCAACAGAACAACACGAACATATCCGTGAGCAGGATGCATAGTATGCGCCCCGGGCAAGGCGTCTCTTTCGCCGCCACCTTGACGTTTTCTCCCGCTGCCGGAGCCCTATCATGTTGGGCTTTTTTCCGGCTGCTGCGAAACATTTTGTGCACGCAAAGCGCCGCCCCGTGCAGGCCGCCCCAGATCACAAAATTCCAGCCGGCGCCATGCCAGAGACCGCCCAAAAGCATGGTGATCATGAGATTACAGTACATGCGCACCCTTCCCCGGCGATTCCCTCCCAGCGGAATGTACAGATACTGCTGCAGCCAGGTGGAAAGGCTGATGTGCCATCGCTTCCAAAACTCCGAAACATTCTGGGACAGATAGGGCAGGTTGAAATTGCGATTCAGATCGTAACCCAGACAATGGGCGCAGCCGATGGCCATATCGGAATATCCCGAAAAGTCCATATAAATCTGAATCCCATAGGAAATCACCGCCAGTGCCACGGTACCGGAGGAAAACATCCCCGGTGTCTCAAACACCTCATCCACAAAAATCGAAAGATTATCTGCCAGTACCACCTTCTTCAACATGCCGAACACAAAAATCTGCATTCCCTTTTCCAGACGCTTCATCGTCACACGACGTTCCTCATTCAGCTGCGGCAGGAAATCCGCCGCCTTTACAATGGGGCCTGCCACCAGTTGCGGAAAGAAGCTGATATAAAGTGCGAAGTGCACAAAGCTTTTTTCCCGGGGAAGTCTCCCCTGATACACATCAATGGTATAGCTTAATGCCTGAAAGGTATAAAAGGAGATTCCCACCGGCAAAATCAGAGACAAGCCTGCAGGCTGTGTGATGCCGAATGCCTGACAGAAACTCTCCACAAAAAAATCAAAATACTTGAAGACGCCCAGCACCAGCAGAGGAACACCTACTCCGATCCCCAGTCTCACCCGGCTTTGTGCCAGTCGCTTTTCATCCTTTGGGGCAGCAGAAAAAAAGGCCACCAGGGTGACCCCCAAAAGCAATGTCAAAAAGTGCGCATCCCACCAGCCATAGAACACGTAGCTGGCAATCCACAAAAAAACATGGCTCACATTCCGGCGATTCTTCCGAGACAACGGCAGAACATAATAAATCAACCACTGAGCAAAAATCACCAACGCAAAAAATATTAGAAAGCTCACACTTGCAAAGGTCATGGTTTTGCCTCCTCTCCGGTAATGGCCTCATAGATTCCCTCCGCAAGCATATCATGCCCCTGCTCATTCAGATGTCCATATCCCACTGTGGTATTCGAAAATCCTGCTCCCACCACATACTCCTCCTCATAAGCCTGCTGCAGCCGATCTGCCATATCCACAAAAAGGATGCCGCGTTCCTGACACATCGCCGCAAAATTCTCCCTGCTGCTGTCCTCTGCCGCAAAATAGATATTGCCATCCCCATCAAAATCCACCTGTGGAATATAATACATGATCAATGCGCAGTCCTGTGCTCTCACCTGCTCATTCATATAGTCCAGCAGCGCCCCCATCCATTGCTGTCCATCCGCTGTAGCCGGATTCTCTGACTCTGTGCCAAGAGGCCCCATCAAGTCCTGATTCTGATAATTCTTGTACTGCTGATACAAAAGCTTCACATAGGGAATCCGTTGTGCGAATTCCAATATCTCAGGATACTCCTGTAAGACGACCTCCTCATAAGTACCATCCACAATTGCACGATATTGCCATTCCTCACAGTACATCTGACTGATTTCCATGGCCACATAACGCTTAGGTCCGTACACAGACATGGCAGTCTTTAGATTATCGGCATTCTGGCAAACATTATGAGCCGACATACCGATATTGTAAACCCGGTAATTTGAACCATCCTCCTCAAACTTCTCATTTAACAGAAAAGATGCACAGCGGTCATCATCCACATACAATCCCTCCGTCTGAGAGGAACCCATCATCAAAATATCGATATTCCCAGGCTTATCCTCCCCTGCAGTTCCAGCTTCATAGCTGTTATTATACCCATTCTCATCAATTCGGCCCAAAGCAAAGCCCTCTGTTCCCCGTGCCCAAAAGCTTCCCGGTTCTCTCTTGTAACAGGTAGCACCATCCTCACAGGCCACATGTACCGGTGGATTATAATAAAAAACGCAAAAAAGAGCCAGAATGCCAAACGCTGTGATTCCGGCTGCAACTACTTTTGTGCACCATATCAAAACCCTTTTTGCCATACTGTCTCCCTTTTGCTGTATCATATATGTTTTCGTTTTATTCACTTTCCTCTTCTGTATCCGGAGTTCCCGCATTCACCAGTCCTTCCGGGGTGGTATCCCTTACTGTGCTGTCCGCATTGGTTCCCGTATCAGCGGAAATGCGCTGGCTCAGTGTGCTGACCACATCCGACGGCTCATACCCATCCGTACCGAACAGATACTCGTGCAGAAGAATGACATTTGTTTCCAGATCAGTGGGGATTACCACAGATGCTCCACCCGAAGTCGTACCGGTGGTGAGTTTAAACGGCCATCCCTGCGTATCCACCAATTCGTAATCCTGCATGCTTGCTGCCAAACCGATAATCTCAGAAGCAGAAAGGCTGGTGCCGATATAATCTGTCATCTCGTTAATAATACCCGTCAGCGTAGCCAAATCTGCCTGCTTCGCCTTTTCCACCATCTTCGTAATAACGGTTCTCTGACGCTCGGTACGACCATAGTCATCCCCAATAGCTCTCAGACGGGCATAAGCAGTAGCCTGCCATCCATCCACATGGACATTTTCCCCGCTGGGCAGATATGACGCACCTGCTCCAAACTTCTCATTCATCTCATCGATATATGCTCTGGTATATTCATTGTTTGCTTCCGCGTCCGTAATCGTCAGTTCGATTCCACCCAACTTATTGATAGTCATAGCCAAAGCCTGGAAATCCACTGCCACATACTCGGTAATATTCAGATCCAGGTTCTTATTCAGTGCCTTTACCGCCTCCTGGGGACCACCATGTGCATATGCATAATTCACCTTTCGCAGGCTGTCCTTATCATCCACAGCCAAATAAGAATCACGGAACACCGATACGATACGCACTTCCTTGGTATCGTTGTTGATGCTGGCAATCATGATGGCATCACTGTTACCGGTATCATAGTTCCCGCTACTGCGGTTATCCAGACCAAACAAGGCAATATTGGTGTACCCCTTCAGCATTTCCTGCGTCTCTTCATCAATATTAATCTCTAAGTCTGTCTCATCCAGTTCTCCCTCATTCATGGAATTCAGCTTCGACACCACAAAGAGAACACCTGCCAGAAGCAGCAACACCAAAATCTCTACAATAAATAAAACCAGCTTTCTTTTCCCGCGCTGTTTCTTTGTCAATTTCTTTTTCCGAGTTGTACTTTTCTTTGCTTTATCAGCCATATCTTACTCCCATTTGTAATCATATTATGAACAGATACCAATATATACTAAAAAAAAATCACTGTCAACCAACCATGCCACGGTTTAATAAACGATTAAGAAATTTTAACCGATTTTTTATCATCACCCATGGCGTGTTGTGCCCAAAATCCGACACATTATCCTCGTGTCGTCGATAATCCAGCAATGTCTCTGCAAGCAATACCGTGCGATGATACTTCAGATCACACTTTACTCCGATCCACTGATCGTGCATCTGGATATCCCTGGGAATGGGAATCACCTGTTCCAGCACTTGTCGGCGAAAAGCCATACAGCAGCCCATGTAAGAATTCTTGATGATATTTTTCACTGCGCCCTTCTTACTATGGCGATAGGAAAAAAAAGAAGGCATCAGCACCTTTTTACAGTCCTGATCCACCACCCTGGCATCATGCATGACCAGCATGGCGCCGGTAGACTGAAATGTCTCCATCACCACCTGTACCTTGTCCTCTGCCCATACATCGTCCTGATCTGCCAGAAAAATATAATCTCCCCGGCAGTTTTTCAGGGCGCACTCCACGTTTGCGATGACTCCCTGCCCGGGTCCGTCCACCAACTGCACTCTGGCATCCCTCCCCGCATAGTCTTTCAGTATTTCCCGGGTGGAATCCTTTGATCCGTCATCTGACACCACCACCTGATCCCCACTATCCAGCTGTGACAAAATACTGTCCAGCTGTGGCCGTAAATATTTCTCCCCATTATAGGTCACCACTGCAACCGATATCATAAGCTTCGATCCTTCCTGATTCCGTGTTCTCAATGCTGTGCTTCTCCTGTGCCAAGAAACAGTTTCTCATACTGCTCCACGATAAACTCCCAGCTATAACAACTGCGCATACGTTCTTTTGCCACCTTCGCCAGATGCTGTCTGTCCTGTTCATTCATCTCATCCACCTGATGCAGCAACCCACGCAGGGAGCCCTGCTCTTTCGTCCAGTACAAGGCACCCTCCTCGCCTACTTCCCGGTTGAATCCCACATCCAGCAGCAGATTCACCTCCGTGGTTCCCAGTGCTTCCAGCAGAGACGGGTTCGTTCCGCCCACCTCATGTCCGTGGAGATATCCTCTGGCCAGACAACGAATCTGTATCAAAAGATTCTCGTCATACACGGTTCCCACGAACTTAACCCGGGGATCCCGATCAAACCGGGTCTCCTCCTGCAGCTGCCGGTAGAAATCATTTTTCTCCACATTCGTAATCAGAACCAGCTGGCAGGTAGTATCCGATGCCATGAACTCCCGTATCATGGTTTCGTAGTTATTTTCCGGAACAAAACGCCCCACCACCAGATAATAACCGTCCTCCCGCAGCCCATGTTTTTGCAGCCATTCCTTCACCGCTTTCGTTGCTTGACAGTTTTCTTTCACATCAGTGCCATAGGCGATAAAGGATGTCTTCGGGTCATAACACTGATATTCTGTGCGAATATACTGCTCCATATTCTTTGAATCACAAATCATTTGATCTGCATGTTTCACCATAAGCCGCTCAGAAAAACGCCAGTAGGCACGAATGAAGCGATTCCATTTGGCCCGTTTGAACTCATGTCCATCCGGGTTTACATACAGAGTTCCTCCCAGTCGTTTTAGTTTTCTTTTCAAATATCCGGTAAAGGGACCGATTCGACAGGCCAGCACATACACCACCGGATTCTTCATCTGTTCCCGGCGGATTTGCTTTAAACACCGACAAAATGCTGCCAGATCATAGCATACGGCTTTTGCCGGGCCGATGGGCAGTGGCTTGATTGAAAAGCACTTGGCTCCATTGTAGACAAACTCCCGCTCAGTGTCTTCCATGCAGGCTACATGATAACATATTTCCGGGCTTTGCTGTCCTCGGGTCAGCTTCTCCACAAAGGTCTCGAAGCCTCCGTAGCGAGCCGGAATTCCCTTGCTTCCAATTATAAAAATATCCTTCATCTTCTCATAGTTCCTTTCACCGATACCAATTGTACCACAGTTATGGAAACGATTCATTGTGAATCGTTGCAAGAGGCTTGCTAATTGGCAATGCCTATCACATTCATGACACAACTTTTCGCCACCGGGTTAAAAATTTCCCCAAGGTAGGGATTTTTACGTCAGATGTTTCGACTTTGCATTTGGTGAGTGCGATTATTTCCCGCCTCTTCGGGTCATGGCAGTTACCTGTGCACACAAGATCGTAAATCTAGCATTCGTAAGCATCCGCCCACTCTACGAGAGCATCACGGCGGGGCGGAAAGAACCGCCATCCATGGCTTAAATCTTTCCTTAGCGCACATCCTGTGCGCTTCCCCGCCGTTCGCCTATTGGGCGGATGCGCAACGACTGCACGATTTACTTTAAGGTGCACAGGCAATCTGACCATGACCACGAAGGGCGTTGGAAATATCGCTCGGAAAAATGCAAACAAAGAAACATCAAATAAACGTAAAAATCCCGTTGGGAGAAATTTTAACACGGAGAGCGAGTTGTGGAGTGAATGTGATAGGCCTTGACAAGAGCAAGCCACTAGGAATTATTCACAATGAATCGGCTCACACAACCCTGCAGTCCAAGGTCTGGTCTGCGTCCAGCACTACCGTGTAGCCCGCCTGGCGGATTTGGTCAGCCAAGGCGAGGGCGAGATCCATGTCCCCCCATGGGGAGGCGTCTTGGGGGTGTCCGACCCCGGTCTTGGAATACGCAGATATCAAATCCACGAGCACGGGCAGGAATCTTGTATTAAGCAATACACAGGTCAGGGGAAGGGCTGTCACATTCTGAGGAATCACTGCCCGGTCGAAAGGACCGTGAAATTTTACCGGAAGACCGGCAAACTGTGGCTGTAATCGGCCATCGGAATCCAGTTGATAGCCAGAGGATAATAATTTTCCGTGAGAGGAAAACCGCACGCCCACCATTCCCACCTTTCCCACAAGGGTATATCCAAACAGTTCCCGCTGCACCCCGTCACCCGGACGCTTTATCAATGTGCCATCGTAGAGCAGCACATATTCCCCGCCAGCAGAGTTTCCGGTGAGAGTTTTCCATTGACTTTTGTCTCTTAAATTCAACACCGGAAAACTGCAAGAAGCGGGAAGATAATGCACAGTATAGCTCTGCCGCCCCTTTTTTGCACGCACCTGCGCCGGAATGCCACGTCTCTTCATGTAGTCATCCAGCGCACGCTGCCCGGCTTCGTAGGCATAGTCCTTCGAGAGCGAGCTGCCTGCCGTGGACTGCTCATGGGCGCGCCAGTGGTACAGAATGCGGTCAATATGGTAAAACCGCCGAACCCGTTCTGACAGGCGAAGGAGCAGATCATAATCCTGCGAGCCGTCATATGCACTGCGCAGGCCACCTACTTGATCCAACAGCATCTTTTCCACCACCACAAAATGACAGACATAGTTATAATGTCGCAGCAGTTCTGGATTATAGTCCGTCTTCCGGTGAGGCCTGAAATGATGTTCCCCGGAAGCGTCAATTTTATCCTCATCTGTATAGAGCACCTGACAGTCGGGATTCTCATTCAGGACACGCACCACCTCATACAGTGCGTCCTCTGTCAGACAGTCATCATGATCCATGAAACCTACATAACTTCCCCGTACCAGTTTCAACGCCGCATTCGTATTCTCAGAAATGCCGCCATTTTTTACATGACAAAAACAAATCCTGTCATCCAACTCCTGCAGTGATGCTAAAACCTGCTGCACCTTGTCAGAAACGCTGCCGTCTCCCACACACAGCTGCCAGTTCCCATAAGTCTGCTGCTGCAAAGACTCCACCAGTGAGCGCAAAAAAGGCTCCGGTGTCTCATAGGCAGGAACCACCACAGAAATCAATGGCATTTGGGGAAAAACAGCCTTGCGCTGGCACTCCCACTCTTCCCGCTGTAACGACTCACTCTGCCAGTTTTTCTGATATTCCTGATCCTCCCGGTCATTTCTTCGCTCCAGAAACTTTACCACCAGACCAGTAAGGCCATGCTTTTGCACCAGCCCCAGCAGATAATGCACTTTATTGCCAATTCCCATGCTACTCCGATCCTTTTCCAGAAACTACCACCTGTAACGTCTTAAAAATAATCTTAAAATCCAAAAACAGTGACCAATTTACAATGTAGTAAGTGTCCAGTTCTACCACTTCCTCAAAATCCTGAATGTCGCTGCGGCCGCTAACCTGCCACATACCGGTCAGTCCCGGCTTGATGCCCA
The DNA here is from genome assembly GCA_022766245.1 of Lachnospiraceae bacterium. Taxonomy (GTDB): domain Bacteria; phylum Bacillota; class Clostridia; order Lachnospirales; family Lachnospiraceae; genus Roseburia_C. The sequence continues at coordinate 56,420 of JALEPL010000014.1, read as the reverse complement.
GACGCGCCTTGTGATGTGCCTCATAGGAAGCGAACTCCTCCTCGGTGGGTGGTCTGGTTCCCACCAGACTCATGTCACCCTTTAAAATATTCCAAAACTGAGGCAGTTCATCGATGGAGAACTTTCTCATAAATTTTCCCACAGGAAAAATTCTTGGATCATCCTTCATCTTAAACATGTGGCCGGACATCTCGTTTTGATCCATCAGCTCCTGTTTCTGTTCCTCTGCATTCACATTCATGGAACGGAACTTGTAAAATCGAAACTTACGGCCATTTTTTCCCACACGAATCTGGGAGAAAAATACCGGTCCGGGCGACTGAAGCTTAATCAATGGTGCAAAGATTACAAAAGCCAGTCCGGTAAATACCAGTCCCACAATTCCCGCCAAAATGTCGATGCAGCGTTTGAAAAAAAGCTGTCTGGGGCTGGCAATACACATACTGGACGTCAGCACCAGATATTTTCCACATTTTCCTATCACACGGTTCGGCGTGAGCTTTGACTCATGAACCAGATTAAAATGCACCGTGATTCCCATCTCCAGAAGGTCATCCGCCAGAGCCTGACTGCTGGCAATGCTATTTCCATTGATGAACACCTCGTCCACCACATTAGTCCGCACATACTCAAAGAAATCATCTGCATTGGCTACCACCGGAATGCCCCGTATTGTCTCTCCTTTTCGCATGGCATCCACAACCACTACACCGGTAACTACAAACTCCCGGTAAGGCAAATTATCAAACTCCTGCAGACAAGACTCCACCAGTTCCTCCGTGGTCACCACCACCAGAGACTCCAGCCGCTTGCTGTTCATCATCTTTCGTTTCAGAATCACCTTCAGTGCCGATCGCCCGATGAACTCAAACACGATGGATAATGCCCAGTAAATGAACATCAGCTGTCTGGAAAAAATGATGGAACGCTGAATCAGATACATATAGACCACCATACCGGCAAAAATCACACTGGTATGCACCAGTACACATTTCAGCTCCTGGGAATTATTTCTCCGCAGAATTCCCTTATAGGACTCACTGAAAAACACCACACAGACATCCAGCATCAAAAGTACCACAGCCAGACGCAGATACTGCTCATTCATATACTGGTTCTTCACACCCAGTCGAATCAAATATGCCAGACCATAAGCCAGCTCAAGGCACAACATATCCAGAATCGTGAAGTCCAGATGTTTTATCCAACTTTTCTGTTCCTTTTTATACATAATACCCCTTATACTTTCTCCCTGTCAGATCCGGGTCATCTTACATCCTTGCGGTGAATGTACAGCCAGCTCTTGGCATAATCCTCCCGTTCAGACTCCGTCATGTTGCCATACTTCTCGTATGTAATGCGTGCCATAGTCATCTGCGGATTCCCACACTTAAAACATTCCACATCTTTTCTCCGGGATACGGTTCTGATCCATCCACATTCCGGACAAATATATACCTTCATCATACTACGTTACTCCAAAATCCTAAAATCCTGTTCATACTCCATGGATATCCAACGGACACTACCCTCTTCCCTGCAGCTTTCCCCCGGAAAATATGTATTCATAAATGCCGTAAGAATATAGGGATGGGTAAATACCACTACCTTGCCGCCGGAATACTCATACTCTTCCACAACATCTTCCAATGCACTATGCATCCGGTATGCAGCCACCGCACCGCTCTCTCCACCCGGTGCCTGCAGCTTTCCATAGTTTTCTCCGGAATTCAGCAGCTCCATCTCAGAGGGATACATGATTTCCAGTTCCACCATGCTTGCGGATTCCATATCTCCAAAATCCATCTCGTCCAGCTTAGACGTATATGTGATTTTCATATCATCATCCTTAATGATACAGCTCTCCGTCTCCGCTGCACGATCCATACTACTGCAGTATACTGCCAGCACATTCCCCAGAAAAAGTTTCGAAGACAGACTCTTTAAATCCTCAATACCACTGCCACTCAGAGCAGAATCCGTGCTTCCTTCCAAAAGACCTGCCTGCTGATGTACCGTGGTAGGATTTGCAATGATATCAATCTGAAGCTTCGGAATCGTATTTGCCATATTCTGACCTTTGACCAGATAAGTGGTATCATTAAAGGACTCCAGCGTCATTTTGCCCTCCTCATAATGGAGCACACAGACACTGCCTTCCTCCAGAGTATGATTTCCCACCACTGCCGGGAACTGCTGCCTCAGATAATAAATCACGGAATCCTCCGCCACCACCAGCATATTCCCGCCTGAGGAAGCTTTTTTCTCAATCACCTGCATGAAAGTCGCACCGAAACGATTGGCAAATGCATAAGCACTCTCCCCACCGGCAGGCGAAACAAAGTTCTCGTCCGTCACATCGCCAAAGATATCTCCATACAGGTTTCCAATCTGGTCCATGGTAAGTCCCTCAGCGTCACCCAGAAGAATATCCCGCAGATTCTGCTCCCGATTGATACTGAGTTTCTCCTGACCACACTCCTTTAATATATAGTATGCCGTGTCCCCGGCCCGGTCTGTACTGCTGCAGTACACACTGGAAAACTTCACGTTCATCAGCCCCAGGCCCAGTTCCTTTGCCTGCTGCACACCCTGCTCAGTCAGCGGCGCATTGGCATCCCCTCCCATACAAATATTTTTATTCTGATTTTCTGTCTGCGCTGTCGTCACAAGATATACATACAGCTCGTCCTTTTCCAGACTTTTTCGATAACAGATCACCGCTGCCACCACAGCTGCCACCGCAGCCAGTACCAGTAAAACGATCCATCTCTTTTTTATTTTCATTTCTGACTAATTCCTCCTAATGAATAATCTGAACGAACACGGGTCAGATTCGGATTATAATAGGGATCCCCTTCCCGCATAATATCATTCCACGTAGTTCTCATATATTCAATCTCCTGCTGAAATCTGCGAACCTTCTCCGGCGTGTCCTCCTGTCCTCTGGACTTTGACTCGTAATGATAGGCCTCCACTGCCGGTTCGTAGACTATACGATATCCCGCTTTCCGCACTTTCAGACATAAGTCCACATCATTAAAAGCTACAGCCAGCTCCTCTGTGAAGCCTCCCACCTGATGAAACACCTCGGTCCGCATCATCATACAGGCTGCCGTCACCGCACTCATACTCTGCCGCCGTGCTGCCCGTCCCATATAGCCACACTCCTGACGGGGCATTCCCAGACACATATTCGCACCGATTCCCCGGGCATGACCACCCACCGCCACCATGATTCCCGCATGCTGGATGGTATCGTCGGGATAATACAGTCTGGCACCGCAGGCAGCTACATCCATCCTACTGCACTGTGCATACATTCGTTCCAGCCAGTCTGTTGTTATTATTTCAATATCATTATTTAAGAATACCAAATATTTTCCTTTTGCGAAAGATACTCCGTAATTATTAAGAAAAGAATAATTAAATCCCTGTTCCAGCTTGCAGGTTACCACAGAAATGTTATGATTCTTTGACTGCAGTTCTTCATAATAGTCAAAGGTATCCTGCCGGGTGCTGTTGTTCTCCACAATGATTATCTCATAAGCCGGGTAGCTGCTGCGCTTCACAGACTCGATACATGTCCTTAATGTATCCATCTCATCCTTGTTTGGAATAATAATGGAAATCAGCGGTGTATCCGCCACCACCGGTCTGTCCTCTGCCTGTCCCAGCTGCATCCGGTAGGGCATTGCGCAGTGATAGAGCACCTTGGGAATATGAAAAATCTTCTCCGCCGGCACCGATGCTGCCACCGCCCGGACCAGAGACTCCAGATTCATTCCCGGCTCGCTGCATTCCTGAGCGATTTCTCTTCGCACACAGCACAGATGCTTCATATAGCATTCCTGTGCCAACCACTCAGGATCATAGTCCGGCTTAAACAGTCCTGCTCTGTTCTGACAATCCTCATCTGTATAGAGCAAATCAGGTTTTCCTTCCGAACGCTGCCAATGTACACCTGACTGCCGCACCCGGTTCGGCTCCCGGATCGCAACTGCCAGTTCATAGAGTGCTTCGGGTGCCAGCGAATCTCCCTCGTCTACGAAAACCAGATAGTCACCCTTCGCCTGTTCGATTCCCTCATCCGGAGTATCTGCCAGCAAAAGCTCCCAGCTTGCATAGGACTGCCGCTTCATCTGTTCCTCCCATGTTTCCCCCAGAGATGTCTCCCGGGATGAGACAAGGATCACGCAACTAAGCAGTGGCTTTTCTTTCCATCGGTCCGCCTGTTTTCTCTGCGCCGCCAGCGCTTCCTCCGAAACCACCATCTTCTGTCGGTAGTCCTCATAAGAGATATTCTCCGGCTCTCCCTTTTCCCGAAGTCTTATCCAAAACTCCCGAAAACCATAGTTTTTCAAATATCGAACTGCCTTTTTCAGATTGTAGGGAGTGATTTTCATACTGACATCCTTTCACAAAATGTATTTGTTTATTATACACCCTTCAAATGGCAAACGCAATTCAAAAAGAGCTCCGGCACAAACACTAGGTCTGTACCGAAGCCTTTTTCTTTTCACAATTCATGCCTCGCCGACTACCAAGGATTCCATTGATGAAAATGACATATTCATCACTCCTCTATTTTTTGACAGAATTTTGCTCCGTCACTTAATAAAATCCGCGAAACAACATTTTGTGACAAAAAATCCCAAAAAAATTTATTCCACACTCTCTGCCATCCGTAAAAGTTCTTCCTGGGACACCACTCCTGTCAGCAGATAATAGCAGGTATCGTCGCTCCAGAGCAGATTATTATAACCGTTATCCGATATAAAAACTCCCTCCCGGTCATTTACCATCACATCCGTCATTTCCTGCCCATCGGTGGAGATACCCATATCATCCGGGTTACAGGTCTGAATATAACGAATGGAATTTTCGAAATCATCTAGATACAATTGTCGAAAAATATTATATACTATCTGTTTCTCCTCTATACAACTCTCATACCCCTCCGGCACATACCGAGGACGAACAATCATCTCCTCCGCCAAAGTCTGCACCTCTTCCCCACCGGCATCAGCATCCAAGCTTGAGACTTCCTCGTCCCTTGCCTTAGAGTCAAACTGCACATGATCCTCCAGCCCCTGAATCTGCAGATTCTGAATAAACTTCAGCCGCAGCTCCTTTGCCGTAATGGCCACTCCCATCAGTAGAATCATAAGCAGCACCAGTGTCACAAAAGCCCGACGCCTCCTCACCGGGTACAAGGGCAGGAAGCCATAGCCCTGTTCCTTTTTCTGCCGTCGTAATTCCCGTAGCTTTTTCCGCTTCCTGCGACGATAGTCCGCAGAAAAGTGGTGCTTCCTTGTCATTTTCCAGAATTCCTCATCCTCCAGACAGATATCAGTGATGAGCTCGGCAAAATCCTTTTCCTCCATAACCATACTCCCCTTCCTTCATAGTGATACACGCTATCCTTCATACATATCATGCAGCTTTTTTCTGGTTCGAGACAGAATCTGCCGCACATTGGCCTCAGAGAGATCCATCTCCCGTCCGATGGCATCATAGTCCATTCCAAATCCCACCCTCAGGTAAAACACCTTTCTGGATCGGGGATCCAGCTTCATGATATACTGCTTTAGTTCCTGCAGCATACAGTGTTCCAGAAGCGGGCTTTCCATTGAGAGTTCCTCTTCCATAATCGGACTGGTCTTCCGTTTCTTTTTCCGGTTATAAATCTTGCAGGCATTATTGCGCACGCTGGTGAGAAGATACGCATCCGCATCCAGCTGCTCCCGTGGAAGCTCATCCATTCTGTCTATCAATCCGCAGAAGCTCTCCTGCACCGCATCCTCCGCATCCTGCTGGTTTTTCAGAATGGCCATGGCCACCCAGAACAATCTATTCTCTAATCGGTCATATAACCCTTTTACATATTCTATATCGTCATCATTTTCCAGTAATTGCCAAATTCGAAACATTTTTCTCCAAGTCTCTCCACATACATTTTATGCCAGCTTTCCCAACGCTGTCAATGGCATCTTTCTCTCTATACAAAACTCCCGGTGACGATTCAATCACCGGGAGCTAACATAGTCTGTCTAATAACTTACCGTGGTGCTGCTATAGGTGGTAATGGTCTCACCGTTCACCGTGTATACCGCCTTGGTGCGATAGGTATATCCCCTGGAAGCTGTAGCTGTCTTAATAAATTCAAGATCTGTTGCTGTTGCACTGGTGGTCCAGCTGGGATTTACATCCGTCCACGTGGAAGATCCGGTTCTCTTCTTCTGCAGGGTCATGGTGATAGAAATAGAAGACCTGCCCTTTGCCCCCACATACGCATACGGACTCAAGGTTGATCCTTCTATCGCAATGGACGTAATATAAAGCGAAATATTATCCCACAACGGCATAATGCCCTCTTCGGATCCTTCCGCTGTCAGTTCGTCCACTACCGGAGCCTCCACTACAGCTGCATTCACGCATTCTCCACCTGCCAAAAACAAGACACAGATTGCACAAACCATACTCAATATACGTTTCCTCATTTTACTCCCCCCTTTCTATTGGAATTGGGATGATATATTTTTATATCATTTCCTCACTCCACTATAGCAGATATCCACTTGGAAAACAATTCCATTTTTTATTTTCCACGAAACGCCCAGAACTTATTAATCAGGAAATTAAGTGGAACACTAATCAAAAGATTAATAATGGGAGCAATAAACTCCGATATATGACACACCTGCACCCAGAGAATCAACAGGATGCTGTTTAAAAACAGTCCCGTAAAGGAATAGGAGATATATGTTTTAATCAGTGCCTTCCAAAGGGAACGCTTCTCCCCCTCCTTTAAAACGAACACCATTTTATTATTCCAGTAAAATGACCACAGCACGCTGAGTACGAAGGCAATCACCTGCGCCACCAGATAGTCTGCTCTGGGCAGGATGCCAAGCTTCTGGAATGCCAAAAGACTGAGGGCATACAGCACGTAGGAAATCAGTGTATTGCTCACACCCACAATTCCAAACTTTACGAACTGCATAAATGCGGTAAACACTTCCTCCGTCAGTTCCTTGTGCACAATCTTAAACAGCATCTGCAACACGGCACGCACGATAGTTTCAATGATATTCCATAATTTGCTTCCCATACTTAAACTATTCTCCATTGCATTGCATCTATTAAATACTGAACCCCATCTGCAAATCCAACCTTTGGAATCCATCCCGTATCTTCCATTAATGACCTATTATCAGCCTCCATGTGCATCACCTGATCCTTATTGTAAGGTATTTCTCCAAACCCAATTTCCAAGTCAGGATTAATCTTGTCTCGAATAATTTCTATATACCGCTTCAATTTCATGGTTTTTCCACTTCCAAGAACATATACGGCCCCGTCTTTTCCTCTTTCAGCCATAGCCAAAAGGGCCTCCGCTGCATCTCCAGCATACAAATAATCCCATACCTGTTCTCCGGCAGTCATGGAAAACCGCTGACCGTCCAACATTTTAAGAATTGCCGAACTGATTAGCGTCTGCTCACCATCATTGACTCCATATACACTTAATATTCTCGGCCAAACATGTCGGATTCCATACCCCTCACACATACTTCTGGTCATCTGTCCGGCACACAACTTCGCCATACCATATCCACTAATCGGTTCCGGATATGTGTCCGGTCTCATAATTCCAGATTTTGTACCATATTCAGCCTGACTACCGGCGCCGACAAAGACCTCACATTTCAATGCATGTGCAGCCTCAACGGCATCCAACGCATACCGCACATTCCGATTCTGAAGATACATGTCAAACCTGTTCCTGGGATCTAAGGTTCCTGTCCATGCCAGATGAAAAAATGCATCGCATGTCTCTCCTATCTGCGTAGATAAAGTACCTAAATTATCCAGACTACAAGGTACAATATGAACCCTTTCATGTTTTATAATATTGTCCATGCGCTGCGAATCCGGGCGACAAACTGCATAGACATCAATATTCTGTTCTGCAAGTTCCTTTATCAGTGCTGTACCAATTACACCTGTTGGCCCCGTAACAACTGCTTTATTGATCATATATCTCTCCAACCTATCCACACCTATTTTTCCCTCACAACAGACTCTACTGATAAATGCTATCTGTCAAAAAGCGAATATCAATCTTTCCTTTTGTACTGTCCGCAAAATCCCGGAACATATCTTTGATTTCTAAATTGAGTTCATGCCATTTACCTTCTGCATTCAACGAAGGCAATGACGTATCACTGTAACTCTCGTTGTACTCTGCTTTAAATCCATCGAACCCCGCCAGAACAATTTTGTCCACATCCAGCTTATTGAGCATCCGTAGGCAACAAATCACCGCATTATCAAAGTGCTTCCATCCGCGCTTGATTGCATCATTGAAATTAACAATCAGTTCCTTTTCTCCGGCATCTACCTTAATATTAGAAAGAAGAATCCTCTCTGTAGCATAAAATTTATTGGCATGTGTTTCACGGGCATAATCATAGCGGGAATGATTCACGAAGAACATATAATCGTATTGATAACCGGAAACAAACGCATTGACACCGATAACTACCGGTTTTTCTTCTTCAATAAACTTTTCTATTTTCTCCTTTTCATCGTGAAGGGATTTCCCTGGCGCCAAGAGCAACACTTTTTTATCTTTCATTTGACTTCTCAGAACATCTTTGGCAGCCTCATCATCCACGATTCGATTCTGATTCTCCAGGTATCTGGTTTCCAAGAGATCATAGTCATATTGTCTTCTTTCTTCCGTACTGAGGGATTCAATAATATTACGCATATCATGATAATTTGTTCTGTGATTATTCTGCAGATACGCAATATTATTCACATGGCATTGATACATACCCGCAATAAAATACTGTGTAGAATATCCCCAGGTATATTGCGCTTTAAACTTCTCCATATACATATCAATTGCATCCATAATGGCATTCATATCGTAATTTCCATTATGCTTTACATTGATATAATTTGCCACCAATTCAGTGGTGGCATTTCCGGCTCCCCGCCCCATGCCACAGAGACTGGCATCCACAACAACATCCCGGTCGCATTCCGTCAGCAATTCCACGAACTTCATAGTATTGGCAAAGGCCAACTGTTGATTATTATGGGAGTGAAATCCCAGCTTAATCCTCTTATCTAACTGAGGCTCAATTACTTCCAGGATACGAGCCACATCATCTGCATACATGGCCCCAAAGGTATCCACAACAGACACAGACTCCGGCATGAACTCATTCATGCACTTTACCAAATCTGATAATTCCTCGTCATTATATGCCAATGTATTAGCAATCTGGAAAAACACCCGATAACCCTTTTCGCGTATCTTTTTTCCCACCTCGATTCCCTCCACATGTCTTCCATGGGGGAAAACGATTCTAACCGCATCAATGGATTTTCCATCATACTCCGGCAAAACAGAAGTGTCATACCGATTCCAATCTATCATGGCCAAATAGGTCTTCCGCACATCTTTTTTCACCAGGTATTGTTCCAGATCACTGGGAACATGATAATAGGATGTTCCCACTTCATGAGGAGCATCCTTTAACCACCCACATTCAATCAAATCCACTCGAGCATCCTGCAGCTTCTTGATACATCCTTTCATTGCAGATGTCCCAAACTTAGAGCCATTAATATATGCACCGTCACGCAGTGTACAATCTAATACCTGAATATCACTCATTTCAATATCCTCCTAATTGATAAAAAAATTGGCATACTTATTCAAGCCATACAATGTCTCATTGTCTACCGCTATCTCCGTTGAAACCCCGGCATAACACGCCTGTATTTCATCCCGGATATAGAAAATTCTTTTTGACACACCACCGGAGAATACCAACCGCTCAACACGACTCACCTCCGGTTCAATCACCTGCGCAGCCACAAGGAAATTGTCCGCCATTCTATCAAATATTGCACGGAACAAGCTGCCAAGCTTCAAGCCATACTCAGGTATATTGCTGATGCTTCCAGTTACATGATCCGTAATGGGATTTTCAAAAAAACTCAAATCACAATCTAGGCTCGTTTCATCCTCAGCTTCGACAGTTCGGAGCACGCAATCCCATATTTTATCCTCGTCCATTTTTACCTCGAAGCTACTCAATATATCCTGAATAAATCGTATATAAACATTCATCGCCCTTCCTGATGGCAAATGTGGAACAGACTTTATAAATGTCCCATTCATATAGGGTCTGGTTTGATATTTTTCAGAAAAGACAGGTTGAGAAACAATCTTGCTAACCTGTGCACCTGTTCCTAAATTAAAGGAGAGATCTGTTTCACTCACCACTCCTGCTCCATACAATGCCGCCTGCTGATCCCCGATGGCAGATAGGAAATGCAGGGTGCAGTTCTCCAATATGGTATCCACGCAATCCGTTCCAATCAAAGGAAACTTCACCGCATTATCACATACCAGCTTCAATAGTATGGAATTCCATTCTCCTGTCTCAAGGTTCATAAGACCGGAAGCTGCTGCATTCGTCACATGACAAACAGGCTGCTTCCCCGTAATGGAACGAACGATATAATCTCCTAACGTATAAAAATACAATGTATCTTTCTTCCCATTTAATGCCCCGGACCGTTTCAGATACAGCAAATTAGAACTGGGAAGCCCTGACCGAACCGGCATTCCACTTCGAAGGATTTCCCCGGCGTATTCCGGCTGCTCCAGAATCGTTTTTGACGCAATCCCATCCAACAGTTCTGCGCCAAATTCCTTCTGCCAGGATATGTAGTCGGTATAGGGGGTTCCGTCTTCGTATGCCAACAGGAAGCCATGCATCTCATTGGAAATACTCACTACCGCCTCCGTCAATCCATCTGCCATTTCCCGCAAAACACTTTTTACCTGTTCCAGAAGTGAATGAATCTGCGTAGGGCAAAAAATGTCCTCACTGCCATGTACCTTTGGCGCTTTGCGATGTATCTCTCTTACAATTTTATTATCCTGAAATAACGCTGCCTTCAAGAAGCTTGCGCCACAATCAATTGTTATAATATTCATGCGTTTCACCCAGGTAATCTTCAAACGTTTTTTCCAGTTTCTCGTCAATCTTTATAGGGTGTACCACCAGATGACTGACCTTGTCCAAAAGTGCAAAACTCAGGACATCACCCTTCACCTTTTTATCCGTCTTAATAATGTCAAACAGCTTCTTCGGTTCTGCGACCCGAATTTCCTCCGGAATAAAAGCCTTCTTAATCAGCTGCTTAATTCTCAAATAATCTGATTCCGAAATCAATCCCTCCTTCACAGAAAGATAATTTGCCACATCAATCCCCCATATCACTCCTTTTCCATGAGGAATCACATTATCTGTATATGCCTCAAGGGCATGGCCAAAGGTGTGGCCGTAATTCAATACTCGTCTTAAGTCAGATTCAAACTCATCCTCTTCAATCACGGTCTTTTTCACAAACAGACCTTTGTGGATATACTCCGCAATTCTCGCACAGGGAATATACTGTCCTTCGCTTTCTAACTCATGGTAAAATTCACAATCTGATGTCAGCGAAAATTTCAATAATTCGCCCCAGCCGTTAATGTAATCATCCCTGGTCAGCGTATCCACAAATCTGACATCAATAAAAATCTTTTTCGGAGGATAAAACACGCCAATCTGATTTTTATATTGTCCCATGTTAATTCCACACTTACCACCTATGCAGGAATCACACATGGACAGTAATGTGGTAGGGAAGAAATACCAGTCAATATTTCTCAAAAACAAGTTGGACGCTATGGTTGTCACATCCTGTGTAATTCCTCCACCAAAACATACCACCTTCCAGTTTTTCCTCACACCAAGTTTCTGCATAAAGGAAATCATATCCATTACCGTTTCCATATTCTTCTTATGTTCCACGGCATCCATCAAATATATCCTGCCAGAATCCAGTCCTTTGAACCGATCCTCATACAGTTTATACACATTCTCATCAATCACATAAACTGTCGTATCCTCGAACTTTTGCAATTCAAGCCCAAAATCATCTACAAACTCTACTGAATAATCATACAAACTAGAACGAATGTTAATAGTATCCATTTTCTCCTCCTGTTTTCATTACTATTTCTCATCCACAAGTGGAATCATCATATTTTCTTTCAACTCTTCTCTGGAAAGGAACGGCGCCAAATCCTCCAATGGTGGAGACACCAATGATCCGTCCTCCAATTTTTTTGTAGCGGACTTCGGTTCAAAAACCTGAGTTGTAGTGACAAAAACCTCGCAAATCATGCCGCCCGGATGGGCAATTACCTGTTTTATCCGTTTCTCAAGTTCGCCATTATTTTGTATTGACAAATACTCCATTCCAAAAGCATTGGCCATCTTCGCAAAATCCGGGAATCCCAGATCCCCACTCTCCGGTCCAACCCCTACGAGTCCATTATGGAAAATATTATTCTGGGTTTGCCGAATCTGATGATAGCCATCGTTGTTAATAATGAATATCTTCACCGGAAGATGATTCGTCACAATGGTTTGCAGTTCCTGCAAATTCATCATAATACTACCATCCCCGGCAATACAGTAAATATCCTTCCCCCCTGCAGCCACAGCCGCACCGATAGAAGCCGGCAGATCATATCCCATGGAGGAAATCGCACAGTTCATAATAAAACGACTGTCCTTCTTGATATAATACGACTGGCTTCCCACCACACTGGCGGATCCATTCGCCACCACAGTTTGTGCCCCCTCCGGCAAGCAACCACTCAATACCTCCATAAAAGCATATACATTTGCCCGCTCCTCCATCGCAAAATGTCTGCTCTGTACCACCGGATATTTTTCCTTCCACACATTACACTGTTTCAACCATGAATCATCACCAGTATGTTCGGAAGTCTTCATGGAGCACAATTTTTTCATAAAAGCTGCCGCATCCGTACACACAGGCAAGTCCACCCGGATGGTGGATTTCTTAAGCTCCTCGTTATCAATATCTACCACAATGGTATAGGCTTCCCTGGCCCATGTATGAATGTCGTATCCCACCTGCAATGTCCCAAGCCGTGTTCCCACACATAACAGCAGATCACTATTCTGCACAGCAAAATTCCCGGCCCTGTCCCCCATAGTTCCACCTCTTCCACAGAAGTGAACATCCTCGTTTTCGATTAGATCAATACTGTTCCAACAGGTCACGACGGGAAGATTAAACTTCTCGATCAGCTCTCGGAACTCATGGATTGCGTTCCCGATACGAATACCATTTCCAGCATAGAACACCGGTCTCTTAGCTTGTTCGATTTTATCTATAATGTTTTGGTATATTTCATCCGAAATCACCGGCGGTGCATCCTCACACTCCAGTGTGAAATGTTTCAACTCATCTGTTTCTACGAAAGCCCCCTGAACATCCAATGGAATATCCAGCCAACAAGGGCCGGGTCTTCCGCTTATCGCTATCTGATACGCTTTTTCCATATGATAAGCAATTTCATTTTCATCGGTAATCATCTCTGCATATTTTGTCATACCATCCACAGCAGAAACAATATCAAACTCCTGGCTTCCCAGCGAGCGAACCTTCATTCCTGTATAGCGGGTAGTCATACAACGTTTCATCTGTCCGGAAATAACCAGCATCGGAATGGAATCCATGTAAGCCCCGGCAACACCATTCATGGCATTGATTCCGCCCGGGCCACTTGTGACACAAACAACTCCCATCTTTCCGGAAACTCTGGCATAAGCCTCTGCCGCCATGGCACAGGCCTGCTCATGATGATGATACAGGCAATGTATCCCGGGATTATGTCCAAAAGAATCATTCAGATGCATTGCTCCACCACCCACCACGGTAAATACCTGGGTTAAGCCTTTTGAAATCAAAAAGTCAGCAATGTAATCCGATACTTTCACTTTCATGATGTATTCCTCCTGATTTTACTTTATCGACTCACCAGCATCGGCAACAATCACAGATCCTGTCACGAAGGATGCATCATCCGACACAAGAAATAACGCAACATTCGCAATCTCCACAGGATCCGCCATCCTCCCCAAAAGATTACTGTCTGCAAATCTCGAAAAATCTCTATTGGTAAAAAGATTGGTAACCGTGATTCCCGGGCATAACACATTCACACGAACATCCGGTGCGTAATTTTTTGCCAAATATTTGCTGAACTGAATAACCGCAGCTTTTGATGTGGCATACATATAACTCTTCTTCCCTTTTATAAAACTATGCAGTCCATTGATGGATGCATTGTTCAATACGACCCCTTTGCTGGCAATCAGCAGTTCCATAAAAGCCTTACACATATGCATTACAGCTTTCACGTTTACATCATAGGTCCTATCCCATTCCTCATCCGTCAGTTCTTCCAAAGAACCGGTAATCAAAATACCTGCATTATTAAATAGAATATCCAATCTCTGATAACGCTCCACCACATGATCCTTCAGACGAAGTATGTCATCCATATTACTCACATCACATTGTACATATTCCGCTTTTCCGCCAGCATGGGTAATCTCCTTTTCCTTCTCCAAGCCCTGATCCACATTTCTCCCCAGAATAATCACAGTTGCTCCTTCCCCGGCAAACAATGATGCCGAAGCACCTCCAATTCCTGAAGTTCCACCCGTGATGATTGCTATCTTGCCATCTAACTTACCCATGTAATCCTCCTAGTCCCTTAAAAACTCTTCAATCTGTTTCATCATACAGGCAGCCACATCACCGCCATCTAAATAGCATTTCGACCACTCCACGATTTTCTCCATGGTAGTCTCCACATTCCAGCGGGGCTTCCATCCAAAGGTTCTCTTCAGCTTAGAGCAGTCCAGCTTTAGAAAGTTGGCCTCATGGGGACCCCCATCATACTGATTTACCCATTTCATAGAATCCCCGGTTGCACCATTCCACTTGTCGCAGAACAGTGTCACCAGATCTCCCGTAGTCCAGCAGTCTGTCTCGTCCGGTCCCACATTATAGTTTCCTGCGTATTTTTTATCTCCATACTGCGCTTTCACAATCATCAGATATGCCACCACCGGCTCTAACACATGCTCATAAGGTCTGGTGGAAAAAGGATTCCGCACAATTATATCCTGCTTCTTTTGTGCAGCGCGGATACAGTCCGGAATGATACGATCCGTTGCGAAATCTCCACCGCCAATGACGTTACCGGCACGGGCGGTGGAAACTGCCACCTCCATATCCTTAAAAAATGAATTCACATAACTGCTGGTGACCAGCTCGGAACAGGACTTGGAATTGGAATAGGGATCATAACCATTCAGTTCCTCATTCTCACGATAGCCCCACTCCCATTCTTTGTTCAGATACACCTTGTCCGTGGTCACATTCAGAAATGACTTCACCGATGGCGTGGTTCTGACACACTCCAACACATTTACCGTTCCCATCACATTGGTCTCATAGGTGTACACCGGATTCTTATATGATTCCCGTACCAAAGGCTGTGCCGCCATATGAATGACGATTTCCGGATGGGTCTCGTCAAAGACCTGCTTCATATGTGCAAGATCTCTCACATCACCCACCACGGAATGCATCTGCCCGCCCAGGTGACACATGTCAAACAAACTGGGGTCCGTCGGTGCTTCCAAGGCGTAGCCGGTAACCTTTGCCCCCGCCATAAGAAGCAGCTGACACATCCATGATCCCTTAAAGCCGGTATGGCCGGTGATCAAAACCTTTTTGTCTTTATAAAACGATGTATCTAACACCCTTCATTCTCCTCTTCTTTTCCAAAGTTCAGCCGTTCTTCTTCTATTACCAACGGCCGATTCATAATCCGCTTATTCATGCTGAGTATGTATTCCCCTATGAGTCCGATGAAAAACAGCTGCGCCGACCCAAACACACACACCACCAACAAAATAGGTATCATTCCAGCCACAAAACGATCCCAGAATACTAACTTCAGAATCAAATACACTAATGAAATGATAATTCCAAGCACGGAGAATACAAAACCTAAAATGGTGGCGAGGCGCAACCCTCCCTTGGTATAAGAGGTAAAACTCAACATAGCCGCATCATACAGGGTCGCCCAGTTATTGTGTGTCTTTCCCGCCTTACGTTTGGGCTGTGTGTAGGAAATATCCTTTCGCTTGTAGCCAAGCTCCGCCACAATACCGCGGATAAAGGGTGTGGGATCCTTTAAATCCCGCAACACCTGAATAAAGCTTTTATCATACAGACCAAATCCGGTAAAATGCTCGATCTGCTCCACATCTGACATCTTCCGTATCACCTTGTAATAACAGGTCCTCATAAAGCGCATAAGCTTGTTCTCTTTGCTGGCTGTCTTGATTCCTGAAACAATCATATATCCATTTTCCCACTCTTTTACAAACTGAGGAATCAGTTCCACCGGATCCTGGAAATCGCAGCACAGAGTAATGGTACAATCCCCTGTGGTCTGGCACATTCCATAATAAGGGGAATTAAACTGTCCGAAATTCTTTGCATTGAGAATAGCCTTTACCTTTGGATTGTCCGCACACATCTGTCTCAGATAGACTCTGGTTTTATCCGTGGAACAGTTGTCAATAAACAGAATTTCATAATCATAATCAGACAACTCCTTTTCCAATGTATCGATTACCGCTGCGCAAATCTCTCTTACATTCTCTTCCTCGTTGTAGCAGGGTATCATAATACTAAGTTTCTTTCTCATGGTATTTCTTCTTTCTATTTTTATTTCTCTATATTGCTACCGCTTCTTTAATGGTCTTTGCCATATAATCGATCATCTCGTCCGTCATTCCCGGATATACACCTACCCAGAAGGTATTGTTCATAATCCGGTCTGTATTCGCCAAATCTCCGATTACCCGATATCCCTCTCCGGATGCACGCATCTGATCAAAGCAGGGATGCTTGATGAGATTTCCGGCAAAAAGCATACGGGTCTGTACTCCGTGCTCCTCGATGTAAGGCACCACCTTGTTACGATCCACGCCTTCCTTACAGGTGATCAGGAAACCAAACCAGCTGGGCTTAGAATTCTCACAGGGCACCGGAAGAATCAGCTTATCCTCTGTTCCTGCCAGACCAGCCAGCAGACGTTCAAAGTTATGTCTTCTCTTCTCCACAAATCCCGGGAACTTTACAATCTGTGCGCATCCCACTGCTGCCTGCATATCGGTAGCTTTCAGGTTGTATCCAAAATGAGAGTACACATACTTATGGTCATATCCCAAAGGCAGTTCTCCATACTGCTTGTCAAATCTGTGTCCGCACAGATTATCCTGTCCGGATGCACAGACACAATCACGTCCCCAGTCACGGAAGGAACGAATGCACTTATTCAAAAGCGGATTGTTGGTATAAACGGCACCGCCCTCACCCATGGTCATGTGGTGCGGCGGGTAGAAGGATGAAGTTCCGATGTCTCCGATGGTGCCTGTGAACTTCTCCTCTCCGTTGATGGTATACTTAGAGCCCAGGGCATCACAGTTGTCCTCAATGAGCCACAGATTATGCTTGTCACAGAATGCCTTCACGGCAGACAGATCAAATGGATTTCCCAAAGTATGGGCAGCCATAACCACCTTGGTCTTCTCGGACAAAGCTGCCTCTAACTGCGTCACATCGATATTGTACTGAGGAATGGTTACATCCACGAATACCGGTACCACGCCGTACTGAATGGCAGGTGTCACTGTGGTGGGGAATCCTGCTGCCACGGTAATCATCTCATCTCCCGGCTTTACCTGACGGTCTCCCAGCAAAGGGGAAGTCAGTGCCATAAACGCATTTAAGTTCGCAGAAGAACCGGAGTTCACCAGTGAACAATACTTCACTCCCAGATACTCTGCAAAGGCTTTCTCAAACTGTGCGGTATATCTGCCGGATGTGAGCCAGAACTCCAATGCGGAGTCTACCAGATTACACATCTCCTCACGATCATACACTCTGGAAGCGTAGGTAATCCTGTCTCCCGGTTCAAAGGGTTTCTTCTGATTGTGATAAGTATCGCAGTATTTTGCCACCATCTCCAGTATCTCTTTTTTTGCCTGTTCCTCTGTCTTATTTTCAAACATGTTCGTTCCTCCCACTAATCCATCCAAGTCTTCCAGGGAGCCTGTCCACTATCCCACAATTTATTGAGTTTATCCATCTCACGCTTGGTGTCCATGCACTGCCAGTATCCGTCAAACATATATGCTGCCAACTGCCCCTGGGAAGCCAACTGCTCTAACGGTCCCTTTTCAAATACAGTGTCGTCCCCTTCTATGTAATCAAAAATCTGCGGTTCAAACACCATATAACCTCCATTGATGCGTGAGTTGTCATCCACGTTTTTCTCACGAAACGCCGTGATGCTCTGATCCTCCTGAATACCCAGGATTCCAAATCTCTGTGCCACGCTGACTGCTGTCAAGGTTCCAATCTTACCCTGCTTCTTATGATAGTCCAAAAGCTCACTGACATTCACATTACAAACCCCATCCCCATAGGTAAGCATGAATGTCTCAGCTCCAATATACCTCTGCACGCGCTTCACACGGCCTCCAGTCATGGTATTCAATCCGGTATCCACCAGTGTTACTTTCCAAGGCTCCGAAACATTGTTATGAACCGTCATCTTATTTTCCTGCGTAAAGTCAAAGGTTACATCACTGTTATTCAAATAATAATCTGCGAACCATTCCTTAATTACATGCTGCTTGTATCCGCAGCAAATGATAAAATCATTGAAACCGTAATGCGAGTATTCCTTCATAATGTGCCAGAGTATGGGCTTTCCGCCAATCTCCAGCATGGGCTTCGGTTTTAAATAGCTCTCCTCACTGATTCGTGTGCCAAAACCACCAGCCAAAATAACAACCTTCATCTTGTATGCTCCCTTCTATTTTTCATACTAACTTTACACTAATCGCAAATTACCATACCAGCTATCTCCTTTTCTTATATTTTATCATCGCCCCATTCTTATTAAGCTGATAACCGTCAATTACCGTATCATATGCCATAGCTCCGGAATCATACATGTAATACCAGTTTCCTCCCTCATATATCCAGCCTATTGCCATGGCTCCTGAGGAGTTCAGATAATACCAGCTTCCCCCATCATAAACCCAGCCTGTTGCCATGGCTCCTGAGGAATTCAGATAATACCAGTTTCCCCCATCATGTATCCAGCCTGTTGACATGGCCCCTGAGGAGTTCAGATAATACCAGTTTCCCCCATCATGTATCCAGCCTGTTGCCATCGCCCCTGAGGAGTTCAGATAATACCAGCCTCCTCCGTCATATATCCAGCCCGTTGCCATGTAGCCGTTTCCGTCAAAGTAATACCAGGTTCCGTCTATCTTCTTCCACTCAGAGACCGGATATGAGCCGTCAGATTCCCGATACCACCAGCCCCGGGAATCCTGCTGCCATCCTTCCGAAATCTCCGGTGTGACAGTTGTCTGCTCGGAATTGTCCGGAGTCTTTTCCGGTGTTTCATCTGGATTCTGCGGTTTCTGCCCCGGATTCACCGGAGCTTTGTCCGGATTTTCCGGAGCCTTGTCTGGATTCTGCGGCTCCTGCGGGATGGAATCCGGCATCTCCGGACCCGGTGTTGGTGTCGGATTCGGTATTGGTTTCGGCTTTGTGCCCTCTACCCTGGGAATCACTTCCCCTTTCTTCAACACCTTTCCACAGCTCTTACAACAGGTATCCCCTGTATAACCTTCCTGACCTTCCGTTGCCACCACCGCTCCCACTATCATGGTGTCGCCTACGTGATGGGATGGATTGATTTCGATATCCTCATAGTCCTTAGAATCCGAATATGTATTTCCATTCATGGATACGTTTGCAACGTATGTATGAATTCCTTTGCTTCTGCAGGTTGCAGCCGACGTGACATTTGAGGAAATGGATGCGTTGATTACAGTCGTATGTGAGCCATATTCCAAACATGTAAATTTTGCACTGGCAGTGATAATCCCATCCTCGGTAGTCCAATGAAAGACCGGTGTCCCATAACGATGTTCGTGGACAGGAGGATTCTCTTCTCCCGGTGTAGTCGATGCTGAAACATCATATTTTCTTAAGCACAATGTCATTCCGTCATTGTTGTGAAAGGAAGCAAACAGACTATTCCCTATAAAATACCCATCAAACCCGGAAACTGTCTGTGCAGTAATCTTATTTCCCAGATCCTTCCACCCGGAATCCGTCCATGTAACCGCTTTCAGCCCTTCACTATCCTGATAGATCAAATAGAGACTACCCTCCTTTGTCATCAGCTTACCGGTTGTAATCTGACCGACGGAATATTCACCGGAAGTCAATTCACTCCAGCTATGGTCTCTATACACATAAACTTTATTATAAGTATCTGCATCAAATTGCTTTCCTGTTACAAGAAAAATATCTGTTCCATCATTCTCTATATCAAGAATCCCACTTTTCACCCCAGTCAATCCCAGAGATGTCCAGGTGTTTTCACCAACCATATAAACGGAAACAGCATTATTATTAAAAAACTCTCTATATGCCACATAAGGAACATTTCCAACAACCGTAATATCCAGATTCGCCGCGTATGAAACAGTTTTGTCACCCAGTGAAGTGTAAGCAGTTCCATTCCATTTACCAACGTAAACCGTATTATTATCTTCCGATGTGAATGTAACATAGATGCCATCACTTCCCGTTGCCATGGATAAGCTGTTACCGGCATTTACGGAAGAAGTATAAACGACAGACTGCTCCCCACCGGAAAACTTACACAGCTTGAATTTTCCGGAGGAACTGACATATCCCAGATACAAGTCATTTCCCACTGATACTAATTTGCAGCCAATACTATAATCATCTATCGCCATAATCGGTGACGCAGAAATCACTTCACTGCTGACTTTATATACCTTAATCTTATGCTGTGAATAAAATGCCTCTGCTATGTAGCCATCGCCATTTCCATCCACACATGCGCTTTCTTCAAAGATGTTATCCTCATAATTCTGATTCGCCACCGTGCTCCAATAATCAGAACCCAAATCTGTAAATTTAATATCAAATGTAATTGTGTCTCCGGAAGCACTTCCCACATGCTCAATCACAATACCGCTGTTAAATCCATCCGAATAAGTAATGGCATTATCCGACAATCCCTTTGTCAAATCTGACGAACCAAAGCTTGTTCTTCCTGATTCCGAAGACAGGTAGGAATCATAAATCGATGTACCCGCGGCTTCCACATTTCCATCCATGGTATCCCCTGGCCGAAACACATAGATATAGAAGGGGTCTGTTCCTGCATTGGTCTTGTTCCCGGTAACATTCACCCTGTAAATAATAAGTCCCGAGCCATAGAGTCCACACTCTAATGGTTCCGAAGAATCATAAGAACT
The DNA here is from genome assembly GCA_022766245.1 of Lachnospiraceae bacterium. Lineage (GTDB taxonomy): Bacteria > Bacillota > Clostridia > Lachnospirales > Lachnospiraceae > Roseburia_C. The sequence goes on along the minus strand of JALEPL010000014.1, from coordinate 35,046 downwards.
CGTTTTCTTTCTGTACTCTAAAACAAAAAATTCAGTATCTGAATATGGTGTCTTCAGAATGACCGCCTGATTATTTTTCAAAGCAGCATCCGTAGTTGCCGCCTCTACTGAATAGAGGGAATAATTGGCGTGATCAGAAGTAACTGTGGGAATATCAAACCATCCACCAAAGGATGCGCGTGTATATGCCAACGGATACTGAAGGTACATACTCTCAGAGCTCATAATATCCCAGGTACCAACGGGTGTCTTACCATTTCTGTACAAATCTGGAAAACCTAATCTATGCATAAACTCGTGGCATATCAGTCCTGACTGTCCATTGCTCAGATACGCACCGCTTTCTGTAATAATATTGTAGCTGGCCACATATTTTCCATTCAGCTGCTTTGCACCGGAAAATGAACTTGCCAATCCGCAAAACATGGTATTGGAATTACCGCTTTCACAGGGCACAACAATGGTAAGATTATCTACATTGCCATCTCCATCCCTGTCAACCACCATGGAGGGCTTGATAAAATTTCCGTCAATCAGCTTCTGGCTTACATCATTCACCAAAATATCTGCTGATGCCGGAAAATTCGAGCCATAGTAGGCTGCCGTTTGATCCATGGCAATTGGCACAATCTTTTCTGTGGAAGGATTGTACTGTGGGAAGATATTGCCCACCAGGATATTGCCATAAGAAATCTTCTTTATGTATGAGCGCAAAGATCTCGTCTTATTTTCATCGTAAAAAAAATTGGCAAGATTTGGATCCTCTTCAAAACACTGTCCCCAATAGCTTTCAATATGGGTATGTGTCGTGTCTGAAAAATTCACAAAAACCACGATATTGGCCATGTTATCTCCGCTTTTACTGGTATCAAGCCCCAAATCATCCGAAGCATAAACCCCGGAGACATCTGATAAAGGATAAAACATTGTCATGATACCCAAAAGCAATAGGAACGCTAATAACGTATACCTTCTCTTCATATGTGCACCTCCCATAATGTGCCGTCTGACAAAGAAGCTTTTTGTAAACCTATAATGAAACAACCTTTTTAATAGCTTCTTCAACTGCTGCATTTAATGTCTTTCCATGTTCAATTGCATACACAGCAATACTTCTATGCAATTCAGGACTAATTCTAATATTAAAACTGCCCTTATAGGGTTGTTCTGGTTTAATTCCTCTTTCTTCGCAATCTTTTATATATTCATCAATCACAGTTTTAAAATCTTGTTCTAATTCCTGAATAGAATTTCCTTCATAAGATAACAATGATTTTATTCCAACTACCTTTCCAAAAAGGCACTCATCCTCTTTTGAATATTCAACTGTTCCATTATAGTTTTTGTAAGACAAAAGATTACTCATAATAATCCATCCTTTCTTAATTTTTCCCCTCTGTTAATGCTATCATATCATTACCAGTTCATATTCGCAACTATATTTAGTTACTAGTTTTCTTTTGTTATTGTAGTGTACATGCATTGCCATAGATACTTGCCTTATGTATTGTATGATCTGTAACGATTTGTACTGTGATGATACGGTAACCCGTATCTTGGAAATAATAGATTTCTACAGAACTTCATGCAGATTGCATGAAGTAACTTACATCTGGCTCGTAAACTCCTCGATGGAGTCCACCTTTCCCGCAAGTTTCAGCCACTTCTTCAAAATATCCAAATCCTTCTCTTCCATAATCCTTGTTCTCAACGCCTCAGGAATGGTCCCACAATCCTCTAACAATTCCAAAACAGCTTCGGCCTTGCCGCGTTTCTGCCCAATTTCCTCTCCAGAAGTTCCTTACACCTTTCCTTGTCACGAAAAACCGAACCAAACATAACCATTCGGTCCCCTCATGGTTATAGGCACAAATCCATGAAAATCACCTTCGGTGATGGAATTTGTGCCCTACAGCTCTAATTATCATCACGATCAGCGCAGTAAATGCGCAGACCTGCCGAAACATCAACTACATTACTCATTCGTACCTCCTTCTGTGGACCCTACGCCACCCCGGGAGGCTTCCAAACCTCCCGGCTATAAAATTGTTGATTGAAAAATAAGCAGTGAAGTTTGTTTGATATTAAGATTTTTCGATTGGATAGTGCTGCGCACCATCCTTAGATACTAGACTTTCTGCTTGGGCTTAGTCTAGCACAGAAACAGGAATTCCGCAATAAGGTTGTAACAAGCCATTGCAATACAGCAAGTATAAAGGGTTAACAATACTCTTTTAAACTTTTCATTCTTTTGTCTCCCAAATTACAGAATTAGTTAGTTACAAAAGTCCATCTGGAAGGGGATGTTCTTGAAAATAAATATGTAAATTAGTATGTCTTTCAAGAGAATGTAATTCTTGTGTAATATATTCCCAAGATTTACTCAAATTGTCCGGCACTCCATTTACAACATCTGTTTTCAAGAAATCGATAAACATCCGCTCGTGTCCAATAAATGTTTCGTAAAATTTGTCTGCATACGCTTGCTTCAAGTCTTTGTCCAAATTCATCACATCATATAGCGCATGGTCCAAGTTACATGACATAAAATACATTTCGTATGGAATATTATTAATAGAAGACACTCGACGCAAATAATCCATGATGCCCTTTTTTCGCCGATTTCTGTCTTTGACCCGGTTTGTATCCTTGCATGATATCGTTGTATTTGTGTACACAAACTTATTTTGATCGCCACTTACAATCGATGTTTCAGGAATATATGCACCATCCATATCAAATATCTGAATCACTTGAAAGATGTCATTTCTATTTAACTTTTTGTCCTTCATAAAATCCGAAACAATTTTATATATGCGACTCTCAACATTTCTTTCTGTAACCGTTGGATCGCTGGAAATATCTCCATCCGTAAACTTAAACTCAATATATCGATTCCTTTTATATATAGCTTGAAAAATCTTTTCAAGAGCTGTTTTATCAGAAGCTCCCTCCACTATAAATAGGACTGTTTTCTTTGCTTCTGCCAATCCAAACACCTCCTACTTCTTATGTTGCTCCAATTTTTCCTGAAATTCCGCTGAAAACGTAAGATTTACTTTGTCAGAAACATTAGCCGCTTTTCTAAACGCATATCCCATTGCAATCAAATCCTCATCATCATACAATACTTCTTTCTGACCGCCAACGGTAATTGCGCGAATATAGAAGTCTCTCTTATTATTATTTTTTTCTACTCCAACAAGTCTAATATATCTATTATCTGGATTTACAGTAGAACAAACTATATTTTTTGAGTCAAGCTTTTCCAATACTCTGAGGTTATGGGATGTAAATATAAGCTGTCCTTTCATCTCTTTATTCATCAAGCCGAGTAATTCTCCCAACAAATACTCAAAAATACCCGAATCCATCTCATCTACCACCAAACATACTCCCGCATTATTGAAAACTGCAATCAAATAATTCAATATGGAAATAATTCTTTTTATTCCTTCTGATTCATATCGAATAAGAAATCGCTTATTATCCCTCTTAGAATATACGTCAACCTGTATTGTTTTAGTCCCATCAGGTGTTTCTTTTTCCATTTTCTTTTCAAGTTCTATTTGAAGGTTTGGGATAATTGATTGTAGTGCTATGTTAATTGCAGAAATCGTTGCCTGAACCTGTGGAAAATAACTCTCCTCAATTTCTGTCGGTTCTGAAATATAAAGTTCAATACACTCCTGTATTATAGCTGACTCTGTTTCTCTATGCACATTGATAGGAATCATCTGGTTATAATTTATGGTGCCAAGCTGATTTACCTTAATTACATTCAAATCAACCATTCCAAACTGCATCATGCCGTTGACAACATCCCTAAAAGCAATGTTTTCCTCATTTTCTTCCAATTCCCTAGACGATCTAAGAACCCAGAAATTAAAAAAAACAGACACAAATTGCTGTGCACAGATAAGCGCTAAGTTTTGCATTGACGCTAAAAACGGAATAGATTTGAGATGATTCTTATGATTTGATACAATGCTCAGTTCCTTCTGTGAAAGCAAATCGGTATTATCATAGTACGGATTTTCAAATTCTAAATCTCTTTCTGCCTTCCAAGAATTATTTCCACGTGTCCAATAGGTGAGTTTCTCTTTGTATATCTCTATTTTTTTTTGTTCATCATTTGCCCGAAGATAAGCGACGTAATTCACTTTATACTTTAAAGATTCCCTTTCGACAAAAAAATCCGTTGTAATCGATACCGGATTGTCCCGAGATAGAATCCCTCCATAGGTTTCATATGGAATTGGGGCTCCTTTTATGATGCATTTAAGAATATCCAATGACTCTACCAAAGCCGTTTTTCCAGATCCATTTTGCCCATAGATCCCTACCATATCCGTTTTGTCAATTATTCCCCTTTTATTTATACTACCGCAATTCATATACGAAACTTTTCCATAATTCACATTCTTAAAATTGCGAATTTCAGAACGCATAATTCTTACACTAGATTTATACTCCATGATATCTCCTCTGTTTTCGAACCTTAAATATAATCGTTTGTTCCAGGTCACTTGCCATTATATTCCAAAACCGACTTTTTGTCTATATCATTTCTCTTTTTACAAAAGATATTTCTTTTCTCTTTCACGAATCCGTCATTTTGTATAATTTCGTCTCTAGATATGCAGTTCAAGAACACTCCTATCTATTCTGCATACACTTACGCATGTATGATATGCAGCTATCTTTAATCCTATACCAAATAAAACACATTTCAAGTAACAATTATTCCACGCTAAAACAAATCATTCCTCATATCCATTTTCTGATAACAGTTCTTTATAGCCATGATTTCAACAAACTAACGCTCTTTAATTTGTATATTGCAGAATTATGTGCTATCTCAAGGACATATCTACAATATGCCTTTCGAACGCATTATCTAACAGCTAGCTTAATGGCATTGCCATTAACGTATATGCCCGTATACTCATCTGTGGACTCTCTGTAACCATAACATTGATAGATTTTACAGAATAAACTTCTTCCAACAAAGCATAATTTATTTCTCCAAAAATTCTACTGTCATATCACTCCCAGTTCTTCCTTGCAGAACGCCAGCGCAGATGCTACCACTGCATCCATATCGTAATACTTATATTCGCCCAAACGTCCGCCGAACTTCACGTTCTTCTCGCCTGCTGCCAGTTCCTTGTACTTCTCATACAAGGCGGTATTCTCCTCATCATTCACCGGATAATAAGGCTCATCTCCCGGCTTCCACTCGGAGCTGTATTCACGGCTGATGATAGTCTTCGGAATATCATTTCCCTCCACGTCCTTACCAAACTCGAACCATTTGTGCTCGATGATTCTGGTCCAAGGCGTCTCCCGATCGGTGTAGTTCACCGCAGCATTTCCCTGGAAATTGGGTGTATCCAAAAGCTCCGTCTCGAATCTCACGGAGCGATACTGTAAGTAGCCAAGCTGATAATCGAAATAGGCATCAATGGGTCCGGTATAGACCACCTTCTCCGCCATGCTGTCATATTCTTCCTTGTTCTCCAAATAATCTGTATTCAGGCGAACCTCGATATGATCCAACATATTGGCAACCATCTTCGTATAGCCACCAACCGGGATTCCCTGATACAGCGCATTGAAATAATTATTGTCAAAGGTCAGCCGTACCGGAAGTCTCTTGATGATGAATGCCGGCAGATCCTTGCAGTCTCTGCCCCACTGCTTCTCGGTGTAACCCTTTACCAGCTTTTCAAAAATATCCTTTCCCACCAGGGAAATAGCCTGCTCTTCCAGATTCTTCGGCTCGGTAATTCCGGCTGCCTTCTTCTGCTCCTCAATCTTGGCTTCCGCTTCCTGCGGAGTCACCACGCCCCACATCTTATTAAAGGTGTACATATTGAAGGGCAAGGAATACAATTCCCCCTTATAATTTGCCACCGGACTGTTGGTAAAACGGTTGAAGGTGGCAAACTGCTGCAGGTAATTCCACACTTCTGTGTTATTGGTATGGAAAATATGCGCACCATACTTGTGCACATGGATTTTCTCCCTCTCTTCCGTATAGATATTTCCTGCGATGTTGGGACGCTTGTCAATGACCAGCACTTTTTTTCCCAGTTTGTTTGCCTCGTGGGCAAAGGTGGCTCCGTATAATCCGGCACCGACTACTAAATAATCGTACTTCATTTGTCTTTTATCCTTTTCTTTCATTTCGTTATACTCTGTTTCATTTACTGCATTTCCGTCAATTCTATAATCCCAATATTTCCCCTGGATGCCGGTGCAAAAACATGTTACTTCGGCCAATGTTTTTCTACACTTCATCACTTATAACCCTTTCTGCTAGTGACTAAGTGTAGCACAGGCAATAGGCGTTCACAATACGGAATGTGTTTAAGCCAATTGATTTCATACCAATGGATTCCGATTCGAACAAACCACCTGTCTATTTTGTTTATTTATTGACACCTTATCCTGTTCCTCTTCCATAATCAGATTTTCTACCTGTGTATGCCCCCATTCATAAATCAACCCCTTTTAGTACGACTCTTATGCATATTGTGCTCCAGACAGTCTAGGCCTGTCCAAACCACTCCCTATACACCGCTACCGTACTGGCATAAGGACTAGAAACTGTATCATAAAACTCCTTCAGGTCCACATTCTCCACCAAAGTCTGAATCTCTCTTTGATACATCTTTCGAAAACGATCTCGGTCAATCTTGTAATCCAGATATTTCGCACAGGCATCTTCATAGGCATTACGGTAAATCTCTTCTGCCGCAAAATATGCCTTTTGAACCATCTCATTTTCCGGTTCATTATTCACTCGGAGTGCAAAATCCAGCATATTCCGAGTAGCCTCATGTATAGAAGCCCTTACCTGTGTCTCTAATGCACCCTGAGCAGTTAATGTCTGAGTATTCACCATGTCATTATACTTTTTCGTCAATATAATATAAAAAATCACATTCACTATGGTACCCGCCAATGCAACTATGGATATTATAAGTTCCGCACAATCAATCTCACTCATTTCTTGCCACCTCCTGTGTTCGCCTGAGCAATCAATTTTCTAACCAATGACATAACCGAAACGCCAGCTTGATTATCATAGGATTCAAAAAGCAATCCATAATCCCCTAATTCCTCATCCATGTAATTCAATATTTCATTGACATCCAGTTCAGACAAGCTTCTATGGTCAATGGTTGCAGCGTTTATTCTATCCACAACTTCCTCAATCGTACTCTGCGTAGGAAGCTGTCGCAGTTCCTCTGCCAGTTTATGAGCAAAATCCTTTTTCGTCATCCTATGTATACACTCCTTTAAACTTTTTATACTTGGCTATTAAACCTTATTAGTATTCATCCAATATTTTTTCAAAATAATCAAATGCAACCCCATACATGACTTCATCATCCTGAGACACACTTTTAGAATGAGCCCCCACAGCACGCGATCTATTCAATATTTCCATATATGCTTCAAATTTACTTTTATCCGGGAATATCATTGCATAACTTTTCCAGTCTTTTTCCATTATAGTCTTTATCTGCGAGAAATATAATTCCTCAATTGCTCTCTTAAGCGATGGTGCATTTAACATTTTTGTTTTCTGTGTCGCATCATTGGTTGTCTTTTCGACAATAGAAATAAGCTGTTCCTTCGCCTTTTTACCATACTTTGCTTGAAGAGAATACAAGATAATATTTCTTAATTTTTCTTCAATATCATCTCTTCTCATATTAATGCGAGCCCGTTTATCTTTTTGCTCATTTAATGTAGAATCGTATATAAACTTACTTTTTATATATTCTTCAATAGATTTTATTCTGATAAAATATTCTCCATCCACCTTATCAACTATACAATATCCGATCAAATGCTGTATTCCCTTTTCTCCTAATGCCAGTTCTTTTTTTAATGCATTTCTTCCATCCAATGCTAGCTTTTTAAGTAATTCAAATTCACTGGGATAAAAATTATCAATCACACCGAGTATCTGCTCTATGACACTTGTCATCCCTTGCCTATACTCATCACGTTTCATATTATACCGATACATCGAGATTGTAGTTGGACGTTCCTCTCGCTTTGCATTTAACTCATTATTTATTTTACTGCATACCTGTCTAACCAAAAACGGATGTCCACCATAATCTTCCATCATTTTTGCATAAACAGGCTCTTCAAATGAAATACCCAGTCTGCCTCCTATACTAGATACCATCATTTTGATATCCTCATACTCAAATAACGATGTATATATTGGACTAAACATTCCAAAAATTGGATTGTCATAATTATTAATTGACTGAATTTCAACACACATAGGATTAACTCCTGCTATGACAAATGAAAGATACTCACTGTGCGTTTGAATAACCGTTCTGATTGCCTGCCAAAAATATAGTGCATCATTTTCTTCTTGCCACCATTTCGACGGCGACGTTGTATACCCAATATTTTCTATCTCATCCAATATTAGCAATATACGTCGGTTATCCAGCATTTCATATAATGTATTTATGTCTTCCATAAAATTCATCACAGCATTTTTTTCGCCATATCTTTCTTCCGTAGTTTCAACCAGACAAGTTGCATTTAATACAATGTTGCCATTCTCGTTCTTTTCTATGGAATACTCGCTGATAATCGTCTTAATAATATATTTTAGAAATTCATACCACCTAAAATGATGAACACTGGAGCAATCAAAATAAACTGCAACTCCATCTGCCTCCGCTATTCTAAGCTTGAGTAAATTTAGAATAGACGTTTTCCCAATTCGTCGCAGCCCAAACAAGCCTCCTTCTTCACCCTGCTTGTATCTACCGTATAATTCAGAAATAATATTGGTTCGATCTTTTCCAAAAAACAATGTATCATTTTTTAACGGAACCGCAATGCCAAACAAATCTTTTTCATATAAAAACTCCCGCATTCGATTACTCAATGCATTTTCGTCAAATTCTGCATTCAGTTCATCCAGGCAAAACGGCACAATGAGACGTACATCTGGATTTTCGATTCTATCACCTTTTACTTTTTTTACAATATCCGTATTTCCATCTACCAGAAAACAAGTAACCTTATCAAGTCGATTCTTAAATTCTTTATTTGTCACCAGCATATAATCTATAAAATCCTTGGTTCTACTCTTAAAATCGTTCATTCCGTCAGGGCAGCATACTACCAACAATTCATTTCCCAAATTATACATATTTCTCATTTCAGTAGTTGGCTTAAAAAAGCACACTGTATATTCTGTACTTTTAAATTTTATTTGTCTCGAAAAGGTAATTAGTCCAAATTCTGATAATCTTTTGATTGCATTAAACACTTCCCTGTTACCACGTATAGTTATCTCTTTTCCATTTATTTTTGCAACACCTACTTGACTATTCATAAATTTCCCCTTTCCGAGCCGGCGGAATATTTCATTTCAAATCCTGCCTTCCAGCTCTTTCCATAATAATGATATAAATATATAAACAAAAAAAGGAACCAACATTCACTGTTGATCCCGTTCGTAGCCCATTTCCAGTACACTTGTACCCTATTGCTAGTTTATGTTCCAGTCATTCTGCGCTCCCCGTCTCATACAGTCACTGTCCTATAAAATTTTCATGTTTCCGTTCTTCCTGCTTCTCTGTTAAGAATCTTTTGTCTAATATTATCACAAAAAATCGATTCATTCAATATTTTTGAGGCATCATCAGAATATAGCGGAAAACAAATCAAAAAGAGAACAAAGCCCCCCCCTAATTGGTATCGCCTAATTTCGGGGTGGATTCCATCCATTCACTGATTTTCTTATTTCTATTTTATATTTCCAATTTTGCATCACGCCTTTTACACGTACACAGCCTTCTTGAGGCAAATAGATTATCCTATCTGCTGCACTGCCTGTTCTTTGATATATTCCCGACCCCATTTGTATTGCCACAATATAACTACATGTATCCCAACAATAAATCGCTATTGGAGAATCTGAATAAACCACTAATTCATGCTCCATGTACCATTCAGCATTTGCTCGCTGTATTGTATGTTCTATAAAATAACCATTTCCTTTTGTGATGTTTATTACACCATCTCTCTCCGCGCCTGAAATATATATCGATAAATCTACTCGTTTAAATGCATTTTCTCTGAAATATTCATACTCAGTTTCTAATCCATTAACATTTCTTGCATTCACAAGGTTCTCCTGTTTCCAAACCATTACGTCATATATTGGAATTTCAGGCGCATTTCCTTCTCTTACATTTTTTACTATCACTGCATCAATATCTTTTGTACTCATTGCCCATTCAAGTACTTCATCGGTCGAAAGAGTATCACTTCCTGGCATGATGTACCGAATTAAATCATCTCTTTTTTCTTCAGGATATAATTTACAATCACGTACATGCAAATATCCAAACGAACTATGTCCTCTTTCCATTGTTGCATCTATTACTAGCGGTTTTCGAACCGCAATTTCGGTCTCAATAATAGGGTTTTCATCATATAATCTGTATCTTTTTGCAATATCAAAACAACTACAAAAGTAACGTCCTACCGTAATTGATTCGTAACTCTTTCCTCTATAAAATTTATATGGCTTACCTTGTAAATCCTTTAATACTTTTAATTCTTCTTTTTTCCTTTTGAAACACATCTTATTCACAACCTCTCCTCATTCCGGAACATAAGTTCATTCCCAAAGAGAATATTCCTCAAATCTTTAATCGTTGTATCTATGTAACCATATGCTTCTTCTGGAGACTCAAAACCATAATATTCATACTGTTCTACCAAGTCCCCAATACTTTTCCCTTGGAGCTCATTCCCTAAAAAGTAATCAATATTCTCTTTTACTTTTGAATCTTTATTTGATAATGCATAACAAAAACCCAATGCAAAATTTATAGGGCTCTGCCAATCGTCGCAAATTAAATTGTCATTTGCTTTCACACCAAATTCATCATAATCGCACTCAAGAAATTCACGCAACATATACTCTAATTCATTAGCATAACTAACTACTTTATTGTGGTTATCCATGATATTCTCTCCTTCTTTCCATCTGACCTAACTTAGCTCTTCCAGATCCCTGATTAGTCCTTCTAGCTCCTCTTTTGCTATCGGATTGTGCCACGATTCATATCATGACACTGGAAATCTCTTTATGACAAATCCATCATCTTTCCATGGACTTAATATTACTTTGTATATTTCATTGCACCTAGATCTATATTCTGAAATAAGACTATCATATGTTTTTACAATTATCTTACCTGTGTTTTTTTGATTGAGCATTGCTATTCTTTGTTCTTTTCCGTCTTTTTCTCTATTTCTCCCATATATTAAAACATACTTAATATTAAATGGGACATTATACATTGCATCCCCCATCAAATATTTTAGCCTTTTCTTCATTTCGCCAGTATGACCATCTGACTCCAAATATGCTTTCCAGGACTCAACTTGCGAATAAGCATCATTAAAATTTTGGGTAAACCTTACATCCCTACCATTCTTAAATATTTTCTTTTTAGGAGATTCCAATTCCATCAACACCAAATCCCAATAGTCAGAACACTTTGTTAAATAAGCAAAATTGCATTTGAACGATTGACCGATTTGCAAAAAACGGAACCAACATCTACTGTTGATCCCGTTTGAAGCCTATTCCCGGTACACCTGTACCACATTTCTATTTTATGTTCCAGTCGTTCTGCACTCCCCGTCTCATACAGTTACTGTACTATATAATTTTCAAGGTTCTGTCCCTGCCTAAATCTCTATCGAGTAACTTTTGTACAATACTATCATAAATACTCGAGTTCTTCAATACTTTTTGTATATTTTTTCCCTGGGTGAACACTTTACAAATACAAAATATCCGCATACTATATATTCCAGTCAGTTGTCTGTGTCCAAATCTGTCTTAGCTTCGCATTAAAAGCCCCTTTCCCTTGTCACCAAACAAATGATAAATCGGATAGCTTTGAAACAACTTTCTGTCCTCTTCCGTCATGTTCTCAAGCTGCTTGTGCGCCTTGTATTTGTTCTCTAGGAGTATGTTTGCGGCGCACTTCACCATAAGATTGCTACCGGCACATTCCATCTGCTCTAGCTCGCCCAGTTCTTCCTCTGATAACTCCCGTTTTCGTTTCAGCACCTGTAAACGGTTAATCTTCCAATTATCACATTGGGGATTCGCAGCCAGAATCTTGTTTGCAAGAAGCATCGACAAATCATAATATTTCTCATTATGAGTACAATCATATGCGGATAAAATCTCCAGCAAAAGAAGAGACATGTATTCTTCCGTCACCTTATTAAAGTCACATTCCTCAAGATCCTCGAGCAGAACCTCTTCCTTCACATCATACAATTTTTCCCATATATCCTTTTTAAAATGAATATATCTTGGAAGGCGGTAGCTCTTATCCCCTTCCCCAATCATAATCGCAAAATCTTTCGCATTTAAAATATTCTCGGCAACAACTTTCCCATCCGGATATTTCATCAGAAAGAATGGCACAACCCGATCATTCCACTCCCAGATGTACCATGCCGATTCTTCTTTGGGTCGGATTTCCCCCAAATATAATTTCTCCAATTGCGTGATAGCCTTCCAATCCCCCTCGGTCATGGCATCCAAACGTTTATCACAGCTTACTCCAGCCTTCCCGAAAGCACTGATAATCTGTTGCATGCCTTCTATCTGCTCTTCCATAGACTGGTCGGGAGTCAGTCCGCCATACTGAGCCAAGACTTCCCCGTCCACGAAAATTTCTTCTGATTTTTGTAACTCCTGCAAAAATACAATATCACGTTGCACAATATCCAACGTCGATATGCCCTTGAAATGAAAGGTGCCCTTTTGCATATCCGCAGAAAGATTCTCACTCAGATACATACAATAGTCGCCGTCTTCCTGCTTTTCCAGTTCAAAACTATCATAACACACTCTTCCATTCACAACGATTGGCTTATTCACAGTAATGCGATTGACAATCCGCATATTACGCTGATCCTCATATGAAAAAGGAAGCCAGATATCCGCATCAACCATATGACCAAAGAGGCAAATCTCCCCAGAAGTTATATTCCTCAGAAGCTCCTCCTGATTCTCCGCATAACCAGTGGCCCGGAGTTCATCAATCTTCTCCATATCTTCGAAACGGATTGACTTTCTGACAAGCTCACCTGTCCCCTGCTCCGCACTGTCATGACCAAACTGCAATAATATCCTATACAGTTCATACGCATCGTTCTTTACAAGTCTCTTCAGCGCAATGCTTTTCGTCTGTTCCGGTCGTTTCTCTTCGCTTCCCCTCAACAAATCATTCAACTTAATGGGTGTCAGCGCATTATAAAAAATTGCCGTTTTCTTCCCATCATCCGAAATCACTATCACGAAGTAGCAAACCCCTCCGCCCTGATAATAATTTCTGAGATGACGATATTCCACCGAAAACGTAATCGATTGACGCTTCAACAAATCGTTATCATTTTTCCCTTTCACCTGAACAGGTATCCGGTACTTTATATCCTCTACCCGCAGGCTATCGCTAGAATACAAAATAATCTGTCCATCCCATGAAGGGCCTTTATCGTTATCATTTATATTTTCGTCCATCATATCATGTGAATCAATCACGTTTCTCAGCGAATTAATGGCCCGCTTCTCAATCTTTAAAGAATTCATACTCATACCCCCACTTTTCCACGATTATATAGTCTTTCTAAAATTTCGCCGTATCCCTCACGAATTCCTCCAAATAAATTTACGGTCATCTAAGCCACATCCTTTGATACATCCCGTCTTATCCCCAGACAATAATCGATAGCCTTATCGTAACTCGTTCCGTTAATGGCATTGTACAGTTCCAGCTCTGTGTTCTTTTGTAATTCAAGTGCTTTCCCCCTTCATTATAAGTGAATTCCTTCCATTCTGCAACTTGATAAGCTTCGTTTGCAGTTCAAAAAATCACTCTTTTTATTTTGTTATTCATTGGAAAATAAGCAGTGAAGTTTGTTGATATAAAAATAGACTCTATAACTATAGATAATAGACTTTCTGCTTGTGACTAACTGTAGCATAGACGCTGCCATCTCACAATACAAAATGCAAAATTTACAAAACTTTTATATTTTCACCACTAAAAAATAAACACGAGCAGCCTGTAGCTGCCCGCCCCTGTTCCCATATATCTTCCGAGAGTTACTTCTTTTCCGATAATCACCCCTTTATTCTCTAAAAGGAATCTTATTTCTATAAACCAAAATATTCTGCAGCTTCGCTAATTCTATCATCAATGTCCGCAACCAACTCATCATCTGACAATGAATTCATCTGCCACATAAAAGCGGTAAACACTCCTGTACCGTCTGCTTTTTTCGTAAAATGGTTTCTGCGTTTAAAGGTGTTAGATATGGGATCCATTTCTAGTTTCCCCTCATATCCACGCTCTTTGATGCGTTTCTCTACCATCTTAACAATTTCTTTGTTTTTTTCCGTTTTCGACATGAAAAACCTCACTTTCTGGAATCTAATGAATCCTGATATTTATGAGGTGGCCACCTTTCATGTCCACATAATATCACAGGGTATTGAGAACTGCAATCAAAAATGAGGTGGTGGTGTGGTGGATATTTTAGGCTGCATTTGCACCCCCTCATTTTATCATTGTTCTTCCTTCATTTCATTTAAAGACATTTCTAAAAGCTGTTCTGATGTCATCAAATTTTGTAATTCTGATACTTTATATTGCTTTACTTCTTCTTCCGTACACCCTCTTTCAGCTGCTAATTCTGTAACAGCCCTTTGGTATGCTTCTGAATACGCTTTATTTTTGATTTTTAAAATCCTTCTTAATTCCCTGGCTTCTTGCGGTGTATAATCTTCTCTCGGAGTCCAATGCATTCTGTCTCGAATATTCCGAGGTGTTCCCAATATTTCATCTTCTTCTTGAATTGCTTTCACAACCTCAGGCATTTCCCAATAATAAGAATACGCAATATTTGTCAGTTCTTCCTCCTGCCACATTAGTTCCAGATCTCTTTCACTCATACTGAAATAAGAATCCGAACTTAATTCACGAATCTCTTCCTTACGATTGGTTGTCATACATTGAAGCAGTTTAAAATACTCTTTGAATTTTTTGTTTAAATCTTTTTCAACATATTTTATCCATGCATAATTATCATTTGCTGAAGTAAGATGTCTATTCCTGTCTCTGAACATATATGTTTCAACTTTATCCAATTCGATTTTTAGTTTTCCGATTTTTCTTCCAATTAACCTTACTGGATAGTCTAAAAGATTATACGGACCTTCAATTCTTCTATTTAATTCATCTCCTGCAAATCCTCTTCTAACAAACATTCCATGAACAAACTCATACATTTCTATAGCTTCGTCATCTAACAAGTCCTCGTATCTTCTTTCACGAATAAGTTTGTATTGATTTTCTTTTGATCGTTCAAGAATATTATCAACAAAATCTCTTTCTTCTTCAAAAAAGACATAACCATTTCCACTGGCTGTTGCGCCTTTAAAATCATCAAGGAATTCTTCAAGCCCCAACGCACATAAGAAATCAGTAACTTTTTCTCTGTTAGCTTTCTTATAATCTTTTACACTTTTCTTTAATTCCTTTGGAATCTTTGGCATCTCATTTTTTTCCATATATCGCTTTTCTAGCAACTCAGCTAAAATAAAGGTAGATTCCATTCGTTTTCCTCCAATCTATGCGTGGAAAAGAAAAGTATATTATCGCCTATTTCCGTTCGTAGCGCATTTCTGGTACACTTGTACCTTAACTTTCAGACTCCCTGGATAATAAAATCGGGATAAGCACCACAAACGGCAACGTAAACAGCAATGCCGATATGTAACGCAAGCTCCACGCCGTTGGTGTGGCAATCATCAAAGTCAGCCACACACCTAATTGTGGCACAAAGTAAAGCACCTTCTTAAAGCCGAAATACTTCATACAAAACAATGTACAAATCAAAAATAGCCAAAAGAACCACGCATTACTAATATAACTTCTTGGATTCACAAAATGCTGGAAAGAGAAGCCAAAAATCCGTTCAAAGTAGTCCGTTGCCACTACGCCACCGGTATTGTTCCACACATAGGTCTGCACATAGCCATCATAATCAGCAACATCCACATCCCAATATCCAACGGTTTGCAGCAAATATGCCTTCACATACAGTTTCGGATTTTGGAGGAACAGCTCCCACCATAACTGCAAGAATTCCTTTTGGTGATCTTTGAGATACTCATTGTTCAAGCCTGCATACCACTTCAGATTATCCACAAGACAGGGCGAGTAATGCTCCGCTATATTTCCCACAGGAATAAACTGATTCAGCGTTTCTAACTGCTCCTGGCTGATATCTCCATTGTATGCAACCACACTGCCAATCTGCTGGAGCGGAATTCCGTATTTTTCCACCGCATCCGTCTGCTGCACTCCTGCCAGATTATAAATCGGGCCCTGCACCAGCAAAATACCAGCAACGGATGCAACAATTGCAATCACGGCAGCCCTCTTCTTATCAAATTTGGTTCTGATTGTGAAAATCAGGAGCAGAAGTGCAGTTAACATAACCACATAGATTCCATTGTTTCTGGTGAATGCCACCAGCACTTCTCCCAGAACAAACAAAATAATGGTCTTAACAGATACCTTAGATTTGTGTATTTCCTGCAGCAAATCCACATATGCCATAAACCAGAAAAGAAAGGCCATACAAAATTCTGTATCCTTCCAAATCGATACCACACTTAAAGGCATCAACGGCCAAAAAATAAGTCCAAACATCGTGATATTGACCACGACCTTGTTTATCTCTTTCTTTTGCATCCACCGATTAAATAATCTCAATTCAATGATCATAACAATCATTTGAACCAAAAAGAACATACCGAACGCAAAGTTCAATCCCTGTCCCATCCACTCAGACAACTTAATAAAAAATCCAACCATGTAATTGTACAACAGCGGATGTCTGTTGGTACGTAAACCGGTATAATAGTATTCTACCGACGTAAAAGTGTCCGAATACACGCCGCCGGGATAATAGGACAAATAGTACGGAATCCATGCAATCACATTGATACCTGTCCAGATGTTCAAAAGTTTCTTGTCTGTATATACCTGCGTTCCTTGTATCCTTTTAAAAAAAATCCTAATATAGTCGAAGGCAAAGCTGATTAATATGTCCACCACAACCATCGTGACCACAAACAAAACCAGAGACTTCCATCCGTATGGGTTGATATAGTTTTCGTCCTTCGTTCCCCACATGCCACCATCCACAACAATTCGCATGGAAAGCACAAAGGCCAACGAAATCATAGCACTACAAAGCAAATGATATATATTGGTGCATTTTTTTACCATAACAAAACCTACTCCTTCAGTGAAAAATCCGCCTTATCCAATGTGAGATTCGGATTGTAGTAAGGGTCTCCATTCTCTAAGATTTCCGGCCAGCGGCTGCGGAACAGGTCTACTTCCTGATTAAACCGCGCCACTTTTTCCGAAGAATTCTCCTGACCTCTGGACTTGGACTCATAGTGGTAGAATGTGGCATAGGGCTGATAAACCACCAGATAGTTCTTCTCACGAACCTTCATACAGAAATCGATATCATTAAATGCCACCCGGAACTGCTCCTCCAGGCCGCCCACTTCCTCAAACACACTGCGCTTCACCATCAGACAGGCAGCAGTCACTGCAGACAGATCCTGCACGGCCAGAATTCTGGAAAAATATCCATTGGCCTCCCGATCCAGTCCGATAAAAGCATGTCCAGCCACACCACCAAAACCAATGATGACTCCGGCATGCTGTATGGTATTATCCTCAAAGAACAGTCTGGCTCCCACAATGCCCACCTCCGGACGCATGCAAAGGTCCAGCATCTCCTTGAGTCCATCCGGCTCGATCATCTCCGTATCATTGTTCAAAAGCAGCAGATAATCTCCCTTTGCCGACTGTGCACCAAAATTATTGATTCGGGAGTAGTTGAACTCCCCCTCATAGTAAAGCACGGTAACATTGTCACGCCCCTTCATGGAATCATAGTAGGCGAATGTCTCCGGCTCCGTACTGTTATTCTCCACAATGATAAATTCAAAATTCCGGTAGGTGGAACGCTCCTCAATAGAGTCCATACACTTTTTCAGGTCCGCAACATGATCCTTATTGGGAATAATAATGGAAAGCAGCGGTGTCTCGCTCCAGTGATATCTGCTGCGGTACATGCCATAAAAAGGCCCCTGCTCCACCGTAGCCGGGATACCCATGCGCTTATAATGGGCCTCCACCGCTTTACAGCCATTCTCAAAAGCATACAGTTTGCTCTCCGGATTCGCCGAAGTGGACTCCCTGTGACATCTCCAGTGATACAGCACCCGGGGAATATGATAAATCTCCTTTGCTACCTCACAGCAGCGCAGGATAAAATCATGATCCTGAGCTCCGTCATAACAGCTCTCAAATCCGCCCACCTGCTGCAGCAAATCCCGCTTAAACACAAACAAATGACAAATATAATTCATCGTACAGAGCAGATCCACATTGTAGTCAGACTTAAAATGGGGCTCAAAGAACTGCTTTCCGCTCATATCCACCTTATCCTCATCGGAATAGATCACATCTACACCCGGATGCTCATTCAAAGCCTTCACACACTGGTACAGCGCATCCTCTGTGAGCAAATCATCATGGTCAGCCAGTACCACGAAATCTCCCTGTGCCATCTGAAGAGCCGCATTGGTATTTCCCGCAATGCCCAGATTCTCCTGCAAAAGCGTATACTTGATCCTGTTATCTGCCTGAGCCAGAGATTCCACCAGGGATTTCAGATTCTCCTGCTGTCCGCTGCCGTCCGCCAGGCAAAGCTCCCAGTTTCCATAAGTCTGCTTCTGAATAGACGTCACCAGCTCCCGCAGGAACTTTTCCTTGGTCCGATACAGAGGCACCGCAATGGAGAACTTCGGACAGAAATCAAACTTCGCATGTCTCTGCTCCTCCAGCTCCTGTTCCGTCAGAACATGTTTTTTCAAAAAATCACCATAGGAATAGGCATCGTCCAGCCCTCTCAGCTTACGTACTACCAAACGCACCGTGCGCTTCAGACCATGGACATGCCAGTAGTGCAGCAGACGTTTCACGATCCAGTCCTCATCATGATTCTTACTGTCCCGTGCAGCCGCCGCTGATTTTTTATAGATGAGCTTTCGTCCCTGAGCCTCCAGTTCGATTTTCAGCCGGCGCATGCCTGTATCCTCCACCGAAATCTCATAACCGGCCAGATAAGACTCATCCAGCTCCTTGCACAGATCATTCACATCCTTGCGGTATTTGCGCTCCATGATAGCAGGCACTTCCTTGCCATCCGCCCATACCTTGCAGGTGAGTCCCTCCGGTCCAGTGACCCATCCGGTAAGATAGATTCGTCCATCCTCCAGACGGCTCTGCTCCATATTCCCATTCATGGTATGACACAGGCAGCGATACAGTTTCCCTGACATGGTATAAACCAGAGTTTCCTCCTTATCCAGACACGAGAAAATCTGAACCTTTTTCACCCCATCCCCCGGCAGCTGCACGAATCCGGTAAGCTCCTGGGATGCATTCTGCTTATGCACCAGATAGCGCCTGCGAATCTCCGGCCCCTGCTCCATAGACAGTTCCACCGGAGTCTCTTTTCCATTTACATACACCTTTAGATGCCGATTCTCCGGGTTATCATCCGGGAATAACCCGGTAAATATCAGGACATCCGAGCGAAACGCATGCAGGTCCGCTCTAATAATAAAAAAATCTAATTTTGACATTCTAGAGTACCTCTCTCGTTCATTACTTACAGAGACATTATAATTCAGGTATAAACGAAAAGCAAATTAAAGCACCAGCCATGAATAAGCTGATGCCCTAACAACTATCGAATGGATAATAGAAATGTACTACTGGTTACCACTTTACTTTTTACATCATAATTTATGATATCCGTATCATTAGTAACTATAATAGCATTATACTTATTTGCTATTTCTACAATAATTGCATCATTAAAATCATACGAAAAATTGTACTTCAAAATTTTTTCCAGTGGCAACTCAGTAAACTTGTCATCTACATATGTAATAATATTTTTCCACTCATTGTTTATTATTTCAATAATTGCGTTCATACAGTTTGTATAATCTTCTGTACCACGATAATCTTTTTTAAAGCTTACGCATTCCGGATGTTCTGATTTGTATAAATCGAACTGAAATCTGATACATCTATTCACAAACTCAGATATTTGAATTGCAGACATGATAATTTTTGCTCCAGATTTCACAATTTTCTTATATATATCAGTTGCATCTGCTACATTTTTTCCGAAATTCATCGGATAAAACAAATCTATAATTAAATTAGTATCCAATAAAATAACATCTGTTTGTTTCGGAGTAAACTCCCTCATACTAATTTTATTTAGCATTTATCCAACCACACCCTTTACTACTTTTTCAAAGCCTTCTTTATCCATGTAATATTTTTTTGCATTGCTAATAACCATGTTTATAGTGGATATTTTTTCCTTTGGCAGGTTTTCCAATTTTACATATTCCTTAATTATTTCTCCACTATATTTTCCATATAATTTTCCTATCGCATTGTTTAAAAACGGAGAAATCATACTCTCTATTTCTTTAAAATCCAATTCAATCACCTTCTCTTCATCAATAGCCTTGCATATCTCTTCATAAACCAAATCTCCCGCTTCCTGTGTAATTGCAGAAGGCGTTCCAATACACTCCCTGACATTCAAATATTTATTCATCCTTACATCTCCTAAAAAATAATTTGCTCTATATTATTATTCACTGACAAATACGAAAACGTGTCTCTCATATTGATTGCCACAGTTACAATTGTCCCCATAAATCTATAACTCATCTGTGATGTTCTATACTTATTTACTTTAAATTCATAGCATTCATTATCCGATACTATAGAAAGTTCTCCTTTATTCAACTCTATAAATCGGCTTAACATACTAAATCCTAAACCACCCGGACTATCATTATTTCGAGTTGAGTTTCCTTCCTTCATAGCCCATTCGATGTAATTACTTGTTTCTAAGTCTTTTTTCATCAGTTCGAAATAATTAACTACATTCTCTTTAATTGTTTCGCCTACATCCACAATAGAAAAATACATTTTTTTACTTTTGGGAAAGAACTGTCCACATGCATATACACTCTTGGATGTAGTATGTTCCTTTACATTATTAAAAACCTCAAGGATATTATCGATAATAGTATTTTTGGCAGCATCCGACATCATAGGAATATCGTTACGCTGAAAGATATTCAAAATTAAGTATTTCTCAAACTCATCGCTTTCATTCGTTTGAAATTCTCTGTATGGTATGGTTGTATGAAACCTATCCATAATTGGTTCCAATCCAATTCTTTGACCAAAACCATTTTTTTGCATAACCATCTTCAATCGGGGACTTAAATCATTAATGTAAATCTGCTTCCCTGATGCGCCACAAAATTCATCGAATAACGCCCCCAATACAGCCAATTGATTTGCTGCTATGAATGAAACTTCTTCAAAGCTAATAGATATTTCATTTTCTTTTGCACTGCTGAGTATCTCTGAAAGTCTGGCCAAAAGGTTTTTCGCCTTTAATCCATTATCAATATCACGTTTTATCGTTAGTGTTCTCACAATACACCCCCTTGCCTTCTTGGTTTAAACAAAAAACAGGTGCTATTGCCTTCACTTCACAAAGGCCCTATACTTTCTTCTTAGATTCAGTCTAGCATAGAAGCATATACTTCACAACAAATGAAACGGATTTAATAATATTTTCACATATTTGAAAATTATTTGTTTACTTCCGAAACACCATCAGCTTACTGATCACATAATTCAACAGTATCACCACCACCTGTGCCACCAGCTTCACCACCGTTGCATTCATCTGCAGCCAGG
The DNA here is from genome assembly GCA_022766245.1 of Lachnospiraceae bacterium. Classification (GTDB taxonomy): domain Bacteria; phylum Bacillota; class Clostridia; order Lachnospirales; family Lachnospiraceae; genus Roseburia_C. The sequence goes on along the minus strand of JALEPL010000014.1, from coordinate 13,033 downwards.
TAATAAACACAGCCAGAATGATTTCTTCCAGAACCAAAGTAAAAACCCTTCCACCAAAAAAGGATGCCATCTGCTTCACAAAGGCTCCCGTAGAATCCACTCTGCCGTCAAACACCCAGATACGATTGGTAAAAAACTGCATCAGCACACAGACAATCCAGCAGATTACGTTATTGAACAACTCATTGATGGGCAGTGTAGCATCAATGAGCATGAACAGACCAATATTTAAGAAAAATGCAAGACCTCCGAAAAACAGATACAGGAAAACCTCCTTATACTTCTTATAAAAAGGTTCAAAAATACGTAATACCGGTAGTCCCATCAGCTTATCAAATATGTCCTTTTTCTCTGTAGTCATCTGCATTTAATCCTCCAACTGCTTATTACTTACTTTGTTATTTGATCTCTCCCTGAACTTTTTTGTCCATTCAACAAGCAATAAAACGATCTGATAAATTCCAATTACCTCAATGATATTCATGATTGGAACCGCACCACACATATAATCATAGACCTTGCGTATGGACAGGAAATTGCAGAACCACATTACAGCCACGGTTAATACCAGTATGGTCAGAGCCAGGCCAACCACCACGGTGAGCAATTCAAGGTCAGATGCTTCAAACTTTTTTTGCTTGCACTTCACACATATCTTTGCAAACAGCACAAAAATTCCCAGCATTCCCAGATAGAAGAAGGGCTTTCCTGTCACCTGATACAGCTTCACGATATGCTGATCCAGGGCTACAATCTTTGCGGCATACACATCCAGATCGTTGGAGGTATTCTGCCAAATGAATTCCGAATTCGTCAGTCTTGCCATAATAGCGATATCATCATAACTGCCACGTGCTGCATTGATGCTGGTCACATTCTGCTCATAGCACACGAACGTCCGGGCCACTTCCTTAATCCTGCCACTGAAATACTCTGCGAACTCCTGAATTGTATATCCCCTTGAAACAGAAGACACATAAATCCGGTCATTCGCATTAGATTGCAGTCTTCCTTGCGCATATGCTTCCTGCAGTTCCTGGTGGATATCTCCATAAAACTGTTCTACACCTTCACTTCCCCGGTCATATATTCCTGCACTATCCACAGCTTCCCGGAACACCCAGATAAAGATATCCCCGTCAATCTCGCCATCCCCTACCCAAAGTTGCATTCTTTCATCAATCTGTGGTTTGATACTCATGAGAGTAGGACTGTTCTCCTCCGCCTGCTCCAGCATATTCCGGGTAATCCAAACCGTATCTGTAGACGGATCCTCAATCTGAATCAAATCAGAAATCACCTTTTCAAAATTAGTTCCAGATCGATCAGTGACTGCCGCTATCCCATAGTAATGGTTATTAACCTGCTTATACAAGCCCGAAATACAACCCAAAACGATGATAGGCAAGACAACTGCCACGATTCTTTTGAGTTTCGCCTTTTTTTCACAGTGCAGGCGAATGATCACAACCATAGTAATACACATTCCTACCAGAATAAAAGGGAGTAACCAAATCGAATCTTCCTTTAGATACCAGAAGATAGGTAGGGAAAAAATCCCAAGCGCACTCCATCCATAGATTTTCTTGCCCTGCACATTCTTCGCCTCCGCAAACATACCAATGATTGCAGAGAGAACCAGCATAGAAAAAATAACAATATATCCGCCCCGATATACTTTTTGTATATTTTCCTCATGAAACATTACCGGAGAAAACAACAGGAAAAGATATCCAGCAATTGCAAAATAATTGTTATGAATAAACTGATTAATTGCATGTACAAATAAGATACAGCTTACTACATACGCACAAATCATTCCCAGAGAATAGGGTATTCCAAACGTGTAGTTGAATGCCAATATTAAGGGATAGGAAACCGTCTTTGCCAAAGTCAACGAACAATAATCTCCCAGCCAGTTCCCCTTCAGCAGTTCCATAGCATATCGTACAAAAAGCATATCATCATAAGCAGCATCTGCCTGAATATACAATGGTGTTTTCACAGCAAGCCATATTCGGAATGCTGTCAGTAAAAAAACAATACCCAAAATAACTCTTCTCTTTGTTATGATCCCTTTCATCATCGCTCTCCCTGAACACAAAATCGTATCTGTTCTGAACAGTTACACAAAATCAATATAAAATTCCATCACAATAGATTCCATATTGTAAAATATGGTATTCCTCTATCAGATCACTGTACGGGCTTTCTTCCTCAAAGGTATACCAGTTTCCATCCTTATCCATATATCCATTCGCATTGATCACCGGAATCGACTCACTGAACTCCATAATAAACTGATCATAGGCATTCAGCGGGACTCCGCCCGCATGTTTCACAAAGGATGCAATCCTATTCGCAGAAATATCCTGATCAGAAATATCTCCCAAATCAAAATTCGCCCACAGTACATACGGAGTCATATATTTCTTCTGCAAATCTGCCAATGTCATCTCATCTTCACCAACACCCAACAGCATATCATAGAATTCCGGTTCCACCGACGGCTGATGATCTCCGAACATAAAAATTATGGTAGGCTCCTCCTGTTCCCGGAAATAATCCACCAGATATTCAAAAGCCTCATCTGATACATGGGTGGAGGACAGATACTCATTTGTCTTTGGAAACTCCTGCCCCTCCACAATCACGGGTTCATCCCATTCCGTATTCCCTTCATATCCACCATGCCCCTGCATAGTAATATCCATGACAAATAATGGTTCTCCCGGTTCCTTCTCCTCGTAGGCTTCTATTACCTTAGAATAGGTGGCTCTGTCACTGGTCCAGCGAATTACTTCCGGATCCTCGAAATATTCATCCGTCAGAAATGATTGAAATCCCATACTTGCATATACCTTGTTTCGGTTCCAATTATTTCCTGACATAGGGTGAATCGCCACACACTTGTATCCCAACTGATTCAAACTGCTGACCATCCCCTCGGTCTCATCTATGGGAAACTGCTGATACACCACACTTCCACTGGGGAAGAACGCCATGGAATGTCCCGTGAGCGCCTCAAACTCGCTATTGGCTGTACCGCCTCCAAAGATAGACACATAACATCTTCCCTTCACTGTGTTCTCAGTCATACTGTGCAAAAAAGGCAGTGGATCCCGATTCAGCGATAATGCGTTGCTCTCATAATCATCATAATTTGTCAGGCTTTCATTCATAACGATAATGATATTGGGTGCAGCACCTGTCTCCTCCTCATATTCCTCATATCGCGCTAAAATCTCTTCTGCCTTTTCCCTCGTGTATCCTTTGGGTTTTTTAATCTTCGTATACTGGGCATTCATCATAAAATTCATAAGGACACCATTGGAATAATATCCCTCTGCTCCCGCCCAGATATTGGCTTGCACGTTTGCCTTCGCCAATACCTTTGGACTGCCGCACTCTATAACTCCCACTATTCCAATCAACACAGAAAGAATACACAAGCCAACTCTACGGGCAACTCCTCGCTCCTTCTCATCCGTAGGAACAATAGAGTTTGTGCTGTGACTAAGCCCCAGTACCAAACGAATCCAAATCAACAACCACATTATCGCCAGCATCTGATTTGTCGTCAATGCAATAGTGTAAGTATCAATTACAGAAGATAATGTCTTCACCGAAAATATATCTAACGGAATAATCGGTGTTCCTCGGAACAACATTACAAAATAGTTAGCAAGTGCAAATGTAGCAAGAAATGTATCAGTTACATTTACGCTCATTGTTACACTGCCCAAAACGCCTAGCAGAACCAGTTGAATACTGGCAATCAACACATAGGTTATACCTGTAATAGCTGGATTCATGGCAATTCCGGGCATTCCCAATTCCCCTGTGATTTCTTCTATAACCAAAACATTTCCTATAAAGACGCCGACCTGTATCATGCGCAAGTGTTTTTTATTCTTTATCTTCGGAAAATTAACAACGGTAAGCAGAAGACATAACAGTAACTGCATTCCCCATGTAACCAGCCTGCTATAATTCTCCTCAGTACAAGTGTAAATCACATTAAGTTGATAAGTCTGCAATTCATCATTGATATATAGTTCCTTACTAGCTCCATCATATTCTGTCCCCAAGATAGCGGGCGGAATCTTATCCGTGCGAGAATCTGTTCCCGTAACAGTAAAGTAGAATCTTCCTGTCTTACTCCGATAATCCTCAGGGAACTCCACTTTATAGTATCCACCATCACACAAATCATCTCCACTAATTATGGTGGAATAAAGTTGTTGATCCTTATCCGTGTACAAATCAAAAATAACCCCATCTGTATTCAAAGTGTCACAATACGTCACAAACTGAATCTCTACTGACCGTAGCATTTGCGTAGGTTGAATTACAAAATACTGCTCGCATACCATATCATTATAGATTCCCCCCACCACTTGTTGGTCATCTTGCTTAGAAGGGGCATCTGTGCTTACGATTTCAATACTTTTATCCTTCAATATGACAGAAAAGATTCCCACAAAAAGAACAAAATAAATTAATCCAATTGCGATTTTTTTCTTTTGTATCATTCCATCCTCTCCCTGACTCATCCCTTGAGCGCAAGAAAATCACCCCAGCATCGAATATACAACAATCCCTGCAATAATTAGTCCCAAAGCAATCAGCTTCTTCTTCCCCACCTTCTCACCAAAAATCTTCACACCAAACACCGTCACATAAATATAGCTAGTAGCCTCCAACACCGGTCCCAAAGAAAGAGGAATACCCTTATATGCCAGAATCGAAAAAAATGTCGTCCCCACAAACAGCACATAAGCCGTAATAACCAATGGATTCAAATATTCTTTGATTGGAGAAGCATATGTCCTTAATGCTGCCTTTTTCAACATCACCTGTGAGACTGCACTGACAAAGACTCCTACCAGTAAGACAAGGGCATAGAGCAATTCTGTTTTATCCATTGGCATTTCCCTCCTCACCGGACTTATCCTCTGCGTCTGCATATGCATAAAGCACCACTCCTGCAACCACAAGGATTGCGCCCACGACTTTTCCCACAGTAATGGGCTCACTGAAAAACAGTGCTCCCCAAATAATGCCCCAAACGACAGTAACCGCCTTGTTTGCAAAGGCGGTTGTCAAAGGAAGTCTCTTTATAATCTGCTGCCAGCCAATGGCATAAAATCCCAGAAGCGCTATAATAGCACCATAATACAGGCAGAATTCCAAGCTTAGGAACTCTGTGCCTGCTGCCTTTTTACTGCAGATGCTACTCATAGAGTAAATCATCAGCATAATGTGTAACAAAAACAAAATCTTTAAATTACCCTTTTTCATGTCGCTTTCTACCTGTAAAATTCTTTTATCACATCGCAAATCTCTTCCACGTCATCGGTTGTAAGTTCATAGTACATGGGAAGTCTGGCTAATCGTTCACTTTCTCTGGTTGTATATCGATCTTCCCCTGCAAACCTTCCATACTTCTGTCCGGCTGGTGCCGTATGCAGCGGAATATAGTGGAATACACATCCAATATTCTTTGATTTTACAAAGGAAAGCAGCTGGGTTCTCTCTTCTAAATCCTTTGCCTTGATGTAAAACATATGGGCATTATGCTGACATTCCTCCGGAATCACCGGCAAATCTATCTTTCCCTCATCGGCAAGAGGCTTCAAACACTCATAGTAACGATTCCAGCAAGCCATTCTGTTCTCATTGATCTCATCTGCCATTTCCAGCTGTGCATACAGATACGCAGCATTTAATTCACTGGGAAGATAGGAAGAACCTGCTTCCACCCAGGTATATTTATCAATCTGTCCCCGAAAAAATTTGCTCCGATTAGTTCCCTTTTCACGGATAATCTCAGCATTTTCAATATATTTCTCATCACGAATCAGGAGTGCTCCCCCTTCTCCCATGGAGTAGTTCTTCGTCTCATGGAAACTATAGCAACCAAAATCACCAATCGATCCCAATGCTTTTCCCTTGTATGTGCTCATGATACCCTGGGCTGCATCCTCCACCACATACAGATGGTGCCTCTTTGCGATTTCCATAATCGTATCCATCTCGCAGGACACGCCGGCATAATGAACCGGAACAATGGCCTTGGTCTTCTTCGTAATGGCATTCTCTATCAATTTCTCATCCATATTCATGGTATCCGGACGAATATCCACAAATACTGCCTTCGCCCCACGCAAAACAAACGCATCTGCTGTAGACACAAAGGTATAGGACGGCATAATCACCTCGTCCCCCGGCTGAATATCACACAGCATAGCTGCCATCTCTGTGGCATGGGTGCAGGATGTGGTGAGGAGAGCCTTCGCCACACCTGTTTTATTTTCTAACCAGGCATTGCATTTCTTCGTGTACTCTCCGTCTCCGCAGATCTTTCTTTTCCCAATCGCATCCTTTATGTATTTTATCTCCGTACCAACAAAGGGCGGCACGTTAAAATCATACCCACAACTCATTTTTTATCTTCTTTCCTCGTATATCTATGCACACCATATCTAAACGGCTGCATGTTTTCTTAAGTATCTGTACACTCAAACATCTTATAATGTATCACAATAATAAATATTTGTAAATTAATTTTCCCATTCAGACTACGGTTTCAGACTACGATTCCCGTTCCGAATGAATCACGGTTCGAATCACATATTGAGGGGAATTATTAATACTGATATAGATTCGTCCCACATACTCTCCAATCATTCCCAGAACCAACAGAATCAGCCCCCCCAGAATCAACATGATAGAAATCGTCGAACTCCATCCGATTACCCGGGTAGGATCAACCAGTTTTCGAATAATCGTATAGACGGCATATACAAACCCGATTAACGCTGCAATGCATCCACTATAAGTCGCAAATCTCAATGGGATAATCGAAAAAGAAGTAAAACCATTCATCCAAAGTGCAAGCAGCTTCTTTAATGAGTAACCGGACGCCCCTTCTAAACGCTCTCTGTGATTTACCTTCACATTACAAATATTCTTTGTGGTACGAAGCACAAGACCAATCACATAGGGATATGCGTTTTGATATTTCAGCATTTCGTCTACCACGAACCGTTTTACCGCAAAATAGCTGGAAACGTACAGTGATTTCGGTTTGCCCAGCATAATCTCAGTCATTTTCTTATTGATGTTGCTTCCAAAGTTTCGAAAAGCAGAATGACGTTTGTTGTCATACTCTGCATAGACTGCGTCATATCCTTCTTCTATTTTCTCTAAAAGCTTGTCCACTTCGTTTGCAGGAGTCTGCCCATCATCATCCAGACATACAATCACATCCCCTGTCACATAGTGAAAACCTGCCATCAATGCGGCATGCTGTCCAAAATTCTTTGCATGGTCGATTCCGATCACATTATTATTTTCAGAACAAATCTTCTTTATCACAGAAAAGGTTCCATCCGAAGAACAGTCATTTACCAAAACAATCTCGTAATCATAGCTGCTCAGCTCAGCCATTTTATCCTTGATTTCATTCACAACTGTCTCTATGGTCTTCTCCGAGTTATAACAGGGAATCACGTATGATATTATCATTTGTAAATCTACCTCTTTTCATATGTATCATCAGGGTTTATTGCTGCCATCCAGACAATGTTCCGAAACGTATCCCTGACATAAACATCATCCACCAGCAAACCCTCTATTTGAAATCCCGCTTTTTGATAGCTGGCTATCGCCCGCTCATTGTCGGCAAATGCCCGAAGATACACTCTATGAAGCTTCAATTCATGAAATGCATAATCCAACATCAGTCCGGCAGCTGCACTTCCATATCCTTTGCCCCTGGCATCATCTTCCCCGATAAATATTCCATACTCCGCTTTACGATGGGCTCTGTCTATATCCCTCAGAAAAACAGAACCCACGGCCCGGTCTGCTGCTTTCTCTACAATCATAAACTGAACTACTTCACCGGTTTTCACTTTCGTCTCCAACCACTTCAGATGCCCCTCTCTGGTGAACTCTTCCTGATAAATAAAATACTGTCTTACACTTTCCTTATTTCTCCATCGGACGATGTCATCGGTATCGTCGATGGTCATCGGTCGTAAATAAACACCACATTCACACATATATTAGTCCTTTCACATTTTTCCTCGCAAAACCATATAATTAATATGCAATAACGTAACACTACTTAATGCTTGCTTAACAACACGCTAAATTTCTCACGTTGTTGTTTTGTATAAATATCAGCATAAATTTATGCTGTCTGTACCTTGAAAAAACGATATCGGAAAATAAACGCAAAAGGGATCTGCAAGAGCGAAGGCCCTTTCCACTGCAATCCGGTCAGCGTTCCGTTGTTTTCGGCTGTATCTGTTTCTGCAGCATCCGGGTTGCTTCCGCCGCCCGGGGGTGGATCATCCGGGGTGTTGTATGCAATGATCATTTCGTTGATTTCACCAAGGATGTCATCTGTCAGACGCTTGCGGAACTCTACAAGAAGCGATGGTACAAAGGGAGGTTCCGTCTGGTATCCCGGCAGCCCGATGAAATACTGGAAATACGGATTCTCCATGATTTCCAGGACCAGTTCTCTATCAGAGAAACCAAGCTGTTTCTGAATCAATAAAGAGCCAAGTGCCATCCTGAGAGGTTTTGCCGGCATTCCAGTTTTACTTGGAAAAAGCCTGGCATACTTTTCCTCGATGGCATCCCATGGAATGGTTTCTGCCTTCTTAACCCAGCGGTTTTCCGGATTCATTTTTAATCCAACCGGCTGATTGAAATCTGCAAGTCCAAGCTGACGATATCGTTCGAATTTATACATGAGTTTTTCTCCTAAGTGCAAGCTTTTTTTACAGAAATATCTGTTTTCCTTGCACTCTATTATAATCTATTTGGGCAGAAAACTCAGTATTTAAAAGGATTTTATGCGAAAAATGTGTTATTGAGCAGCCATTATCCACCTTTTTAGCCGCATTTAGAAAACCAGGTCTGTATTCATGCGCGAACACACCATACTGCCCTTCTTTAAGAGTAAACTTTACATTAACAAAATCTTCATCTGCTCCATTCTGCGGTTCAACAAACTGTACTAATCTACTATGACGTATCACATAAAGAGTATTCTGGCGAACTTTTTCCCTGTATTCCGAACCTTTAAAAATCAATCACTTTTCCTGTTACTGCTCACAAAAGGCCTTTATATTGCAAGTATTCTTCCGGTCCTTTCAGCAAAACCTGCACCTCATCCCAATATGTCTTACTGAAATAATCCTTGTTAAGCTCTCCCTTATTCAGTGCAGTCTGAAATTCCTGATACATATGTCTTGCGTACAAGCTTCTGTATTCCGGCAAAATCCGCCGAATCGTAAACAACGCATTTTCATATTTTTTCCACCAGTAGACCGGCAAAAATTTATGAAGTTCAGGACGAGTGAACAGAAAACTATAGATGAATGCATATTCTTCATTTATTCCAAATATATTGTCACTCTGTTTTACCGATGAATCCGGATTATCCGTCCGGTAAAGATACCCAGGTTCATCTATAAAAACAATCCTACCGGCCCGGCATATCATCTGAAACCAGAAACCATTATCCTGATAGGATGCTCCTGGCGTCTCATTGTGGCGGATATGCCATTTTTCAATAAAATCACGCCTTACAATTCCACACCAGGTCATGACAGCTCCTTGAAAGGCAGCCGGCTCTGCTTTCTGAGGGTCCCACACTTTATAATACATTCCTTTCAGGCAGGCACGGCAATATTTATCTATTCTCCGGCCATCTTCTTCATAAAAGCGAATAAAATCCCCCCGGGTAAGTTCCGTCTGCAAGGTTTCAGCCACCGTATAGAGATTTTTCAGCATATCCGGAAGCATCCGGTCATCCGATTCGAGAACTGCCAGGTATTTGCCGCGGGCATGATCCATTCCTACATTCATAGTATTCCCATATCCGGTATTCTTTTTATGAATCACCCGAATCCGCTCATCCTTTTGGCTGTAATCCTCCAGGATTTCCCCGGTTCGGTCCGTTGATCCATCATCGACTGCCAATATTTCTATCTCCGTAAGGCTCTGCGCCATTACACTCTCCAGTGCATCCTTCACATACTTTTCCGCATTATAAACAGGTATAATAACCGAAACTTTTACCATTTTTTCTCCTTTACAGGCACAAGCGTCCCGCCCGCCACCTCATACACCACATCACAGGCCTCGATGGTGTAGATGTTATGGGCAATAATCAGAAATGTCCTTTTCTTTGCCATCTCCCTGATGGTGTCCAGCACGATAAATTCCGTATCTTTATCCAGTGCGGCTGTCGGCTCATCCAGAATAAAGAAATCACAATCCCGGTAAATCGCCCTTGCAATCCCAAGCCGCTGCCTCTGACCGCCGGAAAGCCGGATGCCGCCTTCCCCAATCGGCGTATCCAGTCCATCTGGAAGACTTTTGATAAAGGAATCCAGTCCAACCGCCTGAAGACATTCCATAACCTTCTTCTCATCCATGTTTTGATCCTCCAGGCCGAAGGCAATATTGCCCTTAATCGAATCATCCAGCATAAATGAATTCTGGGGAATATAACCGACTTTCATTTCCTTCTTTCCTTCTGTATTTACATAAATTTCTCCGGAATCCGGAGTCAGAAGACCCAGAAGAAGATCCGCCAGTGTTGTTTTTCCCACGCCGGACTCCCCGATGATGCAGGTGATTTGCCCAAGGGGAAATGCTGCATTTGCATGTTCCAGAATCCACCTGCTGCCGGATGGATAACGGTAACTGAGATCCTTCATATAAAGCATATCCGCCATCTCATGTTCCACCGTCCGGCATGGGATGCTTCCATATACATGGCACCTCTCATCGGAAGCATCTTCTAATGCTCCTACAATCCGGTCCAATGATTTTTTGCGATAGTGAATCAAGGATACGGCTGCCGAGATCCGGACTGCCGCCGGCATCAGCTTGACCGCTGCCATGGCAAAGGCACTGACTGCCGGCAGAACCTGTTCCAGTTCCACTCCCGACATCACCAGCAGATACAGATAACCAAGCATGGAACAGATACATACGGTTTCCACAAACATCCGCGGAATCGAAGCATACACTGCATTCCGGCATTCCAGACGGGAGATCATCTCCGCCTCCCGTTCGATATGATCCACGATATAATCTTCGGTCCGGAGTGTTTTTATCTCCTTAATGCCTCTTAATCCCTGTACAAGCCAGCTGTTTCTGCGGATATTGTGTTGAATCACCTGATTTCCAATTTCACCGGTTCGGGGACGTATCACGGTCAGAATCACTGCCACCACCACCATCATAGTAAAGACGGCCCAGGTTGTCATGAAAGGATTGATAAAAAAGATAGCCGCTGCCAGAAATATGGCGATAACACTTTCCGTCAGAATCGTCAGAATCGCCTGGATAATAGAGACAACTGCAGATGTATCATTCACAATCAGCTGGAAGATATCATTGGAATTGGTTGTCAGAAAATGTTCATAGGAGCGATGCATATAAAAATCCGTCATCCGGTTTTTCAGGCGCCTGCTGCAATCGGAAGAAAATCCCGCACAAAGCTTCTGTTCCCAGAACATATACAGATTTTTAATTATAAACACCAGAATCAGGGCTCCGATGCAGAAAGCAAGAAAGGAATCCCTGCGGACCATGGGAAATTTTGCACAGATGCCCCCTACATACCGGTTTTTCTCTGCCAGTTCCGGATCCAGGATTGCCTGTATCATCGGAACTACCAGGGTCACACTAAGGGTCTCCAAAAGAGCCCCCATCAGCATGGCAAAAAACAGAAGAAGCAGATGCTTTTTCTGATCCGAGTTTAAAAGAATTGCAATTTTTTTACGAATCTCTCTCATATGGTTCCTTTCCCCGGAAAAGAAGCTGTCTGAGTTCCTCTCTTGCAAAAGTGGAGCGGAATGTACCTCTCACAAGGCGGAAAACTACAAAGAAAGGAATCAATATCTTGTATTTATACAAAAATGGATAATTTGTTTTCCACCACCATCGATCCGGAACCACTCTCCGGGCGATATATTCTGCCTTTCGCCCAATTCCCTTTCGTGCCCGATAGTTAAACTTACGGATGCTGTTCTCAGCACTTATCTGCTCACTTCCATGGGAACCGGACCGGAACATATAGGACAGAAATTCCTTCTCTTCTTCCGAAAAATCAAATACCGGAGTTTCGCCTGCAAAAAGTTTATCCGAAAGAGTCCGGATCCTCTCTTCAAATCTAGAGAGACCCAGCTGATTCAGAAGCTCTCTAAGCTTCTCCCAATCCATGTCCTTTCCGTATTCTTTCAGGTAAAAGTATGTGTCTGTGATATACCGGATACCGGTTCCGCCGCCCTGATAATGATGGTCCGCATGAGCCAGAAAATGCAGATAAAAATCCTCCGGTGTCATCTCATACAAAAATTTATTATCCTCCACCCTATGAAGCTTCGGAAATATCCGGTTCAGATAAGAAGCCGCTGCATCTTCTTCCTCCGTCTCATCCATAAGCCTCCAATGCATCTCAAAATGATACGATGGATTTTTTAAATAGCCGTCATGTTTTCCAGATGAAGGAAATGCCTTGTATCCTCGTTTTTCCATGTATCTGCGGATCGTCTGGCAGTGCTCCGGATCCACCAGAATATCATTGTCCGACGCATATCGGGTGCCTACTGACGGATACAGAGGCTGAATCCGGATTCCCTTCAGCGGACAGTGCCAGATTCCCTGCTCATCCATAAAATCAAAAATCCTTGCCCGCTCCGCATTCATAAGAAGTTCCCTGTGCAGGGCATGGTCGTATGACAGCTGCAGCTGTCCTTTCAGTTTCTCCGGCAACACTATCTTCTCTTCCAGAAACCAGGTATAGATGAGCTCTGCCTGAGACTGGGCATAGGCTGTACGAAACATTCGATTCACCGCCTCATCCCCCGGGTTTATCTCATCGAAATAAGAGGCCGGAAGGCGAAGAACGGCTCCCCGAAGAATCTTCAAATACAGCTTCTGTTCTTCTGTTATCATCTTTTTATTCTCCTCATGATCCTCCCAAAAATAT
>JALEPL010000043.1 GCA_022766245.1 Lachnospiraceae bacterium | reverse complement strand
AAAATTTTCGTTTCATCATTTACCTCCATCCTTCTTAATTGCATCTGCCGCAAAGATTCCTGCATCCGCAAGCTTTGTCATATTTCCATTGATGAGATACAAATCACCACCGGCCTCTTCCGGAATGCGGTCAAGATTCTCAAGCTCTCGGATATCATTTGCAGACATCCAACCATTCTGTCTTGCGGTCGCATAACCATTCATTCGGCTCTGATAATCTCCCCTAAGCAGTCCATCCACATTGAACTTGAAGAAATAGGTCTTTTTCTCTTCCGGTGTAAGAAGGGCTCTGACCATTGCCTGCTCCCACCTTGCAACCCAGGGATCCAAAGTGTACTTCACAAACTCCAGAGACTGCTGCTCAATATTAGAAAAGCTCGACTTCTCCAGGTCACCAACCATATGCGGCGGCACCCTGAAAATACGAGCTATCTCATCAATCTGAAATTTTCTGGTTTCCAAAAACTGTGCTTCATTCGGACTAATAGAAATCGGCGTGTACTTCATTCCCTCTTCCAGAACCGCAACCTTATTGGCATTGGCAGAACCGCCAAAGGTTGACTGCCAGCTCTCACGCACCCTGGAAGGATCTTTAATGGTTCCAGGATGCTCCAATACACCGGACGGAGCTGCACCATTGGCAAAGAACTTTGCTCCATACTCCTCACAGGCAATCGCCATACCAATGGCATTCTTTGCCATCGCTATCGGACTGTACCCCACAAGACCATCAAATCCCAATCCCGGAATATGAAGAACATCGTGTGGCTGCAGCCTCACCGTAGAACCCTTCAAAGTATGAGCATCATCCGTACTCATGTTGTACTCGTAATAAAGCTGTCCATCCCCATCACGGTTTACCGTCATCCGATCCGGCATCAGCGGATAAAGCGCAATAATCTCGCCCCTCGCATTCCGGATAATCTGACTGTACGCATTCCCCCAAAGAAGCAAATGTGTCATCAGAGTCTCTCGAAACACAAAGCTTGTCATCTCCGGATTCGGTTCATCATGGAGCAAAAAATAAAGCGGATGATCCACCGCCTTTTCTTTCCCACCATCCTTGGTATATCTGTAAAATTGTAACGGAAGTCCAGCCACCGCCTCCGACAGAATCCTCACACAGGAGTACACCGCCGTCATCTGCATTGCTGTTCTTTCATTCACTCTTTTCCCGGAGGTGCTTCCACCCATAAAGAATGAATACGCACTACCGGAAGTCCTGTCTGTGGGAGCAGCCCTTCCACGAAATATACTACTGAATAATCCCATAAAGCCTCCTTATCTGAAAATATCGCTCCATGCCCTTACTATCTGTATGAAACCAGTAACTGCCAGAGCCATAACTGCCAATATCAATATAAGAACACCTACGATAATTTCTTTCATAATCTCACACAAATCTCTCAGAATACTAAGAGACCCCTTTCGTCATAAACGCTGCCACTCTGACCTTCCTGACGAATACATCTATCAAGTGCCATGATCGCAGCAACAATACCATCTATCTTCTCTTTGGACTTAGCCTTGGTTACTTTGATATTGCCAGCAGGATCTGTATCAATTACAACATTACCTGCCATCCATCTAAGCACTGGATGTCCTCCGTGAATAATCTGTCCCTCCATCAATAACCTGTAGAACTCTTTCGTAGGAGCCGACATTGAAGAAAATCCCTGACCAAAGGGAACAATGGTAAATCCCTCACCCTCTAAGTTCTGGATCATCTGAGTCGCATTCCATCTATCCACCGCTATTTCCAGAATGTGATATTTCTCAGCTAGGTCATAAATGAACTTTTCGATAAAATCATAGTGAATGACATTACCCTCAGTCGCTAAAATATGACCTTGCTTCTCCCACACATCGTATGGAACAGAATTTGCTTTCGCCCTTCTTGGTATCGTATCTTCCGGTACCCAAAAGAACGGAAGCACAATATACTTCTCTGTCATATCCCTAGGCGGAAACATCAGCACCAGAGCAGTAATATCTCCTGTACTTGATAAGTCCAAACCTGCATAACAGTCCCTTCCTTCCAGTGCATCCATATCAATCGGCTCATTGCCTCTCATATAGATTGCATCAGGGATCAATGCCGTTGTACTGGATACCCACATATTCATACGAAGCCACTTGAATGTAATTTCATCGGCCGGATTCTGCTTTGCTTCACGGTATGCATCACGAAGTCTTTCGATATCAACTGTATATCCAAGTGAAGGATTGACCTTGTACCAATTGGCTTCATCCTCCCAGTCCTCATCATCCTTTAGTCCGTAGACCACAGGATAAAAAGTCGGATCCACACGCCTTCCCTCCAAGATATCAACAGCCTTGGTATGTAATTCAAAAGCAATCGAATGTCGGTCATTTCCTGCAGTAGTGATTATGAAGTGAAGCGGATTTTGTCTTGCATCAGAAGAACCTTTTGTAAGTACATCGTATAGCTGACGATTAGGCTGGGTGTGAATTTCATCAAACACCAAACCGCTGACCGAAAAGCCGTGCTTTCCACCAACCTCAGCTGAAAGCACTTGATAGTAACCGGCATTGCCATAATTGACAATTCTCTTTGTTGCCGCCATCAGCTTTGAACGCTTCATCAAAGCAGGTGACATCTCAACCATCTGCTTTGCAACATCAAATACAATGGAAGCCTGCTGACGATCTGCAGCCGCACCGTACACCTCAGCCGAAGGTTCGTTGTCGGCATATAGTAAATATAGAGCGACGGCGGCGGCCAATTCACTCTTACCTACCTTCTTACATATTTCAACAAAGGCAGTTCTAAACTGTCTGTTTCCATCAGGTTTTACAATTCCAAAAATATCTCTTATCAGCTGCTCCTGCCACGGCAATAACCAGAATGGTGTTCCAGCCCATTTGCCTTTGGTGTGACAAAGGTTCTCAATAAAAGTAACCGCTCGGTCTGCTTTCTTCTTATCATAATGAGAAGTAGGAAGCATAAACTGAGAAGGTTTGTAATTCTTAAGCTTCGGATATCCCTTTGGTCTTGGTTCCTTTGCCATTATGCATCACCCCCAAGTAAAGCCTCCATCTCATCAACATCATTTTTATTAGCAGATGATGCTGCCATGATTTTTGATCTTGCAGAAGGTGTAAGACCAAACTCTGATGCAGCAGACAACATAAGTCTCTGTTCTGTATTACAGATTGCCACATAAGGATTAGGTCTTTGCATACCGTTTTCTGTCTCATAGGTTGCACCTTCAGAATTGATATGCTCCTGAGCCTCTTTCCATCTTGCATATGACTGACAATAAGCCGCAAATGCAGCTCTATCTATTTCAGTAAGAACACCCATCTGATTCAGTTTTTCACAGAGTCTGTTCCACTCTTCCTTTGCTTCAGGTAATAGCCACTTTGGACAGTCGGGCATCCCATTACCTGGCATCGGCTCCTTCGTATTCAGTTTTCTTTTCCCCGGATTGCCTTCCAGCTTTTTCACAGCTGTTGGCTTTGGTTTTCTACCTGCCATCGGAATCCCTCCTTTCCCTAAAATTCATTTTTCATTTCGCGATTTTGCACAGAAGAGGGGGCGCCGGTCTTGGAGCCTAAGAGCTGTAGAGATTCAGATACCCCCTACCCTCACTCCATCAGAAGCGATATTCCACATATCTATCTTCCGTCATCGTCTTTACATTATGATGATGCTCACATAACGGCTGCCAGTTCCCACGATCCCAGAAGAGTTTCCGGTTTCCACGATGAGGTTTGATATGATCCACGACTGTAGCTTTCGTAAGATGTCCTTCCTCATAACATTTCACACAGAATGGATTGCTATCTAAAAACTTCCTTCTCTCACGCTGCCACTTGGAACCATAG
Organism: Lachnospiraceae bacterium; assembly: GCA_022766245.1. GTDB lineage: Bacteria > Bacillota > Clostridia > Lachnospirales > Lachnospiraceae > Roseburia_C. The sequence continues at coordinate 21 of JALEPL010000043.1, read as the reverse complement.
CCACGCTCACTTACATAGGCT
>JALEPL010000041.1 GCA_022766245.1 Lachnospiraceae bacterium | reverse complement strand
TTCCGCCTGTACTTACTCCACAGCAGATTTCGTATACTTACGCAAGTGAAGCAGATTTACTTAATACTGTACTGTTTGGTAAGACAGCGAAAGAGTGGCGTGACAGTAACCCAAATGAAAAAGGAAACATCAGGGATGTTGTAACAATATATCAGCTACTTGTGTTGTCTAACATGGAAAGCTACAATGCTATTTTAATTAAGCAGGGAAAAAGACAGGCTGAATCACTTGCTGATGAGGCCGTAAAAACATGATTCGTGATAAAATAAAAAAGCATAGATTTTATGCTCTGTTAGCAGTATCGTGTTATAATATGAAACGATAATGTAAGAATAAATAGCAAAAATACATTATAATGACAGTATCATACAGAAATATGGAGGGAACTCATACAATGGCGGATTCAAAATGGTGGAAGAATGCAGTAGTATATCAGATTTATCCGAGGAGTTTTCAGGATAGTAACGGAGATGGAATTGGAGATTTGAGAGGAATCATTCAGAGAATGGAATATCTGGGAGAACTGGGGATTGATGCAATCTGGTTATCGCCGGTATGCAAATCACCTCAGGACGATAATGGATATGATATTTCCGATTATCAGGATATTGATCCCATGTTCGGTTGCGTGGATGACATGGAAGCACTGATAGCAGAAGCGAAGAAATACAATATCCGAATTATTATGGATTTGGTTTTAAACCATACCTCAAACAAGCACAGATGGTTTGAAGAAGCAAAAAAGAGCAAAGACAATCCATATCACGATTATTATGTATGGAGAGATGGAGAAGAAGACGTTTTACCAAATGACATGAAAGGAGTTTTTGGTGGAAGTGCCTGGGAATGGGTACCCGAAATTCAGCAGTATTATTTCCATCAGTTTCTGCCGGAGCAGCCGGATTTGAATTGGGACAATCCGCAGGTTAGAAAAGAAATCTATGATATGATTTTGTGGTGGATGGACAAAGGTGCAGGCGGTTTCAGACTGGATGTCATTGATCAGATTGCAAAAGAGCCGGACAAAAAAATTACCATCAATGGTCCGAAGCTGCATGAATACATTCGAGAATTGAGCAGGGAAACGTTCCAAAAGGGAGACCTGATTACCGTTGGAGAAGCCTGGGGGGCAAACACAGAATTAGCGAAGCTTTACAGCAATCCGGACGGAAGTGAGTTCTCTATGGTGTTCCAGTTTGAACATATCGGATTGGATCAGCAGGAAGGGAAAGATAAATGGGATCTGGCTCCATTACCATTTTTAAAGCTCAAGCAGGTAATGACACATTGGCAGAAGGAACTGCACAACTGCGGATGGAACAGTCTGTTTTGGAATAACCACGATTTGCCCCGGATTGTCTCCAGATGGGGAAATGATGGCGAGTATTGGGTAGAGTCTGCGAAAATGCTGGCAATGCTGCTGCACGGCATGCAGGGAACACCTTATATTTATCAGGGTGAAGAGCTGGGCATGACAAATGTTCAGTATGATATCGAGGACTATCGGGATGTGGAGATCCTAAATATGTATAAAGAGCGCACAGAGGCAGGATATGAGAAGGAAGATGTGATGCGCTCCATTTATGCAAAGGGAAGGGACAATGCACGGACTCCCATGCAATGGGATGATACCGAGCATGCAGGATTTACCGATGGCACACCATGGATTAAAGTAAACAGCAATTATAAGGAGATTAATGCCAAGACGCAGGTGAATGATCCGGATTCCATATTTAGCTGCTACAAGAAACTGGTACAGTTAAGAAAGGAATACCCTGTATTTGTGGATGGCGATTTTACGCTGCTGTTAGAAGAGGATGAGAACATTTTTGCATATCAGAGAAAGAATGCGGACCAGACCATGCTGGTAGTATGTAATTTCTTTGATCAAACAGTAGAAATGCCTTTGATAGAACCGTGTAAGGATATGAAATTGTTGCTTGGAAATTATAAGGAAATCGAGGATGCGTCGGTTCTTCGTCCTTATGAGGCACGTATGTATCTGGCATGAAACAAAAATCTACATTGATGGGAAAAAGGTATCTGTTCAGAACTGGTCGGAGCGGAACTGCGTAGCCCGTAAGAACACGATTCACGAAAGATCCATAAAGCATAATCTCCGGATAAAATAGAATAATGCCTGTCGGGATATATTCCTGGCAGGCATTTTGTATGTTGTGGGAACAATTTGGAAACACTAATCATGAAAGATATTGGAAGATTATGAAAGATTTTGAAAGAAAAGCTTGACATGATGGAGGGAAATTGGTATTATTTCATCAGAAACAATCATTAACGGTCAAAAACATTCGAAATCAATTGTTTGGGAGGATCATATGCTGACCGAGGAAAGATATTCCGTCATACTGGAAAAGGTAAATCAAAATAAAAGTGTAAAGCTTACGGAGCTATGTGAGCTGCTGGGAGCTTCTGAATCCACCATACGTCGTGATCTGGCATCACTGGATGAAAAAGGATTGCTGAAAAAGGTGCACGGTGGGGCAGTATCCATGGATGACCACACGCTTAATTTGGTTGAGCAGGATATGGAAAAAAAATCAAAGATGTTTACGGAAGAAAAAATTGCAATAGCGAGGTATGCTTCTTCTCTTGTGGATGATGATGATTTTGTTTTTATTGATGCCGGAACCACCACAGAAAAGATGATTGGATTTCTTCCGGATAAGAATGTTACATTTGTTACCAATGCGTTTGTACATGCGAAAAAGCTGGCGCAGAGAGGCTTTAAGGTCTATATTCCCGCAGGGGAAATCAAGTTGACGACCGAAGCCATAGTGGGTGCGGAATGTGTCAGCAGCCTGCAAAGCTACAATTTTACAAAATGCTTTATCGGTGCAAATGGGATATCTCTTTCGGCAGGCGTCACTACGCCTGATCGCAATGAGGCCAGCATTAAGGCGGCGGCAGTGATGAACAGCCAGACGGCATATGTTTTGGCGGATCATTCCAAATTCGATCAGATTGCACCCATAACATTTGCTTCATTGGGGAGCGTGAAAATCATCACGGATAAGCTGATGGACAGGAAATATCTATCAAAGGCGAATATTAAGGAGGTTATGTGATATGTTCTACACGGTGACGTTTAACCCGGCCATTGACTATGTGGTTCATACAGGTACCATGAAGCTGGGAGCCACGAATCGTTCGGATCACGAAGAAATGTATTTTGGCGGGAAAGGAATCAATGTATCCATTGTGTTGCGTGAACTTGGCATTGCTTCGAAAGCCCTTGGTTTTACCGCTGGTTTCACAGGGAGAGCCATTGAAAAGGGACTGGCGGATATGGGAATCGATACGGATTTTGTTCGATTGGAAAAGGGAAATTCCCGTATCAATGTGAAGATAAAGTCCGCGGAGGAAACGGAACTAAATGGTCAGGGACCGGATATCGGGGATCAGGCAATTGCATCACTGTTTCAGAAACTGGAAGATTTGGCGGATGGGGATACCCTGATATTAGCCGGGGCAATTCCTTCTTCGCTACCTTCGGATATGTATGAGAAAATAATGGAAAAAATTTCTCAAAAGAAGGTCAGAACGGTAGTTGATGCCACGGGTAATCTTTTGCTAAATGTACTGAAATACAAGCCTTTTCTCATAAAGCCGAACAATCATGAGCTGGGTGAGATGTTTGGAGTTGAGATAAAAAATGAGGAAGAGATTTTGGAATACGCCAGAAAACTTCAGGATATGGGAGCGGCAAACGTTTTGATTTCCATGGCTGGTGATGGAGCCATGTTGATTGACGAAAATGGAAAAAACCACCGATGTGGAGTATGCAGAGGAACAGTGAAAAATTCCGTGGGAGCCGGTGATTCCATGGTGGCGGGATTTATGGCAGGTCTTGAACGTGGGGATTACGAGTACGCACTGAAGCTTGGAACGGCAGCAGGGGGTGCAACTGCTTTTTCGGATGGACTTGCTACAAAAGAAAAAATAAAAGAGCTTCTTACAATGCTCTAGAAAAAGAAAAGGAGGCAGTTAAGGCACCGTCCCTTGCAGCGATGACTGTTCCGGAAGGGGCGGACTATGAGGTACTGGATGACGAACCATCAAATCTGTTGTTTATGATCGCTGCTCCCAATGACGGTGACGTTCATCTTGAGGTTTTATCGAGACTGATGACCATCCTGATGGATGAGGATTTCCGGGAGAGATTGTTGCATGCCAAGGACAAGGATGAATTCTTAAAAATCATCGACGAAATGGAAAAAGAAAAGTATCCGGATGAGCCAAGGGAAGAGGCAGGGAATAGCCATTAAGGTTGAGACCAATGGATCTGGTGGAGCGAAAAATATTCTGACAGATGAGGAAATCGCAAATTGTGATGGTATCATCGTTGCAGCCGATAAGACCGTGGAGATGGCACGGTTTGATGGGAAAAAAGTGATTCGTACCAAGGTGTCGGATGGAATCAAAATACCGGAGGAATTGATTAACCGCATAGAGGACGGCGAGGCACCTGTTTATCACCATGAGGGTGGCAGGGACAGTCATTCGGTGGCATCAGGAAACGATGAGAGTTTTGGAAGAAAACTGTATAAGCACCTGATGAATGGTGTATCCAATATGCTGCCATTTACTGTGGCGGGCGGCATTTTTATCGCACTGGCATTTCTCATTGATTCACTGGGAGGTGCTCCCCAGGATGGCGATTTTGGTACGCATCTGGCGGCAGCCGCATGGTTTAAGAGTATCGGAGGCTATGCATTTAATTTTATGATACCGATCCTTGCAGGCTATATCGGTGGTTTGGCAATTGTAGCAATTATGATGTGTGCAGTAAACCCCGTCATGGGTATGCTCAACGAGGGCCTTGCCAATTTCCTGACAAACATGGGAGATACCAGTAAGATCCTTCTTGGTTGTATACTGGGTGCAATGATGTCCATTGATATGGGTGGTCCATTTAATAAAGCAGCTTATGTTTTTGGTACGGCTGCCATTGCTTCCGGAAATTTCGATATTATGGCGGCTGTTATGATCGGCGGAATGGTTCCACCACTTGCCATCGCACTTGCCACCACCTTCTTCAAAAACAGATTTACAGAGGAGGAGCGTAAGAACGGCCTGGTGAACTACATTATGGGACTTAGCTTTATTACAGAAGGAGCAATCCCCTATGCTGCGGCTGATCCGGTACGAGTGATTCCAGCGTGTATGATAGGTGCGGCAACGGCAGGAGGATTGTCCATGGCATTTGACTGTACACTTCGGGCACCCCATGGAGGAATCTTTGTATTCCCTGTGGTAGGACATCCCTTGCAGTATCTGCTGGCACTTGTTGTTGGTGCGGTTGTTGGAATGCTTTTGCTGGGACTGTTTAAACGGAAAGTAAATGAAGCAAAGCAATGATGAAACAGAACGGGTATCACTGGTTATAGAATAAAGGTAGTGTCAATAAAAAGGAGAGAATGAATTATGGTATCAAAAACAGTACAGGTAGTAAATGCGGAAGGCATGCATATGAGACCGGCGGGAATTATTGCAAAGGCAGCCAAGGCTCATCCGGACAGTGAGGTTATTATGAAGGTCAATGGTGCGGAAATTAAGGCTAAGGCAGTAATGCAGATTATGGCAGCCGGAATCAAAAAGGGAACAGATGTGGAGGTGTTTTTTCTATGACCATTTTCGAAGGCAAGGGAGTATATGGTGCCATAGCACTGGGGAAGATTTCTGTTTTCAAGAGAAAGGAAGCATCTGTCAAAAGAACCCATGTGGATGATATAGAGGCGGAAAAGAAAAGAGTGGAGACAGCCAAAAGTAAGGCCACAGAGCAGCTTCAGGAAATCTACAGCAAGGCGTTGAAAGAAGTGGGTGAGGCCAATGCCCAGATCTTTGAAATACACATGATGATGCTGGAGGATGACGATTATAACGATTCCATCATGAGCATTATTGAAACCCAGTCTGTCAATGCTGAGTATGCAATAGCAGTGACGGCAGATAATTTCGCAGAGATGTTTGCTTCCATGGATGATGCGTATATGCAGGCTCGTTCCGCAGATGTAAAGGACATTTCCAATCGTATGATTTCTTGTCTTTCAGGAACTGAGGGTATGAGCGATATTTCCCAGGAAAAGGTGATTATCTGCGCAGATGATTTAGCACCCAGCGAAACGGTATTGCTTGATAAGGAAAAGGTACTTGCCTTTGTGACGGCATTTGGATCCTCCAATTCACATACTGCCATATTGGCAAGAAATATGAATATTCCTGCGGTAATTGGAGTAGGGGAAGAGTTCCTGCAGACGGCTAAGAGTGGAGATTTTATGGCTGTGGATGGTTATACGGGAGAGATTTTTGTAAATCCTGATGAGGAAACCAGATCACGTCTGGAAAAAAGACAGACCGAGGATGAGGAAAAGAAACGTCTGCTTCAGGAGTTGAAAGGGAAAGAAAATATTACACTGGATGGAAAGAAAATCAATATTTATGCCAATATTGGAGGTGTTGATAATATTGGTGCCGTGCTTGCCAACGATGCTGGCGGTATCGGTCTGTTCCGAAGTGAATTTCTCTATCTGGAAAGCAGTGATTTTCCCACGGAGGAACAGCAGTTTTTGGCGTATAAAAAGGTTTTGGAAAGTATGGCGGGGAAGAAAGTCATTATTCGTACCTTGGATATCGGTGCTGACAAACAGGTAGACTATTTTAATCTGGCAAAGGAGGAAAATCCGGCGCTGGGCTATCGTGCGATACGTATTTGTCTGACAAGACCGGAGATCTTTAAGACACAGCTGCGTGCATTGTACCGCGCTTCCACCTATGGGAACCTGGGGATCATGTTTCCCATGATCACAAGTGTGTCGGAACTTGAGCAAATACTTGCCATATGTGATGAGGTGAAAAAAGAACTGTGTGCGGACGGCGTGATGATATCTGACAAAATAGAGCTTGGCATCATGATTGAGACACCGGCGGCAGCCATCATCAGTGACAGACTGGCACCTATGGTGGATTTCTTCAGTGTGGGCACGAATGATCTTACACAGTATACTCTTGCCTGTGACAGACAGAATGCGGCTATTGAATCCTTTGTAGACACGCATCATGAAGCTATTCTTCGCCTGATAGAAATGTCCGCAAAGAATGCCCATGAGCATGGAGCATGGATTGGTATTTGCGGGGAGCTTGCAGCGGATACATCGCTGACAGAGACGTTCCTGCGTATGGGGATTGATGAACTTTCTGTTTCTCCAACATTTGTACTGAAAGTAAGGGATGCGGTGAGACATTGTGATTTGTCCAAATAACCACAGATAGATTGTGGGGATAGTTTTCTTTAAATGACGGACAAGGAGATTATCATGAAACATAAATCATTCAATTGGGCAGTAATCGGCTGCGGCGTTATTGCAAATGAAATGGCGCAAGGGCTTCAGGAAATGGGCAGAACACTTTATTCAGTAGCAAACCGGACTCACGAGAAAGCAGTTGCGTTTGCAAAAAAGTATCAGGTGGAAAGAGTATATGATTCTATGGATGAAGTGTTTGCAGATCCGGATGTGGACATCATATATATCACAACACCTCACAATACTCACTATCCATACATGAAAAAGGCCTTGGAAAACGGCAAGCACATTCTGGTGGAAAAATCCATCACCCTTAACAGCCGGGAACTGGAAGAGATGGTTTCTCTTGCAAAGGAAAAGAATCTTATGATAGGGGAAGCCATGACCATTTGGCATATGCCTGTTTATAAAAAACTATGGCAGATGGTCCAAAGTGGGGAGTTGGGAAAAGTGCAGATGATTACCATGAACTTTGGAAGCTTCAAGGAATATGATATGAAGAATCGCTTTTTTAATTTGGATCTGGCAGGTGGAGCCCTGCTTGACATTGGCGTATATGCACTGTCCCTTGTTCGCAGCTTTATGGATGAGAAGCCAAATGAAGTGGTTAGCCAATGGAAACCATCCCCCACCGGCTCCGATGAAATGGCAACGATACTTCTAAAGAATACAAAGCAGCAGATGGCGACGGTGGCACTTAGTATGCACTCCAAGCAGCCCAAAAGAGCTATGATAAGCTGCGAGAAAGGGTTTATCGAGATTATGGAATATCCCAGGGCAGAACGGGCCGTGATCGTGGATGCCCAAACCGGTGAGCGCCGGGAAATCATCCAGGGCGAGACGTCTCATGCACTGTATTATGAATTGCAGGATATGGAGGAGGCTGTAAGAACCAGCAATCCGTCATTGCTGCATTTGCAGGAAACCCGTGATGTGATGGAAATCATGACAGAACTTCGAAAAGGATGGGAAATGAAATATCCGGGCGAAGTTTGGTAAGAAGGAAAAACTTGACAAATTTACAAAACAATATTATTGTATTATTTAACTGATACAATGATATTGTTTTTTTGTTACTATTCAGAACAGGCCGAATCACTTGCTGATGAGGCCGTAAGAACATGATTCAGTTTTTTGTTACTATTCAGAACCAAGGCAATTAGTTACGTTTAAAGCGGTTGAGGAAAAGAAGGAGGACGTTATGACACAAAAGAAAAAAGGAATTCGGATCGCAAGCTTTTTGTTTGCATTGCTGGTTTTATTTCAAACAGTGGATGTGTCTGCGGCACAGCAGACATTACCTTCCGGGCTGAATGGGGATCAGTTGGAGGAGGAAATCGATTCCTTTGTAGAGGAACATGAGGACACCACAGCGGGAATGGCAGTGGCGGTATTTGATAACTCCGGGGAGCTGGTGAAAAGCTATTACGGATACGTGGACAAGGAGAATCAGATTCCGGTGGAGGCAGAGTCTGTCTTTGAATGGGGATCCACCACAAAGCTGCTGGTATGGGTAAGTGTCATGCAGCTTTATGAGCAGGGGGAACTTGATTTAAATGAAGATATTCGCACCTATCTGCCGGAGGGATTTTTGACCAACTTATCCTACGATACACCTGTAACCATGACTAATCTGATGAATCACAACGCAGGTTTTCAGGAGGTGTATACGGATTTATTTGTAAAGGATTTGTCTGGGATTTCCAGCTTAGAGGATGTATTAAAAGTACATCAGCCGGAACAGATTTACGAGCCGGGGACGGTTGCTGCCTATTCTAATTGGGGCGTGGCATTGGCAGCTTATGTGGTAGAGAATGTCAGTGGCATGTCTTTTTCTGACTATGTCCATCAGAATATTTTTGAACCATTGGGCATGGAGCACAGTGCGGTTTACATGGATTTGTCCGATAATTCCTGGGTGCAGGAGAAGCGTCAGGAGCTCCAGTGTTATACCACCACAGGGGAGCTGATTCCGGATTGCTATTATTATATCACCATGTATCCGGCGGGAATGTGTACGTCCACGCTGGATGATTTTGAAACATTTGCCCGGGCACTTTTAGATGAAAATTGTGTGCTTTTTGAGAAATCGGAAACCAGAGCGGAGATGTTTACGCCTACCGCTTATTTCGGAGATACGGATATTCCATCGAACTGTCATGGATTCTGGATGATTCCCTTTGGTGTGCAGACCCTTGGGCATGGCGGTAACACGGCGGGGTGCTCTTCTTATTTGTTGCTGGATCTGGAAGATGGTATCGGAGCAGTGGTGATGACAAACCAGTCTGGTGAAAGTATATATAACTCTGAAATGATGGGACTGATTTTTGGTTCCTATGACCGCAGCAACTACACTGCAGAAAATGAACTTCCATCCGGCATTTATCGTCCGGGGAGGACAGTCCGCAAAGGTCCGTTTAAAATTCTGAGTATGTCCTACTGTACAGTGGAAGAAGATGAGGCAATGCTGTGGATGGTAGATGAAATAGACGGACTTCAGAAAGTGGTATACAGCTATGGTGACTATTTGGAGATGCCTACTGCCGTAATGGTGCTGGAGTTAGGCTTAGTCCTTCTGTGGCTTGCTGCGTTTTTGTTTTCACTGATTTCCCTGCTGGTACGGTTGATTGCATTTATTGTCCGTAAGATCCGTAAAAAAGAAGCCGCAGTAAATCATCTTAGAAAATGGAGCATGGTGGCTGCATTGCTGCAGATTGTTTCCATGATTCTCTTAGTGGCATCGATTGTATGTGTATCGGCTTACTTGCGTTGGAATACATATTTCTGGATCTTTGTTGTGTTTGGCATACTGACAATTGCGATGATTGTTATGAGCGTTTACGGGATTGTGAAAAACCGGGGGAAACAGTTAGAAATCAGACAGAAGGTATTCCATGTATTTACCATAGGATTTCTGGTTGTGACCATAGCAAATATTCTGTATTGGAATTTGTTTATGTTTTGGATGTAATTTTGTCCATTTTGTATAAATTTCTGCCTGCAATTTTAGAATTGGTTACACGTTTAACCTTTGAAATCATTGAATCCTTCCATTACAATAAATATAGTACATTTTATTCAGGGAGGAACCAACATGAACGAAGTTCATGTGTTTAATGGTTCCGACTGACGTGGCAGGTATGTGTGAGGAACACACATGCCTGCCGATACATCTGATGAAAATGTAAAGTCAAATATGAAAAACGGCATGAGGACTCCGTCACCTGTGGTGACACCTCATGCCATGAGATTCAGGAGGAATCAATATGAAAGTGATAATCAAAGAGGATATTGTGAAGGAATTAAAGCGTGTGGGACTGGAAAAAAATGACGTGGTCATGGTCCATACATCGTTAAAAAGTATGGGCTATGTCTGCGGAGGAGCCCAGACGGTGATAGAGGCGTTGCTGGAAGTAGTGGGGGAGGATGGCACAATCATGATGCCCACACAGTCATGGCGGAATCTGGATCCGGAGGACGGTGTTCACTGGGAGGCAGACAAAACTGACTGGCAGTTGATTCGCAATCACTTGCCGGCATATGATAAAAACATAACCCCCACAAACACCATGGGAGCGGTAGCTGAGATGTTTCGTCAATGGCCCGGGAGCATCCGAAGCGATCATCCTGCCAGATCGGTGTGTGCCAATGGAAAGTATGCAGAGTATTTGACAAAAAATCATAATCTTTCCAATATTTTTGGGGACGGCTCGCCCATCGCCAGACTGTATGAATTAGACGGAAAGGTACTGCTTCTAGGTGTCGGATATGATAAAAACACATCCATACATTTGGCTGATGCCAGAGCCGAATATCCCGGAAAACATAACTGTACAGAATACAGCGCCATCCTGGAGAACGGTGAGCGTGTCTGGAAAAAATACGACACCTTATTTGTGGATGGAGAAGACTTTGAAGAAATTGGAAGCGCATTTGAAGAGAACCGTCCGGTCAGCAAAGGAGCTATCGGAGAGGCACAAATCAGGCTCATGAAACAGCGGGATATTGTGGATTATGCGGTGGAATGGATCGAGAAGAATCGATAAAGAGAATTAGTCATTGCGTTAGTGATGTGTTTCAACGAAAAGAAAGGCCGATAAATTGGGACTTGAGTATTTCTAAAAGTTTTCTGTTTATACCATCATCAAGTGTATCCCGAAGGAATTTGCAATCCATGATTAGAGTGAAATCCCTGGAAATCAGGCTTTTACATATAAATGACGAAAAATAATTGAGCTTATATGTAGCAGTCAGCTTCTGCAGGAAACTCTTTTCTTGCAATTACATATAAATCACCCAAAACAAGTAGACTTATATGTAGTCTTCAGTTTTCAAGAGTTATTCAACGGGTGCATATTGGCTTGTTATTACACATAACCTATATGAATAACATGGTTTTATACGTAAACTTTGTTTTCTAGAGAATCCATTTAATCCATGAACTACATATAAAATATGTAAGATCAGTGAATTTTGATGTAAAGATTGAAAATGCACATCTTGTATCTTGAAGACATTGTTAAATTGAGGGTTGCAGGAGTATTGGCCTCATAGAAGCTTTGACAGGTAGTAACTATTTGGGATATGTACCTGCAAAAGAATAAATCGGAACTGCGGAATATGAAAGTGGGGCATGAGGGCAAAAAATGAACTGCTATGCCCCGCAAAGAAGAATATCAGTAACGGAACGAGAGAAAAGCGGGGCATGGGAAGGGAAAATGAACTGCCATGCCCCGCAAACATGATGGAAGAAAAACGTCTTAGGTTTTGCTGTCAGATGAAGCGGGGAACTATCCTGGGAGATTCGGATCTACTGCTTTCTCTTCTGGGGAATCTTGTGGATAATGCCAGAAAGGCATGCAAGGAAGGTGGACAAATCATCCTGAATGGTCAGAAACAGGATGCCGGAATGTATCAGGTGACAGTTCGGGACAATGGATGCGGAATCCCGGAACAGGAGCTGGGAAAAATTACAGAGGCATTCTATATGGTGGACAAGTCGAGAGCAAGGCGTGAGGGGGGAGCTGGTCTGGGAATGGCAATTTGTGAGCGAATTGTAAGACTTCATCATGCAGAGTGGACCATTGCAAGTACGCTGGGAGAAGGAACGGAAATTACGTTGATTTTTCCCGGAAAGGAGAGCGGGCATGAAATCTAAAGCTAAATATGCTGTCATGTTTTTGCCGTTGATTTTACTCGTAACAGCTGCGCTGCTTGCTCCCCGGGTATCATCCGGCTGGTACGACCGGCAGACCTTGGGACAGCTTTCTCATGAGAATATGGACTATGAACCCTATGAGATTTCACCGTATCATTCATTTGCAGATAAAATGGAGGCCATTGCCGCAGGAGTATCCGGTGGCACCTCCCTGTATAAAGTAAAGCTTAAGGAGAGAAGGGATGCACCGGAGAATCAAGAGTTGGTGGAGATTATAAATGCTGAGTTGAAAGTGTTGTATGAAAAAAGCATCCTACCACAGGAATGGTCCATTCAGGAGCTGGAAGAGCGTACTTTTTATCAGATGTATGTCATACTGGAGGATAATGAGGAGGTTTTGTTTCAAGATGTTTGCTACTGGTACATTACAGCAGAGACAGAGGAAGGCAGTGTCATGCTCACCATGGACAGTACATTTTACAAAATATATGCAGTGCGCATGTATTACGAAGAGGAACAGATTCCAGTGGTGACAAGTGAATGGCTGGAAAAACAGTTGATGGATGATTTCTTTTCCCTGACAGAGGAGTGGTGCAGCTATTGGGAGCTGGAGGCTGCGGAATTAGTAAGTGCATATAAGGATCAATCATACGGTAACGTTGCAACGGACGGACTATACGGGGCTGGAGAGGGATATATCATACTGTTTCCTGGCGGCTACCAGTTATATGAATGGAATTGTTTGGATTATTATAAGTACGGAATATCAGGGGCAGCGTGGGGGTCCGGCATACAGGCACTTTCCCCGTAGTAGTAAGTTAAAAAATATGGTATCGTGAAGGTACTGAACAGATACGAAAATACTATGAAAGACGGAGAAAATAAAATGGCATTTGAATCAAATATGAAGGACAAACAACGTGTGACAATCAGTGACATTGCGGAGGAGCTGGGACTCAGCACCGCCACGGTGTCTAACGTGATACACGGAAAGACAAAGAAAATATCCGACGAAACAGTGAAGCGGGTGCAGGCGCTGTTGGAGGAGCGGCAGTATATTCCCAGCATGGCAGGCATTCTCCTGGCGCAGAATTCGTCAAAAATTATTGGTGTTTTTGTCAATGACCATGAGAAATATGAGGGGCATACCCTGGATGACGTTTTCATTGCCTCTTCCTTGAATTATCTCTCCACAGAGATTGAGAATCACGGACAGTTTATGATGGTGAAAAAAGCCAAGAAGCCGGAGGAGATTTTACAGTTTGCCTCCATGTGGAATATGGATGGTCTGGTGGTGATTGGGTTCTGCGATCAGGATTATATGTATCTGAGAAACCACATGCGGATTCCCTTTGTGGTGTATGACGGTTACTGTGAAAATCCGGAACGGATTGCCAATATCTCCATCGATAACTTTGACGGTGGATTTCAGGTGGGCGAATATTTTAAGAAAAAAGGACATCAACATGTACTGTGTGTATCAGATAATGAAATCTGTGTGGATTTGGAGCGGATGGAAGGATTTGAGAAAGGATTTGCGCCGGGCTATACAGAACGTATGATCATTCCTATGTGCAAGGAGGAGCGCTGGGAGTTTTTCCGGAAAGAGATAAAGCGATTTCGTCAGGTGTCAGCCATATTTGCAGTGTCTGACTATTATGCCATGGATGTGATGCATTTTCTCATGGAAAACGGGTTTTCGGTGCCGAAGGATATTGCCATCGCCGGGTTTGATGATATTCCCCTGTGTGAGATGGTTGTCCCTACACTGACTACAGTAAAGCAGGATGGAGCCCTGCGGGCGAAGCTTGCCATAGAAAAGCTTCAGGAACTAAAGGAAAACAAAATCAGCGAACCTTGCGTTACTCTGCCGGTGACACTGGTGGAGCGGGAGAGTACATAAAAAAGCGGAATCGACCGGGATGAAAAAGTACCGCAATAAGAAAATAAAGGGCTGCGTTTGTGAATTATGCACAAACACAGCCCTTGAATTTTGTTTTGGGTTACACGTTTAACCTTTGAAAAACACAGGGTTTCCCAGTACAATATTTCTTAGAACAGATATATCAAAAGGCCGTTTAACTAGTGTGTTTTCTAGAATGAATTTTGCTATTTGATTGCAGACCATAGAGGAACGTCGGTCCTTAATGAGTGCTTTGCACGAATTTAGTACCGCTACGTTCCGGCAAGAGCGAGAGCGTGTCTGCAATCAAATATGCAAATTCATTCAGATACACATCTGTAAAAAGGAGTATTGAAACAGGAGGTGTTCCCATGAAACAAAAACAATCCTTTTTTATAACCGTATGTCACCTGGCTATTCCCGTGGCATTGCAATCCATGCTGCAGGCCTCCTTTAGTATTGTGGATCAGATTATGATTGGCCAGTTGGGCAGTGTCAGCGTAGCCGGTGTGGGACTGGCCGGAAAATTCACTTCCATATTTTCTGTGGTAGTGTCCGCTATCGGTGCTGTGGCTGGAATCATGATTGCTCAGTATTTAGGACAAAAGAACAAGCCGGAGGTTCGTAGGAGCTTCTATCTGAACCTGCTTATGGCTGTGGGTTTGGCGGTACTTTTTACGGTTCTTTGCCTCGCTATTCCAAAACAGATTATGGGTCTTTATATCAACGAGCCGAAGACGCAGCAGGTGGCCGCCGAATATTTGATGATTGTGGCTGGAACCTTTCTGCCCATGGCAGGTGCCACCCTGATGTCCACGTTGTTCCGTTGTATGGAGAAGGCACAGCTTCCCTTGTACGCCAGCATGGTGTCGGCAGTTATAAATACCGGTTTAAACTATTGCCTGATTTTTGGAAAATTCGGGTTCCCTGTGATGGGAGCTAAGGGTGCGGCCATTGCTACATTGATTTCTCAGGTTGCAAATTTTCTGCTGATGTTTCTCATGATGTTCCGATATGGTGAAATGCTGAGAAGAGCCAAGGATATCTCGAAAAAGATGCCAAAGTTTCATTGGAAGCAATACGGGGCTATGCTGATGCCTATCCTGGTTTGCGAGACGCTGTGGAGTCTGGGAGAAAATGTTTATGCGGCCATTTACGGACACATGGGTACTCAAGCCAGCGCAGCTATGACCTTAATTAATCCCATTCAGGGGCTTTTAATCGGAGCCCTGTGCGGTCTATCCCAGGCAGCCGGGGTCATTATCGGGAAAAAGCTGGGTGAAAAGGAGTATGAGGACGCTTATCAATCATCCAGGAAACTGATTTTATACGGAGCGGTGGGATCCGTCCTGCTGTCAGTCCTTGTAGTGGTTACCAGTTCCCTCTATGTGCAAATCTATCAGGTGGAGGATGCCGTGAAGCTGCTTACCAGACAGATTCTGTTTGCCTATGCCCTGGTTGCACCCTTTAAGGTATTGAACATGATTCTGGGAGGTGGCATAATAAGAAGTGGTGGAAAAACAAAGTATGTGATGGTAATTGATATGATTGGAACCTGGTGCTTTGGTGTTCCCTTGGGATTACTTTCCGCCTTCGTATTAAAGTTATCCATCCCCTATGTGTATTTCATTTTATCCCTGGAGGAGTGTATCCGGTTTGGCATTTCTGTTTTTGTATTTCGCAGGAAAAAATGGATGCAGTGTCTGGAGGCAACCCAGGGAGAGTAGACCATGTAGCTGAGGCGGTGAACTAGGAAGCGTACATAGGGCAAGGAGAAAACACCAGGATTTACCAACAAAAGGGAGAATGGTTGTATGCTGGATATTTTGATTGTGGAAGACAACAAGGAGATTGCAGCCTTACTCTGCGATTTCCTCAGACAAGAGAATTATGTGGTCAGCGTGGCGGACACCGGGGAAAGGGCCATGGAGCTGTACGAGAAATACGGCGCCAAACTGATTGTGCTGGATATTATGCTGCCCGGTATGGATGGGTTTGCAGTCTGCTCTAAAATCCGGGAGACCTCCAACACCCATATTTTAATCGCCAGCGCAAAAACAGAAAAGAGCGATAAACTGAAGGGACTGGATCTGGGGGCAGATGACTACATAGAAAAGCCCTATGACATCGATATCCTGCTGGCAAAAATCCGGGGAATCTTTAAGCGTAAGTACGCTGTACAAGAGCTTGTGGAGGGGAACCTGAGGTTAAATACCGTGCATCAGTCCCTGCTTGTGGATGGGAAAAGTGTGGATGTCACAGAGAAGGAATTCGAACTGCTAAAGCTTTTGATTGAGAACAAAAATGTCACGTTAAAAAAGGAATATTTGTTTAATAGCATTTGGGGCAGTGACAGTGATTCGGAGATTCAGACTTTAACGGTGCACATCAAGTGGCTTCGGGAAAAAATAGAGGAAGACCCGAAAAATCCAAAACATATTATTACCAAGTGGGGAGTAGGATACCGATTTGAATAGATATAAATGGTTTGTGGGCATCATTGGCCTGGCGGAACTCATTCTGATTTTGCTGTGCAATGGACTTTATCTGTCCTTGCAAAAACATGGGGAAGACAGAATGTACCGGGTGGAAGCCAACCGTGTGGCCCTGGAAATACAGAATCAAAATATGACGGAAGATGAGATTGCGGCCATGGATCTGTCAGCGTATGACACCATTGTCCGGGTCAGCGAATTTCATCCGCAGGAGGTTTGCAATAACGATTATGTGGTAAAAGAAGCGGGCGGCATACTTTACCGGATTGAATATTGCACAGAGCAGAAAGATGATACACTTTTGTACATCAATACTGCATTGCTGGCAATGGTATTCATCACGGCAGCGGTGCTTATTTATGTGTATCGAAAAGTGTTAAAGCCCTTTCATGCGATGAGCAATCTTTCCTATGAACTGGCAAAGGGGAATCTGTCCGTTCCGGTAAAAGAGGAAAAAAGCAAACTCTTCGGGCAGTTTTTGTGGGGCATGGACATGCTCCGGGAGAAGCTGGAGGATAACCGGGAGAAGGAGCTGGAGTTTCAGAGAAGCAGAAAGACGTTGATTCTTTCCCTGTCCCATGATATTAAAACACCCCTTTCTTCCATTGAACTATATGCCAGGGCATTGTCGGAAAATCTGTACGATACCCAGGACAAAAGAGACCAGGCCATTGATGGAATTGCCAGAAACGCAAAAGAAATCAAGAATTACGTGGACGAGATTGTAGCGGCTTCCCGGGAGGATTTTCTGAACTTAGAGGTGAATCCGGGAGAATTTTATTTGTCAGAAGTGCTTGCGGCAGTCAAAACCTATTACCGGGATAAGCTGTCGGTGATCCATACGGAATTTACAGTGGAGGACATTCCCGACTGTCTGCTGAAGGGAGATGAAAACCGCCTGATCGAAGTTTTGCAGAATATTATGGAGAATGCCATCAAGTATGGAGACGGTAGGAGTATCCGTATTTACGGGGAAGATGAGGAGGACTGCAAGCTGATTCATATTGAGAATACGGGATGTAGCTTGAAAACGGAGGAGCTGCCCAACCTGTTTGATTCCTTTTATCGAGGAAGCAACAGTCATGGAATCCGGGGAAATGGACTTGGCCTGTATATCTGCAAAAATCTCATGAAAAAAATGGATGGAGAAGTTTTTGCCCAAATCATAGAGGGAAACTTTTCTGTGACAGTGGTGATACGAAAAGCATAGCGGAGTTCCACTTGCGGAACTCTGTTTTTTTATTTTAGGGTAACTATTCAGAACCGCATTCGCAAAATCGCTGCTTCGCAGCTTTCCTTTTGCTCATGTGGTTACTTCGCCAAAGAAATTTTCAAAAATACGCTCATTCATGCAAGCATGATTCGCGATTTTATGAAAATTGCCTTGGCTCTGAATAGTTACATTTAAGGATTATTTAATAATTTCTCTGTTATGATGGCATTACCAAGGAGGAAACGCTTCATACCAAGAGGAAGGAGATCGGAAATGCTATTTCGAATTTTAAAGAAAGACCTGAAAAGAAAGAAGACCATGAACATCATTCTGTTTCTGTTCATTGTTCTAGCTGCCATGTTTGTGGCCAGCGGTATCAATCATGTAGTGACAGTGATGAATGGTACCGACTATTATCTGGACAAGGCCGGAGTAGGGGATTATATCGTCATCACCATGGGAGATCATGCCGTAGGAGCGCTGGATGAATTGCTGGAGACGGAGCCGGCAGTGAAGGATTACCGGCTGGAAACAGTGGTCTATGGTTCTCAGGACAATGTGACAGCGATGGATGGTTCCGTACTGGAAAGTAAGAACGCCACCATATTCCAGTCCATAGATGATTCGTCTATCAAGTTTTTTGATAAGAATAATCAGGAGATTACCAGAGTAAAGCAGGGAGAGATTTATGTCTCCGGAAGCTTTATGGAAAAAAACAATTTAGAGGAAGGTGACTTGATCTGTCTGGAGCACAGTGGTGTGGAGATGACCCTAGCTCTTGCCGGTACAGCCAAGGATGCATTGCTGGGCTCGGATTTTATGGGCAATACACGATTTGTTTTAAATGATGAGGACATGCAGAAGCTGTTGGAAAATGAAGAAATCTACCAGCATTACCGGGGACAAATCTGTTATATCGATACAGATGATGTCAGTGCAATATCATCTGCCATGGCTCATGCGTCCAATGTGTCCTTTGATGGCACACGTTCCACCATAAAAATGTGTTATGTGATGGATATGATTGTGGCCTTTATCATGCTGCTGCTCAGTGTTTGTCTAATTATTGTGGCGTTTGTGGTACTGAAATTCTCTATCACATTTACCATTACGGAGGAGTTCCGGGAAATCGGTGTGATGAAAGCCATCGGCCTTTCCAACGGGAAGATCCGCAGTCTGTACATTGTAAAGTACCTGCTTATGGCGGTTTTGGGTTCTGCCATTGGTTTTTTTGCAAGTATTCCATTTGGAAATATGCTGCTGGACTCCGTCAGCAAGAAAATGGTGCTGGGAAATGACAATGCCATGCTCATGAACCTGTTTGGTTCCGTTTTGGTCATTCTGGTGATTTTGCTGTTTGCATATCTTTGCACCGGAAAGGTGAAAAAATCTTCTCCCATTGATGCCATCCGAAACGGTCAGACCGGGGAGCGTTACAAGAGAAAAAATGCCATCCGGATGCATAAGTTCCCTGGGGGAAATGCCCTTTTTATGGCAACCAACGATATCTGCAGCAGTCCCAGAAGGTTTTTGACGATCATATTTTCCTTCGGGCTATGTACGCTGTTTGTTCTGATTCTGGTGAACACCACTGCAACCATGAAAAGTCCCAATCTGGTTGAAACCTTTGGAACCAGAAGTGATCTCTACATGGCGGATGTTAACGATGTGATGAAATACATGAGTGCCAGTTCAGAGGAAACCATGGAGGAGCATCTGGCGGAGATGGAGAATCAGCTAAGTGAAGAGGGAATGCCTGCGGAGCTTTGCATTGAAGTGCAGTATAAGTATCCGGTCACCTTTGAAGGCAGTGATTATATGCTGACCTGTCAACAGGGACTGGGCACGGAGATTTCTCAGTATCAGTTTACGGAGGGAGAGGCGCCAAGCAACAAAAACGAGATTGCCATAACCCCTCAGATTGCGGAACTTACGGGAGCCCATATCGGGGACACCATGATGATTCATTATGGGGAGGAAGATTTAGAGTGTATGGTGACCGGTTATTTTCAGACCATGAATCAGTTTGGGGAAGTAATCCGCCTTCATGAGGAAGCTCCTTCTGATATTAAGTATATTGCCAGTGCCATGTCCTATCAGATTAATTTTACAGATGCTCCCACGGAGGAGGAAATCGAGCTTCGCAAGGAACGGATCAAGGACCTGTTTGACAATGATAAGGTTATGAATGCCACAGAATATTGTATCGATTGTACCGGAGTTGTGGGAACGCTGGAAGGCGTACAGTTTTTACTGCTGGGAATCACATTGGTGGTGGTAGTACTGGTGGTGGTTCTCATGGAACGAAGCTTTATCGCAGATGAAAAGAGTCAGATTGCTATTTTAAAGGCCATCGGCTTTCGGGATGATGCCATCATACGGTGGCATGTGTATCGATTTGGACTGGTTGCCTTGATTGCGGTTATTTTGGCGGCGGCACTGTCCATTCCCATGACGGAAGTTTGTATCAACCCCATCTTTGGAATGATGGGTGCCACAGATGTGGAGTATAACATTATTCCGTTACAGATATTCGTGTTATATCCCGGCATTGTGCTGGCAGTAACCGTGGTGATGACATGGATGACGGCATTGTATACAAAGACGATTAAGAGCAGTGACACAGCAAATATTGAATAAGAGATAGCGTCAAGTCAAATATGAAAAACGGCATGAGGACTCCGTCACCTGTGGTGACACCTCATGCCAAGAGAAGAGGAGGAAAATAAAATGGCAGCTTTATTGAATGTAAAAGATTTATGCAAGACCTATGTGATCAATAAAAGACAGAACAATGTATTAAAGAATGTGAACTTTACAGTAGAGGTAGGTGAGATGGTGGCCATTATGGGTCCGTCCGGTTCCGGAAAGTCCACTCTGTTGTATGCAGTTTCCGGCATGGATGGCGCTACCGGTGGAACGGTATTATTTGATGGAAAGGATATTACGAAAATGGGCAGCAAGGAGCTGGCGGCCCTGCGCTTGGACGAGATGGGATTTATTTTCCAGCAGATGTATATGATGAAGAATCTCACCATTCTGGATAACATCATTCTGCCCGCTATGGAGAGCAGGAAAAGCTCCGAGAGCAAGAAGGAAAAGCTTAAGCGAGGCGAGGAGCTCATGCGGAAATTGGGGATTATCGAAGTTGCAGACTACGATATCAATGAGGTGTCCGGTGGACAGTTGCAGAGAGCGTGTATCTGCAGAAGTATGATTAATAGACCGAAGGTGCTGTTTGCCGACGAGCCTACGGGAGCGCTGAACCGGACTTCCTCCAACGAGGTGATGAAGGAACTGGTGAAGCTGAATGAGGAGGGCACTACCATTATGATGGTAACTCATGATGCCAAGGTGGCAGCGAAGTGTTCCAGAGTCCTTTATATCGTGGATGGCAACATCAAGGGCGAGTACAAAAGCCCGGTTGATGAGAATCTGCAGGAGAAGGATCGGGAGCGGAAGCTGAACAACTGGTTGCTGGATCTAGGATGGTAATTGTCCTTTTCTTTAAAAATGTGGAACATAAAGTCACAAATCCATTTGCAAAGCAAATTTATTATGGATTTGTGACTGCAGCTATGAAATAGCTGCCGACGTTCCTTTACGGTCTGTAATAGAATAGCAAAATTCATGAGGAAACATTTATTCCAGAAAAGGAACACGCCAAAACAAGAAAGGAAATATATGAATAAGAAAAACAATTTCAGGAAGTTTCTCCTGTTGTGGGCAGGGGAATTTGTCTCCGGAATAGGCGGAGGACTCACCAGCTTTGGACTGGGGGTTTATGTGTTTGATCAGACAAAAAGTGCGGCAGCCATGGCGCTGGTGACGTTGTTAGCATTTTTGCCCACGGTGCTTTTCAGTGTGCCTGCAGGAGTGTTGGCTGACCGGTATGACAGAAGAACACTGATGATGGTGGGGGACGGTTTTTCTGCAATCGGTATTTTATATATTCTGTTTTGTATGATGAGAGGGAAGGCCGGGCTGGTGGACATCTGTATCGGTGTTACCATTAGTTCTATTTTTTCCGCACTGTTGGTACCGGCCTACAATGCCACCATCACGGATCTTCTGGATCCGGAGGAATACTCCAAGGCCAGCGGAATTGTGAATCTGGCAGGGAGTGCCAGATATTTGATCTCCCCCATTCTTGCGGGAGCACTTTTGGCAGTGGCGGATATTCGGCTGCTGTTGGTAATTGATATTTTCACCTTTTTCCTGACTGTGATCTGTACCGGTGTGGTGCGTAAGGGACTGAAGGCAAAAGAAAGCAAAGAAAAGGAACCTTTTTTCCTCTCTATGCGGATGGGATGGAAAGCTATAACGGAAAAGAGGGGGATTTTTCTTCTCATTCTGATTTCGGCATTGATTACCTGCTTTATGGGAGCCTTTCAGATTTTAGCTGAGCCCCTGATTCTGGATTTTGCAGACAGCGCCACGTTGGGTGTGGGCGAGACAGTTTGCGCCAGCGGAATGCTGGTGTCCTGTTTGTTTCTTGGCGCAAAGGGAATCAAAAAGGGATTTGTAAAGATTTTGTCCATTTCCCTTGCCTTGGCCGGTGTAGCCATGATTGTTTTTGGATTAAAGGAGAATATTTATCTGATCTGTGCTTCCGGATTTTTGTTTTTCGCCATGCTCCCCTTTGCCAACAACTGTCTGGACTATCTGGTGAGAATCAATATTGCAGAGGAATTGCAGGGCAGAGCATGGGGGCTGATCGGCTTTCTATCCCAGATGGGATTTGTGGTGGCCTATGCTCTGGCGGGACTTTTGGCAGATGGGATTGCTGCCAAGTCCGGGCTGAGTGTGGGACGTGGTGCGGCAATCGTGGTAATCCTATCGGGAGTGCTGCTGATTTTGACAGCACAGGGTGTGTTCCTGACAAAGTCTATTCGTGGGCAGGAGAAGAAGAATTCATAAAAGATGTGATGAAATATGATAAACTGTCTGGTATAATTAACATATTGTTTCTATATGCGAACTATTGAAACGGGGGAGTTTCCTGCCCGAAGAGTGAAGAAGATGGATATTCGGGGCATGAGAGGAGAAAATAGGCTGTCATGCCCCGTTTTGGACGATGTAAGAGTTGAAACGTGAGAAAAGCGGGTGTGAATATGATAAAAAGAAAGTCACCATTTGAAAGAGAATTGGAAAAATTAGAGAAGCAGGAACGTGCATTTTTGGATAAATACAGCGAAGAAACGGACAGCAGAATCAATCGTCTGTTAAAGGAAAAGGTGCCGGACAAACTGCAAAACACACTGGATAATGCCTTTGCAAAGGCCTTTTCTCTGATCTCCCAAAAAGGCACAGGGATCATTGAAAAAACTTATCAGAAGGAAAAAATGGAGCAAAACTTTGACGTGAATCAATATGCTGCGGAACGTAAGAATACGAAAAAGGAATGGACGGCTTTTTCAAGACAGTCAAAGGGGGCTGCCAATAGAAATTTGATTATTACAAGTGCATCAGGGATTGGATTAGGTATTCTTGGTATTGGTATTCCGGATATTATTCTATTCGTAGGACTGCAGTTGAGGAGTATCTATGAAATTGCCCTTCAGTATGGCTGTACCTATGAAGAAGAGCAGGAGCAGCGTTTCATCCTTCTATTGATTCGCGGTGCTTTATCCCATGGAACGGAGCAAAAAGACATTGATGACGAAATCAATCATTTTATAGATACAGGTGCATTTGCTGATAAAAAAGAAATGGATTTATGTATTGCAGAAACATCTTCATGTCTGTCCAAAGAGCTTTTGTATATGAAGTTCTTGCAGGGGATTCCTTTGGTGGGTGCAGTGGGCGGAGCATTTGACGCCATTTATATGAAGCGGATCAATAGATATGTGGAATTAAAATATCGGAGACGGTTTTTGTATAATAAGAGAAAACGTAACTGTTTAGAACAGGCCGAATCACTTGCTGATGAGGCCGTAAGAACATGATTCTGGTGTGAGCAAAGTCTACGCTTCGCTTCGGTCGGTGTTGAACAGGTGCCACTGGCACCTAACACCCCATCGGCGCAGCTGATTTTCATGGGTTTGTGAATCGTATCTGTGAAGGTACTGAACAGATACGAAAACATAATGAATTAAGATAGGTCAAAATAGAATTGGGATGGCGAAGTTTGTGAAATAGTTGTGTTACAACATGCATATATTTAAAAGAACCTTGAAGTGCCAGCCTCAAGGTTCTAAAGTTCATTTCGGAGAACTACACCGTTAGGCTAGTGCTGTCATTCGTCTCCATCTAGCCATTTGCAAATGTAGTCGCCAACTACAGATGCCAATACGGAGATAAGAAAAGCAAGTATGTATTCCACTAGAATCACCTCCATCCTACTGGAAAGAGTCGACAGCAAGATAATAATAACACGAAAATATGTTCGATTCAATAGAGGGGTTGCTTTTTTTCAAAATTTAGTGTATTATAGAATTAGCTAAGAAAAGCAAGTACATATCCACTAGGATAAAAAATGACCCGAAGTGCCAGCTTCGGGTCATTTTTTTATTTTCCAAGCACAACCGCATTCACAGCCTCAATAAGGTCGACCGTCTGGCTTCTTGGAACCAGTGCGATGGATTTGCCGTCAACGGTGGCAAGACATGTGCTGCCATCATATCTGTAGAGCTTGATGGTTGTCTGAGGAAAAGCGTCATTGTCGAGATAGAGAGTGATACCTACCTCCTCCTTCTGTGCGGCTTCCTCATCGGTGAAGCTGTCGGCTGAGAGGGAGGTGAGTGCACTCTTTAAGTCATCGATTGAGATTTCTTCGTCATTGTAATAGAAGGTGGTCTTGTTGTCCTTTTTCACTGTTGTGAAGGTGTAGGTAAATTCCTCAAGACCGATGTCTATTCTGTTGACATCTGCAAAATCCGCGGTAAAAATGTCGGCATGGCGCAGGTCATCGTAGCTGCATGATGTGAGTGAAGTGTAGTTCGTGTCCGACAGGCTGTATATTATCTGTGAGTCATCTATTCTCAGATAATGCTTGTCATCCACGGTGCTGATGTCCAGCTTTAATGACTTTTCTGCCTCCACGTTGTCATCATCCGTCGCAGTGTAGGTGACATTTACCGTGAGCTCAGGAGTGTCTAAGCCATATTTGGTTATCTCCTCATCGCTTGCGTTGTAGGTCACATAGTCGGTGTGTTTCACGGAACCGATGGTGGAGAGATAACTCTTTACCTTGGCTGTGTCAAGAGCGAGGATTTCATCGGTACCATCATTTTTATTGTTAGTGAAGTAAATATCGTCGGCGCAGTAGGTGAATGTATTCTCATCCTCACGGTATATCGTATAATCTATGGCAATATTGTCATCTGCTTCGGCAGTGGAATTACCAGCGTTGGATGAGGAGTTATTATCTGTTGATGATGTATCGTCCGACTTATTCTGTATGGTTCCGTTGAAGCTTATGCTGTCGGCTTCGGTAAGTCTAGGCAGTCCATCGTGCTTTATCATATCAGGCAGAGTGACTTCGTAGGTGTCGAAGGGGTCAACACTCACCAGATACACGTTGCCGTCCCCTGTTGAGACGTAGCGCTTCTGATCCATTGTACTGTAGGCGCCGAGTGTAACAGTGTAATCATTGTCCGCTGTGGAAAGCGTTATGGTACAGGTCGGGTCA
Organism: Lachnospiraceae bacterium; assembly: GCA_022766245.1. GTDB lineage: Bacteria > Bacillota > Clostridia > Lachnospirales > Lachnospiraceae > Roseburia_C. The sequence continues at coordinate 1,117 of JALEPL010000041.1, read as the reverse complement.
TCAAGACCATACTGAGAATAATCGTCGACATTTTCGATGATGAAAGAGGCACCGAAGCTGTTGAAAATGCTTATCAGCTTGTCCATCATGTCCGAATCTACAGGAAATGCAGCGTCCTCATCGTACAGCCATGTTCCATCCTCCGATTTGTGGAAGGACAGGGCGGTGTCGGAATAGCTAAAGGAGAGTGCATTTACGTCATCGTTATTCAATGCCAGTATGACTTCATCGGTGTTTTTGATTTCTTCCTTGCGCTCCTCATATCTGTTCATGCAGAATGCTGCTATGCATACCACAACAAGAACTGCGAGCAGTATCGATAGTTTTTTAAGCCGTTTCATTCTGAAGCCCCCTTTTGATTAATACCACAGCTATTCCTATTCCAAGGAATACAAGCGGAAATACACCTATCATAAGAACCTTTAAAAGCGATGAAGTGGAATCGCTTATCGTGAGGTAGCTGTAGTTGAGTGATTTGCTTCTTATCGCGATGGCTTCCGTGTCGCCGATCATTGAATTTATTGCGTTCATGGCTATGTCAATGTTTGCACCGGATGAATATGAATTGTACATATCATCGAGGAAATATGAGGATGATACCCACACAATCTGTCCATCGCCTGAGGTTGTGATGGATACTGCAACGGAGAATGGACCGTCGGTATCATCGTCCTCCTTCTCATAGGTGGTTATATTGTAGCCCGCCGCCTTGGAAAAAGCTGAGTCGGAGGTGTTAAGGAGCGATGTAACGCTTGCGCCGTTTGATGAGCCGACTATGTTTAAGCCCTGTGCAATAGGGATGATAGGGAAGTAGTGCTCATCGATGAGTGGGTCGGTGATGTCACTGCTTGCCATGTCCGGCATGAGTATGTATGGACGCTGGAAAGCATAGTGGTCACGGTCTGCCTCAACAACCACGCCGTCCACCGCCTCAACACCGTAGTCCTCAAGAAGGCTGTAGAGATTTGAAAGGGTTCCGTCCTCAACCGGACCTGCGGTGACGAACAGTTTTCCGCCCTGTTCAACATAATCGGAGAGCATTTCCTTCTCCTCCTCAGATATATCGCTTGCAGGGGCATATATCATAAGACCGTCGGCATCCTCAGGGATTTCGTCA
>JALEPL010000015.1 GCA_022766245.1 Lachnospiraceae bacterium | reverse complement strand
GGTCATGGTCAGATTGCCTGTGCACCTTAAAGTAAATCGTGCAGTCGTTACGCATCCGCCCAATAAGCGAACGGCGGGGAAGCGCACAGGATGTGCGCTGAGGGAAGACCTGCCCTGAGGTGGCGTCTCGCAGAGACGACGGAGCCCTGAGGGCGCAGCCATGGATGGCGGTTCTTCCCGCCCCGCCGTGTTGCTCCTCGTAGAGTGGCTAGTATATTTTAAAATTTAGACTACGAACCGGCACGAGGACTCTGTCACCTCCGGTGACACCTCGTGCCAAAAGGCGGATGCTTACAAATGCTAGATTTACGATCATGTGTGCACAGGTAACTGCCATGACCCGAAGAGGCGGGAAATAATCGCACTCACCAAATGCAAAGTCGAAACATCGGACGTAAAAATCCCTACCTTGGGGGAATTTTAAGCACGTATACGAAATGTTGTGTCGTGAATGGAATAGGCATTTGCCAATTAGCAAGCCAGTGGTTACGACTCTCTCAGAGTCTTAGCAGTTGGCTAACATATCATCAAGGGGTTTCGCATTTCCCTATTTATTAGTATAAGTGCGCAATCGGTTGTTCACAAGTGGAAAATCTATTTTCATTTTTTTGCACAATTTTGCCAGCAAAATTTATTGATATTTACCAATCAGCTTAAATACCGCTGTGTTGGCATAGGTTAACGGCTCATTGTGAGCAAAAAACACAATGCCATCCACCGGTGCCGTAAGAGTCTGAATCACATCCCCTTCATAAGGATCTATCACACGAGCCAGCACATCACCTGTCATTACCTGCTGATTCACTTTTACACAGCTTTCAAAGATGCCAGCCACATGGGTACGCACCGGAATCAGCTCCGTATCCTCCACCACAGCGGAGATATATCCCTCATGAGCGTGATACTCCAAAATGCCTTCCTTCGCCAAAAAGGTAAATATCCCTTGTATCGCCTGCTCTGCACTGTCCTTGTCGATACTATCGGTAGTGCTGGTATAGATGCTGAATGCATGTGTTTCCCACACATGCCAATTGTAATTTAATGTGGTGGTATCATATGGTCTGGTATTCCGCAGTACCACATAGGGCATACCAAATTTCTTAGCCATCTCCACATTCTCAAACCCCTGCTTCATCATACGAATGTGAGGGGTAAATTCCCCTGGCATATAGAAGGAAGTAAACTGCATTCCATACTTATAATCACAGATAGCCTGAAATACCCCGTCTGCGATCCGCTGGGTGGTTTCTCCCAGATCATATCCGGGGAACATACGGTTGATGTCCGTATTATCCGTGGGCCAGAAACGTTTTTTAATGTTCATGGAGTAGGGATTGATGGATGGGATTACCATGATGCTGTGGCCCTGTTTGATTCGGTTCTCCTGTTCCATTTTTTTCAATCGTTTCACCAGCTGGGAACATACATACAGCTGCTGCACTTCATTTCCCCGAGAAGAGCCTACAATACAGACAGACTTTTCCCCGCTGCCGAACTCATACCCTGTCACCCGGAAATCATCCCGATACAATCCCTTAATCTCATAGATAATCTTCTTATTCATCACTAGTTCCCTGCCTTTCCATGAGATTCGAGCGCACTGTCTCTTAAAAGCCGCCCCATCAGAGAGCCCTCATCCACAATCGGATATTCCCGAATAGTAAACAGCACGCCATCCACCGGCGACAACACTCGATCCAGCACTTCTCCCTTGAGAGGGTCTATAATCTGCCCGATCTCCTCCCCTTCCTTCAGATGTACCCAATGTTTCACAGATGGTACAAACACTCCGGCGGTGGAAGCATTCAGATAGCTCACGTCATCCGGATCCTCAGAAATAATAGGCTGTCTGGACTCCGTTGTCTCTCCCAGCCACATTCCCATTTCACGCATAAGATTCAGAATGCCATCTGTCATCTGCTCACAGATAGACTTGGTAATACGCATACCCACGCCCATCTCCACCACCAGTGTTGGTACGCCGCGGCTATTCAGGCTATAGGCAAAGGTGGATTCCAGTACAGTGCTGGCTCCGTGTACCCAGATAAAATCGATATTCGTCTTCTCGGCAATAGGCACCAGCCAGTCTTTATGAAGTTCATTGATACGGATTTGTGGAATTTCTGTGAGAAAAATATTGCTGGCATGAATATCGAAGCACACGTCAGAACCGGTGACATCCTCAATGATCTTTGAGGCCAGATATTCCGTCATGGTTCCCTCTTTACTTCCCGGAAAAAGCCGGTTCATGTCCAAATCAAATGCCGGAATTCCTCTGGTAATAGTGTCAATTCCCAGCGGATTCATGGCCGGATAAATATCCACGATGCCATTTAGCTTGTCCGGCTCAGCCTTGATGCGCTGTGCCAGAAGGAAACATACATACTGCCCTTCCAGCTCATCGCCATGAATACCTGTCACTACGCTGATTCGTTTTAGTTTCTCCGGGTCTGCCCCTTCCGGCATAATCCGGTTTTTCTTAATTTCGAGGACTTCATCAACAGGAAGTCCTACGGTTGCAACTGTTTTTATCATAATCTAATCCTGCCTCTTTCGGCATCAGGTGTCACCGCATGCAGCGGTATCCTGATGCCCATTTCACCTATCACTACTCGTTTGTATTCAGACATCCATCACACTGACACGAACAGACTGGCTCTGTCCACCGCCTCCAATCATAATTCCGCGATTAATCAGGCAGTCTCCGGCATCCCGGCCGCTGCAGAGCTTGACATGGGAATCCTCCACGATCAGGTCATTCGTAGGATCCAGTCCAATCCATTTGCCATCACACAGCACCTCTGCCCATGCATGGGATGCCCCCTCCCCGATGAGCATACCCGCCACATAACGGGCAGGCACTCCGGCCATACGGCACAGAGCAAGAAAAATGTGTGCATAATCCTGACACACACCCTTTCCCAGCGTCCATGCCCCTTCTGCCGTGGTGTTCACGTCTGTCACCTGCTGTTCGTATTTAAAATCCTGATAGAGCCGATGCATCAGATAAACACACTTCTCATAGTCTGTGGTCTGTGCAGCAACCTCCAAACTGTTAAAATATCTCTTCAGCGATTCTCCCGGACGGGTCAGTCCATAGGGATAACGGTACTTGCCTACTCCCCTTTCATTCAACAGGAACTCACGTTCCGTCCGATTTACCGCCACTTCTCCGGTAATATGAAAAAAGAAGTCACTGTGGGCCGTTTCAATACTACCGAAAATATAATCGTTGCCAAAAGCATCCTGCTCCTGGATCCATGTGGTATCCGGGTTCAGGATGATCTGAAGCTTTTCCAAATGCTGTCTGACCGTTTCCGTGGGAATGCACTTAATAGTAAAATAGCATTTATCCACCGGCTGACTGTAATGAATCTGCATAAAATAATCAAATGCCAAATATCTCAAACAAACACCTCTTTTACGAGATTGTCTCTACCTCATATACAATCTTATAATAATCGATTTCCGGTGTTTCTACAAGTTCATTCAGCATACGAATTTTTTCCTCGTCATAACTCATGCCGCTGCGGGCAATACGCGGTGTCAAACGATGCACCTCCCTCTGCAGCTCCTTTTGCGGCATTCCCAGTCGGGCATACAGATCAATACGCTCGACCCGCTTTCCGGTCTTGATGATATTTCTGGTCTGTTCCGAGTCAATCTTGTCATCTGCAATCCCCCAGAATGCCAGAAGATTGTCAATGACACTCTGAAAATGAATCACTGGTGCCTTACTTACACTGGCCTTGTTCATATCGTAAATAGCCAGCTGTATGTAGGATAATGCCTCCGATCCGATTTCCTCCCGGAGCACAATCGCATTGTCGTAAGCCCGATTCAGATTGCTGAAAATGGAATCCGGATTTTCCTCGTCGAAGGGATACTTTTTGCGGAATTCATCCTTGGAGTTGTAAACATTGGGAATATCCACCATTTTACAAAAATCCGCATAACTGTCCACGATCTCATCAATCATGGCATCATAGCTGTTGCAATAGAGACGCAGCGTGGTATACACCCGCTCAGAATAGCGTCCCAGCCAAAAAAGTCGATTGGTCTGTTCTACTGAGATAATACCCATGTGTCCTTGAAACCTCCTCCCTGTGATGAATTGACAATAAAGGAATCCGGGTTGCGGGAAAATCTGGTCAGCCCGCTTTTCCATACCAGAGGCTCATCTGCCATCAGTACAAAAGCTCTTAAATCCGCCTTTCTCGGTACCATTTCGTTTCCCTCTAATATGTCAATGTCCAAAAAGTCAATGACCTCCTGTGCGATGAAACGTCTGGGCTCTCGTTTCAAGAGTGCGATAAAGTTTTCTTTCTGTTCAGACGTCATGCTGCTGCCAAACACTACACCATAGCCTCCGGCCTCGGCCACATCCTTTAACACAAGCTGGTCAAAATGCTCCAGCACATACTTCATATCCTCCTCGTAAAAAGGCAGATAGGTAGGCGCATTATTTAAAATCGGTTCTTCACCCAGATAGTACTTAATCATCTTCGGCACAAAATAGTAGATACCCTTGTCGTCCGCCACACCATTTCCCGGTGCATTCAGCAGTGCCACATTTCCCTTTTTGAACACCTCGTAAATATGAGGAATTCCGATTAGCGAATCGGGGTTAAAATTCATGGGATCCAGGTACTCATCGGAGATTCTCCGATACACTGCACCAACCCGCTCCAGTTCTCCGTTGTACTTTATGTAATAAAGCTTATCATCCTTCACGGTAAGCTCCGATCCGGTCACCAGATTGGCTCCTGTCTTCTCCGCCAGATAAGAATGCTCAAAGTACGCTGCATTATACCGCCCAGGTGTCAGAATCACTGTCAGACCTCCCGTGTTGACGTGATCCATGGTACGTTTCAACAGCTTGGAATAATTTCGGTTATCCTCCAGCTTCGTATGGGAAAACGTAGACGGTGAACTACGCCGGCAAAGCTCCCGTGCAATCATGGGATAGGATGCACCGGAAGGCACCCGCAGATTATCCTCTAAGATGTACCACTGCTTGTCCTTGCCCTGCACCAGATCGATTCCGGAGATGTGGGAATAGATATCCTTTGAGGGACACACCCCCTCACATTCTGCCATGTAACCGCTGGATGCAAAAATAAAATCCTCCGGAACCACACCATCTTTTACAATCTTCTTTTCACTGTAAATATCCTTTAAAAACAGATTCAATGCCAGCACCCGCTGTTTGAGTCCCTTTTCCAAATAGGCAAATTCATCCTTTTCAATCACTCTGGGAATTGCATCAAAGGGAAACAACTGCTCCTTAAAGGTATTGTTCTTGTAGATTCCGAATTTCACACCATAACGGGCCAGCAATTCATTTACCGTGTCGGTGTTTTCCAACAAATCTAAATCATGCATAACTAACCACTCCTTCCCGCGCACGGCACCTGAAGGCAAGACCTAATCCCCTGCACCTAATCATTTGCTTCACCGCGCATTATGATGAGTAAAAAAAAGACGCTCTGTATGGATACAGAACGCCTTCGCTCAAAACTCATGTTAAATTATGCAAACATAATACAACGATAAATTTTGATTGTCAATGTATTTTTACAATTACTACTCTTTTTCTACAAAACCTTTGCCAGAAATTCCTGTAACCGGGCATTTTTCGGAGCGCCAAAAAACTCAGCAGGAGTATTTTCCTCCTGAATCTGTCCCTCGTTTACAAAAAGCACTCGGCTCGCCACCTCACGGGCAAAACCCATCTCATGGGTCACCACCACCATGGTCATGCCTTCCTTGGCCAGTTCTTTCATCAAATCCAATACTTCTCCCACCATCTCAGGATCCAGTGCGGATGTGGGCTCGTCAAACAGTATCACATCCGGATTCATAACCAATACCCAAACAATAGCGATTCGCTGCTTCTGTCCGCCGGAGAGCATAGCCGGATACTCGTCTGCCTTATCTGCCAATCCTACTCTCTGCAGTAGCTGGTCTGCCTTTTTGGATGCTTCCTCTTTATTCATCAGCCCGGTTTCCACGGGAGCCAGCATGATATTCTTCTTCACGGTGTAATTGGGAAACAGATTGAATTGCTGAAACACCATGCCGATTTTCTGGCGCATCTTATCAATATCCACAGACTTATCTGTGATGTCCGTTCCCTCGAAGGTAATCGTACCGGAAGTCGGTATCTCCAAAAGATTTAAGGAGCGCAGAAAGGTGGACTTTCCGCAGCCGGAAGGTCCGATGATAGCTACCACCTCACCCTGCCGGATTTCTGTGGAAATGCCCTTTAATACTTCGTTTTTCCCGAAATATTTATGCAGGTCTTTTACTTCTATCAATACATTATCGCTCATTGTTTCTCAACCTCATTTCCAGTTTGTGTACTCCCGCCGACAGAATCATAACCACTACCAGGTAGATCAATGCCACACCAAACAACGGCAGATAGGGATCATAGGTAATGCTTCGAATGATATCGCCACCCTTGGTCAAGTCCGGAAGGGCGATGTATCCACTGATGGAGGTCTCCTTCAACAGAGTGATAAACTCGTTGGCCAATGCCGGCAGCACATTTTTGAATGCCTGGGGCAAAATAATCAGCATCATGGTTTTTCGATAGGTCATTCCAAGACTTCGACCTGCCTCATACTGTCCCTCGTCCACCGCCATGATACCGGAACGGACGATCTCCGCCACATAGGCCGCGGAATTGAGTCCGAAAGCCACCACTGCCACAAAAATCTTGCTGCTGAAGCTTACCAGTATGATGTAGTACATGATCAAAAGCTGTACCATGGTGGGGGTTCCACGCCATACTGTCAGGTAAACCTTACAGATGGCATTTAAAATCTTAAACCCGCCATGCTTATCGTGGGTGGAACGGATGATGGCCACCAGAAAGCCAAGTATGATACCTACAATTGCTGACAACAGGGTGATTAGCAATGTGTTGCCGAATCCCCGCACCAGATACATGTACCGGTCCGCCTCCAGAAAATCCTGCTGAAATTTTGAAATAAAAGTTTGTAAAAAATCCACGGTTTATTTCCCTACTTTCTTACAATAATCACCTGATGTGACTGTGTATAGGTGTCGGTGAAATCAATATTCTGCAGACGGTCCTCGGACACTGTCATACCTGCTGCGCCAAAGTCTGCTTTTCCGGATACCACTGCAGTGATGATGGAATCAAATTCCATATCCTCGATAACCAGCTCGTAGCCCAGCTTATCACAGATTGCCTTTGCCAGATCAGCGTCGATACCTACCACAGTCTCTCCCTCATAATACTCATAAGGCTCAAACGCTGCGTTGGTAGCCATTACCAGCTGACCGTTGGGATACTCGGTTCCTTCCGGAGTCACATAAGGAGTCTTTCCCTTGGTATCATCACCGATGTAGTTGCTGATGATGGCATCCAAGGTGCCGTCCTCTTTCAGCTCTGCAATGGCACCGTTAAATGCCTCCGTAAGTTCTGGTCTATCCTTGGAAATACAGATTGCATACTCCTCCTGTGTAAACTCCTCCTCCAAAATGGTAAGGTCATCATTCTTCTCCACAAAAGCCTGTGCCGGCTGCTGATCGATGATCACGCAGTCGATCTTTCCTGTCTTTAATGCCTGTACTGCGTCGGTTCCCTTGTTGTAACGCTCAATGACGGTTCCCGCTTCATCGCCTTCATAATCAGATGCGTAGATATCTCCTGTGGTTCCCAGCTGTACACCAATGGTCTTTCCTTCCAGATCATCCACGGAAAATACTGTGTTTTCTTTTGTGGATCCACATCCGGCCAGTGCTGCTGTCATGGATGTTGCAAGCAATACTGCTAAAAGCTTCTTCATGTTCTTCATAATTTTTTCCTCCTACACAATATAAATTGTTTATCCGGTAAGTCCGGGCATATTTTGACTAAGTATAGCACGAAAATTCTGTCAAAACAAGGGTTATTGTATCCATTGCAGCTTCATAGGTACGGGTTACTGGAACGACCATAGGGAGTGAACAGTAACCAGTGAACAGTACCCGGGATAATAATACTTGACGAATCGTAAAATCTGTTGTATTGTATGATATAACTAATACAATTATAGAAGGAAATATCGTAATTGTTCAGAGCAGGCCGAATCACTTGCTGATGAGGCCGTAAGAACATGATTCAAATGCAAGCAACCCCCATCGGCGTAGCCGATTTTCATGGGTTTGCGAATCATATCTGTGAAGTACGGAACAATTACGAATTGAGGTGATTTTCTATGGACGCAACCAAACGTTTTGGAAACATTATGATGGGATTTATTCCAATCATATCAGGAATCGGCCTGCAGTTTCTCCTGTCCGTTCCCGCAGTTGGCATCGTGCTGCTATACGCCATGACAAGCAGTAATGGTCGTGCGGCAGACAATCCCATGGAGTACTATATTGATCTGGTCAGCGACAGCCAGTTTTCCACATCTGTCTGCGTTCTCTATGCACTCGCAGTAATTGCCATCTTTGGCTTCTGGTATTACAAGGTGTTTGCCAAAGAATCCGATCAGCCGGTAAAAAAGGCATTTCATCCCCTGATGATTCCGGCGCTGATTCTAGCTGCTGTGGCATGGCAGTATCTGGCACAGTACATTGCCGTTCTCACTGCTGCTTTGAGTCCGAGATCTCTGGACTATTATGAGACTCTGATGGAAACAGCCGGATTCGACGATATGTCACTGCTCCTGATTCTTTACGCAGTGATTCTTGGTCCCATCTGCGAAGAGCTTTTGTTCCGCGGCGTAACTCTGGGCTTCGCCAAACGTGCCATGCCCTTCTGGCTGGCTAATACATTTCAGGCCGTTTTGTTTGGTGCCTTCCACATGAACGTGATTCAGGGTGTCTATGCTTTCTTCCTCGGTCTGGTGATGGGGCTGATCTGCAAAAAATGTGGAAACATCATCTTCTCCATGGCATTCCATATCCTGTACAACGGATGGGCCACCTTTGCCCCTGATTTTATGATGTATAAAGCAGAAGAAATGCCATTTTTTGTAATATGGCTGGCTGTGGGCATCCTGTTGGCCGTGCTCAGTGCTGTGATTTTTTCCATAGCATTCCGTAAGCATAGGAAGTCTGCGAGAGAAATACAGGAAGAGGTTAATTTTTCCAATTAAATGGTCGATAACTATTTTGCATGGGTGATCATGGCCAGGATCAAACAGCAAAATAATATGAGTAGACCATGGACGGTATAGCTTTAGGGCGAATGGATTCTCCCTAAAATTATATCATCTTTTTATTTTGTAGGATAAGGAAATTATACAAAGTGATAGGGTCCTCAAATAGAACAGGGGGAATTCCTATGATTATTCAATCCGGCAATGTGGGCATGACAAGCAGCAGAAGCTATACGTCCGTAAAAAGCAGTTACGCATCGCTGTCCCTGTGGGGACAGAATGGCAATGCCGCTGCACGCACATCAACCACCGATACCGTAACTGAGAATTCCGGCGAGAGTTTTTTGCCCTCCTCCGGAGAAAACAGTTTTTCCGATTCCATGGAAAATCTGATTGAAAAATACAAAAATACCCAGGCTGTCACCACCAGCCGGGTCAGCAATGCATTAGACAGTATTCACAAAATGCAGTCACAGATCTATGAATATCTGCTTTACTGGTTGTTTGGAGGTGAAATGCCCTCCGCCGACGGAAGTGGGCTGGTGCAATCCGGCAACGGGTTGACTCAGGAGTTTGGCGGCAGTTATGACAGCGAAGCATTCTCCTACGAATCAGAGACAACCAGTTTTTCCACCATGGGATCCGTAGTAACCTCAGACGGCAGAAGTATCGACTTCCAGATGGAAGTAACCATGTCCCGAAGCTTTGCCAGTTATGCATCCGAGCACTGGGAATTTGGTGCACCGCGGATGACGGACCCTCTGGTAATCAACCTGGATGTTCCGGCCGCCTGTGTATCTGACCAGAAATTCTACTTTGATCTGGATGCAGATGGCCATGAAGAGTACATTTCTATGCTTACCGGAGGCAGCGGATATCTGGCTCTCGACAAAAACAAGGACGGTGTAATTAATGACGGCAGTGAACTGTTTGGAACTACTTCCGGGGATGGCTTTGCAGACCTGGCAGCCTATGACTCCGACGGAAACGGATGGATCGACGAGGCAGATCCGATTTTTAACGAACTTATGATCTGGCGCAAAAATGCTGACGGAAGCGATAGTCTGTGCGGCATCGGGCAGGTTGGTATCGGCGCCATCTATCTGGGCAGTTCACAGACAGAGTTCTCCCTGAACTCTATGGACACCAACCAGACAAACGCAAATATCCGGCGTACCGGCATTTTCCTCTACGAAAATGGTGGAATGGGTACCATTCAGCATGTGGATATGGCACAGTAGAATTTTTACTGGGCACATTTATATATGTTTGCCCAGATGAATTTGCTTATTCTATCGCAGACACGCTCTCGCTCTTGCCGGAACGTAACGGTACTAAATTCGCAAAAAACACTCATTAAGTACCGACGTTCCTCTACGGTCTGCGATAGAATAGCAAAATTCATTCTGGGCAACTCAAACAAAAAACTCCCAGAGAATTCTGAGAGTTTTTTGATATTCGTTGACAATATTTGTTCTTTCGTATCTGTTCAGTACCTTCACAGATACGTTCTTTCTTATACTTCTACTGTAATCTTGTCCAGCTTCCAGATATCATCCACATATTCCTGGATGGTACGGTCGGAAGAGAACTTACCGGATGATGCAATATTTAAAATTGCCTTCTTTGCCCATGTTTTCTCATCCTTGTATGCCTCATTGATGCGCTTCTGTGCCTCTGCATAGGAGCGGAAATCTGCCAGAATAAAGTAGGTATCTGCGTACTGGGTGCTCTGGGTATTGAGCAGTGAATTGTACAGGTCACGGAACAGTTCCGAATCGTTGGGTGAGTAGAATCCGTTGATGAGCTGCATCAATACAGTTCTCACATCCTGATCGTTGTTGAAAATCTGCATCGGATCGTAGTCGCGATTCTGCTCATGAGCAATGACCTCATCAGAGCTCATACCGAAGATAAACATATTATCCTCGCCCACTTCCTCAGCCATCTCCACGTTAGCTCCGTCCATTGTTCCAATTGTTAAAGCACCATTTAACATAAACTTCATATTTCCGGTACCGGAAGCCTCTTTACTTGCAGTGGAAATCTGCTCACTGACATCTGCTGCTGCAAAGATAATCTCTGCGTTGGACACCTTGTAATCCTCGATAAATACAACTTTTAATTTTCCATTGATGCTCTTATCGTTGTTGATTACGTTTGCCACGGAATTAATCAGCTTAATGGTCAGCTTTGCATTCTTGTAACCAGCTGCTGCCTTTGCACCGAAGATAAAGGTTCTGGGAACCATGTCCATTTCCGGATGAGCCTTCAGCTCATTGTACAGATACATCACATGAAGGATGTTTAATAGCTGTCTCTTGTACTCATGGAGTCTCTTTACCTGCACATCAAAGATGGATCTGGGATCCACTTCGATGCCGTTATGCTCTGCAATATACTTTGCAAGGCGCAGCTTGTTCTGGTACTTAATGTTTAAGAACTCCTGCTGTACCTTCTCATCATCTGCATATACCTTCAGCTTACTGAGACGGCTCAGATCTGTAATCCACTCTTTTCCCACATACTTGGTCACCCACTCAGCCAAAAGCGGATCGCCGTGCATCAGGAAACGACGCTGTGTGATACCATTTGTCTTATTGTTGAACTTCTCAGGGAACATCTGGTAGAAATCCTTCAGTTCCTGATTCTTTAAAATCTCAGTATGTAATTTTGCAACACCATTTACGGAATAGCCGGCACAGATTGCAAGATGAGCCATCTTTACCTGTCCATCGTAAACGATTGCCATTTTCTGCACTTTGTAGTTGTCCCCCGGGAATCTCTTCTGGATATCCAGGATAAATCTACGGTTAATCTCCTCCACAATCTGGTAGATTCGAGGAAGCAGGCGGGAGAAAATCTCGATAGGCCACTTCTCTAACGCCTCTGCCATGATGGTGTGGTTGGTGTATGCACAGGTTCTGGTGGTAAGATTCCATGCATCATCCCACTCTAAGCCTTCCTCGTCCAAAAGGATACGCATCAGCTCGGCAACAGCCACGGTAGGATGAGTATCATTCATCTGAATGGTTACCTTCTCCGGAAGCTGATGGATGTCTGAATGATGCTTCTTAAAACGCTCAATGGCACGCTGCAGACTGGCAGATACAAAGAAATACTGCTGTTTTAAACGAAGCTCCTTACCTGCAATGTGATTGTCATTAGGATAAAGCACCTCCACCAGGTTTCTGGCCAGATTCTGCTGCTCCACTGCCTTGTGATAATCGCCCTTGTCAAAGGAATCCAGCTGGAAGCACTCCATGGGCTCCGCATCCCAGATCATCAGGGTATTTACCACATTGTTATTATAACCTACGATAGGCATATCATAGGGAATCGCTTTTACAGACTGATAGTTCTCCTGGCGGAAAACTGTTTTTCCTGCCGCATTGTTCTCTGCCCGCACATATCCGCCAAATTTTACTTCAAAGGTATATTCCGGTCTCTTTAACTCAAAAGGATACTCGTTCTGCAGCCAGTTGTCCGGTACCTCTACCTGAAAACCGTTTTCAATCTTCTGCTTGAACATTCCATAACGGTAACGGATACCACAGCCGTATGCAGGGTAACCCAGAGTAGCCAGCGACTCCATAAAGCACGCTGCCAAACGACCCAGTCCACCATTTCCCAGTGCGGGATCCGGCTCCTGATCCTCAATGGTGTCCAGATTGATTCCCATCTCATCTAAGGCTTCCTTCACCTCTTTGTAAGCAGTAAGGTTTATCAGGTTATTGCCCAGTGCACGCCCCATCAAAAACTCCATGGACATGTAGTAAACAATCTTGGGATCCTTCTCATCAAACTCCTTCTGAGTGGCAATCCACTGATCCATCACCACATCCTTCACCGCATAGGAAACTGCCTGAAACAGTTCCTGATCACTAGCTTCTTTTAAGGTCTTGCGATACAGGTGTTTTACGTTCTCTTCCACCTCTTTTTTGAAGGTTTCCTTCTCAAACTTCTCGTTTTTCATAATACACTCCTTTTCTGGCAATTCAGTACTCTTTTTCACAGAAAAAGGGAGTAAGCCCTCATCGACCCCACTCCCAATCTGTTTATTCACTTTATCTTTTTTCCACGCCAAGTGTAACTGTTTCACCATTGATATTCCATTCCTTCTGATATCCTGTAACCGTATCAGCCACAATGGCATCAGCCAGAACCTCTGAACGGATGGTATCCCCAAACTTATCCATGATAGAAGCAATCTTAGCATCTGCTTTGTAAGAAACAGCGATCTTATCCATAACCTCAAATCCTGCTTCCTTACGCATTGTCTGGATTTTACTGATCAGCTCACGAACCAGTCCTTCTTCTAACAGTTCAGGAGTCAGGTTCGTATCCAATACTACGGTCACTTGATTATCACCTTCTGTCATGTAGCCTTCCATCTGGGTCATGGTGATAAGCAAATCCTCTTCATATAATACAACGTCCGAACTTACACTGTCAAGCTTGAGACAACCATTTGTCTTCAGTTCTTCCATTGCCTGATTTCCATGGAGTTCCGTCAATGCCTTCTGAATCTGACCTAAATATTTACCGTATTTCGGTCCCACAGTACGAAGCTGGGGCTTAAAGGTGTAATCTGTGTATGCGCTCACGTCATCCGTGAAGGATACTTTCTTTACATTCAGCTCCTCTTCAATGATCTCCACAAAATATGCGGGCAGCTCTGTCGGAGCTTTCACATACATCGCTCCAATCGGCTGACGGTTCTTGATATTTGCAGTATTACGGCAGGCACGTCCCATCACAACAATCTTTAAGACTTCCTCCATATTTTTCTCAAGCTCCGGATCAATCCAATCCTCATTTACAACCGGGAAGTCGCACAGATGCACGCTTTCCGGTGCATTTTTATCAATACTGCATACCAGGTTACGATAGATATCCTCGGTCATAAACGGAATCATAGGTGCTGCAGTCTTACAGATGGTAACCAATGCAGTATACAGCGTCATATATGCATTAATCTTATCCTGCTCCATGCCCTTTGCCCAGAAACGCTCACGGCTGCGTCTTACATACCAGTTACTCATCTCGTCCACGAACTCATCCAGTGCACGGGCAGCCTCCGGAATACGATAGTTGCCCAGATTGTCATCCACTGCCTTCACCACAGAATTCAATTTTGACAACAGCCACTTATCCATAACGGAAAGCTTCTCATAATCTAACGTATACTTGGTGGCATCAAATCCATCAATGTTTGCGTACAGCACGAAGAATGCATAGGTGTTCCACAGAGTTCCTAAGAACTTGCGCTGTCCCTCCTGCACTGCCTTACCATGGAAACGATTAGGCAGCCAAGGTGCGCTGTTGATATAGAAATACCAGCGAATAGCATCTGCACCGTAGGTTTCCAGTGCCTCGAATGGATCTACTGCATTTCCCTTGGACTTACTCATCTTCTGACCGTTCTCGTCCTGCACATGGCCCAATACGATGACATTTTCATAAGGAGCCTTGTTGAATAACAGGGTGGACTCCGCCATTAGGGAGTAGAACCATCCACGGGTCTGATCCACTGCCTCAGAGATGAACTGAGCCGGGAACTGCTGCTCAAACAAATCTTTGTTTTCAAAAGGATAATGATGCTGTGCAAAAGGCATTGCTCCGGAATCAAACCAGCAGTCGATCACCTCCGGCACACGCTTCATGGGCTTGCCACACTCCGGACAGGTGAAGGTAACTGCGTCGATATAAGGTCTGTGCAGCTCCACCTTGGCATCCTCCGGATTACCGCTTCTTTCTGCCAGCTCTGCCCGACTGCCGATACACTCCTGGTGTCCGCACTCACACTCCCATACCGGAAGAGGAGTTCCCCAGTAACGGTTACGGGAAATACCCCAGTCCTGAATATTCTCCAGCCAGTCTCCGAAACGTCCCTTTCCGATGGACTCCGGGATCCAGTTTACGGTGTTGTTGTTGCGAATCAGGTCATCCTTTACTGCGGTCATCTTGATAAACCAGGACTCTCTCGCATAGTAGATCAGCGGAGTGTCACAACGCCAGCAGTGAGGATAATCATGCTCGAACTTCGGTGCGTCAAACAACTTGCCCTGTGCATCCAGATCCTTTAATACCTCCGGGTCTGCCTTCTTTACAAAAAGTCCTGCATAGGGTGTTTCTGCTGTCATCTCACCCTTTCCGTCTACAAACTGTACAAATGGCAGATCGTAAGCCCGGCCTACCTTGGCATCGTCCTCACCGAAGGCTGGTGCAATGTGCACGATTCCGGTACCATCTGACATGGTTACATAGCTGTCACAGGTGACAAAATGTGCTTTTTTATGCTGCTTTGCTGCAACCTCTGCTGCGCAGTCAAACAACGGTTCATACTCTTTATACTCTAAATCTTTTCCCTTATAAGTTTCCAGCACTTCATAGGCCTTCACACCCTCTTCTTCATTGACCAGTTTACCCAGAACCTTGTCTAAAAGTGCCTCTGCCATATAGTAGGTGTAGCCGTCTGCCGCTTTTACCTTGCAATAGGTCTCATCCGGATTCACACAGAGTGCCACGTTGGATGGAAGGGTCCAGGGTGTGGTGGTCCATGCCAGGAAATGAGCATCCTCGCCGACTACCTTAAAGCGAACCACGGCAGAACGCTCTTTTACCAGCTTATAGCCCTGTGCCACTTCCTGGGAAGAAAGGGGAGTTCCGCAACGAGGGCAGTAGGGTACGATCTTGAATCCCTTATATAAAAGCTTCTTATCCCAGATTTGTTTCAATGCCCACCATTCGGACTCAATGAAATTGTCGTCGTAAGTTACATAGGGATCATCCATATCAGCCCAGAAACCAACGGTTCCAGAGAAATCCTCCCACATACCCTTATATTTCCAAACGGACTCCTTACACTTTTTGATAAAGGGCTCCATACCGTATTCTTCGATCTGCTCCTTGCCGTTTAATCCTAACAGCTTCTCCACTTCCAGCTCCACAGGCAGTCCATGGGTATCCCATCCAGCCTTACGGGGCACATATTTTCCCTTCATGGTCTGGTAACGGGGAATCATGTCCTTGATGACACGGGTCAGCACATGACCGATATGAGGCTTTCCGTTTGCAGTTGGGGGACCGTCATAGAAGGTATAGGTCTCACCTTCCTTGCGGTTTTCCATGCTCTTTTGGAAAATGTCATTTTCTTTCCAGAATTTTACGGTTTCTTTTTCCCGATCCACGAAATTGAGGTTGGTTGATACTTTTTCGTACATCTTTTCTCCTCCTGAAGATATTTTCTTCCCGCCGCAGTGCGACCATGCCCAAAGGGCTTTTATCATGACAGGAAGTTCCCATCATGATATGTGTGCTCTGCACACTTTCGCCTGCGGGCGGATTGCATAGCAACAAATACATCTCCGCGAGCTGCACATCCTCGCAGAGCGTTTTATGATGTGCACGGATCTAAACCTGAGGCACATCAGAAAAGGCGCTCATCCTGTAAAAAGGACGAGCGCCTGTCGTTTCTTAACCACCTTGTTACAAAGTACTTAGACCAATATCTGATCTGCATACACGTTCCCATAACGGGGGAATACCGTCAGTTCCTACCAGAACACCCTTCGGACTGCAACTTGGAAGTGATTTTCATACAGAAGGTACTCGTACCGGCTCTCACCTTTCCCGGCTCTCTTTGCCTTTTCCTACTGAACTACTGTCTTCGTCATCGTCTTTTCTTATTCCTAATCAGTATAGGACCCGATTTTTCAAATGTCAATCTTTTTTGGTGTCTTCATCCTATAAAATCTTCTTGATCCATCCCTCAGGAGCTTCGATACGGCCCATCTGGATACCGGTGAGCGTATCATACAGCTTCTTGGTAGTAGGACCCATCTCCTCCATACCACTGGGAATGAGAATCTCCTCGCCGTGATTTACAATCTTTCCTACCGGAGAGATTACCGCTGCAGTTCCGCAAAGACCTGCCTCTGCAAAATCCTTCAGCTCTGAGAACTCTACCTCTCTGTGCTCTACGGTCATGCCCAGATAATGCTCTGCCACATACATGATAGAGCGACGGGTGATGGAAGGCAGAATAGAATCTGACTTGGGAGTAACCAGCTTATTGTCCTTCGTGATAAAGATGAAGTTGGCTCCGCCTGTCTCCTCGATCTTGGTTCTGGTAGCCGGGTCTAAGTACATATTCTCATCAAATCCATTGCGATGAGCAGTCATGATCGCATGAAGGCTCATGGCATAGTTAAGTCCTGCTTTAATATGTCCGGTTCCATGTGGCGCAGCACGGTCAAAGTCGCTGACACAGATGGTGATGGGCTTTGCACCACCCTTAAAGTAGGGTCCCACCGGTGTGGCAAACACACGGAACTGATACTCGTCCGCAGGCTTAACACCGATAACCGGGTTGGTTCCCATCATATACGGGCGCAAATATAAAGTAGCACCTGATCCGTAAGGCGGAACATAAGCTGCATTTGCCTCTACTACCTGCTGAATCGCATCAATAAATCGATCCTCGGGGAATACGGGCATCTCAAGTCTTCTGGCAGAGTCAGCTAAACGGCTGGCATTTAAATCCGGGCGGAAGCAAACGATGTGACCATCCTCGGTAGTATATGCCTTCAACCCTTCAAATACGGTCTGTGCATACTGGAACACACCGGCACACTCGTTCAAAACAATATTCGCATCCTCGGTGATTGCACCATCATCCCATGCGCCATTCTTGTAATTAGAAACATATCTCTTCTCCGTCTGAATATAGCCGAATCCGAGATTTGCCCAATCTAAGTTTTTTTTCTCCATAAGTAACATCCTCCGTTCACTATACTTAGATTATACCCACCATAACCTGTAGTTATGGCTATCTGTTATAATATTTCTGACATTTATTGTAGTCTCTTGTTTTCCATTTGTCTATATCTATTTTTAAAAAAAGACACCACTCCTAAGAGCAGTGTCTTTCTCATTTCTTAACTATTCAGTACCTTCATAGTTACGAGCACAAATCCATGCAAAATTTGCTTCGCAAATGGTTTTGTGCTTGCTAAATATACTTTTTTCTTATAATGATATGTTCCCCTCGTAATTCAATTCATCGAGAGAATCGGAATCGAAGTCATATTCCAAATCGTCCCCGTAAAATTCTTCCATATAGGAGGACGGATTCGAATAAAAATCGGATACGGATGCTGCGCTTCCCGCCAGAGCTGCCCAGTATATCACGCATGCAATAATGGAAATGGCGCTGGTGACAATACCGGCAATGGGCATTCCCTTATTGCCACCCTTCACCAGCTGCACAATTCCAAACACAATGGCCAATATACCAGTCAAAACATTCGCACAGGTACAAAACAGCACCAACGAAATAATTCCCAAAACCAACGAAGCAATACCCAGACCATTTCCTACACGCTTTATCTGCGGGGGCCGTTGTTCATAACCGCCCTGAAATTGTTGATTATAATTTCCCTGCCATTGCGGTCCATAGTTCCCCTGGGACTGCTGATTATCGTTTTCCTGGGGCTGTCCATAATTCCCTTGTGGCTGCTGATATGAATTCATCTCATCTTCGTACATATGCGTCTCCTAAAATAATCCATATTCGTAACTGTTCAGTGCCTTCCAGTTACGAGCGCAAATCAAAACAAATCCCCAAAGACAACTTCACGCTGCTTTGAGGATAAGTCTCAGAGTTATTAGATGATACTAAGCCAGACTAGCCAATGCAGCGACTCCGATTGCAGCCAAAATCAGTACAATAACAAAAAGGGCTATCGTAACGATACCACAAACAAGACCTGCGATTGCCATACCATTCTTACCAATTTTCTTATTTGACACGATAGCTAAAACAATTGCCGCAATTGCTGCTGCCAAAGCTACGTATCCCTGCACACACAGTAATACAATAGATGCAATACCACAAATCATAGATGCGATTGCAAGTCCCTTGTTCTCACCGCCCTGAACAGGCATGTTGCTGTTGTCAAAACCAGACTGATCATTCATTACATTTCCACCATTAAACTCTTCGCTCATTATTAATCCTCCATTTGTAAAAAAAAATAATTGCATTCCTATTCTATCAGCTTTTTTCGAAAAACGCAAGTACTTCTAGTTAAATCCCACGATCTTCTGTGCGATTTTGTAAGCGGTAATGGAGATTTTTCGTCCCTGCTTGCCCGGCAGATTCATGGACTGGCCCAAAATACCCCGGCGCAAATGATGGAACAAACGCAGATCTTTATTTTTGATCCATGTCCAAAGTTCACGCTTTTTCAGCAGGTTTTCCTCCGTTCCGGATCGCAGACACAATACCGTAGAAATTACTGTAATAATCTCGAGATAGTTGAACATATATTTGCGAAGTTTCTTATTAGAAATCTTCCACAAATCCACCTGTTCGATCATCAGCTTATTCACCTTAATCTGCTGGTCAATCCGGCTAATCATGACTTTCTCATTCACCGACTGATCCTCACGGCCGATAAAGTAACGGTAAAAGTCCACATCCATATAGTACATTGTCTTCACATAGGGCAACGGATTAAATACAAAGATGTTATCCACATAAAAGGTATGTCTGGGCAACTCCAATCCACATTCCCGCAACAACTGGGTACGGTAAATCACGGAATGCATCAGAATGTACTTTCCTTTCCGGACCATACGCACATCTTCCCAGCCGAACAGCTCGTCCTTAGGGAATTCCATGTTGTATTTCATGACCTTTTTGTGCCGGGCACCCTGCTTCTCGTAGACAAAGTTGCTGATCATCATATCCAGCGTGTTCTTTCCACCGGCCAACTCCCGTAGCTTGTCCAAAATCTGCAGATAGCTGTCATGGTCCACCCAGTCATCACTGTCCACTACCTTAAAGTAAAGTCCGGTGGCATTGTCAATCCCCGTATTCACCGCAGCTCCATGACCACCATTCTCCTGATGAATCGCCCGTACAATGGTCGGATACTTTTTTTCGTAGCGGTCTGCAATTTCCGGTGTGGCATCTTTTGAGCCATCGTCCACAATGAGGATTTCAACATCCTCTCCTCCCCCCAAAAGGGAGTCTACACAATTTTCCAGATAATCCTGGGAATTATAACTGGGGATAGCAACACTAAGTAATTTCATAAGGGACTCCTTTTTCAAATTTAACTAAAATTCTCAATCCGTTTCTATTATACACACAATGTAATCGTTTTCCAACGCAATTTTCCTTAACATTCCTTAAATTCGACTTAACTTGTTACTATTCACAGCCGATATGGATTCGCAGACAGACTCGTCATGCTCGCATGTAAGAGACTGTCTGCGAATCCATATCGAGCCTGCGAAGCAGGAACTCCACCCACATAAGCAGTCTTAGCTCTGCAAGGAGCGGGACTGGAGCCTCGAAGAGGCGACGAGTGCGCATGTGGGTGGAGGACTGTGAATAATAACCTTAACTTACCAACTACGTTCATATTTTATTCATATTTTATTAACAGCATTCTTACATTTCAAACATACTCGTTTCATATTCTGCCTCTATACTTCAAACCATAATGATGATTACTTTTTTTCATAGCCTTGCATTTACTGCAAGGTCCTCCCCGCCAGATACGATTTTCATACTTAAAATCTTTTTCATATGAATAGCCGGTGTTGCAAACACCGGCTCCTCTTTTTTTACAATACCCGCACATGATCCACCGCAAGAGTATCCGGTGTAACCTTGCAGCATAGGGCAAGCACCTGTACTCCGATCTTGCGAGCTTCCTCCAGCGCTTCTCCAAAGGCAGGATGCATCTGAACATTAGCCCGCACTTCTTCAATTCCCTCCATCTGTACCACGAAGGCTGCTGTAGCGTGATATCCCTGTTCTACAGCCCGGGTCAGTTCCTTTAAGTGCTTTACGCCTCGTTCTGTGGGGGCATCCGGGAAATACCCGATTCCATCTATCTCAAGGGTACATCCCTTTACTTCCATCAGATACTTTTCCTCCCCCCGCTCCATATAAAAATCAATTCGGGAATCCCCATAGCGATACTCAGGCTTTATATAAGTGTAATTTTGTCCAGCCAGCCACTCTGCCACCACACGGTTTGGTGCCTGACTGTCAATATTCACCCACCCTAAAGCTTCCTTATATACTGCGATGAGATCATACCTTGTCTTGCGGTTTGGATGATCCGACTCTGCCAGAATTACTCTGGAATCCGGCAGCAGTAGTTCCCGGCATCTTCCGGTATTTTTCACATGCACTGTTTCCTCGGTTCCATCCACCAATATCTTTGCTACAAACCGATTTGGTCTGCTGCAAAATCTTGCCTCTTTTACTTTTTGATACTGCATTCGTGCTCTCTTTCTTTTATAGAGTGTCTCATAGAATATTTTCCCCATGGCAGGGGCTCATAAAAATTCTCAATAAGCTCCGTCCAATCCAGCAGCATAAAGTAAACCACATCCTGCTCCCCCTCAAAGGGTTTGCAAATGTAGTTCCGGTAAGGTGACTTGCGAAGCAGCTCCACCACTCCACTTTGTACCTCATCCATACCCTCCTCATAATAAATCAGAAGCGTATCCTCCACAATAACATTGACGAAGCATTTCATCTGCTCCTTCCGGATCAGCTCCATCACCACCCTGGCAGTGGCGGCAGAATGCCACTCTGTCCCCGTAAAAAGGATATAAAAAAACAAAGTGCCACGGCAACCGCTGATTTAATAATTCGTAATCCAATAGACGGTAATTTCTTTTTCATCATTTTTTCCCTACTCTTTACTTGATATCCCCTTTTACATCAACAAAGAATGGAAAATTTTCATTTACTTTTGATCCGGTCTGGTATGGGCATCACAGTGTGTGCTCAAGAAAAACACAAGTGCTATCAGACTCTTGTGGTAGGGGATAAAAGTCCCCTCATCAATCATTCCACAGATTTCCTCCAGTGAGGCCCATTTCACTGCCTGCACTTCCTCCTGCTGCAAAGTCAGTGAATCAATATCCACATCCGAAACTACGGTATAGATATCATCGAAGCCAGTATCAAAATCAATGGTTAATGCCGGCCGCTGCTGCTCTAAGGACAGAGCGAGACCAATCTCTTCTGACACCTCACGCATAGCCCCCTGGCTGCTGCTCTCCCCGGCCAGAGTGTGTCCGCCTACACTCATATCCCATAAATTGGACCATCCGTTTTTGTTCGCCTGTCTCTGCTGAATCAGCATCTCACCCTTGCTATTGAAGATACACACATGAACCACCATGCGGTAGAAGCCTTCCGGAATTTTTTCTCCCCGGATCATGGTCTTTCCGGTGTACTGACGGTCTTTGGTATACAGATCCCATTTTTCCATTAGATTTCCTCCTTCGCCTCTTCTTGCTTCCTCTTCACCATCATGCGGAAAGCCTGATATAAACTGCAGACATCCTCTTCCCCGGATACCACACAGCGGGCAATATGGTTGTACACAAATACATTCATTCCCGACAGCCGCACCACCATTCCTACATCGGAATGGGCCCAATTTCCTCCCAGATTTTTCAGTATTAAAACGCCAAAAAATCCGGTAGCTTTTTTCACCAAAAGCTCCAGATATTCTTGAGGAATTTTTCCTTTTTCACTCAGGGTATGAAGCTGCCCCAGCACCTGATCTAAGGCCGGCACACTGTCCTCCTCAAAGGTCAGCGTGACCTCGGCAGCCTGCTTTGCAAAATCTATAAAGTCCAGCGCATAGCCCAGAAGTACCATCTCCACATCGGTACGTTTTTTCTCTCCTGTTTCCACTGCAGCAAGCCATTGTTCAAAGCAGGACTGCAATGCCTCCCTTGAGGCACTGTAGTCTACTTTACTTTCAATGGGCGGGCCCACCTGAATCTCTGTTTGAATTTCTCTTTCGTCCATGATAACACTCCTCTTGATGCGACACGTCTCAAAAATATTGTCACGCTTCTCAATATCGCATGCTTACTATGTGGAATCAGTGTAACATCTTTTAGAAAAAATTTCCAGAACTGTTCAGCATCACCCCTGTGCGAACTGAGAATTATACAGCTCCGCATAAAATCCGTTCTGTGCTAACAGCTGCTCGTGGTTGCCCTGTTCGATGATATCTCCGTCTTTCATCACCAGAATCAGATCCGCATCCCGAATCGTGGACAGGCGATGGGCAATAATAAAGCTGGTCCGTCCTCGCATAAGATTATCCATAGCCTTCTGGATCCGCTCCTCGGTTCTGGTATCCACGGAGGACGTTGCCTCATCCAAAATCAGTACCGGATTATTGGCCAGAATCGCACGGGCAATGGTAAGCAGCTGTTTCTGTCCCTGTGAGACATTGGATGCCTCTTCATTCAGCTCCATCTGATAGCCTCCCGGCAAGGTACGAATGAAATGATCTGCATGGGCTGCCTTGGCTGCTGCGATCACTTCCTCATCCGTTGCATCCAGTCGACCGTAACGAATATTTTCCATAATGGTGCCCTTAAACAGCCAGGTATCCTGCAATACCATACCAAAGCTGTCTCTGAGTTCCTGTCGGTTAAAATCCCGGATATCGTGTCCGTCCAGCCGGATAGCTCCCTGATTCACATCATAGAACCGCATAAGAAGCTTCACCATGGTAGTCTTTCCTGCTCCTGTCGGTCCAACTATGGCAATCTTCTGTCCCGGTTCTACCGTGGCGGAGAAATCCTTGATAATAGTCTGATCCTCCACATAGCCAAACTGTACATGGTCGAATTCTACCTGTCCCTTGGCATGCTCTAAGTGTACCGGATTCTCTGCAATCTGTTCCTCCTCTTCCTCGTCTAAGAACTCAAACACACGCTCTGCTGCTGCTGCCATGGACTGCACCTGATTGGTAATCTGCGCCATCTGCTGAATGGGCTGGGTGAAATTCTTTACATACTGGATAAATGCCTGAATATCTCCGATTCCGATGGTTCCGCGAATGGCGAGCACCGCACCGGAGATCGCCACTCCCACGTATCCCAAATTTCCCACAAACATCATAATGGGCTGCATCAATCCGGACAGGAACTGTGATTTCCATGCAGACTGATAAAGGGTATCATTGGTATCGTTAAAATTCTGGATCGTAGATTCTTCTTTGTTAAAGGCCTTGATTACCATCTGTCCGGCAAAGCTCTCCTCCACCTGTCCGTTGATGATGCCCAGATATTTTTGCTGGGTTCTGAAATGCTTCTGGGAAAACTTTACCACCAGCATCATCAGAATCATGGAGACCGGAAGTATCACCAAAGCAATCAGTGTCATCAGTGGAGAAATAGAAATCATCATAACCAGCACACCCACCAGAGTCGTAACAGATGTGATGATCTGGGTGATACTCTGATTCAGTCCCATACCAAGGGTATCCACATCATTGGTAATCCGGGACAACACCTCACCATAAGTACGCTGTTCAAAATACTTCATAGGCATACGGTTGATCTTCTCGGAAATCTCTTTTCGCATGCGATAGCATATCTTCTGGGTAATTCCTGTCATGATCCATCCCTGGATAAAGGTAAAGATCGCACTGCACAGGTATAAGCCTAAGGTCCACAGAAGGATTTTTCCAATCCGGGCAAAATCAAGCCCACCGATGCCCTGCATCTTATTCATCAGTCCCTCAGCCAATGCTGTGGTAGCTTTTCCCATCACCTTGGGTCCTAAAACATTAAACACCGTAGAAGCCACCGCAAATATCATGACCACAAAGATTGCAATCTTGTATCTGCCAATATAGGCCAGTATTTTTTTGGTAGATCCCTTAAAATTCTTAGCCTTTTCTGCCGGTCCTTGTCCATGTCCATGACCGCCTCCCATGGGTCCTCTTGCCATGGGGTCTTTTGGTGCGGAACTGTTTGTCTTCATCTCTTCACTCATGTTCTACACCTCCTCATTTTCCAAACCCAATTCTGATGCGGATAACTGAGACATTGCAATCTGACGATATACGTCACAGCTTTTCAATAATTCTTCATGGGTACCAAGACCTGCAACACGCCCTTCATCCAACACCACGATCTGATCCGCATGCAAAATGGTGCTGATTCTCTGTGCCACGATAATCTCCGTACTGTCCGCCACACGTTCTGCCAATGCCTCGCGCAGTGCTGCGTCCGTCTTCATATCCAGTGCGGAAAAGCTGTCATCAAACAGGAATACCTTAGGATTCTTTGCAATGGCCCGGGCAATGGCCAGACGTTGTTTCTGCCCACCGGACACATTGGTTCCCCCCTGTGCAATATGGCTGTCGTATTTTTTCCGTTTCTCCTCGATGAAATCACTGGCCTGAGCAATCTCAGCAGCCTGACGGATTTCCTCATCGGTGGCTTCCTCCCTGCCAAATCGCAGGTTGCTGGCAATGGTGCCGGAAAAGAGGATTCCCTTTTGGGGCACCAGACCGATCTGAGCCCGCAGATCCCTTTTCTTCATGTCACGCAGATCCACGCCGTCCAATGTGATGCTTCCTTCCGTCACATCATAGAAACGGGGAATCAGATTCACCAATGTACTCTTTCCCGCACCGGTGCTTCCGATGATGGCAGTTACTTTTCCTGGTTCTGCTGTAAAACTGATATCATGCAATACATCCTCATCAGCACCCGGATACCGGAAGGACACATGGTCAAATTTTACCACGCCTTTGCAGCCCGTCATGGATACTGCATTTTCTTTATCCCGCACGGTAAACTCGGTGTCGATGACTTCCTGAATACGATCTGCTGCCACACCTGCTCTGGGCAACATGATGGACATAGCTGTCATCATCAGGAAGGAGATCACGATCTGCATGGTATATGTGATAAATGCCGTCATAGCTCCTACCTGTAAGGTACCCGCATCAATATGCTTTGCAGACACCCATGTAATTAAAACCACAATACAGTTCATGATCATCATCATGCCAGGCATCATAAAGTTCATGACACGGTTGGTAAAAAGCTGTGTCTTTTTCAGATCCATGTTAGCCTTGTCAAATCGTTGTTCCTCTGTTTTCTCCCGGCCAAAAGCACGAATAACAGGTAAGCCGGTAAGGATCTCTCTGGAAACCAGATTCAGACCATCCACCATTTTCTGCATAATCTTAAACTTCGGCATAGCCACAGAAACCAGCACCATGACAAAGCTCACCAACACCAGAACTGCCAATGCAATGATCCATCCCATACCAACCCCGGTACGATAAACGCAGAAAATACCACCTATGCCGATAATGGGTGCATACAACACCATCCGCAGTGTCATCGTAGATACCATCTGAATCTGTTGCACATCATTAGTGGCCCGGGTAATCAGGGATGCCGTAGAGAACTTTTCCAATTCTGCATTGGAAAATCCTATCACCTTTCCAAACACTTTCTGTCTCAAATCCCGGCCAATTGATGCTCCTACACGAGATGCAAGCAATGTTACAAAAACAGCTGATACCATCATCAATACCGCAAAGAGAGCCATCTTTCCGCCGGTGCTCCACAAATAGGACATCTGCACCTTTTCTACATCCACGCCTGATGCCTCATCGCAGGATACTGCATACCGGATGCCCATGGATTTTAAGGTATCACTTCCCACGGTAGAAATGGTCTCATCCATCTGCTTTCTCGCATCCTCCAGCATGTTCGCATCCATCTGTCCGGATTCGATCATGGCCTGCATAATGGGACGCATGTCCACATAGGTGAAAACCTCCCCATTTTCATCCTCCGCCTCAAAGGAGACGATATCCATCTGAATCAGTCCCTCGATTTCCTCTAAGGACATCTCCTTCACCTGAGCAGCATAGGCAGCCATTGCCTCATTCTCTGCCAAGGTTCCAGCCACCGTCTCCTTGAGCTGGCTTTCCTCCATGTGTCCCAGCTGATAGGTCAGTACAATGGGAGTCAGAAGTGTCTCATCAGCTTCTTCCAACACTTCCTCATCAGTCTCCTGCAGGATGTAAAACTCACCCTCTGCATCATACAGTCCATCCATCAGACTGCGCTCGTCTTCCGTCATAAAAATCTGTGCTTCCTGATACTCCTCGTCTGTGATCTTCTCCGGAAGAATATGTTCCACACCGCTGTTCTGGATACCCACATCGATAATATCTGAGGTGTAGGTGGGCAATGCCAAATCGCAACCGGCCTGAACAATCAGAAGCAAAATAATGAGAATCAATGATTTCCAGTAGGGAATCATATTTTTCAGAATCTGTTTCACAATGTGCCTCCTTTGCTTGGCTCTGAACATTTACACATATTTTAACATTCTGCCGGAGTCAGTCAATAAAGCATTTCTAAAATTTTTCTAAACTTCTTTTTATAGGATTTATTCCCCCACTACCTGGTTTCGGCCGGAGGTTTTTGCCGTGTATAATCGCTCATCCGCAGTCTTAAGAAGTTCGTCTGCAGTGGCTTTTTTCCATGCCCCGGTCACGCCATAGCTCATGGTCACATGAATCTCCTGTGTCCCGCTTTGAATAGCCATCTGGCGGATCTCCTCCAGCATTTCCCACAAAATATGCACAGAGGCCTGCAGATCTTGTTTTTCAAACACAAACAAAAACTCCTCTCCGCCCCAACGTGCCACAAATCCCTTACCGGCCATGTGCTTCTTTAGGACTCTGGACACCTGGCGAAGCACTTCATCTCCGGCGTCATGTCCGTAGGTATCATTTACCTTTTTAAAGAAATCAATATCTCCAATGGCCACACAACAGTCCGCCCCGTCAATCCCAGCGTCATCCAGAATCTTTTTCAGGCGATTATCCCCATACCGCCGATTGTTAAGCTCTGTCAGTGCGTCACACTCCACCAGCCTGCGAAGCGAATCCTGCATCAAAAGGCTGCTTCTTCCTAATTCCGACAGTTCATCCTCCGGCTGCAGATATTTATGGGACAGTTCCCCATCGAACCGCCCTTTGGACAGAGCTCCTAAAAAGCGTTGCAGCCCTCGGATGCGCACCACAATCTGTTGGGAATAGCTAATACTGATCAGACCAATCATCATGGTTGCCAGAAGGTACACCAGTGCCACGGGAAGCAGGGCACGATACACGCTTTTCTGTAGGGACTCTGCAGAACGGTACACCGCAAACATGCCAAAGCAGGTGCCATCCTCCCACAAAATGGGCAGATAATAGGCAAAATACTTTTCTTTCTCCAGAGTCACATCTGAATAGAACCGCTCCTCCTCCTGATCCAACACCTCCGCGGAAACAATTGGAGACACCTTTCCCAGCAAAGCACGCTCTCCATTCTCGTCTGTCATGGTGGTGAGCACACTGGTGTCCCGGCAGTAAATGGTGAGCTCGTCCCCGTAGGATTCCTTCAGATTATCCAGAATATCCTCGGAGGACGTAATGTCATAGTCTCCCTTGTACAGCCGATAATTATCCCCATCCAACACTTCGATCCGATACTCTCCCGGATACATCCGCTCAAACATCTGCTCTAAAAGGTGGCACTGATTGCTCATGTCCGTTCTGGCTTCCTCCACCATGGTATTCCGGAAGCACCGGAAACTCACCAGCAGCATCACCAGCGCCAGAAACAGCAGTGGGAGGATCGTCAGAAGCAGCATCTTTAACTTTAAACTTTTTTTCATCATATCACCACATTTTTTCTATCAAATTCAATCCAAGTTCCCCGGCCATATTCTCCGCCTGTTCCGTAGCCCAGTCACACAGGACATCCAGGGAATGACAATCCGCACCGATGATGACACGAACCTTGCTTTTGGCCACCTCATTCCAGAAAAAATCTGTTGGGTAAGGATAACGCTCCCCCGTCACAAACTGAGACTTCCCCCGGCGGAATCCATTGGCATTTAACTCTAAAATATAATCGTGTTTTAATGATTCATTTATGATATAATCTACGGTTCTTTTTACCGCATTATCCAACGGAAAATCGTTAACAAAAATCAGATCCGGATGGGCCAGATAAGCAAAGTATCCCGTGTTCATGGCCTCCATGCAGCTTTTGGCGTAATCCATACACGCCTCTGTGTCAGGCATATCATTATAGACATTTGCCAGCTTTCCATCACGTGTCATGTAAAAATGCTGTCCCAAAATGAGATATTCCACACCTTTTTCCTGTAGCAGCCGTTGATAATATCGGTCATAGTCTGAAAAATACTCAGACTCCAGTCCCAATAACACCTGAATCTGATCCCGATACATTTCCTTCAATTGAAGTGTGGTATCTATGTATTCATCCAAGCGGGCGTACGGCATCCGATATCCAAATCCATCCCCGGGATAGGGGATGTGATCCGACATACCGATCTCCTTCAGATCGTTTTTTATGGCACACTGCACATATTCCTCCAGTGTACCGCCAGCGTGACCGCACATCTCATTGTGGGTATGATAATTACAGTTCATTTGTTTCTCCTCCTGTTTAAGCTGTTTCGATCCACTCATGTACCAGCGCAATTTCCTTTGCGTAGCCTGCATCATCGTTTGGTGTCTCTAAGATAAAGGGCCGTCCGGTCAACAGGGGATGCTGCACCACAGCCTTTAGGGTCTCTTCACCAATCTCCCCTTCCCCCAGCTTCTGGTGACGGTCCTTGTGAGCACCGCAGGGGTTCACGCTATCGTTTAAGTGAACCGCCTTCAACCGCTCCAGACCGATGATCCGATCGAACTCCTCCAACACCTGATCTAAATTTCCCACAATATCGTAGCCGCCATCCCAGATATGGCAGGTATCCAAGCAGACACCCACCTTGTCCGAAAGCTCCACCTGTTCGATAATCTGCCGCAGTTCCTCAAAGCTTCGTCCCATCTCTGTCCCCTTTCCCGCCATGGTCTCCAGCAGAACGGTGGTGTGCAGTTCCGGTGTCAGGGTCTGATTCAATGCCCCGGCAATCATGGGAATGGCCGTCTCTGCTCCCTGTCCCACATGAGATCCGGGATGAAAATTATAGTAATTTCCGGGAATATATTCCATGCGCTGCATATCTTCCTTTAACATCTGCAGGGAAAAGCTGCGCACATCCTCCTTTGCCGCACACACATTCATGGTGTAGGGTGCGTGTGCCACCAGCTTTCCAAAGGAATGCTCCTTCAGCAGATCACACAGTGCCTGTGCGTCCGCCGGATCGATGGCTTTTGCGGAACCTCCTCTGGGATTTCTGGTAAAAAAGGCGAAGGTGTCTGCCCCCAGGGCCAGCGCCGCCTTCCCCATGGCTAAAAATCCTCC
>JALEPL010000008.1 GCA_022766245.1 Lachnospiraceae bacterium | reverse complement strand
GACACCGGAAGAAGAAGAGGCGCAGGGAAAAGCGGAAGAGTCCACAGAGAAACCGGCGGAGAATGCGGTAATACAAAGTCCGGAACAGGAGGAACTGGCCGGAGCAGACCCTAGGTTGATCGCCTTTTTGGAGGCAGATAGCTATGAAGATAAATTCAAAGTAGTAAAGTCCATGGACAATGAGATTACGGATCGACTGATCAATGATTTTGCGGTGATTTTGGATGTGGTGATCCCGGAGGGAGATCTCAGTGACCGGTTTGCGCAGCTGAAACAATGTCTGGCTACCATGTGCCGCTATGAGACCACCCGTCTCCGGTAATAAGCAAAAGTCTATAAATTTTTCTGACTGAGATTGCTGTTGTGGTACGTTTTTTCAAAGGTTACATCCCGTCCGAACCACTCCGGCGGAGTGAAGGAATTGGCATCGTCTTCTGTTTCGAACTCTACTTCAGCCAGCATCAAAGGAGCCAGATCACCTTCAAAAATGTCAAGCTCAATGGTGAGGGTATCATTGTAGGGAATCAGATATCTTTTTTTGGAGATGATATTGCCGTCGGCTTTTTGCAGCAGATGTTCATAGCTTTCCCGGGTTAGTGGCAGATTATATTCTTCCCGTACCATAAGTCCTTCCCCTTTGTAGGTGAGGATGTAGCGGTCGTTGGATCTACGGACCCGAACCACTGGGTTTGTGCACAGATAACCCTGCTGGATGATTTTGCAGGAGTATTCTTCCGGGTCAAAGGGAAGTTGTGTGATGAGATATTTACGTTCGATTTCCATAATATTGTCTCTCCTTGGGATAAAATGATACAATCATTATAACATAGGCATTTGCGAAACGCCTAACCAGTATAACATAAAGTGGAGGAAAGTTGATTATGAGTAAGAAAATAGGTATTTTTATGGCAGATGGATGTGAGGAGATTGAAGGTCTCACTGTGGTGGATCTGGTGCGCAGAGCCAAGTTGGAAATCGTGACCATTTCCATTACCGGGAAAAATCAGGTCATCGGTTCCCATCAGATCCCTTTCATAACCGACACACTGGCGGGCCAGGTGAACTATGATGAACTGGATGGCATTGTGCTTCCGGGAGGTATGCCGGGAACACTGAATCTGGGAGCAGATGATACAGTAAAATCTGTTATAAAAAAATTCGCAGCGGAGGGAAAACTGGTGGCAGCCATCTGCGCGGCACCCAGTGTGTTGGGAGAAAATGGATTGTTGCAGGGCAAACGTGCCACCTGCCATCCGGGATTTGAGGAGAAGCTGCTGGGAGCAGAGTGGATCGAATCCAATGTGGTGACAGATCAGAACATTATCACCAGCTGCGGCATGGGAACCGCCATAGACTTTGGACTGGAGATTGTAAGGTACATGGATCCGGAAGCGGATATCGAACATCTCAAGGGTGCACTGGTGTATCCACTTTCTTAATCAGAGCCAAATCTTTCCAACATATTTTACATGTTATGAGAAATACTACCTTTAGGATAAGCAGTCAAGCAGCTTATCTTAAAATAGATAAAACGTGTAAACATGGAGGTAAGACAAATGAACGAGTCAAGTAGTTCAAATCAGATGGCTGTGCCTCAGGCAAAGGAAGCCATGAACCGTTTCAAACAGGAAGTAGCTTCTGAGCTGGGTGTAAACTTAAAGCAGGGCTACAACGGAGATTTAACCAGTGCGCAGGCCGGCTCCATCGGTGGTGAAATGGTAAAGAAGATGATTCAGAGACAGGAGGAGCAGATGTCCGGCAAATAGGCATCGGCTATCCGGTAAAAAGAGAAGTCATCATCCCGCTGAAATATCAGCGGGGTGGTGGCTTTTCTTTTTGAAAAAAGTGCTAGTATTTTTGAAAACAGTATGATATAATCTCTAAATGACTGTGAGTGGCGGAAGTGTGCCCTCTTGCAGGACACTTCTGTTGAGAGAAGAATGTACATGTATAATTTTAAGGAGGAAACAGTTAAATGAGTGTACAGGTTGAGAATTTAGAGAAAAACATGGTAAAGCTTACCATCGAGGTTTCAGAGGATAAAGTAGGGGAAGCTTTAAAGGCTGCATATAATAAGCAGAAAAGCAAAATCAGCATTCCGGGATTCCGTAAGGGAAAGGTGCCTATGGCAATGATCGAGAAGATGTACGGGCCGGAAATCTTCTATGAGGATGCAGCAAATATCATGATGCAGGAAGCATATCCGGCAGCAGTGGATGAGAGCGGTGTGGATATCGTATCCCAGCCTACTGTAGACGTGGTTCAGTTAGAGAAGGGTAAGCCTTTCATTTTTACCGCAGAGGTGGCAAAGAAGCCTGAGGTGAAGCTTGGCAAGTACGAGGGAGTAACCGTAACCAAGGTTGACACCACTGTATCAGACGAGGAAGTAGACGCAGCATTAGAGCGCGAGAGAAATAACAATGCAAGAGTAGTGACTGCTGAGGATAAAGCCATCGAGAACGGCGATACCGCAGTTATTGATTACGAGGGATCTGTAGATGGTGTGCCATTTGAAGGTGGCAAGGCAGAGGGATATTCCTTAGAGATTGGTTCTCATTCCTTTATTGATACCTTTGAGGATCAGTTAGTAGGAAAGAAAGCCGGCGAGGAGGTTGAGGTCAACGTAACATTCCCTGCTGAGTACCATGCAGAGGAGCTGGCAGGAAAGCCTGCAGTATTCCAGGTAAAGATCCACGAAGTAAAGACGAAAGAAATTCCGGAGCTGAATGACGAGTTCGCATCTGATGTTTCTGAGTTTGAGACTCTGGCTGAGTATAAGGACAGCATCCGCAAGGGCTTAGAGGAGACCAAGCAGAAGGAAGCAAGAAGAAGCAAAGAGGATGAGGCAATCCAGAAGATCGTAGAGAAGTCTGAGATGGAAATCCCGGATGCAATGATTGATGCACAGGTAGACAGCATGATTCAGGAGTTCGCACAGAGACTGGCACAGCAGGGATTAAGCTTTGATCAGTATATGAAGTTTAGCGGAAGCACCATGGATCAGATGAAGGAGCAGGTACGTCCTGAGGCTTTGAATCGTATTCAGGGCAGTCTGGTATTAGAGGCTATTGCAGCTGATCAGAACTTTGAGATTACAGAGGCAGATATCGATGCAGAGATCGAGAAGATGGCTGCAGCTTACGGTATGGAAGCAGATAAGCTCAAGGAGTTCATGGGCGATAATGAGAAGGAGTCTATGAAGAGAGATCTGGGCATTCAGAAGGCAATCGACTTTGTAGTTGAGCATGCAAAGGAGAGAGCAAAGGCAAAATCAAAGCAGGAAAGTGATTCTGAAGAGTAAGAATTGAGTGACAGGCTGGCTCGCAGGGGTCAGTCTGTTTTGATAAATTTTATATGAGTTGGAGGTTTGAATATGAGTTTAGTACCTTACGTCGTTGAGCAGACCAGCAGGGGCGAGCGGAATTATGATATTTATTCCCGTCTGTTAAAGGATCGTATTATTTTCCTTGGGGAAGAGGTTAATGAGACTACAGCCAGCCTGGTGGTGGCACAGCTTTTATTCCTGGAGTCAGAGGATCCGGGAAAAGATATTCAGTTGTACATCAATTCTCCGGGACGAATGGTTACCGCAGGACTGGCCATCTATGATACCATGCAGTATATCAAATGCGATGTATCTACAATCTGTATCGGATTGGCAGCCAGTATGGGAGCATTTCTTTTAGCAGGTGGTGCTAAGGGGAAGCGTTTTGCACTGCCCAATGCGGAGATTATGATTCATCAGCCCTCCGGTGGTGCAAAGGGTCAGGCTACTGAGATTCAGATTGCAGCAGAGAATATTTTAAAGACAAAAAAGAGATTAAATGAGATTCTTGCCGCAAATACCGGAAAGCCGTATGATGTGATTGCAGCGGATACCGAGAGAGACCATTACTTGTCGGCAGAAGAAGCAAAAGAGTATGGCATAATTGACGGCGTGATTACAAATCGATAAGGAATGAGAGAGGCTGTCTTTTCGGGACAGCCTTTTTCCGTGAAATAGACTTAGTATAGAGGTGAAAGTATGGCAGGCAGAAATAGTGAAGATAAAGTGCGCTGCTCCTTTTGTGGGAAGACCCAGGATCAGGTGCATAAGCTCATCGCAGGACCCGGCGGTTCCTATATTTGTGATGAGTGTGTAGAGATTTGTTACGAGATTATTGAAGAGGAGGATGACCATGAGGATGCTCCGGGAAATCCTGTGGCTGACGAACTGGCAGATATTAATTTAATCAAGCCCCAGGAGATGAAGGCATTTCTGGATGAGTATGTAATCGGACAGGATGATGCGAAAAAGGTATTGTCCGTTGCTGTCTATAATCATTATAAGAGAATTACCTCCGGTGTAGATCTGGGTGATGTGGAACTGCAGAAGAGTAACATTCTTATGTTGGGCTCCACCGGTTCCGGTAAAACATTGCTGGCCCAGACTCTGGCGCGGATTATCAATGTTCCCTTTGCCATTGCAGATGCTACCACGTTGACAGAGGCAGGATATGTGGGCGAAGATGTGGAAAACATTCTGCTGAAGCTGATTCAGGCAGCAGATGATGATGTGCAGCGTGCTCAGTATGGAATTATCTATATTGATGAGATTGACAAGATTACAAAAAAATCCGAAAATGTTTCCATCACCCGTGATGTATCCGGTGAGGGTGTGCAGCAGGCATTGCTTAAGATTCTTGAGGGAACAGTGGCATCTGTTCCGCCACAGGGAGGAAGAAAGCATCCTCAGCAGGAAATGATTCAGATTGATACCACGAATATTCTGTTTATCTGCGGTGGTGCATTTGATGGATTAGAGAAGATTATTGAGAGACGTATGGATCAGAAATCCATCGGATTCAATGCAGAGATTGCAGAGAAGAGCGAGAAGAACGTGGGAGAAGTCTTAAAGAAGGTTCTTCCGGGAGATTTTATCAAGTTTGGTTTGATTCCGGAGTTTATCGGACGTGTGCCGGTGAATGTGGCATTGGATACTTTGGATAAGGATGCCCTGATCCGTATCTTAAAAGAACCCAAGAACTCTTTGGTAAAACAGTACAAGAAGCTGTTTGAGATCGATGGCGTGGCGTTGGAGTTTGAGGATGAGGCACTTGAAGCCATTGCAGAGAAGTCCTTAGAGCGCAAGACCGGAGCAAGAGGTCTTCGCGCAATCATGGAGGAGACGATGATGGATCTGATGTATCAGATTCCTTCAGATGAAAATATTGTAAAATGTATCATCACGAAAAAGACGGTGGAGGACAAGGAAGCAGAGATTACCTATAAAACTGCTTAGGAGAGCGTATTGATGAGTGATAAGAAGATGAATTTACCATTGGTGGCATTGCGAGGTATGGTTCTGCTTCCGGGGATGGTGGCTCATTTTGATGTGAGCCGGCAAAAGTCCATTCGGGCGATAGAAAAGGCCATGCAGACAGATGAAAAGGTGTTTTTGATTACCCAGAAGAATCCGGAAAAGGATGAGCCGGAGTGGCAGGACCTCTATGAGATGGGAGTCATTTCCTATGTAAAGCAGGTAATCAAAATGCCGAATAATATGATTCGCGTTTTGACAGAAGGGATGGAGCGAGCACGTATTCGAGAGTTTTTGCCTCAGGAGGATTATCTGTCTGCTAATGTGGAACCCATTGAAGAGGGAACCTCTGTTTTGGAGAAGGAAGCAGTCAGTGCCATGATTCGCAGTCTGAAGGAGAATATGGCACGCTATGGTACTGCCAATGGAAGAGTCAGCAAAGATTTCTTGAAGCAGGTGCAGGAGGAAAAAAATCTGCCGAATCTCCTGCAGCTCATTGCAAACAATCTTCCGGTATATTATACGGAAAAGCAGAAGATACTAGATGCTGCAGATGTCAGCGAGCAGTGTGAGACCATATTGGCGATTCTGATG
Organism: Lachnospiraceae bacterium; assembly: GCA_022766245.1. Taxonomy (GTDB): domain Bacteria; phylum Bacillota; class Clostridia; order Lachnospirales; family Lachnospiraceae; genus Roseburia_C. The sequence continues at coordinate 51,043 of JALEPL010000008.1, read as the reverse complement.
AACGAAATCAGTGTGATTTCCCTGAAACAGGATTTTCAGACCAAGGTGAAGGCACAGGTAGACCAGAATCAGAAGGAGTATATCCTCCGTGAGCAGATGAAGGTGATCCGGGAGGAACTGGGTGAGGACAGTTCCCAGTCCGATATCGAACGCTATCGGGAGGATCTTACGAAGCTGAAGGCGTCCAAGGAAATCAAGGAGAAGATAAAAAAGGAAATTGATCGTTTTGCCAATCTGCCTTCCAGTTCCTCAGAAAGTGCTATGCAGAGGGGCTATATCGAGACCTTATTGGAATTGCCCTGGGATAAATCATCCAAGGACAACAAAGACCTGAAAAATGCGGAGCGTGTTCTGAACGAAGATCATTACGGCTTAGAGCAGGTGAAGGAGCGTGTGTTGGAATTTTTGGCAGTCCGCAACCTGACCAAGAAGGGCAATGGTCCCATCATCTGTCTGGTGGGTCCTCCGGGAGTGGGAAAAACCAGTATTGCCCATTCCGTAGCCAGAGCATTGGATAAAAAATACATTCGCATCAGCTTAGGTGGAGTCCGGGATGAGGCTGAGATTCGGGGACACCGGAGAACTTATGTGGGAGCCATGCCGGGGCGGATTGCCATGGGACTGAAAAATGCGGGGGTGAAGAACCCGCTGATGCTGCTGGATGAGATTGATAAGGCCGGCAGCGATCACAAGGGAGATACGGCGGCGGCTTTGCTGGAAGTATTAGACAGTGAGCAGAATAAGAATTTCCAGGATCATTATGTGGAGCTTCCCATTGATCTGTCCGAGGTACTTTTTATCGCCACGGCAAATTCCGTGCAGGAAATTCCACGTCCCCTGTTAGACCGTATGGAGCTCATCGAGGTGACGAGTTATACGGCAAACGAAAAGGCGCATATTGCCAAAGAGCATTTATTGAAGAAGCAGATGGAGAAAAATGGGCTGAAGGAAGGTCAGTTAGAACTTAGTGATTCCGCAGTGGAAAAGCTGATTCAGAATTACACCAAGGAGGCCGGAGTTCGTAATCTGGAGCGCAAGATCGGAGAGATCTGTCGCAAAACTGCTCGTGAGGTCTACGAGGGAAAGAAGAAAAAGGTGGTAATCACCACCCGTAACATCCAGAACTATCTGGGAAAAGAAAAGTATACCATCGATTTGAAGAATGAGCAGGATGAGGTGGGTATCGTTCGCGGACTGGCATGGACCAGCGTGGGCGGAGATACTCTGGAAATCGAGGTGAATGTAATGCCTGGAAAAGGTGAGTTCCAGCTCACAGGCCAGCTTGGCGATGTGATGAAGGAATCTGCTCAGGCGGGAATCAGCTATATCCGTTCCGTCAGTGAGCAGTATGGAATTGAGCCGGACTTTTTTGCGAAGCATGATATTCACATCCATATTCCGGAGGGAGCGGTGCCAAAGGATGGTCCCTCTGCGGGAATCACCATGGCTACCGCCATGCTGTCTGCCATTACGGATAAGCCCATTCGGGCAGATCTGGCCATGACCGGGGAGATCACCCTGCGTGGCCGTGTATTACCCATTGGTGGACTGAAGGAAAAGATTCTGGCAGCAAAGATGGCGGGAATCAAGACGGTGTGTGTGCCAAAGAAGAATGCAAAGGATATCGATGAGATTTCCACTGAAATCAAGAAAGGTCTGGAAATCGTATTTGTAGAAAAGATGGAAGATGTGCTTTCGGTGGCATTTGTAGAGAAATAAAGAAGGAGTCAGGAAATGGTTATCAAACAGGTCAGTCTGGAAACCGTGTGCGGAATCACCAGCAAGCTTCCGGAAAATACATTGCCGGAGGTGGCATTTGCCGGAAAGTCAAACGTGGGCAAGTCCTCCCTCATCAATGCACTGATGAACCGGAAGTCTCTGGCACGCACTTCTTCCCAGCCGGGAAAGACCCAGACCATTAATTTTTACAATATCAATGATTTGATGTATCTGGTGGATTTGCCGGGATATGGCTATGCCAATGTGCCGGAAAGTGAGAAGGTCAAGTGGGGGAAAATGATTGAAAATTATCTCCACGGCTCGAAACAGCTCCGCCGGGTGTTCCTGCTGATCGATATTCGTCATGATCCTTCCGCCAATGATAAGATGATGTATGACTGGATCATCAATCAGGGTTACGATCCCATTATTATTGCCACTAAGCTGGACAAGATTAAGCGTAGTCAGGTGAGCAAATGTGTGAAGGCGATTCGTGAGGGGCTGAAGGTAAAGTCGGGCACTACAATAATTCCTTTTTCTGCCACCACAAAACAGGGCAGAGATGAAATTTGGGAACTGATGGACGAGGCGATTGGCTATGAAGAATAAATATTTATTTGTAACCATTCTGCTAGTGGCTATGCTGCTGGCAGGAATGGGCTTCACAAAAGTATACACGTATTATGAGGGCACTCCGGCAGATCAGGAAATCTCCATTGTGACCTCTTTTTATCCTATGTATATTGCCACGTTAAATATCGTGGGGGACACAGAAGGTGTCAAACTTTCTAATCTCAGTGAGCCTCAGACAGGCTGTCTCCATGATTATCAGCTTACACCGGCAGATATGAAGCTTTTGTCCACTGCGGATGTTTTTGTGGTAAACGGAGGAGGCATCGAGTCTTTCCTGTCTGATGTGGCAGATTCCTATGAAAATCTGGATATTATCAATGCCTGTGATGGCCTGGAACTGCTGGATGATAATGCCCATGCATGGATGAATATTTCTGATTATTCCAAACAGGTGGAGCATATCTGCGATGCGCTTTGTGAAATTGATCCGATTCATGCAGAGACTTATGAAACCAACGCACACACCTACCTGCATAAGCTGGAGCATCTGATGGAGGAGGCTCAGGAACTGAAAGAAAGTGCCGAAGGGGAGAAAATCATCATTTTCCACGAGGCTTATGATTATGTAGCCAAAGAGTATGGAATGGAGGTAGTCTATTCCATGGATTTGGACGAAGAACGCCAGATTAGTGCCGGGGAAGTGGCCGAGCTGGTGGATGAAATCAACTCCCACAATATCCGCATTGTGTTGGCAGAGGAGCTTTATGGAAAGTCTATGGGAGATACCGTGGAAAAGGAGACAGATGCCACGGTTTACTATCTGGATTCGCTGACTCGGGGGGACTACGAGGCGGATAGTTATCTGAATGGAATGGAAGAAAACATTCACATATTAAAGGAGGCTTTGAATCCATGAGAAAGCTGATAAAGCCTTGCGGTCTGCACTGTATCAAGATACAGGAGCTGGGAGTGAAACTGGGAGAGAATGAGATTCTGTCCCATATTAATCTGCACATTCACTGTGGCACGGTGACAGCGGTGATTGGAAAAAACGGTGCGGGAAAGTCCACATTGATTCGGGCCATTGTAGGAGATATTCCCCATACAGGAACCATCGAGTTCAAGGATCATGAGAATGGAAAAGTCCAGAAAATGAAGATTGGCTATGTTCCCCAGAGTCTGAATGTAGAGAAGTCGACTCCGGTGAGTGTCTATGACATGATTGCCAGCTATCATTATCGTTTTCCTGTTTTTTTTGCAAAGAAAAAAAGTATATACGAGGACATAAAAGAAAATCTGGCTGTGTTTGATGCTGAGGATTTGATTGATAAACAGGTATGTAATCTTTCCGGAGGACAGTTGCAGCGTGTACTTTTATCCATGGCAGTGATGGACCGGCCAAACCTGCTTTTGCTGGATGAACCGGTATCCGGTATCGACCAGAATGGAATGGAGCTTTTCTATCAGCAGATCGCTTATTTGAAGGAAAATTTTGACATGGCGGTGATTCTGATTTCCCATGATCTGGATTATGTGAAGAAGTATGCAGACCAGGTAGTGCTTTTGAATCATCAGATTCTCTGCCAGGGCAGTGTGAAAGAAGTATATCGCAGCGAAGCCTTTCAAAAGACGTTCTCTGAGATTGGGAATGACAGGAACGAAGGAGGCACACGATGTTGACATTTTTTACAGAATGGTGGTTCTATGGTTTTATGCGCAATGCCTTTCTGGCAGTGCTGATTATCACGCCCCTGTTCGGGCTGTTAGGAACCATGATCGTGAATAATAAAATGGCATTTTTTTCTGATGCACTTGGGCATTCTGCCCTGACGGGAATCGCACTGGGTGTAGTATTCGGAGCGGTGGATACCACCATTCCCATGCTGATTTTTGCGGTACTTTTTGCATTGCTTTTGAACTATATCAGCAGCCGTGCCACTGCTTCCAGAGATACGATCATCTCGGTTTTTTCCTCTGCCAGTATCGCCATTGGTCTGGCCATCCTGTCAAAGGGTGGGAACTTCAGCAAATATTCCAGCCTGTTGGTGGGAGACATTTTGAGCATCACACCGAGCGAAATCATTTATCTTATCATAATCTTTGGTGCTACAATGATTTTCTGGTTTGTAGCCTTTAACCGGTTGAACGCTATCAGCCTGCATCCTACGCTGGCCAAAAGCCGTCGTATTCCGGTGAAACTGCTGGAGAATGTGTTTGCAGTATTTATCGCACTGATTGTTATGCTTTCTATCAAATGGGTGGGAATCCTGATTATCAATGCGCTTTTGATCCTGCCGGCAGCCAGCAGTCGTAATATTTCGGTGAATATGCGGGAATACCATTTCTTTTCTATTTTATTCTCCATGTTTTCCGGATTCCTGGGGCTGGTGATTTCGTATTTTACGAATGTAGCCACCGGACCGACCATTGTCATTGTGGCGGCGCTGATTTACTTGTTCACATACCTCTACGGGAGAAAAAGAATAAGATAACTCTCTTGCCGGAACGAAGTGGTACTCGTACAATCAGGTCTGCAATAAAATAGCAAAATTCATTCTCAGAAACACAAATCCGAAAAGGGAGTTATTTTTTATCTAGTAAAGAGCTCCCGCGAACCAAGGCAGTGTCGCCGTAGCGGGTTCGGATGGAATCGATGGCATGATCCAGTTGCTGTAACTTCTGTTGGGAAGGGACGTAGCTGGATTTTTTTTCTGTAGGATTTGCAGGAGGCAGTGTACTATGTTTGCGCTGCATGTTATCTTCTTCATTGGGAATGAGTGAATTCTTATTATCAATAACACCGGATGAAGAGACAGTAGTCTCCATCATATCAAATAAGGACAGTTGCACGGGAGCATCTGTATGTAGCAGTTTTGCGGAGCGCACGCCCAACAGTCGGATGGGCTGTCCGTTCCACAGAGTATCGAAGAGTGTGCAGGCGGTGTCGTAAATGGTGGAGGTGATGTTGGTGGGGGATAGGAGTCCCATCTGGTGGGAGTTGTTGGTGAAGTCGCTGTACTTGATTTCTACCGTAATGCTCTGAGCCAGCATCTCGCTTTTGCGCAGTCGGGCCGACACAGAGTCCGACAGGGCGAGCAGGATCCGCTTCGCCTCCTCCGCAGTGGTCACATCATGGCTTACTGTGGTGGAATTCCCGATACTTTTCTCTTCCCGCTTCTCGGTTATTACCTGATTGTCAGCAATCCCGTTGGCATATTCCCACATGAGCTGACCATGGCTCTTAAATTCCTGTTTTAAATATTCCGGGTCTGTGGCAGCCAGTTCCCCGATGGTGCGGATTCCTAAGGACTTTAGGCGGGTGGCACTGGAGTGCCCCACCATGTAGAGATCGTCCACGGAGAGCGGCCACATCTTACCGGGAATCTCATCCGGGTAAAGGGTGTGGATCCGGTCTGGTTTCGTGAAGTCGCTGGCCATTTTTGCCAGAAGCTTATTGGGGGCGATGCCGATATTCACGGTGAATCCCAGGCGGGATTTGATTTCCTCCTTTATGATGGTAGCAGCAGCCATGGGTGATTCATACTGATGGGAGATGGGCGTAAAGTCCAGAAAACATTCATTCACCGACAATTGCTGGATATCATCCGTGTAATTTCTAAGCAGACTCATCATTTCCCGGCTGCGGCGCTGATACATCCTGTGATCCGGGGAATAGCTTTTTAGGATGGGACATTTGCGAAAAGCACTTGCCACCGTCTCAGCCGTGACGATACCGTAGGCCTTGGCCGGTACGGACTTTGCCAGTACGATGCCGTGACGGCTGGCAGAATCCCCGCCGATGATAGAGGGGATGGTGCGGATATCCAACGTCTCTCCATGTTCTAACATATCTACAGCTGTCCAGCTGAGAAAAGCAGAATTCACATCAATATGAAAAATCGTGCGTTCCATTCCACACCTCCATTTTTTGACACGAGGTGTCACCGCAGGTGACGTATACGTCCTTAAAGGTCACTGCGCACTGCTTTGAGGACAAAGCCTTGTGTCTGTTTTATATTTGACTTTACACTACCTTTATTTACATCCGCAGGAAATGCACATGCCTACAGAACAGTTACAACCTGCGAACTCATGTTCTGATTATAGCAGATGGGAAGGAGAAAACAAACCCAAAAGTTTATTTGTTTGATTGAAAAAAGCTTTTTCTTATAGTATACTCCTTTTTAGTTATCCGGTATCTGTTCAGTACCTTCACAGATATGATTCGAAAACCCATGAAAATCGGCTACGCCGATGGGGTGTTAGGTGCCAGTGGCACCTGTTCAACACCGACCGAAGCGAAGCGTAGACTTTGCTTGCAGTTGAATCATGTTCTTACGGCCTCATCAGCAAGTGATCCGGCCTGTTCTGAACAGATACGTTATCCAAACATTTGTACAAGGAAGGGTATACATGGCAGAACCGCAGATTCGATATTATCAGGACGAACTCAATGATGAATTTTCCACGGCGAAGATTACACCAAAACACATCGATGGCAGTTATCGTTATGATGGTGGATGCATGAGAAAAATCGGACGTTTTTTCTGGTATGATGTGGTGGCAAAGCCTTTGGCCAGTCTGTTTTTGAAAGTAAAATTCCATCACAAGATTGTGAATGGTGAGTGCCTGAAGGAGGCGGGGACCCAGGGGATTTTTCTCTATGGAAACCACACCCATGCGCTGGCGGATGCATTGATTCCCACCATGGTGGCAAAGCCGAAGGGAGTCTATGTGATCGTTCATCCCAATAACGTTTCCATGCCGGTTTTAGGACGGATCACTCCCTGTCTGGGCGCATTGCCCCTGCCGGATGATATGGAGGGAATGAAGAATTTCACCCGTTCCATTCGTTCTCATATCGAGAAAGGCGAGTGCATACATATATATCCGGAGGCACATATCTGGCCCTACTACACCGGAATCCGGGCGTTTACGGATAATTCCTTTTCCTATCCGGTGAAGCAGAAGGCACCGGTGTATTGTTTTACCAACACCTATCAGAAATGGAAAAACAGTAATACGCCCCAGATTGTTACCTATGTGGACGGCCCCTTCCGGGCGGATGAGAGCCGGAATGCCAAAGAGCAGCGGAAACTGCTGCGGGATCAGGTTTATGAGACTATGAAAAAGCGCAGTGAAAATAATAATGTTGAGTTAATCCGCTATGTGAAGGCGGATTCAGAAGGTGATAAAAGATAAATGATAAATATACTATTTTCGGGGAATGAGAAAGTATTTGACGGAGTGCTGACCTGTATGCTGTCCATTTTTAAGCGGACGCAGACAAAAGAGCCATTCTGTGTCTATGTCATGACCATGGATGTGTCCCATATCAAACCGGAGTACACTGCCATGACGGATAGACAGATTGCTTTTCTCCAGCAGGTGGCTCAGACCTATCATCAGGAAAATCGTGTGGTGAAGCTGGATGTGAGTGAATTGTACGCGCAGGAGTTTGCAAACTGTCCCAATGAGCAGGCATATTGCTCCCCCTACACCTTGCTCCGGCTTTTTATGGATTTGATTCCGGAGATTCCGGAGAAGATTCTGTATCTGGATGTGGATATCCTCTTCAATCGTGATATTGTACTTTTGTATGACACGGATGTGGAGGGCTATGAGTACGCAGCGGCCAGAGACCATTATGGAAAATATCTGCTCAATCCCAACTATATCAATGCGGGTGTGCTGCTGTTTAATATGAAGGAAGCGAAGAGCACCGGTCTCTTTGAAAAGGCGAGGAACTTGATTAAGACGAAAAAGCTGCTTTTTGCAGATCAGAGTGCACTGTATCGCAGTACCACCCGAAAAAAAATGCTGCCCCAGAAATTCAACGATCAGAAATTTTTGCATGAGAGCACTGTGGTGCGACATTTTTCCAAGCGATTATTTTACCTGCCCTATCCACACACTGCCAACATCAAGCAGTGGAATGTGAGTCAGATGTACCGTGCATTTGGATATACGCAGTTTGATGATGTTATTTATGAATATTTATATTTGAAAGGATTGTATGAACATGAAGAAAAAATTTGGACTGAAACAGCATCATGAGATACCGATCTTTTTTGCCTGTGATGATAAATTCGTACAGTATATGGTGGTGACCATTCATTCCATGATGAAAAATGCATCGAAAAAGTATCAGTATCATATCCATGTTCTGAACACCGATATCTCTGCAGAAAAAATGGCTGCAGTGAAACAAATGGAAAATCATAATTTCCGTATTACATTTGACAACGTGTCAGACCGTATAAAAGAGATTGAGAAAAAACTCCCTCTTCGGGATTACTATTCCATGACAACCTATTATCGGCTGTTTTTGTCAGAGATGTTTCCTTACTATGACAAGGCCATCTATGTTGACAGTGACACTGTAGTGCTGGGCGATATTTCGGAACTGTACAATCACGATCTGGGAGAGGCATATATTGGTGGTGTCAGGGACCAGGTGGTGGGTCAGACGAATACCTTTGGAGACTACGCCGAGGAAGTGTTGGGTATTTCCAGAAAATCCTATTTCAACGCCGGTGTGGTATTGATTAACTGTAAGGCATTTCGGAAGAATAAAGTATTAAAACAGTTTGTGGAGCTGGTCAATACCTACACGTTTGTGGTGGCGCAGGATCAGGATTATCTGAACATCATCTGCAAGGATAAAGTACTCTGGCTGGAGGATAAATGGAATGTGCAGGCAGTGGGTCGGCTCATGTGCCGGGAAGAGGATATCTGCCTCATTCACTACAATCTGGCAGCAAAGCCATGGCACTATGAAGATGGACAGCTTGCAGAATATTTCTGGAGCTATGCGAAGGAAACACCTTGTTATGAACAAATTCGTAAGGTACTTCGGGAGTATACGGATGAGCAGCGAGAGGAAGACCGTCTGTCCGGACAGCGGCTGCTGGATCTGGCAGTGAATGAAATCAAGAAAGACAATAACTACGTGAAGCTTTACGGCAGCAACGAGAATCAGTCTCTGTCCCGCCGCGTGGTATTAAGTAAGATCGAACAGTATGAGCGGGAAGGCAGATTCGACGAGGACGTGGAGGAGGATCCGCCGTCCAAAGAATTAAAACCGGAGGATATCGATTACTACCGCAGAGGGTTTAAAGCAAAAATGCGTACCAGAAATGCATTCAAAGTGGCGCGCTGGTTTATGAACGATATGATCCGTAGGAAACAGCTGATCATCAAGGATGTGGTGGGCATTGAGAACTTCAACAGCTTAAAAAGCGGAGCGATTATCACCTGTAACCATTTCAATGCATTTGACAGTTTTGCAGTTCAGATTGCCTACGAGAAGGCAAAACAGCCCGGCAGAAAGCTCTATCGTATTATCAAGGAAGGAAACTATACCAGCTTCCCCGGATTTTATGGATACCTGATGCGAAATTGTAATACACTGCCGCTTAGCTCAAACCACGATACCATGAAGAAATTTTTGCAGGCAGTCAATATCCTGCTGCAGAAAGGCCATTTCGTGCTGATTTATCCGGAGCAGAGTATGTGGTGGAACTATCGCAAGCCGAAGCCATTGAAAAAGGGTGGGTTTATCATGGCAGCGCAGAACAATGTGCCTGTGCTTCCGTGCTTTATTACCATGAAAGACAGTGATGTATTAGACAGTGACGGATTCTATGTGCAGGAGTACACCATTCATATCGGTAAGCCCATCTATCCCGACAAAAAGAAGTCCAAGTCGGAGAATGCCAAGGATATGATGATGGATAACTATCGGGTATGGAAAGAGATTTATGAGGATGTGTACCAGACGCCGCTGACCTACACATATAAAAAGAAGAAAGATTAACAAGATTTTTAAGGAACGGAGGTGGCGGAAATGAAGTTCAAGAGAATTAATGTGGATACTGTGCGTTGTCTCATATCGGAGGAGGAGCTTCACGATCATGGCCTGGATGTGGAGGATTTTCTGAGAAATGACGGAAAAACCGAGCCTTTTCTTAGAAAAATCATTTCTATGGCGGAGGAAGAAGTGGGATATAAAGTGCAGGGCGGCAATATTTCGATACAGGTAGCTGTTCTGCCGGAGCATGTGATTGCACTGACTTTTTCCGAGCGACCGGAGCAGGGCATCGCAAATATGCTGGAGAATCTTCGGGATGCCGTTCGTCATTTGGCTGAGGCCGCCGGAACCGCCGCGTCGCGGGGAGACTCCCAGAAGCAGCAGGTACTGGGAAAGGATTCAGAGGCGGAAAACATGGAAGAGTCATTGGTGCTGAAAGATAAAAACAGCTATCAGATTCATTTTGAGAATCTGGATGCGGCAGAAAACTATGCCAAAGGAGTATCTCTGGAATGTGAAGTCTCCAGCAGTCTGTACTATTCCGAACGGGCACAGGCCTATTATCTGGTGGTGGAAAAGGGAGACATGGACGCTAGACAGGTGTGCCGGCTTCTCAGTGCCGCACTGGATTTCTCCAAACAAATATATGCCCATGAACCCACCAGGGCATATCTCATGGAGCATGGAAAATGCGTGATTGCGGATCACGCCATCGAGCATTTACAGGAGATTTGAAATGGCAATAGAGTACAAAGATAAAGAATCTTTTGAAGATTTTTTCAAGCAGACCTATATTCCTCTGGATTATGCGTCCATCCGAAACGAAATGCGGGAAGCAGCCGCAGCAGGATGGGAGCTTTTTACCGAAGAATATCAGATGATGCACAGGATGAGTAAGAGTAATTATATTCTCTATATGACCAGCGATGCCTACTGCAGCTTCGAGGAAATCGTGGAGAATGCGGTGGACGAGCTCAATAGCGGCATCACCGATGTGGTGATGGAAATCGGAAACGAGATTGAGTTTGATAACAATATCACGGAGATTTATTTTGACACCATTGAGCAGACACTGAAGGAGATGCTGGATGCGCTGTATGATGATGTGCTGGGAAAGCTCGTATAGAGGAGCGTGATTTGTGAACGCATGCGTTCGCAATTGGAATTGAACATAACATTAAGGCGGGACTTGCGAGTCCCGCCTTTGTGATGCAGTAGAAAATATTAATTAGTTGTCCTCACCGTTTACCCACTTGTCGAACTTCTCAAGAACGGCGTCGTAGGTCTTCTGGGAAATCTCCGGAAGCTCCTTGCCCCAGGACTTGGTAGCCTGGTCAAATCCCTTTTTAAATGCGTTGATCAGCTCCTCAGCCTTGGACGGATCGTTTCCGGATAAAGCCTTGGCAAAGTCTACAATACGATCGGAAGTCTGGTTCACGCCCCAGTAACCATCCTCTGCGATATCAGCCTGTGCCTGCGCTTTGGTGGCGGCATCCACGGTGAAATCGCCGCTGGCTAAAAAGGACCACATGTCGTCCGCTTTTCCGATGGCCACACCCTGCTTGCTCATCATCTGCTCCACGATGCTGCGCAGCTGGGAGATGCGATTGTCACTGTCGGCCTTCAGCCGTGCAATCAGTTCCGGATCCACAGCCTTGTTGCCGGAAGTGTGGCTCTTCTCGTAAATGACACCGGTATCATTTGTCTTTTTAGAAGAATCGGTGTCTGTTTCTGTTGGTTTTGATTTTGCACCGGTGGTGTAGCCGGCTGCAGCGGTGTAGCTGCTCACTGATGAAATATCCATATCGTAACCCTCCTTGGTTTGCTTGGATGGCAGATGAACTGCCATGATCCAATGGTTTACGGCGCAGGTGTCCCTACCTGCTCTCTGGAGTGTATATCGGCATGTCCCGGGAAAAAATGAAGTGGGCCAGGGTAGAAAATAGAAAATTTCTGTGCTAAACTGAAGTTCAGGAAAAAACATTAGAAGAAAGAAGGAACAAGCACTATGAGCGCAATACAAAAAGTGAATCTGAGAAAATATAGTTCCTTCCTTTATGTTGTTCTTGCTGTCATAACGGCAGTGGTGCTGCGGCAAATCGGTTTTCATACAGAGGATCCTTTGGACTGGTTATGTCAGTTTCTTCGTTCCGTCATTTACATTGTGTTGTTTACCGTATGGGGTATTTCTGTCCGTATGCGAATCATACAGCCGCAGGTGCGCCGGTATCTTTCCGGTATTGCTGCACTGACGGCATTTTGGGTAACAGTCCGAACCATCCGGTTTGTGTTCGCGGCAGATCCGGGCATACTGCGTTATCTCTGGTATCTGTATTACTTACCCATGCTTTTCATCCCGTGTCTGGCGGTGTTCGTGGCCTTGTCGCTGGGCAGGACGGAAAACTTCCGGCTGCCGAAATGGACTGTGCTTCTTAACATACCCACCACAGTCCTTTTGCTGCTGGTTCTGACCAATGATTTTCATCAGCTTGTATTTGTTTTTCCCGCAGATGCACTGGTATGGGGAAATGATTATCACTATGCAATCGGATATTTTCTTGCGGTAGGCTGGCTGACACTGTGCGCGTTGACCGCACTTGTCATTATGGTGTGCAAGTGCCGTATTCCCAACAGCCGCAGATTTTTCGTGTTTCCGTTCATTCCCGGCATACTAGCCATCATTTATGGAATGCTTTATATTCTTCGTGTGCCGTGGCTGAGATCCATTGCGGGGGATGTGACCGTTGTATTCTGCCTGCTTTTTACCGCTGCGCTGGAAGGGTGTATCCAATGCGGGTTGATTCCGAACAATACCGGCTATGACGGCCTGTTTACCGTCAGCCGGCTCGGCGCACAGATTGCAGACCAGGAAAATACTGTGTGTCTTTCCAGTGCCAATGCTCCGGAACTGACGGAAGAACAGCGCAGGGACGCCGAAGTCCATCCTGTTTTCGCAGATAGAAATACGCAGATCAAGAGTCATCCCATCCGCTTCGGTCATGTGCTGTGGAAGGAGGATATCACCGAACTGGCTGAAGCCATCCAGCAGATCGAAGAAAACTGCAGCGAGATTGCAGAGCGCAACCGCATCCGGCAGGAAAATCTGGAGATGCGGAAGAAAATCCTTACCCTGCAGGAAAAGAACTGGGTCAGCAATCTGCTTCACTGGGAAACAGCCCGGCAAATGGACTTGATTGGCCGGATGCTGACACAGTATGACACGGAAACGGATGAGGAAAAACGTCGTCGTCTTTTAGCCGATGCGGCAGTGGTAGGGGCATACATCAAACGATACGGCAATTTGCTGCTTGTCAGTGAACATACGAAAACAGCGGATATCCAGGATCTGTCCAGGTGCTTTGAGGAATCCTTTGTCAATTTGGAACTGCTCGGTGTGAACTGCATCCATACGCTGCCGTCGAATCTTTCACTGTCAACCAGTGATATGCTTCATGTGTACCATGGCTTCGAGACAGTGGTGGAGGCTTGCGTGAATGACCTTCACCACGTATGGATCAGTGCCAAAGAGCGCGAAGGAAGGCTTCTCCTGTTCATGGAATTTGTCTGCGATACCGATTTGTCATCATTTGTACCGGACAAAAGCGTATTTTCCTGTGAGGACGGAGCTTACCGATTCACCTTTAAGCTGCAGAAAGGCGGTGAACAGATATGAGAGTGGGCAATCTGGCGGGGCGAATCCGAAGCAAACGCCAACTGCGCATTGCGGTAAAGGAAGCACTGGACACGCTTCCCTCTGCTGTCTGCTATTTTACTTCAAAGGGAACAGTCAAGCTGTGCAACACAGCCATGTATGACCTGTTTCGAAAAATCGCCCAGTGTGACCTGCAAAGTCTTGCGGAGCTGAATCATGCACTGGAGGGCTGCGACAGAACCACAGGCATTATGCGGGAGGAGAATGTTTTTCTTTTCCCGGACGGACGTGCCTGGCAGTATTCCGCAGATACAGTTAAAACCGCTGATGGTGAGTCCTATACCGAGGCGATATTCAGCGATGTGACCGAGCTGTATGAAAAGCAGCAGGAGCTGAAAAAGCAGTCAAGAGAATTGAAAAAGATGTACCGGGAGTTGAAAATCCTATCGGGAAACATTATGGAAATGACCAGAGAACAGGAAATCCTGAATCTGAAATCCAGGCTGCACGATCAGATGAACATGGGCGTAGCCGCCATACGGCAGATTCTGCGGCAGAACACCACTTCGGAGGAAAACGCTGCCGCTGTTATGCAGTTTCGCCGTGCCATTCAGGTGCTGCAGGAGGAAAACACCTATCCCCAGGACGATGTGGCGGAATTTATCAGAGATGCGGAAGTATCGGGGATTCAAGTGAACCTCGTGGGGGATCTGCCGAAAGAGGAGGAGATGCTGCACCTGCTGCTTCCGGTCATGCGGGAAGCCTGTGTCAATGCCGCCCGTCACGGAGATGCGACAACCCTGTATATTCTGGCGGAGCAGACAGAGGATTACATTACGCTGCGTATCACCAACGACGGAAGACAGCCGAAAGGGGAAATCACACCCCGGGGAGGTCTGGCGGATCTTAGCAAGGTGATATTCGGAGCAGGTGGCAGGATGGAGATTCAGTCGCAGCCGGACTTTGTGCTGACGGTGACTCTGCCGTTGGGAAATCAGGAGAAGGAGGTGCCGGAGTGACAAAGGTACTTATCATAGATGATCAGCGAATTGCCAGAGAATATATGGAGCATGTGGTGTGCAGTGGTGAGGACTATGAACTGGTGGGCAGTCTGTCTCAGGCAGACCTTGCTGCCACAGTGTGCCAAAGGAGTGAAGTGGATCTGGTGCTGATGGATGTCTGCACCCATGGAACCAGGGATGGCATTGATGCTGCTGCCCAGCTTCGGGAGCTTTTTCCGAAACTAAAAATCATCATCGTTACCTCCATGGTGGAGGAGAGCTACATCAAAAGAGCAAAGGAAGCCGGGGCGGACAGTTTCTGGTACAAAGAGATCAGTTCGGAGGATCTGATTACCATCATGGATGCCACCATGCGGGGGGAGCATATGTGGCCCGGGAAAACGCCTGCGGTGAAGCTGGGCGTTACCACCAGTGCGGATCTGACGGAATCGGAAATCAATGTTCTGCGTCTGGTCTGCGAGGGACTGGAATACAGTGAGATTGCGAAAGAACTGAATTACTCCAAGGATGCAGTGAAATACCATATCCGCAATATCCTTCAGAAAACGGGCTATGCCAACAAAACACAGCTTGCCATTGCCGTAACCGGCAAGCACTTTATTATTCCAAAGCTGTTCGATGAGCAGGATGTCACAACTTTTGAATGAGAATAATTGTAATTTTAACGGGAAACCGCTATACTAAGGAAAGAAACTTGGTATAGCGGTTTTTGTCCCCCAAAGCAGCGCGAAGCGACCTTTGGGGGCGTGGAGGTAGGAAGATGGCAAGAAATGTAGCAATCGGAATCCAGCAGTTTAACGAACTGATAGAAAAAAATTATTTTTATATTGATAAAACGTCCTTCATCAAGGAATGGTGGGACAGCGGGGACAGTGTGACGCTGATTAATCGTCCCCGCCGTTTTGGAAAGACTCTGAATATGAGCATGGTGGAGCAGTTCTTTTCCGTGGACTACAAGAATCGTGGGAATTTGTTCGAAGGGCTGTCCATCTGGCAGGATGAGAAATACAGACAGCTTCAGGGAACCTATCCCGTTATTAGTCTGTCCTTTGCAAATGTGAAGGAAAGAGATTATGAATCCACGAAGTATCGAATCTGTCAGTTGATGGAAGATTTGTATAATCAAAATATTTTTCTTTTGGACAGTGATAGGATGACGGATGCAGATAGGGCGTATTTCCAATCTGTACGGGCCAATATGTCGGAAGTGGTGGCGTCCTCTGCCATACACAAGCTATGTGATTACCTGTACCGTTATTACGGGAAAAAGGTTATTGTGCTGTTAGATGAGTATGATACCCCCATGCAGGAAGCCTATGTGGAGGGATTCTGGGATGAACTGGTGGCCTTTACCAGAAGTCTGTTTAACTCCACCTTCAAGACCAATCCCTGGCTGGAGCGGGGGCTTATGACAGGAATCACAAGAGTCAGCAAGGAGTCCATTTTCTCGGACTTGAATAATCTTAAAGTGGTAACCACCACATCCGATGAGTATGCCACATCCTTTGGTTTTACCGAAGAGGAAGTATTTGCTGCATTGGATGAATGTGGCCTTTCCGAGGAAAAGGAACAGGTGAAGCGGTGGTACGACGGCTTTATCTTTGGAAGTCATGAGGACATTTATAATCCATGGTCTATTCTGAATTTCCTGGATACAGGAAGGTATAACACTTACTGGGCCAACACCAGTTCCAACAGTCTGGTGGGAAAGCTGATCCGGGAGGGAAGTGTCCGGCTGAAGAAGCAGTTTGAAGGTCTGCTGAAAGGCGGGACAATACAATCACAGATTGATGAGCAGATTGTATATAATCAGCTGAATGGAAATGAGAGGGCCATATGGAGTCTGCTTTTGACCAGCGGCTATCTTAAGGTTCTCGCCCATGAGGATTACCGGGATATTCCGGAAGGCGCCCAGCCACAGTATACAATGACCCTTACAAATCTGGAAGTAAAACTGATGTTTGACGGAATGATACGTGACTGGTTTTCACCGGCAGATGCGGATTACAACGATTTTATCAGTGCGCTGCTTCAAGACGATTTAGAAGCCATGAATGCCTATATGAATGAGGTGACACAGGAGGTGTTCAGTTCCTTCGATTCCGGAACAAAGCCCTCCCGCAATGCACCGGAACGCTTCTACCACGGATTTGTCCTGGGATTGCTGGTGGATCTTCAGGGCAGGTATCTCATCACCTCCAACCGGGAAAGCGGTTTCGGCAGATATGATGTAATGCTGGAACCCAAAAATCCCAAAGAGGATGATGCCATTATTCTGGAGTTTAAGGTCATGAATCCGAGAAAGGAAAGCAGTCTGGAGGACACCGTGCAGGCAGCGTTAAGTCAGATTCAGGAGAAACAGTATGCCGCACAGCTTATTGGTCGGGGAATACCAAAAGACCATATCCGCAGCTATGGATTCGCCTTTCAGGGGAAACAGGTGCTGATTGGAGACAGCACATCCGTTGTTTTGGAATAGACAGAATAGAATAGTTCCTTGCAGATGAATCAGAATACCCGGTTTCAGGTTTGAAACCGGGATTTTTTTGAAAAAGGAGATAAAAGTTTACCCATATGGGTAGGGTAAAGAAAAAAAGAATCAGGTAAAATATGGTTGAGCATGGGATTGCTGCGCCATTTGTCCGGAATGATGAAACGGACGAAAAATGAGAAGGTTTGGAGGTGAGATATATGCGGAGAGTGGTAATTGATATGCAGAATGCCCTGTTTGCGGATGCAGTGGCCGGCGCATTGCGCAGGTTTGATGCGGATTTTGACCCGGTTATGAGTGAAAGCCCGGACAAAACCCTGTCGCTGTGTGATGACGTGCTGGCAAATGTGCTGATCATGGAGGTCACCGCATACACGCCGTGGAAGTTCGAGGAACGGATGAAAATCCGTGACGAACTGAGAAAAGCCAACCCGGACTGCAAAATTGTCCTGGTAGTGGATGAAAATACCGAGAAAAAACTGGCGGATAAAGTTCGTCAAGCCAAAAAAGACGGATTGATTGACAACTTTATCTATGGTTCAGTCTCCGCTACATATCTGTCGGCTGTGATTGATACATTGTAACGTACAGGAAATGCGGTGGTTCAGGCTGACAGGAATCTCCGCTTTCGGTTCAAAAACAGGAAAGAATACACGCTCCCGGAGGCCATACGCCGGGCAGCGGAAGGAAATTGGTATGGAAAAATGTAACACAAAAAAATCCAAAAGGAGGAAACTATATGAAACGAAAAACGAAGCGGCTGCTCAGTCTGCTGCTGGCACTGGTCATGGTTTTGGGATTGATGCCGATGACGCCTATGAAGGCATTGGCAGCGAACATTGTAGGTCGCATTGACGTTTATGTGCCTACACCTGTGGCAGGTACTACGGTGCATGGCTGGTATGAATGCCAAACAGAAAATGTCTATGTCGATTATTTTGGATGGACACCAACACATTCCACTTTTTTGAATGAACAGGAATATACGCTTAATATGAAGGTAAAACCGGAGGAAAGCTATCAACTATCGTATCAACTCGAACCTGGAGGTAATGTTAATCCGGCTAATAGTTCAGCAGTTTATATTAATGGAGAGAGAGCAACTATCGTTAGTCAGGATGCGGGACATATCAATGTGACATTCAAAATGACTGCAAAACAGGATAGCGAGATTGAGACAAAGAATGTCACATTAAATACCAATGGCGGCACTATTGCTGCGGGCAAAAATGTCACACAATACACATTGGGAACCAGTACAGTTCTTCCGGGAGAGGATGATATTACCAAGCCGGGGTACACTTTCCAGGGCTGGTTTCCCAACGAAGATTATATTGCGGTGCAGAAAGTAGAAAAAATCACACCGCTGCATAGATCCGATATTACACTTTATGCATGTTGGACTGAGGGAGAACCATTACCAAAGATTCCATCAGTGTCGATAACGGGTCTTGATGCACCGAAAGGAGGATGTTTACCGGATACTACGGCGGTTGCAGGCAGTGAGACTTATACCATTACCGACATTTCATGGTGGCCCAGTGGTGGTGGAACTATGCTGGGTGAACATAATTTTGCCCCGTCCACTGGATATCAGGTGAGAGTTTATGTGGAACCGGCTGAAGGATACAGACTTGCATCTGAAGCAGCGATGACGGCATCCATCGATGGAAAAAATGCTACAATTATCAGGTATGATGGCGAAACAACAGGTATGCTCATCGCTTACGATTTTCCTGTAAAATTAGAAATTACAGGCATTGATGCACCGACAATCGGTGGTAGCCCGGATATCACGGCGACTACTGGAAACGATAAGTTTATAGTAGACAGTATCGATTGGTTCCGGGGAAATACGATGATGGGAGAGGAGGAAGTATTTACTTATAATACCACATATAGGGTTGCAGTCTCTGTTAAGCCTGAGCTTGGGTATGAACTTCCGGCACAAGCAGATCTGACAGCAAGCATTAACGGAAATGACGCAGAGGTCACAAGATACAATGGTTCTACAGTTGGTGCGATTATTAGTTATACATTTCAGGCAATACCTAGGACTGCAACAATAATCATGGCCTCAGAAGTAAGCGGAACAGTGGGGAGTGAACTTGAGTTAAATGAGTTGAAGAGTATTGTGATTAAATTAACAAATGAATCCTTCCATGCATATGATGAGGTAGAGGATGTGAGCAGTTGGTTTTCGAATCTTCCGTCAGGTGTGACAGCGAAAACGACGGGGAACATTGGTGATGGGGCTACGATGGTCGGGATTGCATTTTACGGCACACCGATAGCAGCATCGTCAGGAGTAATGCAGATTACCATTCCGGGAGCATATTTGACTTCTGGCGAGGCATTAACTGTAACTGAAAATCCAAATGCAAAGTTTGCCATTGCGTCTGTTCCCGGAATGGAGTACCCTATCACCGTAACAGGTGGTAAAGCTGCCATCGGAACAGAGACAGTGACCAAGTCCGTGAAAGATAAGGTCATTACATTGATTGCAAATGCCCCGGCAACCGGAAAGGTATTTGACAAGTGGGTAGTGGAAAGCGGCAGTGTGACCATTGCGAATGTAAATGCCAGCACCACCACCTTTACCATGCCGGAAGGTGCGGTAAGCATCAAGGCTACTTATAAAGATGCACCGATAGACCCGGCACCAAGTACACCGATAGACCCGGCACCAAGTACACCGGAAGACCCGGCACCAAGTACACCGGAAGACCCGGCACCAAGTACACCGGAGGAACCGAGTACACCGATAGACCCGGCACCAAGTACACCGGAGACACCGAGTACACCGGCGGCACCCGCTATCCCCAACACCGGATGGTATACCACAGAGAATGGCCAGAAGGTGTATTATAAGGATGGCAGCATTGCAAAGAATCAGTGGTGTCTGGATAATAAGCAGTGGTATTACGTAAACGAAAACGGAGCACCGCTTACCGGCTGGCAGGAAATCGGAGGCACATGGTACTATTTCTACGACGATGGCAGCATGGCGGAATCTGCCTGGGTAGGTGACTGCTACTTAGGAGCATCCGGCGTATGGGTAGAGAATCCCGTTCCGGAAAGCTGGATGCAGTCCGGCAGCAAGTGGTGGTATCAGTTGCCGGATGGCACCTATGCACAGAGCACATGGAAGAAGATCGGTGGAGATTGGTACTACTTTGACAAGGATGGCTGGATGTCCACCGGATGGACCTTCGACGGAAGCGACTGGTACTACATGAATGCTTCCGGCACCATGAAGACCGGCTGGTTTAAGGACGGAGCTTCCTGGTATTACCTGAAGCCCTCCGGAGTAATGGCAACCGGCTGGGTAAGCGACGGCAGTACCTGGTATTATATGGATGCTTCCGGAGCCATGAAGACCGGCTGGCTCCAGGATGGAGGAAACTGGTATTATTTACTGTCCTCCGGAGCAATGGCTCATGATACCGTGATCGATGGCTACAAATTGGCCACATCCGGCGAATGGGTACAGTAATTTCGAATAAGAATAATTGTAATTTTAACAGGAAACCGCTATACTAAGGAAAGAAACTTGGTATAGCGGTTTTTGTCCCCAAAGCAGCGCGAAGCGACCTTCGGGGGCTAGGAGGTAGGAAGATGGCAAGAAATGTAGCGATCGGGATTCAGAGTTTTGAAAAGATAATAGATGGAAACTATTTTTATGTTGATAAGACACCTTTTATAAAAGAGTGGTGGGAAAGCGGAGATGATGTAACGTTGATTAACCGACCCCGCCGTTTTGGAAAGACTCTGAATATGAGTATGGTGGAGCAGTTCTTTTCCGTGAACTACAAGAACCGGGGGGATTTGTTCGAGGGGCTGTCCATCTGGCAGGATGAGAAATACAGGAAGCTTCAGGGAACCTATCCCGTTATTAGTCTGTCTTTTGCAAATGTGAAGGAAAGAGATTATGAATCCACGAAGTATCGAATCTGTCAGTTGATGGAAGATTTGTATAATCAAAATATTTTTCTTTTGGACAGTGATAGGATGACGGATGCAGATAGGGCATATTTCCAATCTGTACGGGCCAATATGTCGGAAGTGGTGGCGTCCTCCGCCATACACAAGCTATGTGATTACCTGTACCGTTATTACGGGAAAAAGGTTATTGTTCTGTTAGATGAATACGACACACCCATGCAGGAAGCCTATGTGGAGGGATTCTGGGATGATCTGGTGGCCTTTACCAGAAGCCTTTTTAACTCCACATTTAAGACCAATCCCTGGCTGGAGCGGGGTATTATGACAGGAATTACGAGAGTCAGCAAAGAGTCCATTTTCTCTGATCTGAATAATCTGGAAGTAGTGACAACTACTTCCGATAAGTATGCCACATCCTTTGGTTTTACGGAAGAGGAAGTATTCGCTGCATTGGATGAATGTGGTCTTTCCGAAGAAAAGGGAGAAGTGAAGAGATGGTATGATGGGTTTATTTTTGGAAAACACAAAGATATCTATAACCCATGGTCCATCTTGAATTTTTTAGACAAGGGATACTTTACCACCTACTGGGCGAACACCAGTGCCAACAGTCTTGTAGGCAAACTGATTCGGGAAGGAAACCGTGGAATCAAGGAAAAATTTGAAAATCTGCTCCTTGGTGAAGTCATAAGAACCGCTATTGACGAGCAGATCGTATACAACCAGCTGAATGGCAGTGAAAAGGCAATCTGGAGTCTGCTATTGGCCAGCGGTTATCTAAAGGTGCTTTCCTATGATAGTTTGGAACGCTTGAGAAAAGGGCAGAAGCAGATGTATGAACTGGCACTTACCAACTATGAGGTGGAGTGTATGTTTGAGGGAATGGTACATGACTGGTTTATGGAAGCGGAAGAAGATTACAATGATTTTATAAAAGCAATGCTTCAGAATGACATGAAGGCGATGAATGCATACATGAACCGAGTGTCACTCAGTACCTTCAGCTATTTTGATACCGGAAAGAGACCATCCGGAGAAGAACCGGAACGCTTTTATCATGGATTTGTGTTGGGATTGATCGTGGATTTGCAGGATAGATACCTCATCACGTCCAATAGAGAGAGTGGCTTTGGCAGATATGATGTAATGCTGGAACCCAAAAATCCGAGAGAGGATGATGCCATTATCCTGGAATTCAAGGTGCATGACCCGGAGGATGAGGAGACGCTGAAAGACACGGTGCAGGCGGCACTGACTCAGATTCAGGAGAAACAGTATGCCGCCCAGCTTATTGGTCGGGGAATACCAAAAGACCATATCCGCAGCTATGGATTTGCATTTCAGGGGAAAAAGGTGCTGATTGGAGACAGTACATCCGTTGTTTTGGAATAAGACAATATTTGACTTTTTTTAAAAAAATGCTATAGTGTAGTTAAGTATGTGTATACAAAATACAGGAGAAAAACAATGGACGAAATAACAGTAAAGGCATTGGCGAAGATCAACTTAGGACTGGATGTGCTGCGTCGTCGTGAGGATGGATATCATGAGGTAAAGATGATTATGCAGACCATTCATCTTTACGACCAGCTTTTTCTGGAAAAGACAGAGTCGGGAATTTCGTTGGAGACGAATCTGAAATTCCTTCCTACGAATCCGGGGAATCTGGCTTACCGGGCAGCGGCTCTGCTGCAGGAAGAATTTCATTTAAAAGAGGGTGTGCATATTCGCCTGCAAAAACGAATTCCGGTGGCAGCGGGAATGGCGGGCGGCAGTACGGATGCAGCGGGAGTTCTCTATGGAATGAACCAGATGTTTCATCTGGGAATGAGCCGGAAGGATCTGATGGAGCGCGGTGTGAAGCTGGGAGCAGATGTGCCGTACTGTCTCATGCGTGGTACAGCATTAGCAGAGGGAATCGGAGAGAAGCTTACGTCACTTCCCCCTATGGTAAAGTGTCCGGTGGTGATTGCGAAGCCTCAGATCAGTGTCTCCACAAAGTATGTATATGAGCATCTGGTGCTGAATGAGAACACGAAACACCCGGATATTGACCAGCTGATTTCCGATATTAAGGCGAAGGATTTAGATGCCATTGCCTCTCACATGGGGAATGTGTTGGAGTCCGTAACCATTGATAAATACCCGGAAATTGCAAAGATTAAGGATGTCCTTTTGGAAAACGAAGCCAAGAATGCCATGATGAGCGGAAGTGGGCCTACTGTATTTGCCCTGTATGATGAGGAAGAGAAGGCACGTCGGGCTGTGGAGCGGTTAAGGGAAACCGGACTGGCAAAACAGGTCTTTGTTACAGATATCTATAACAACCGCAGATAACAGATAATATGATACATTGGAGCTAGGGAGGAACCAACATGACAGACGATTTAAAATTACACATGGATTCATTCCTGCCATTGCGGGATGTGGTGTTTAATACCCTGCGGGAAGCAATCCTGAAGGGAGAACTAAAGCCGGGAGAGCGTCTGATGGAGTTGAAGCTGGCTGCAAAGCTGGGAGTCAGCCGGACTCCGATTCGGGAGGCTATCCGGATGCTGGAGCAGGAGGGGCTGGCTGTGACCGTTCCACGTCGTGGGGCAGTGGTGGCACATATGTCTGAAAAGGACACAGAGGATGTGCTGCAGATTCGATGCGCATTGGATGAACTGGCAGTACAGTTGGCGGCAGACAATATTAATTCGGAGCAGTTAGAGGAATTGGAGCTGGCACGTCAGGCATTCGAGGAAGCCACCCATGGCAAGGATGTGAAGAAGCTGGCTCAGATGGATGTTCAGTTCCATGATGTGATCTACCGTGCCACCGGAAATGCCAGACTGGTGGTGCTTTTAAACAATCTCCGCGAGCAGATGTACCGTTATCGTGTGGAGTATTTGAAAAACGAGAGCTCTTTGCCACGGCTTTTGCAGGAACATCAGGATATTGTGGATGGCTTGAAAAATCGGGATAAAGAAAAGGTGTGTGAGATTATGAGACATCATATTCGCAATCAGGAGGAGACTGTGAAGGATATGATCCGGAAGCAGGAGTAAAATGTCTGAATAGGAACAGGAAATATTGGAAAACTAGGGATAGGCGGAAACGTCTATCCCGTTTTTTATTATAAAAACGCTTATTTATTCTTTTTCATTGGGAGGAACTATGGAGCATATCACTTCATCACTGGAAAAAAATAAAAAGGGGTTTCAGGACATATTCCATGACTGCGCGGATATCAAAATGCAGCAGATGCATATCGGTGCGGGGCAGCAGGTGGCATGTCTGGTTGCTTATATTGAGGTCACAGGGGGAAATGTGATCTTTGAACAGTCGTTGGTGGGAAAACTGTTGAACAGTCTCAGTGACTATGACCAGAGAGAAATCTGCAGGCGGCTGGATGCCAATGCACTGGGGCTATCGGATGCGGCACCATTTTCTACGTTGCAGGAGGCAGCGGAGGGGCTGCTTACCGGAGACACCATTCTGTTTGTGGATGGTTGGGATAAGGCGCTGAAAATTCCGGCTAAGGGATATCCTCGGATGAATATCGGTGAGGCGGACTCTGAGAAGGTAATACGTGGCTCCAATGAAGGATTTTGTGATTCCATAAAGGCCAATACCGCATTGATCCGGAAACGGATTCGTTCCACTAAGGTAAAGGTTCGGGAGAAAACACTTGGAGTGCGCAGCCAGACGAAAGTGAATCTGGTATATATGGAAGGAATTGCTCATGAGTCACTGCTGGCAGAAATCGAGAGACGGCTGGAGGGCTATGAAATCGATGGGGTTTTAGACAGCGGTATCATCGAGCAGCTGTCCGAGGATAAGTGGTATTCCCCCTTTCCGCAGTTTCAGACCACTCAGCGTCCGGATCGGGCAGCCATGTCCATATTAGAGGGGCGTGTGGTACTGCTTTCGGACAATTCGCCCATTGCATTGCTTCTCCCCACAGACTACAACTCATTTATCCGTACCAGTGATGACTATTACAGTCGATGGGAGATTGCGTCTTTGGGCAGAATTTTGCGATATCTGGCATCTTTCTTTGCTATGACTCTGCCAGGACTTTATCTGGCAGTGTGCAATTTTCACACCCAGATTCTACCCACCAATCTGATTCTGTCCTTTGTGGCGGCGCGTCAGGGTGTGCCTTTTCCGGGGGTGGTAGAGGTGCTTTTGATGGAGCTGTCCTTTGAGCTTCTGCGGGAGGCGGGAGTCCGTCTGCCGGGAGCCATGGGGAATACCATTGGTATTGTGGGAGGATTGATTATTGGTCAGGCGGCGGTGGAGGCAAATCTCACCAGTCCCATTGTTGTAATTGTGGTGGCATTTACGGCACTTTGTTCCTTTGCTATACCAAACGAAGAGTTTGCCACAGCTTTTCGTGTGCTGAAATTTTTCTTTATTGGAATGAGTGCGTGGCTGGGATTTTACGGATTCCTGCTGGCACTGATTGCGGTGTTGATTCATCTATCCCACTTGAAAAGTTTCGGTATTCCCTATCTGATGCCCTTTGTAGGGGCGGATTTAAGTGGTTATCATGACGAGCGGGACAGCCTCTTAAGATTTCCGCTGTTTGCCATGAAAAGACGACCCATCTATGCAAAGCGGGAGAATCGGGTGCGGTTAAGGAGGAAAAAATAAATGTTTTCGGATAATCAGAAGATATCGGACCGACAAATGCAGCGGCTGCTGATTTTTGACATGCTGGGAATCAGCACTCTGGTGCTGCCGGGGCTTTTGGCAAAAATGATTGGAAAAGATGGAATTTTTGCTTTAGGACTGGCTTTGATACCGGCATTGCTTGTGGTGTGGCTGCTGGAAAAGGGCGGAAGCAGTCTGCAGGAGTTTTGCGCCCATGACTGGCTGAAAGTGCCCCTCTGTCTGTTTTATGGGTTGGAGGGCATCCTGATTGGCGGTTATGGTGTGTTCCTGCTGGGCGATATGATGGTAAAAAATCTGGTGAGGGATGAATCCTTTTATCTGGTGACAGGTCTTCTGGTGCTTCTGGCAGGGTATGGGATTCGACAGGGTATGGAAGCCCGTGCCAGAATCTATGAGATCCTTTTTTGGATTTTATTGATACCATTACTTATTATGTTGCTGCTGGCTTCTGGAGATGTGGATACGAACCTGTGGACTCCGGTGGTCACCCATGGTTGGTGGAGTGTGGGTCAGGGAATTATAGTGGCATTTTTATTTTATATGATTGTGGCATTTGCCTTTTTTTTAAAGCCCTATCTGGTGCATCCGGAACATCTGGGGATCTGTTGCCGTCGGAGTTTGCTTGTTGTGGTGGGAATAAATTGTGCGATTTATCTGATACTTCTGGGCATTTTCGGATCGGGAGCATTGGCAGCGATGGAGACACCGATTATCACATTGATGAGTATGGTGAAGCTTCCGGGGGGATTTTTGGAGCGGCAGGATGTGTTTATGGTAGGCATCTGGTTTTTTGCCCTGTATGCCTTAGTGAATACAGGGATGTTTTACGCTTCGGAGTTGACCCGGACATTGTGGGGGAAGGGAAATGCAAACTTGCGAATTTTCTGCATGATGGTGCTTACCATGCTGGCAGCCATGGGCTCTTATCAGGTGAAGGGCTGGAATGAAACACTGTTCTGGCTGCAGATTTGGCTGGTGCTGCCGGTGAGTATTCTTCTTTTGGCGGTGGTGTTCGTTCGAAATATGCGAAGCGCAGGAGGCTCCTGTAGTCAAAACGAAAATGGAGTTCATATGAAATCAGAGGAAGAGAAGGGAGAAAAGTGATCATGAACCGGAAACTTGGGGTAGGATTTTTGATTGGACTATGCTCCCTGGTACTGTGCAGCTGCAGCAGCACAGAGCTGGAGGATAAAAATTTTCCCATGGCGGCGGCCATAGCATGGAAGGATGGTTCCTATGAGATGGCGCTGGGATTTCAGGATCTGAGCGATGTGGCAGACGAAAATGCCACCAAGGAAAATGCTTCGGATGTATCTTTGTATGGAGCGAATGGCTACGAACTGTTTGAGCAGGCGGACGTTACAAATCCGGGACAGATGGACTACAATCACATGAAAGCATTGATTTTGTCCAGGGAACTTTTTGGCCAGGAGAAGGAACTTACCGTATTGCTGTCTTGCATGGAAGAGCAAAATGTCATTTCCAGAAACACCCTTCTATTTGTTACTGACCAGAATCCTGGAGAACTTGTAGGCTGCAGTGAGCAAATTAAGGATAACGTGGGCAATTATTTGCAGGAGCTTATCACATCGAATCAGGACTTTGACGCAGATGCGGTGGTAACGCTTGGAGATTTGTTGAATGCATCTCACAATCAAAATGAAACGTGGATGATTCCCCGGGTGGAGGTGACGCAGGAGAAACTGGAACTGGCAGATTATTATGTGCTGCAGGGAATCGTGCCTGTAGGAAGTATTTCCCTGGAACAGGGAGAGTTTCGTATGTTGTGCTGTGGTCAGCTGAAGCATTATGGAATTGCCGTGGATGCAGATACGGTGGTGCGTTTGTCAGATATATCCTGTCGCTATGAGATCAGTGGAGATGAAAATCAGGTGACGGAAACAGTGTATGTGTCAGCCAATGCCGATTCCTATGCAGGTCAGATGCCTTCGGATATCGAGGAATACCTGACGGATGTCTGGAACCGGCAGGCGGCAGAGCTTCTGACAGCAGGCATAGATCCCACCAACAGTTACTATAAGCTGGGTGGCTATGACCGGCAGGCTTATGAGCATTATGCCCATGACTGGAATCAATATCAGCAGAAGCTTCGCATCCGGTTTGTGTGTACCATTTCGGATGTGTCATAGAATAGGCATTTGCCAACTGGCAAGCCTGTGCCTACGATTCTTTGAGAAGTGTAGCAATTGGTAACTGCTAAAAGAAGGATGAGTTTCGCAAATGCTTATTGTATAAAAATGTATAAGGTAGAAAAATATGGTTACACTCCTGATATAGTGCAAGAATCAGGAGTGTGATAATATGAAAACAAAAAAAATAAGGTGTTGGATGTTACATATAGGTGCAGTTGCTTTGCTGGTGATTCTGGGAATGGGAATATGTTATATGAAGGAGTCGCACACTCAGCAGGCTATAGCAGAGAAGGTGCTGCGGTTTCATGTGCGGGCCAATAGTGACAGTGTGGAGGATCAGGAACTGAAACTGGGGGTGCGGGATGCCGTGGGAGAGCTGATGGGACAGTATCTTTCTGAGGCGGACAGCAGACTGAAGTCTGAGGAAATCGTCAAGGAACATATGGCTGAAATCGTGGAGACTGCTACGAAGGTAATCGAAGAGGAAGGATATCATTATGGTGTGGAGGTCTTTTTGTCAGATGTGGAATTTCCTGTGAAAACGTATGGCGCTTACACCTTTCCTGCCGGAACTTACCGCGCATTGGAGATTGTAATCGGTTCCGGTACCGGACATAACTGGTGGTGTGTGATGTATCCGAATATGTGCTTTGCCAATGGCACCTATGATGTGGTGGATGAAAACTCGAAAAAAGAGCTGAGACAGACCCTGAGCGCTCAGGAGTATGCCACTCTGATGGAGGAAAAGGATTATCAGGTCTCCTTTCGAATTGTGGAGGAAATCCAGAATCTGATTCGATAATCATCGTGTCACTGGAACGACCATAGGGAGAGAACAGTGACGAAAAAAATGTGGATTGCACCATGGCAAATTGTGTGCTATAATCTCAATTCAAGACTTGACCTCAAAATAGCATGAAGAAACCTTTGAGTGAAGTCTTAATTTAGGAGGATAAGCCATGACAAAGGATGTTATCTTGAGCATTAGTGGTCTGCAGTCACCTGTGGAAGGGGAAGCAGAACCGTTAGAGGTAATTACCCGCGGGGATTATTACCAGAAAAATGATAAACATTATATTCTCTATGATGAGGTGATGGAGGGCTTTGCTGATGTGACCAAAAACACCATCAAGCTACAGCCGGATTGTCTGGAAATTACCAAAAAAGGGGTATCGAATGTACATATGGTATTTGAGAAAAACAAGAAAAATCTCACCTATTACAATACTCCCTTCGGTAGCCTGCTGATTGGGATCGAGGCAAAGGATATCCAGATTCGTGAGCAGGAGCAGAACATGGATGTGGAAGTGGATTATGCGTTGGAAGTAAACTATGAGCATTTGGCTAATTGCAATATTCACATGAATATCAAGTCTGTGGATGCGGGAGATTTTCATATTTATGGTAACTATTCTGAATAGTTATTATTTATGAAGCATATTCAAAAGGCGGGACACATAAGTGACCCGCCTTTTGAACTTATTATGTAGGACATATTATTTAATACCGGCTTTTTCCTGCATTTTTGCCAGCCAGCCCTTTTTCTTTTTAGGTGTTTCAATGGGACCACGTAATCCCTTCACACCGGTGATATAAAGACCGCTTACGGTAGCCTTCACTTCCTTTTTCACAGGAATCTGATCGTAGATTGCTGCATCCGCAATCAGGGTCATTACCTTGGGACCGACCTTTGCCTTAACGATGGGCATTTTAGAGCGACGCAGAAGCTTTGGTGTGCTGGCCAGAATGTTTGCCGGAAGCCCTGCATCCTTCATGCGCATCTTTTTCTTATCGATAATCAGCATGGAGATGGTCTGGGAATTGGCTGCAATCTGTGCATCCTGCTCTTCTTTTTGTTTCTGGGTCTTCTTTCCAAGAAAATATAATCCGATGACAGCGGCAACTAAAACCACTGCAACGATAATCAGAACAATTACATAGGTTGGCACGATGAAATCCTCCTTATATTTACAAATCCGTTTTATTGTAGCATTGATTATGGGAAAACTCAAGATATTTGTTCAGTAGGTATAAACAAAAGACATTATAGTATTACTTTTCACACCAAGTAAATCACTAGCTGATTTACTTGGTACCACAGTGTAAATTTAGCCAATTATAGTTATGAACTTTTTGTGTAAATGTTTGCTTTTTTGGAGGATTGTGATATGATAAATTAGGTTGTCTATCGGTAACTGTTCAGCAGGCATACGCATTTACTGCGGATGCCGTGAAAAAACGTATATTTAGCAAGCACAAATTCCTGTGCGAGGCAAACTGCATGGATTTGTGTTCGTAACTATGAAGGTAGTGAACAGATACAAATTAAGATATGGGAAAGGATTAAGCAAAATGAAAAAGAAGTTATTGACACTATTATTGTGTTCTACACTGGTGGCTGGGATGACCGCCTGCGGTTCTGACAACAAGGGGGAGAGTGTGGAGGATACGGAAATCAGCACAGTGGAAAGCAGTATGCCGGAGTATGATGCTGCTGACTATGTGACAGTGGGAGATTACAGTGCGATTGAAGTGACTCTGGATGATGACTATACTGTGACAGAGGATGATGTCAAGGATTTCCTCGAGAGCAGTGTGCTCCAGTATTATCCACGTTACACAGATCTTGATAAGAGTGTGGTGGAGGAAGGTGATTTTGTCAACATCGATTATACCGGAACCCTGAATGGTGAGGCCTTTGATGGTGGCAGTGATCAGGGATATGTATTGGAAATCGGTTCTGACAGCTTTATTGATGGCTTTGAGGATGGACTGGTCAATGCTACCGTAGGTGAGACACTGGATCTGAATCTGACATTCCCAGAGGATTATAAGTCTGCCGATCTGGCAGGGCAGGCGGTTGTATTTACTGTCACCGTAAATAAAATCGTAGAGAAGCATGATGTGGCTTACGAGGATATTGATGATGATTATGTGGCATATCTCAAAGAGCAGAATCCAAGCATGGATTATGACAGTGCGGAGGATATGATTTCAGATGCACGCACCTATCTGGAATCTGCCGCTGAATCGAATAAAGACTCTGCCATCCGTAATGCGGTGTTGGAGGAAATTCAAAAGGTTTGTACCATTGATTCTTATCCGGAAGGATTGATGGAGTATCGTCTTGATGAGATCCTGGCACAGTATGAGAAATATTACTGTGATGATGAGACTACATTGGAGGATTACGCAGAGAATACACTGGGGCAGACCTATGAGGAGTTTGTAGCTAGTGTTCAGGAAGAGGTAGAAAAGGACGTAGATATCCAGTTGATTCTTGAAGCTATTGCAGAGAAAGAAGGCATTACCTTTAATGAGGATGATTTCCAGAGCTATGTGGATAATATGGTGACGAACTACGGTTATAGCAGTGAAGCCACCTTATATCTCAGCTATGGTTCTACGGAGCAGAATGGAAGAGCGTACATGGAGAAGATTTTCGTGTGCAATCAGGCATTGGACAAAATTAGTGATTCCGCAGTAGTAGTGGAAAGTGATTCTGAGGATGCCACAGAGGCTGAAAATGCTGGAGAATCCGAGGATGCTACAGAGGAAGAGTAAAATCTGCTTGCAATTTCTAACCAGATAAAATATAATTTTGGCAGATACCAAAGAGGGTATATCCGCAGGGATATACCCTCTTTTAATGTTTAAAGAATAGCAAAGGGGATATCGATGAAAACACTTGAGACAAACGATTGGATGATCATAAACAGCATAATATACAAAATCTACACCATGGAGGAGTTCGACGATATGCGCAGCTGCTTTTTGGAGCAGATGAAGATGGTGATGGATTTTGACAGCGCTGATTTTATTCTGGTGGGACAGGAGGAACCATTGCGACTGGTTCGGTCGGTGTTTTATAATGGAGGAATTGATAATCCTAAAATGCTTGGAATATTGGCTGATGAGCGCCGTATCCGGTATAATGGAAAGAACATAGTGTACCGGGAATCAGATGTGATTGAGCCTTTGGAACTGGTGAAGACGAAATTCTATCAGGAGATTTACCGCCCAAATAACTGGCAGCATGCCATTCATATGGTGTTGGGTGGACAGGGAAGATTTTGCGGGCTGGTAACCTTTTACCGGAATATTGGAAAGGATGATTTTCAGTATGATGATATCTTTGTGTTGGATATGCTCAAGGACCATCTGGCCTTCCGTGTCTCAGCTTATGTACAGGAACTGAACCAGACAGAGGAAAAGTATACCGTGACTGAGGTGACAGCACGGTATTCACTGACCAAACGGGAACATACAATCCTGCAGGAATTAATGGCAGGAAAAGATAACCAGCAAATTTGTCAGGAGTTGACTATTAGTGTCAATACGTTGAAGAAACATATTCTGAACATTTATCGGAAGCTGGGAATCAGAAACCGGGTGCAGTTGTTTAAAATGGTAAAAGAAAAAGAATAGTGATAACCATCAGCGAATAGGTTCCATTCCAAAAGAAAGGAATAAATCGCTCATGGACTGCACTTCTAAAATCAAAATCATGGCAGAGCGGAACTCTGTGTCTGCAAAACGAAGCTTTTCATCGATGAAAAGTACCTGATGATCTAAATCCTTATATAGTGAGAAAGGACGATCCAAAACAGAGGCCACGGTATCAATGAAATCAGTAGGGGGCGTAATATTGATAAATTTATTGGTCATCCGTGCAATGGCATTGATATAGGCCGCAGTAGTGATGTTGCCCATTTCCCGAACTACCGAAATATCCATTTCATCAAAAGCTGACAGTTCTGTCAAATCCTTCGGATAAAAGGTGTTAATCAGATGACTGGCAAATGCCGGCTCTACAATATGAAGCATTAACCCTTTGAGATCTCCCTCCAAATCCAGAGTCAATCCCAAAACAGGTTGATCCGGGCCACCAAAATACTGGCTCAATGTATTCATATCCATGATACCGATATTCGGAATCTCAATATCCACAACTGTATTCAAAAAACCGGCCAGTGCAGTGGCTGCATTGCCGGACCCAATATTTCCAATTTCTGTCAGTACGCTAAGCTGCATGGGATCAAGTCTTTGTAAGAAATTTGCTTCCATAAGTAGTCTCCTTTTCGCAGATAAATATATAGTATCATAGTTTTCAACGTGGGAAAAGAAGAAAATCGAAAAATATGAAAAAAAGTAAAAATTTTTCTTAATCTAAAAGGGGAAAGATTGACTTTTTCGAAGGGGCTGGATATAGTGGAGTAGGTTAGGAGGGGATGATATGAACCAGAATTATAGAAACCAGGATACTATTCAGAACAGGTCGGAGTGGAACTGTGAAGGGACTGAACAGTTAAGAAGCCAGGATAATATGATACAGGGGAATCGGCAGGAACCGCCGGTGCGGCAGCAGCTTCAACAGACCGCAAATCGGATGACGGTCAGAACGATTTCGCCTGCGGAACAGGAACGAATCTCCAAATTTCCGATTTTATGTCTGGCTACATTGATTTACGCAATTTTTTATGCGTTGTGTCTGTATGAAAACAAGGCAGGTATTTTATATCCGGTATTTTCCGCAGGCACGATGTATTATTTTTATTTTTGTCTTCAAAAGCTGCAGTTAGGCTGGAAAAAGGATAACCTGTGGTATGCGGTTGTCATAGAACTATTGGGAATTTCCACGTTTTTGACCGGAGACAGCAGAATCATTGCATGGAATAAGCTTGGGATTTTTTTGATGATTGTGGCATTTCTGCTCCATACCGTATATGACGATAGAAAATGGGGGATTTGTAAGTATATTCTGTCTATCGTGGAGACGGTGGTTATGGCCTTCGGATGTATTGCAAAGCCCTTTACAGACAGTGCAGCTCACAACCGGATGGTGAATCCGGAGGGGCAGAGGAAAAAGGGCTACACGAAATACATATTTATCGGATTGGCAATCTGTATTCCGCTGGTGTTGGTGGTTGTTGTGATGCTTGCCACGGCAGATGCAGTGTTTGCTAATGTTTTCAAATGGCTGTTTGATATAGACTCTCTTATGAAAATGCTGGGACACATTTTCCGCATTGTACTTCTGATTACAGCGGTATTTATAGGAGCCTATATGCTTCTGGCTTATCTCACCAGAAAGGACATTGATCCTACGGTAAAAGACCGGGCGAAGGGAGAGCCGGTAATCGCTATTACAGTGTCTGCAGTGCTTTCTGTGGTGTATTTGCTGTTCAGTGTGATTCAGATTGCGTACCTTTTTATCGGTGGAATCGTGGGCAATATGAAGCTGCCGGAGGGAATGAGCTACAGTCAGTATGCCCGAACCGGATTTTTCCAGTTATTATTTGTGTGCGTGCTGAATATGATACTGGTACTCATCGGAATGTACCTGTTCCGGGAGAGTATAGTGCTGAAAGTATTTTTGACTGTCATCACAGTAACTACCTATATCATGATTGCGTCCAGCGCATTCCGTATGGTGCTTTATATTCAGTATAAGTATCTGACATTTTTGCGGATTTTTGTGCTGTGGTCACTTTTGGTGATTTTTCTGATTATGACCGGTGTGCTGATCAGTGTGTGGATGAAAAATTTTCCGCTGTTTCGCTACAGTATGGCAGCGGTAGCTGTGATGTATCTCCTACTCAGCTTTTCCAGACCGGATTACTGGATCGCAAAGGTGAATACCGATAATATGTCGGAGGAGACGCAGTATGCGTTTTTTGATGAGACAGATCCATACGAGGATACAGAGTATCTGGCTCGCTACATGGGTGCAGATGCAGCACCGGTGCTGATGTCTGATTCCTATAAGGATGCACTGTTAGAACGAACCAACAGCACTTATGACAGAGACTATTATATCCGTCGTATGGAGAGACGAATCAAGGACACTTCCTGGAGGAAATTCAACGTATCCTATGTATGGTTCCTAAGCCATAATGCGGAGGGGGAAGCCTTACAGGAAGGTAGTGCAGGAGAGCAGTAGAGAGAGACAGAGAGAGGCGATACAGAGGGACGGTTCTTGTTGTCGCGGGTTTTACGTGACAAAAGAACCGTCCCTCTGTATCGCCTCTCTCCTCCATAAATGAGGAGTGCCCCGACATCCGAAGATGCCGAGGCGAAATTATGAAAAAATATATCTAATAACATGAATTTCCGATTTGAATTTTCTATTTTACTGGTGATGTGTGTCACCCTTTCGATGTATTTAATATACTACTTAATTATGAATAAAATATGAACAAAGCATAAAAATATTGTAAAAAAGTACAGGTTTTTTAGTGAATTAAAAGAAAATTTGTTCAATATATACAAGACAGAAAAATATGAAAATTTGTATCTGTTCAGAACAGGCCGAATCACTTGCTGATGGAAAAAATTTTGGGTAATTTTTGGGTAGGATGTTATTGACAAGAAAGAGCAGAAGTAATATTGTATTAGATAAATAATACAAGGAGGGTTAGAATATGGATGAGATTGTAAATGTGCAACATTTGAGAAAAACCTTTACGTTGTCGAAAAAGCAGCAGAAGATTGAAAAAACTTCTGATAAATGCAGAGTAGCTGTAAATGATCTGAGTTTTACCGCCTATCGGGGAGAGGTGTTTGGCCTGTTGGGACCAAACGGCGCCGGAAAGACTACCACACTTCGTATGCTGGCGACCTTAATCAAGCCAAACGAAGGGGATGCTCTGATTGATGGGAGCAGCGTGGTGAAAAATCCTCAGGAGGTGCGGAGTAAGATTGGATTTCTCACCAGCGAGCTAAAGCTGGAGGGATTCTTCACGCCGAACTATCTGTTTGATTTTTTCTCCGAACTGCATGGTGTGGAGCCGGCTGTTCGGGATCAGCGGAAGAAAAAGCTTTTTGACAAGTTCGGCATCACAAAGTTTGCTGAGGTAAAGGTGGCAGATATGTCCACCGGTATGAAGCAGAAGGTGTCCCTGGTGATTTCTCTGGTGCATGATCCGGAAATCATCATTTTTGACGAGCCTACCAATGGTTTGGATGTACTGACTGCAAAGGTGGTGACGGATTTTCTGGTGGAGCTGAAGCGGGAGGGAAAGAGTATACTGGTATCTACCCATATTTTCAGCCTAATTGACAGAATCTGTGATCGGGTGGGCATCATCATTAACGGTGAGATGGTGGCCTGTGATACACTGGAAAATATCTGCAATGGCAAGAATCTGGAGGATCGCTTTTTCGAAATCTATGAGGAAACGGTAGGTGAACTGGTATGAGAAATAATGTGATAACCATTATCAAAAAGGAACTGGCACGATTTTTTAAGGATAAGAGGATGGTGTTTACCACGGTTCTGATGCCGGGTCTGATGATTTATGTGCTGTATTCCTTCATGGGAAGCGGTCTGATGGATCAGTTTGCAGTGGATGAGGATTACAGTTATCAGATTTACGAGGTAAATATGCCGGATAGCATACAGGCGATGGTGGAAGCGTCCGGAATGAATGTGGATGTCTTGAATGATACTACGGATATCGAGGAGATGAAGACTGCGATCAGTGAGCAGGAGGCGGATCTTTTACTGATTTTTCCGGAGGATTTTGAGGCGGAGGTGGCAGCCTATGACTGTACCACTGCCACGGAGGCAGCCCCGTTGGTGCAGGTGTATTATAACTCTGCCCGCACTGAGTCCGGAGAATGTATGGGCATGATTTCGGAAATGCTGGATACCTATGAGGCTTCCATGGCGAACCGTTTTGATGTGAACTCAGGGGAGGACAGCTACGATCTGGCCACGGAAAAGGATACCACAGCCATGGTCTTTTCTATGATGCTGCCTATGCTGCTGATGATCTTTTTGTTCAGTGGATGTATGGCTGTTGCACCGGAGTCTATTGCGGGGGAAAAGGAGCGTGGAACCATTGCGACCCTGTTGGTTACCCCTATGAAGCGTACCCATCTGGCGTTGGGAAAAATCGTAAGTCTTTCTATTATTGGTCTGCTCAGCGGTGTTTCCAGTTTCCTGGGGACTATGTTGTCCCTGCCGAAGTTAATGGGAGAGATGGGTGGTATGAGCGCATCTGTTTATACCATTTCAGATTATTTGCTTTTGCTGCTGGTAATTTTAACTACGGTATTGGTTTTGATTGGTGCGCTGGCAGTGATTTCTGCTTACGCAAAGAGCGTGAAGGAAGCTTCCGCACTAATCATGCCGCTGATGGTGGTGGTGATGTTTATTTCCATTACTTCCATGCTGGGAGATGGCGCACCGACCCAGGCTGCACTTTACCTCAT
Organism: Lachnospiraceae bacterium; assembly: GCA_022766245.1. Classification (GTDB taxonomy): domain Bacteria; phylum Bacillota; class Clostridia; order Lachnospirales; family Lachnospiraceae; genus Roseburia_C. Next base: position 13,794 of record JALEPL010000008.1, on the reverse strand, counting down.
CCCCATTTACAACAGCGTGCAGTGCATGAATGGTATTTTCAGCTTTGATTACCAGCCGCTTAACATGGTGATCGCGCTGGTGGCAAATGTGGTTTATTCGCTGGGAATGACAGGAATTCTGGCGAAAATGTTTGATAACGAACGGATTATGTATTCCTAAAACGGAGATAGTGTTAAGTCAAATATGAAAACGGCATGAGGTTTTGTCCCCAAAGCAGCGCAAAGCGACCTTTGGGGGCGTATACGTCACCTGCGGTGACACCTCATGCCATGAGAAAGGAGAATATATGAATCTTTGGACAGAAAAAACAGGTTTGGTTCAACAGGCAATCGAAAAGAAGAAGGGCTGGATCTGGCCCATTGAAATACTGATTGCTGCTTTGGTTTATATTGTGTGCAATATTGCCATGACAGTAATTTGTCTGCCGGCGGAAATTATAGTGTTGTTTTCGGATGAAGCATACCGGAACGCTGCCATGACCGGAGATATGTCAGCTGCCATGGAGGCATCCATCAATGTTTCTATGAATTCCGAGGTGCTGATGGCGTGGATGCTGTTTGCGGAGATCGCAATGATTGCAGTTATTTTGGGATTTTGTGTACTCTTTGAAAAAAGAAAGCCTTCTTTGGTGGGCTTTACGAAAAAAGGTGCCCTAAGCAATTATGGATGGGGCATTCTGATTGGATTTGTAATGTTTACCGTAGTGGAACTTTTGTCCTGGGCATTGGGCGGTTTGAAGCTGACGGTATCTGAGTCCATTCCCGCGGGAACGATCGTCCTGTTTTTGATTGGCTATATGATTCAGGGAATGGCGGAGGAAGTGCTCTGCCGCGGATATCTGATGGTATCGGTAGCCAGACGTCATCCGGTGTGGGTTGCGATTCTCACCAATTCCCTGATTTTTGCAGCACTGCATCTGAACAATCCGGGAATCACGGCACTGGCCTTTGTGAATCTGGCACTGTTTGGAATCTTTATGTCGCTGGTGTATCTGCGAAGCGGAAATATCTGGATGGTGGGAGCCATCCATTCCATATGGAATTTTGTACAGGGGAATTTCTTTGGTGTGCAGGTGAGCGGCACTGCAAAAACAGCCTCCGTGTTTGATTCTGTGATGACAGAGGGCAGGGATTTGTTGAACGGAGGCGCCTTTGGAATGGAAGGTAGTCTCCTTGTGACGATTCTTTTGGTGACAGTTATTTTGCTGGTGATGTTCTTTCCGCAGAGAAAAACAGCCGCCTCAGGCAGTGAGGAAAGTTATATCACAAGCTGATGCGCACTGTGGAGGACAAGGTCTTGGTAAAGGTGTTTATGTAGATGACCTTTTCCAACACGTCAATGCTCTGCAACGTGGGAATGGGCTGTCCGGATAAACGAAACTCACTGTCATAGTCATCCTCGATGATGTATCTGGAATCGGACTTGGAGACCCAGCCCAAAAGCTCATATCGGCGGCTGATGGGCATCACGATTCCGGTGGGAAAATGGTGGGAAGGAGATAGGTGAACCACATCCACAGACTGCGCCTCTAAATCGGATATGCGTATTCCCAGGTCATCCATCCCAACATGTTTACAAGTGGCATGATGGCTACTGTATATCTTGGAAATTTTATTGTAGCCGGGATTCTCCACCCCATATCTTTTATCAATGCCCAGCAACTGAATAATCAGGCTGTAAAGATATTCTGTTCCGGCACCGATGATGATTTGTTCCGGGGAGACCTGCAGTCCGTGAAATGCCAGAAGGTGATCTGCAATGGCCTGGCGAAGGGGGAGAATTCCACCTCAGGGCGTAATCTAGAACGAACATAACTTTGAGTGGCGTATCCGTCACCTGCGGTGACACCTCATGCTAAATGAGAAATAGGAAATGGTAGTATGAAGATAGCAGTGGTAGCGGTACAGGGTGCGTTTATTGAACATGAAAAGATTTTGGAGAAATTAGGTGCAGAATGCGTGGAACTCAGAAAGAAGGAAGACTTGGAACAGGAGTATGATGGTCTGGTACTGCCCGGTGGAGAAAGTACAGTGCAGGGAAAATTGTTAAAGGAATTGGACATGTACGACAAGTTGAAAGAACAGATCGCTCAGGGAATGCCGGTTTTGGCTACATGTGCCGGAATGATCCTTCTGGCTGAAAAAGTCGGAAATGATGAGAGAAGTTATTTCAAAAGTCTTCCGGTGGTGGTGAAAAGAAATGCCTACGGAAGACAGCTGGGAAGCTTTTATGTGGAAAGTGAGATGAAAGGAATGGGTATTGTACCTATGACCTTTATCCGTGCACCATACATAGAAAGTGTCAGCGAAGGAGTGGATGTATTGGCACAGGTGGGTGGACATATTGTGGCCGTGCGATACAAAAATCAGCTGGCATTATCCTTCCATCCGGAGTTGGACCAAAATCTGAGTATCCACCAATATTTTCTACAGATGTTTGCAGGATAAGCCGGCTGGGATTTATTATGTATTAGGCATTGTTCTCATCTGTGAGATATTCATAGCCGGAAGATTTTGGCATTGAAAATGTTTAATTACGGGACAATGTTTAGATAATAAAAATTTGTTGAAAATGTCCTGTGAAAATATTTTGAGAATATGATATAGTCGTTAAGAACGAGTGGCACAGATTGCGTAAATCCAGTTTGTGCCGCTCTTTTTTTGTAGGAAAGGAGTAACTGTTCAGAGCAGGCCGAATCACTTGCTGATGAGGCCGTAAGAACATGATTTAGGTGTGAGCAAAGTCTACGCTTCGCTTCGGTCGGTGTTGAATAGGTGCCACTGGCACCTACACCCCATCGGCGCAGCCGATTTTCATGGGTTTGCGAATTGTATCTGTGAAGGTACTGAACAGATACGGAAAGGAGACAAGAAAGACTGCGTGACGAATCACGCCCATTATCGCATTTAGCCATGGAATGCGTAGTAAAAAGCGAATTCATGATGGAATCACTTATTATTTCATTGCTGAGACAGTTGATACTTATTTTACCTCTTGCAGGATTATTTTCCGTGCTGGTCAGAAATGGTTAGGTGGGAATTTCGCTGATTTGGTGGGCTTTTCCAAGCACGGAATTGATCGCTTGTGTTGTGGGGTATGGGGTATTAAATAAAATTATGAAAAAGGAAGCAATACAGAATGAATAAGAAAATTATTACCATCAGCAGGGAGTTTGGCAGTGGCGGACGATTTATTGGAGAAGAAAATGCAAAGAAACTGGGAGTTGCTTATTATGGCAAATCGTATCTGTGAAGCTGCTGAATAGATATGACAAATCTATCATTGATCAGATTGCTGAAAAATCCGGATGCGTCTTATGCCATGGATGGAAGCTGTTTGTGTATGATAGGAATCAGCATGAAATAATCCGAAGCATGGATCTGACTTCCCTGGGATGCCAGGATACACAGGGACAAGCAGCCTGTGAAATATGCGTGACTGAGGACGGGTCACAGATTCTGTTGCATCCCATGAATCAAGAATATGTTACTTTAGTGAACGACATCACAATCGGGGAGTTAGATTATACAGAGGATGCGTTGAAATCATTCTACAGGCGGATATTTGAGGAGTGAGAGAAAGTTGACAAAATATTGTAATTGCTGATAGTATTTTACATATATTACAAGACTATGAAAATGGAATGATGTAAAGGAAAACACAATGAATCACATATTAAAAATCGCATTATTGCAGATGCTGCCTACGGAAACCACCGAAGGCAATCTGAAAAAGGGTGTGGAGTGGTGCAAAAAAGCAAAGGAATTGGGAGCGGACATTTGTCTGTTTCCGGAAATGTGGAGTGATGGTTACGAGATACCGGAGGATATGGATTGCTTAAATGGATTGGCTGTTTCGGCGGATGGTGAATTCGTTTCCACCTATCAGGATCTGGCAAAGGAGCTGGATATGGCCATTGCCATAGCCATCTTAGAACAGCACGATCCCATGCCTCGCAATACGGTGATTTTGTTTGATCGCCATGGGAATAAGCTGTATACTTATGCAAAGGTTCATACCTGTGACTTTGGCGACGAGTGCAGAATCGATGCAGGGGATGATTTTTATGTAGCGGATCTGGACACCCGACTTGGCAACATTCGTGTTGGTTCCATGATTTGCTATGACAGGGAATTCCCCGAAAGCGCGCGGATTCTCATGTTGAAGGGTGCAGAGTTGCTACTTGTTCCCAATGCATGTCCCATGGAAATCAATCGTCTGTCCCAGCTTCGTGGACGGGCATATGAAAATATGATGGCCATCGCAACCTGCAATTATCCCGCACCCAAACCGGACTGCAATGGTCATTCTACCGTGTTTGACGGGGTGGCCTATCTGCCGGAGCTGGAAGGGTCCAGAGATACCTGCATCTTAGAGGCCGGTGAGGAGGAAGGCGTTTATATCGCAGAGTTGGATATGAAGATGCTTCGGGACTACCGTCAGAGGGAGGTTCACGGGAATGCCTACAGGCATCCGGAAAAGTATGGTCTTCTGCTGGACAAAAAGGTGGAGGATCCCTTTATACGAAGAGACAAAAAAATTTGAGAGGCTGTTGACACAGGCCAAAGGTAAGGATATCAATTTATTTAATTCCAGAGAAATGACAGAACGTTATTTATCAGATAGGAGAAAAATGTGTAATAGAAATATATATGAAAGATACGAATTTCGTAGTATAAAGCAGGAGGAGGCGGATCAGGCAGTTGCCATTGAGCATACCTGTTTTCCGCCCAATGAGGCATGTTCCGAGCAGCATATGAAGGCACGAATCGCCAAGGCTCCGGAACTGTTTCTGGTTGCTGTGGATAAAGAGACAGGCAGATTAGCTGGTTTGTTAAACGGACTTTCCACGGAGGAAGAGGCTTTCCGGGATGATTATTTTACGGATGAAAATTTGTACAATCCGGATGGAAAAAATGTGATGCTGCTGGGGCTGGATGTGCTTCCGGAGTACCGCAAGCAGGGCTTGGCTAGAGAACTGGTAACCCAATATGCAAGCAGGGAACGGAAGAACGGAAGATGCACATTGGTGCTCACATGTCTGGAACACAGGGTGGAAATGTATGAGAGAATGGGATTTGTCAATCGTGGAATGGCGGATTCTACCTGGGGCGGTGAAGCATGGCATGAAATGAGCCTGAAGATTGAGTAGAAATAAAGAACTGGCGCATAGACTGTGCACCGAAAACAGGAATGTTCTGTCGAAAGCAGGGACTTTGCACCTTGACACGGAGAGAGGCATATGATAACCTTGAATAAACTCTTTGCACTGCATATAAATCTACAGTACAAACTGAGCAGACCGTGACATTGGTCATGGAGTCGGGTCACAGGAGTGACAGTGGAATCGATCATCCACGGGACAGTAGTTACTAATACTGATTCGTGGGTGTTTTTTTTATACTTTTTTCAGGAGTATTTCTTCTTAAATCCCCACCTATATCGAGTGTTATAGAGATATCGCATAGGGTACAGTTGCGAACGATCAAAATCTGGGAGGTTACGGATATGGAGGAAAACTACATAACAAATCAGAAAAACGTGGCGAAAACAGATTTCCAAAAGGTGGCCAATAAAGTGGCGCTGGTCACCATTATTGGAAATGTGGCATTGTCTATTTTGAAGCTTATGGCGGGAATTATTGCACATTCCAGTGCAATGATTAGTGATGCAATTCACTCTGCCTCAGATGTATTCAGTACATTCGTGGTCATCATAGGTATCAAGCTTGCGTCGAAGGAGCCGGATAAGGAACATCCCTATGGACATGAGCGCTTGGAATGTGTAGCGGCTATAATTTTGGCAATGGTGCTCTTTATCACGGGTATTGGCATTGGATTTGACGCGTTGAAAAACATATTACATGGAAACTACAGCGAGTTGCAGATGCCGGGAATGCTGGCATTGGTTGCAGCGATTGTTTCTATTGCTGCCAAGGAAGGTATGTATTGGTACACTAGATTTTATGCTAAGAAAATCGATTCCAGTGCTTTGATGGCAGATGCCTGGCATCACCGTTCGGATGCATTTTCGTCTATCGGTGCGTTGATTGGAATTGCCGGGGCCAGACTCGGCTTCCCTGTGATGGATTCTATTGCCAGCCTGGTAATCTTCGTATTTATCGCAAAGGCGGCATTTGATATTTTTAAGGATGCCATCGACAAGATGGTGGATCATTCCTGCGATGAAGAGACAGAACAGCAGATTTGTGACTGTGTAATGAAAAATGAGAATGTGCTTGGCATCGATCTGCTGCAGACTCGTATCTTCGGAAATAAGATTTATGTGGATGTGGAGATACAGGCGGACGGATCGCACAGTTTGCAGGAGGCACATGATATTGCAGAAGCGGTGCATGATGAGATCGAGCGGAATTTCCCGAAGGTAAAGCACATTATGGTTCATGTAAATCCGGCAAAAACTGAGGAAACAAAATAGTAGAAGGAGGAGAAAAGACATGTTATTTATCGAATACCCCAAGTGCTCCACCTGCCAAAAGGCAAAGAAATGGCTGGATGCACACAATATTACTTACACAGATCGTCATATTGCGGAGGACAATCCCAGTTACGACGAATTAAAGGAATGGTATGAAAAAAGCGGACTTCCGCTGAAGAAGTTTTTTAATACAAGCGGAATGATTTATAAGGAGATGCAGTTGAAGGACAAGCTGCCAGCCATGAGCAATGAGGAGCAGTTACAGCTTCTGGCAACCAACGGCATGCTGGTGAAGAGACCGCTGATCGTGGATGGGGATACTATTATGACAGGGTTTAAGGAAGCGGAGTGGGAAGAGAGATTGGTGTAATTTTTTCGAGGAACAGGTGAAGATATGCGCATGTTATTTGAAATAGATACCAAAGATTATGATATAAATGGAACAATATTCAGCCGTCCGTCGGCAAGGGGTATTATAATCAGAGATGGAAAGCTTGCCATGATACATAGTCTGAAATTAGACTATTACAAATTTCCGGGTGGCGGAATAGAGAAGAACGAGGATAAGAAAAGAGCCTTGATGCGAGAAGTTCTGGAGGAGGCAGGCCTGACGGTTATTCCCCAGACTATAAAAGAATACGGTATGGTGCACCGCATCCAAAAGGGCGATTACGAAGATGTATTTATTCAGGACAATTACTATTTCCTGTGTGATGTGGAAGATGTCATGCAGGAACAAAAGCTGGATGATTATGAGAAAGACGAGAGATTTACCTTAGAATATGTAACACCGGATCAGGTGATTGCAACGAACCATGCATGCAGCTATAAAGATGCAGACCTAATTATGCTTCAGAGAGAAAACCGGATCATTCAAATTCTTATGCAGGAGGGATGTATTCGGTAAAAACCTGATTTTTCCAAAGTAGATTTGGAAAAATCAGGTTTTTTATCTCCATAAAATTTCCATAAGTTTGTAATATGATGTGACAAAATGGTATCTGGAAATGCATGAAAACCCAGGAAACATGCGGGTTGCAACCGATGGTTGACAAATTTCCAAGCCGTCTTGATAGTATGCAACCATGGATTTTGATAGGATTTGATTGTTCCAAAGAAGTCCAGGACAGAGTGATTTGGAAAATGAAAAATCAAATATGAAAACTGGTGCCATGAGAAAGTGTAAAGTCAAATATGAAAAACGGCATGAGGACTCCGTCACCTGTGGTGATACCTCATGCCATGAGAAGGAGGTTGTAAATATGATATTTGCAGATAAGGTGATGGAAGAACGAAAGAAAAACGGATGGAGTCAGGAAGAACTGGCAGAAAAGCTGGGCGTTAGCCGACAGTCCGTTTCCAAATGGGAGAGTGCCCAGTCTGTGCCGGACTTGACACGGATTCTCCAGATGGCGGATCTGTTCGGTGTGACTACGGACTACCTATTAAAGGATGATTGTGGAAAAAGAGCAGAGAATGTACCGTTGACAGAAACGGTGGAAACGGTGAAAAAAGTGAGAACGGTAACTATGGAGGAGGCATCGGATTTCCTGAAAATCCAGAGAAGAAACGCACCTGTTATGGCATTTGGGGTATCTTTGTGTGTGGTTTCCCCCATTCTTTTAATTGTTCTTGGTGGATTTTTAGACAGTGGAATGTTTGGCATTTCTGAAAATCTGGCAGGGGGACTGGGGATTATGGTATTGCTGCTGCTGGTGGCTGTAGCTGTTTTCTTTTTCATCAAATGTGGTCGAGAAGCAAAAAAATATGATTTTCTGGAGACGGAGGAAATTGACACAGCCTATGGAGTGGATGGTATGACCCGTGAGAAAAAGGAGGAATTTTCCAGAGAGCATGATCTTGGTATCGCCATTGGCGTGATTTTGTGCATTTTAAGCTGTATCCCTTTACTGGTAACCTCGTTCCTTACAGAAGAGAGTTACATTATCTGTGCTATGCTGGAAATTCTGTTGTTTGTTGTGGCTATTGCAGTGAATTTATTTGTGAGAGTAGGAATGATCAATGACAGTTTTGATAAATTGCTGCAGGAAGGGGACTACACACAGGGAAAGAAAAAATGCGCTACAGTGCTGAACCGCATTGCAGGAATCTACTGGACCATTACGGTGGCAGTGTATCTGGCTTGGTCATTTCCCACCAATAGCTGGCATATCAGCTGGATGGTGTGGCCCATTGCCGGGGTGTTATATGCGGCGGTGATTTCCATTGTCAAATTGGTGATTAAAGCAGAGGATTGAAATCGGATTTTATAAGGGTACATTATGGCTTGCAGGTAAAGGTGTCATTTACTTTTGCCTGCTTTTTTCATCGTATTAGAAATAATAAGGTTGTTTCATCAGTCAAGGAACGGATTGAACAGGGAAATGTATACAGTAGTCAGCTTTTGACAAAGGTTGAGGAGATACAACAGTTAGCGGATTCCACATAAGTAATGATATAAGATACATACAGACTTTGATATAAACGAGAGGAGAAACACAAATGAACGTTATATATGAACATAAACCAGCAATGACTTTTATTGGCTTTTTACTTCTACGAAAAGGAAGCCGCTCATCACCAAATAGGTTTCATAATAATCATGATTTGGAGTTTAGCGTAAATGAGGAAAAGGATACTGAATACATTTACAGCAAGACCGCTAAGAAAGCGATGCTTAATGTTCTGACATTCTGCTTGGGAATGTTGTTTACTTATTACTTGTCTGCAGCTTTGAGCCACGGAGTGTATTCAAACAATTATATTATTCGACAAATTGAGAATTTATGATCTTATGATTAACGGAGCATTGCTTTACTTTCTGTTTATCAAAAAAGTTGACAGATAGACAGAATTTATGAAGAGGGAGGTTGCGTATGAATACGGTCACACTTCGCAGAGCATGGAGCACCGAGGTCGGCTCCTCCCTGACCGCAGTATCATTTTATCGAAAGATGGGCTATGAATTCAAGAATGGGGGACATATATCATCAAAAAAGAGCTGCAGCACAAATTACTTTGTACCGCAGCTCCTTTTGATTACATGCGCTTATATTTTATTGCTTACTGTATCCATGCACCATCTTTGTTCAAAGGATATCCGTCAATCACAGTATCATGTGCCATCTTTCCAGAGGTCATAAGGTAGTACCAAGAACCACCGATATTCTGCCATCCGGTGAGCATCGCGCCGGAAGCATCCAGATAATACCAGTCATCTTCCAATTGCAGCCAGCCTGTCTGCATGGCTCCGGACTCGGTGAAATAGTACCAGGTGCCGCCATCATTAATCCAGCCAGTGGCCATTGCACCAGAACCGATCATATAGTACCAGACGCTGCCATCCTGAATCCATCCAGTCTTCATAGCTCCCGAAGCATCCAGATAATACCAGTCATCACCAACCTTTTCCCAACCGGTGGTCATCCATCCGCTGGCATCAAAGTAATCCCAGGTGCCACCAATGTTTTTCCACTCATTTGCAGTATAGGTCTGATCCGGCAACTGATACCACCATTTGTCTCCAGACTGTTTCCATCCTTCCTGTACTGTATTCTGAACCCAGACTCCGGAAGCGCTAATATAGCATCCGTCCACCCAGGTGGATACCGCCATACTACCATTGCTGTTAAAGTAGTACCAGGAACCACTGATTTCATGCCATCCTGTCATCATAGCTCCGGCGCTATCCAGATAATACCAGATATTGTCCTGTAACAGCCAACCGGTCTGCATGACAGCATCTTTATCAAAATAAAACCATTTGCTGCCGATAACTGCCCATCCGGTTACAGCCACACCGTTTTCGTCTAAATAGTACCACTTGTTATCTTCCTGATGCCACTGGCTCTTAACCAACTGGCTGTCCTTGTATAACACCTTGGTTCCGTCTTCCTTTACATACCAGCCGTTTTCCGGTGTAGCCGGCTTTGGATCTGCTGGTTTCGGATCAGCAGGTGCGGGATCTGCTGGTTTTGAATCTCCCGGATTCGATTCCTCCGGTTTCTGCTCCGGCTCATCATTCAGGTTGGATTTTGTAAGCTCCTGATCCTCTGCCACAAAGTAGGTAGAAAATGAATTTGTGCTGCAGACAATATTTCCTCCAAATGTATCTCCCGATGCCACAAACAGCTTTTCAATGGTTCCATCATCCTTTATATGGAACAGAGCCGGCTTCTTATATCCCGACAGATCATTAATATACAGATTTACTGCCTTATTGGGCTCCACTTCCTCGGTATTGTCCTCAATCAGACTGATATCCATAGCAGTGAGCTTAGAATCCTGATTGGTCAAAAGGGATGCAACCTCCGCGATAGTAGTCTTATTAGCGGAACGTACCAGCGGATAGGTCTGATTGGCAATTCCATCTGCGGAAACATCCACCACCAGAGAATCACCGTTTACTGCCGCTGTGGTTCCTCTTACAGTCTCTCCGGATACTGTCTTTTCTGTCCAGGTGTAAAAAGTATCCTGATATACGGCCTGTCCCTTATATCCTTCCAACTCCTTGAAACTAATCAACAATTCTCCGTCATCCATCACTTTTCCTGCGTTGGGTATGGCCGCATACAAATATTCCGTAGGCTCGTAACCGTCCTCCACCGTGATATCATCATATCTTGCGGAGCCGCTCACATCGCCGTTTACCGTAACATCTCCCTTATAGCTATCGTTAAGGCTTAAGAAACCGGTATCACCGTTGATGGTGATGGATGCACCGGTGCTGTCTGCCAAAAACTGAATATTTCCAGCCTCATCCCTTACATACTGGGTTCTTGATTCATCCCCCACCTCTGTGATTGCACTTTCAAAGCAGGCGCAATCCAGAATTACATTTCCATTTACCGTCACATTTCCATTGGAAAACCATACCGCATACAGATCCGCATTAAAGGTATAAGTTTTGCCATCCGATACTGCTGCAATGTCCTTATCTGTCAAAAGGGCTGCCGGATCTTCATCATATACCAGATACTGAATCTGGTCATGGAAATCTTCCGTCAACACTGCACCATATTTATTTACATAAATATACTGGTACCATACCTTGCTGGGAATGGGATTTCCGTTTTCATCATATTTTCCGACAACACGCCAATCACCTTCATTCATGGTTCCCACCAGATTATTGGGATAAAATTCATCCGGGGTAAAATAATAAGCCTTTCCAATGTATGCATGATCGGTAGGTGCTCCATACTCGGTATCACATGGCACCATATCTGTTCCGGCGATGTAGCCCTCCCCCTCACCGGCTGCAAAACGTCCAGTCACATGTCCAGTGTTTTTCACTGTAAACAAAGAGGCATTCCACATGGAAAGATCAACCTCCGGATTATTGGAACGACAGTTCAGGGTACTGCCGTTGGTAAAAGCTTCTCCATCCACCGTCATAGCAGGGGGAATATAAACCTCTCCATTTTCATCTGTTATACCTTCACAGGTAGAAACCACCTCCAGGCTACCATCTCCGGTGATGGTTACACTTCCGCCAATGCAAATGGCACAGTTCCTGGAAGAAGTCACTTTATTCTCTCCTATTAAAATCAGATTCAGGTCACATTCGGTGGCAATCGCTGCACACGGGTTGTTATTGGACAGCACCAAATTCTTTAAGGTCATGGTGGTTGTATCGGAAACATAATGCAGATTATAATCCTCCGCTGTTCCTACTACCAAATTTCCATTCTCATCTACCTTGAAATAAGAAGGAGCCTCCGGGTTGTTACCTATCAACCCCGCCCTACTAATCCAAATACTGGTGGCAGCTTCCCCAACCGCTTCCTCTGCATACACACTGAGATCCGGACACAATCCCAGCATCAGCGCACACACAATGACAAGACTTAGCAGTTTCTTCCAATGTTTTCTCTTCATGCAACGTCCTCCTTTTTTGTCAATTTACACCATAATTATTTGATAATTATATTTTTTTTTGATAATTTTGTCAATATTTTGACATTTTACTTGAGTTTCCGTAGTTTTATTCACAAACCCCATTTTTATGGGCGTTCCTATAAACAACTTTCAGAAATGGCCCAAAATATAAGGAATCCTCTTTCTTTTTGTAGTAAAATTAAGCTGCGAAACAAAATTTTCACTAAACAATAATGAAAGGAATTCCTTATGCTTAATTCTACATCAAATACTTACACTCTGAAACGGGAAATTTTAAATTTTACATATAAAATTTCAAAAAAGCTTTCCAAACCGGACAGAAAGTTTTCTGCCGACATGACCTACGGTATGCTCGCATCCGGCAGCTGCCTGCTTACCGACGTTGTCGACCAGCTTCATGAATCTTCCAGAAAGGTCAATTCCGTGGAACGTCTCACAAGACATCTGGATAAGGGAACACCCGTAAAAGCCTTAAGCGCCTATCTGTCTGTTGTCAGAAAGTGGTGCCCTGATGAACCTGTCATCCACATCGATGACAGTGACATCGTGAAACCTGACGGCTATAAATTTGAAGCTCTCGGCATTGTCAGGGACGGCTCCAGAAGCACTGACACAAAAAATGTTTATGAAAAAGGCTACCATGTGACGGAAGCCTGTGTCATGACACAAAACAATCATCCTGTCAGCATTTTTTCAGAAATCCATTCCTCAAAGGAAAAGAACTTCACCTCCATCAATGATGTCACCTTTTCTGCCATGGAACGGGGTGCTGCCATGTTTGGCAGAGCCACATTTGTCATGGACAGAGGATATGATGACAACAAGATGTTTTTAAAGCTTGATGAACTGGAACAGGATTACGTCATCCGTCTCACCGCCAGACGGAAACTTTACTTTCACGGAAAATGGATCCCTGCAACGCAGCTCCGGAACCAGCGGAAGGGAAAAATCAAAACACCCCTGGTTTATAAAGGAAAGCGGCATGATGCCTATCTTTCCCATGTGAAAGTACAGATCACTGCTTCCAGAAAAGACATTTATCTTGTACTTGTATATGGCATTACGGAGCATCCCATGATGCTTGCCACCAACAAAGAAATCAGATCAAAAGAAGATGTCATAAAGGTTGCCCTTGCTTATTTTTCCAGATGGAAAATAGAGGAATATTTTCGCTGCAAAAAGCAGATGTTCCACTTTGAAAATTTCCGAGTACGGAAACTTGCAGCAATCAATTCACTAAATTTCTACATTACCTTATGCATGGCATTTCTGGCTCATATTTCCATGAAATCAGGAACCAATGCGCTAAGGGTTGCAATCATACAAAAAGCTGATCCTGTAAAAGAAAAGGTACATTTCTGCTATTACCGGTTAGCTAAAGGCATCTCCGGCATACTCTCGTATGCAAAAGAAGGCGTCAGGCTCTGGTTTAGGACAAAACGTCCGGCATACCG
>JALEPL010000005.1 GCA_022766245.1 Lachnospiraceae bacterium | reverse complement strand
CCTAAGAATGCCACCCGGTAACAGTTTTCCGCTTTTTCCTGATTTTTCTGTGTCCCCTTTCCGGATTCATACAGTTTTCCTAACTCATAAGAGGCATATGGATTTCCCTTGTTATGGGAACGTAAGAATAACTGACAGGCTGTTTCTTCATCCCGCTCCACACCTTTCCCATGCAGATACAGCATGCCGAGAGAATATAATGCGTATTTATGCTCTTTATTTGCAGCCAGAGTAAACCACTTTGCTGCCTCCGGCAGATCCTCCTTGGTTCCGAGTCCATACTGATACATTTTGCCAATACGGTATTCCAGATATGTGTCTGCCTTCTTTTCCTCCACGGAGAGCATGGCAGTCAGTGCTTTTGCATACCATTCTCCGGCTTTTTCCTTATCTGCTTCCACATAGATTCCCTGTGCATGGATTTTTCCCATGTCATGCATGGCATAGGCATTTCCGTTAGCTGCTTCCTCCTTCATGATTTCATAGGCTGCTTCTGCGTCCGGTTCTATCTCCTCTGTGCCATACAAATATCCCCTTGCTTCCTTGTAGGTATCCGTCCACCGTGCATAATAGTTGGAAGCTGTTTGCCCCGTTACATGCTGTCTGACTCTGCTCAGCATTTCTTCCTGCAACGGTTCTCCAAAGTTTTCCGGCATGACATTTCCGCTCTCATCCAGTTCCGGTTCTGTTCCCTGAAACACTTCCCCTTCCGCATGTTCTTCCCAGTACTCCTCATCTTCCGGCTTTCCCTCCTCTTCCGTGTATAGGTATCCATCCCCGAACCTTACCGCTTCCCGGATGACCATGTTCTTGATACTTTTTAACTCCTGCTGTGCGGATAGAGGCGGAGGTTCCGGCAGGGTATCCTTGTAATAATGCAGTATCTCATCCCTGCTTTGTAACCATGCCCGATAACACTCAGCCACACGCTCTTCTTTTGCCAGTTCATCCACAATACCGTTTACAATAGCTTTCACATCCGCTTTCAGATATCCATATACTTTTTTCCCGCCTGTGTTCATCAGGCGCTTGGATAATAGCTGCATCTGTTCTACAATTTTTTCATTGTGGCAGACACCTGCCTGCATCTGCCCGCGTAAAAAGAGCAGACTCTTGTTTGTCTGCTCCTTTAACCGTTCCCGCTGTTCATTTTTCTTTTCATAGATACTCATAAACTCCTGCCGGAAGATGTCATGGGCATAGCAAGACCGCATGGTTTCAATACCTTTCTTGGTCAGATAACCTTCCGATGGATTGGTGGAATACACCACCAGATGCACATGGGGATGGTGGGACTCATTATGAAATGCCGCATACCATTTGAGATTCCTGCTGTCTATCTTATAGTTCTCACACAAAAGTTCTACCCGGCTTCTCAGTAATGCCTGCCACTGTGCGGCACTGTCATAGCCGAGACGCTCGGCATCTTCCCTGCGCAGGCTGATAACATTGGTCCACACCACGCCCGGATGGTTCGCCACCTCTTCTGCCACACGGGACAACACCACCGACTCTCCTTCATTGGAAAACAGACCGTGAGTACCTATCTTTTCCACTCTCGGTCTGTTCGCAAGGTAATCGATGTAATTTTTCTTTTTGGCAATGATGTCGAGGTTGTTCTCCAATGCCTGCGTAATAAACTCTGAAGCATTTTCCCTTGTCGGCTTCTGGAGATAGTCATAATACTCATGCATCCGTCCTGCATCTTCGATTTTTGACAGGATGTCTGCAATCAGATCTTTCTGCTTTTCAGTTGCCGGCAGTAAGGCGGTGGTACTGTCTACCTTCTCCACACCCTCACGGGTACTGATGTAATTCATATAATTGGCAAGATGTGAAGGTGGGGCATTCTTGAGATAGTTGCAACGTAAAATTAGTTTAGGCATCTATTTCTCCTTTAAGTTTAAGTGCTTTAGAAAAATCTCTTCTAATTATTTGATTACAGTCCACTTTTTTCTTAGGTCCTTCATACCCTCCTAACCCTAAAATTTCATATTCAAAATCGCTATGTGCATAATAATCCCATATCTTTATATTATTCTTTTGGAATGTTTCTTCAATAATAATAAAATCTTGCCATATCGCATTAACGATTTCATTTTTCATTAACACTTCAGTTTCCATCAATGTATTGAAAACAAATCCACATAATAAATCTGCTGCCTGAATAAGCAAACTCTCATCCGACTTGCACTGTTTTACAAATTTAACATTTGTAATTATAGTTTCTTTATTAAGAATCTCTCTCAATTCTTCAAAAACGTTTTGATATCCCCATAGCTCATCAACATATAAATTCACTTGTTCACCGATAATTCTTGCATAAATATCGACATTTAAAATCCTATCTATCAATATCGGCTCAACCAATGTTAGCCATCTTTTTTCAATACCATTCTTAGAAACATCTTCAAATTCTTTTATCATTTCTTGTAGATTTGCATCTGACAACTCAGATATTGTCCGCTGAACATCCAAAAGGTTTTCATTTTTAAAATGGTTTGAAAGTGCAATTTTTATGCTTCGCATTTCCTCTAACTCTATTGTTCCATTATGAATTATTTTACTAAATGCAACTAGAAGACTGTCGTTTTTTGAAACGCTATCTGCCAATGACTTTTTTAACTCTGTTCTATATGTTAGATATCCATTCACATTTGGATTATACCAATGGTCAAAAAAGGTTTCAATTATTTTAGCAGCCACCATATACCTTTTATCTGCCACCCCAAAGACAGGAATTACATTAAATTCAAATATCAGCATATCGAACAATTCTTTTACTTTTTCATATTTGAGACCCTTTTTCGATTTAAGTTCTCTTGCCCTTGAACCGCAAAATATACGCCCTATACTTTCACTTATCTCATCTTCCTTCTCTTTCTCAATTAACCAACCACCGTATACAAAATATGGTTGCCTAACATCAAGATAGTTTGTTCCCGTATTGCCACTTTCATCGAAATAGAGTGCTAACATTAACTCTCGTCCCTCCTCTTTGCTTCAAGACATCGCCTATCCCCAAATTTCATATTGACACGTAATCATACCACTATCTTCTATTGGTGCAGATTCACCTAAATATTTTTTGAGCCATTTGTATTTCTCAATAATAGACTTTGCTCTTTTATCCTCTTGATCCTTTGCCAATTTAGCATCTTGTTCATTAATTTGCTTTTGTATCAGTTCATTAAGCAATTTTTGTTCATTCTTAAAGAACAAATAATCATGCCCCTGTTGCATGCGATTAAGGTAATGCATCATATATTTTCCATCAGTATCCTTTTTGACAATCGTACCATTAATCTGCTTTATCATCTCAGCATTCTGCCAGTTTGTAATCAATAAACGATTATTATATTCTATAACTTCTTCTGCCACATAATCATCCACAACAATCCGGGGATATATGGCCTCTTTATTTTCTATCTGATATGCTCTATTAATTGCTGGCCCAAAAAACAAACTTCTCTCTTCCTCATAATACACATCTCCATAAGCAATTCCACCTCTACAAATAAATCCATTCGACAAAAAAGCATTAATTACTGTTTCTGTATTGTACATTGCAACATTCATTAAGTTTCCAAGGTCTTTTTTATTTTCGTCGACACCCTCTTTATAATCATAAATTATGTATGCACAATCAGAAAATGTATATATTTTTCTCCGATACACAGTACCAGCTTTATCCTGTATCTGATTTTTTTCCAACTGCATATGAAATGTTCTATTAATCTTGAGTAGTTCATCATAATCAGTTCTGTCTTGACTACCTAAAATATCTATGAAAATAACTAAGCATTTTTTATATCCCATACTATCTACCACCTTTCCAGTTTATTGTAGTACATATTACAAAATAATGCATCTTTTTTATTGATTCTGATACAGATATGCATCTTCAAACCTCACAGCACCATTAATTCTTTTCACTTCATCCGTACACTTTGCCTGCAACTTCCTTAGTGCCTCTTCATCCACTCCATGACTATATGCAATCACATGAGACAGCTTAGATGTTTCCACTGCCAGCTTGTACATTGCACGGGCCATTCGATTCTCACTATCCTTCACAGTGGAATGCATCACTGAGGAGATAGTGGAAAGCATATAGTTTTCGATTTTCTCTGATGTCAGATAGCCGATATAAAATTTCAACGCCTGATTTAAAAATTCATTTCTTGATTTCACATCTGCTACATCAAGCAGACCGTCGGCCTGTCTCAAAAGTTCTTCCTCAATATAAAATCCCTTTCTTACTTTTCCTTTTTCTTCACTTGCCACTGTCATACTCCTTTTATTCTTCTTAGCAGATGTCCACAATGTATTTGCAAAGCTACTACAGAATCACATTACTCTCGGAAATTTCAGTTACTGTATTCTGATTTTGCTCCTCTTCTACCTGAAAGCATTTGCTTATTTCTTATATGGCATAAAGGGTCCTGTCTCTCCTGCCTTTCAATTATTAAAAATATAAAAAACCGACATAACTTTTCTAAAAATTTCAAAAAAGTTATGCCATATCACAAATCTCCCAACGGCTCTGCCGTTGGGTGTTTGACGGGTTAGGCCGCCCTAAAGCGGCATAACCCCTTTAACCTGCACTATTTTCGACCCTAGTTTTCTAGCCCCCATTTTCCCTGGATACCCGGCTTACAGACTTCCATGTCCTTTGCCATCTCCGGCTGTTTCAGTTATTTTTCTTCAAATCGGCTCAAACAGGGCAGAATAGATGCTGGCCGGTCACCTTATCCACTTTTCCCAAACAAGGGCACAAATCAGCTCACGAACGGTCACGCGGGGTAAAATGCCCCGAACCTTCTCCTGCGGATATAGTTCTCATTTCTGGTTCCTAAAACGTAATGATTCAAAAATCCTATTCCACGGAGACCGTTCCTGAATTACTGCCGCCCCTTATCATAGGCTTGTTTGCCTTGCGGATAGCAGGCGGTACATCTCCCCGGCTCTCAATGTATTCTCTGACTGCCTGCGGAACATATTTCTCATACAGTTTTCCCAGAACATCATTCAGTTCCGTTTCAAAATCTGCGTCTTTCTTCTCCATGTACTGCTTGATTGCATTCAGTTTTTCCTCATCATATTTGATTGTTACCACTGCCTGTTTCATGTTTTCTACCTCCAGTTTTTAAATATTTTTTGCATTATTCTAGGAAACAGAACCAATAAATCTCCGTCTATGTACTACATTCCTTGCACCATACCACCTGCCTGTTCCTGACTCTGAGCATTCAGATAGCTGATCCATGCCTCTTTTTCTACACCGAACAGTCCATCATGTTTCTGAATTCCTTCCCTGCTTTCCAGCATACTTTCAGCACCACTGGTATCCAGTTTATAAATTTGCAATTCCGTATCCATCAGTTCCAACGCTCTCTCTTTGGTAAGCGGCAACATGCCATCCCATTTATATCCGTACTCATGCATTTCTTCCAGACTTACTTTATCCGGCAAGATATACTCTTCCTGATGGTCAGCCATTACACGAGATAGTGTCTGTGTTTCCCGGTCGTATTGATATACTTCATCCGACAAAATCTCTGTGGGATGAAGCTGTGTACGATTTACCTCCCGTACCATTTCTTTTAATGATTCAAAATCCATGTCATCCATCTTTTTTAATAAAATAGTCTCATGTATTGAAGATGGAATAATTACAATGTCTGAGTTCAATCTGTCGGCTATTCTGCTCATAGTATCCTCATCAAATACATATGCAGCACCATAATATTTCTCTTCGTTACTCAAAACATACATCTCCATAAGGCTTTCTTGTTCCGGAATTTCATCAAAGCCTAGTTCCCCCAAAATATCGTTCATGGAAGAAAAAACAGGTCTGCGATAGTGGTGCATGTTGCTCCATGCCACTTCTTTTAGTGTCCTTTCATCGATTCCCCATAAATCCAGATGGGCATTATTGATTAAGACACTTCCCTTCTCCCCATTAGAAAGTTCTACAGAAACCCTGTAAAGAAGTGCCAAATCTTCTCTTATTTCGTGCGGTACATTCTCTAACAAATCCCTATTCATTTCCGCATTCTGTGCCACAACAAAAATTCCATCCTTGACTCTATCGTACTGAAATCTATCTGCTGGGAACTCGCCTACTTGCTCCATACTTTTCATATATGTATCAGCAATACTTTGTAAAATATTTTCCAAATTTTCACCGTTTTCATATTTATGATAATATGGCTCAAGATAAATAACCGGCACTATGTTTTTTTCTCCCTTAATTGATAAGGCATCCCAAAACACGTTATTATTCTTTCTTTGTTCTACAATGTCAACTTCATAATTCTCGTACTCAGTTGGCAAAAAACTTTTTACATTATCTGTGATGTACTTTTTAAAACTCTCATATTGCATAAATCAAATTCCTCCTACATTCCCATGCTCATGGTATTTTCAGATGCTGTTTCCTCTTCCGGACCGGTCTGTACATCCTCCTGCGCTGTCTGCACAGGCTCCGTCTGTTCCTGTGCAGTCTGTCTCATACTCTGTCTGACGCTTCTCCTTCCGGGTTCTCTTGCTGGCCTCTGTCCTCTCTGTCCCTGCACACTTTCCTCTTCCGCAGCAGGTATTCTGCTTTCCACAAATTTTCTGACCTGTGCCGGAACACTTTTTTCATAGGTCTTATCCAGATGCGCTTTCAGCACATCCTCTACCTTCTCGTTCTGCTCCCCAAGGAAAAAGACCAGTGCCTCCATTTTCTCCTCTGGGAATGTGATTTTGATTTCCTTATCAGCCATTTTCTTCCTCCTCTCATGCCATCTGCTGGCAGTTTTTTTCTTCCTGATCCATTATTTCTTCTACGCAATCCATGCTGTTATCCTGTGTGATTAAGGCAGAAACCGATGGTACGAAAGAGGAATATCTTGCATAAGATGAGCCTTCGCTTTCTACCAGAACTCCATCATCCATACCTTCACCGGTTACTAAAAGACAGTGCCATACACCATCCTTTTCGCACATCAAATCCACATTATCTCTGATAAAGTCATAATCATGCAGCAGATTCCGGGTAAAGGCCTCATACTCTTTTGCCGGAAGAGTAATCACCTTTTCCACACAGAATTCATCTGCCTTGACTTCTGGCTCTTTTCTAAAAAATACCGCTTTCATGTGTCCTCCTTTTCAAAAGCAAAACAGATGCCTCCGGCATCAAAATTACTGTGGTCTGCCGTACAGCACCAGCTTATCGTTATCAAACAGATTTCGGTATACTACCTGCCCTCTGGAATAAGAGGCATCCACCACCATTCCATCTCCGGCATAAATGCCTACATGGGTGATATTCATGAACCTCCCATTGGGCTTGTGGCTCCAGAACACAAGATCACCGGGCTGTAAATTCTCTTTCGATATGGTCAGATTATGTTCTACCATGTACCTGCCCTGCTCTGCTGCTGTCCCCGGCAGGGTGATACCTACTTTTCTGTAACACCACATGGTCAGATAACTGCAATCCACATAGTTTCCCTGTCCTCGATATGTCTGGGAATAGGGATGCCCCAACCTTGACATGGCAAGTTCTACTACTTTCCCGCCCACCTCACTGGCTGGCAGGTCATAATAAGTAACATCCTCTGCCACACACCAGTTGCTCCAGTCGGAAAAGCCATCTCCTTCCTGTGGTGCTGCCGTACCATATTTTGCCAGATGCCACACGTTCACTGCATTGGACTGCTGTTCATAGGTTGCTTCCTTTCCATAGTCCGTCTTAAGCTTTTCGAATATCTCTACCTTGTCTGTGACTGCCACAGCCACCGTGTAGGTTTCCTCCGTAGTGGTTCCGTCCTCATTCTCTACTATCCGGGTTCTCTCTTCATAATTCACAAAACACTCTGCAAATTTTTGATAATCGTCACTGTCCAGCCGGACCCGGTCGGCGCCGAAATACAGAGAGAAAAACACTGCCTTAATCAGATCACGGTCAGGCGGTTCCCCCTCTGCCATCGTTTCAATCTCATCCAGAACCGTATCCAGTTCTGCGAAGCTTTCCTGCATCTGTCCGATATATTCCTGATACTCAGGCGGCATACTGGACGAAAACTCCCCGTTCTCAAAGGCTGCCTGAACTGCCGACTTGTTATGGTCTGCTCCCCCCGATGCAATGCTCAGGATGCATACCACAATCAAAATGAGCGGAAGGCACAGAGCTGCCACTACCGATGCTATCCCTGTCCAGACTTTCTTATTGGTACCGACAGCAATGGCTGCCTTTGCAATCATTGCAGCGGTTGTTGGGTCCATGCATTCTCCTCCATTCCTTCACACTCCATCTCCTGTTCCATAAGTTTCTTGCAGTGCGACACGCTATTTAGCAGGCCGTTCAGGTCAAACCCTGCCTCCAGATAACCATTTGCGATGGTTTCCAGATAATGGACAGACGGCTTTCCAATTTCATGTCCTTCATTCATCGTATACGCCATGATGGATTCACACCCATCCTCCGTCTGTACCTCCAGATCAACCTTGCCGTAAAGTCTCGGATACCCCTCATAGATATCCAGATTTCTTTCATCCTCCGGGCCGATATCCCAGATCAGCACCGGAACACTGGCTCCTTTTTTCGGTTCCACCGTTGCCACTGCTGATTCCCTGCATCCTCTGAACAACAGCTCATAGTCCTTGATTTCTCCCTTGCCGACCACCTTTGCAGTCGGGCATCTTCTTGCCATCTGCGCCAGATTCAGATTGGAGCCATAGGCAATATATTTTTTCCTTTTCTGCATTCTCTTTCCTCCTTACATTGTCATGTTCATTCCCTGCGACTCTTCTTCAGAGCCATCTTCTGCCTGTGTATTTTCTTCCGCCACAGCCTGCTCAGCTTCCTCCTTTTCCTTCTTTGCCTTCATCCTCTCTTTCTGCCGCTCCGCCTGTGCCGGGTCCTTCCATGCAATACCGCCTTCCAGATTCTCTAACAGAAATTTTCTCGCAGTCTTGAACTCATCTCCAATCATGCCAAGGCGGAGGAGCCATGTACGGAAAGTATATTTTTCATTGGTGCTGGTTGTTTTAATCCGGCTGGCACAGGTCTGGTTCAGAGCCTGTGCAGAAATGGCAAGGCATAACTGGATGTATGCCTTTATCTTTCCTGCATGGGTAGTGGAATTAAAAAGCCGAAACTCAATGGTTCCTTTCTGGAATACGCTATGCAGGTTCAGACAGTGATACCGGCTCGAATGATAATGCCTGTGTCTGCCATCTGCACCCTTGTACCAGATCTTACTCACTTCCTCCAGAGTCTTTGGTTTCTTCCTGTTCAGTTCCTGTAAGAAATCCTCTTCCACCTTTTTACAATACCGATGCTCCCGCTCCACATTGACCTGCAATGCCTTATAGATCAAATCCTCCTTGCTGTACATGATGTTGGTGATATTCCGTAGTGTTCTGGCATTATGGGGAGCTGCATTGACATGTACATGGATGCCGGTATTCTCTCCCGGAATGGCTCCGGCATGCCTAAGCTGCCTTACAAGTCCCTGAATGGTCGGGATGTCCGCATACTCACAAATCGGGGAAACAAATTCTACCTTGTACTCATCCCCGGCGGAGGAACCGTCTTTTGTCGCTGCCACAATGCTGGCATCATACATCACTTTCCATCTCCTGCCCTGACTGTCCCGGACACTATACTCCTCGTAATACCCGCCGTCATATTGTGCCTCGCCCCCAAGGTACTTCGCCATGACCTCTGCCGCTTTCTTCCGGCTTAGTCCTGTCATTTCTATCTCAATCCCGAATTTCTGCTCCCGCATATCCATTGTCTTATTTATCTTCCTCCTGCACTACCAAACAGCTTTTCCTTATACTCCGGAGCATGCACCATCAGGTTGTAACGCTCGTTGCCGCACTTATAGAGACACACACCCCTCTGGGGATAGCGGATCAGGTTGTATTCGCTCTGTTCAAGCTGCAAGGTATCAATGTAAAATCTGGCATCGATATTTCCGGCGTTGAACAGAAAAGCATGGGTTGGAATGGAAAACAGCGGCTTTGTATATTCACGGATTCCATCGATGTTGAAATCCTCCAGATTCTGGCTGGCCAGAATGACCGCGCTGTCCTTCTTACGAACACGTTTCATGAAGTTGCGGATGTATTCCACCGCTGTCAGGTTCGTAAGGAACAGATAAAATTCATCGATGCTGGCTGCCGTATGCCCGTTGGTCAATAATTCATTGGACATATAAGAGAGGATATTAAACAGCATGGCATCCTTCACATTCCGGCTTGCCTGAAGCAGTCCTTTTACGCCAAAGGTTAAGAAGCTGCTGTCCGTGATATTGGTATGTCCGTTAAAAAATTTGGACTCCGCTCCTTTACACATGGAGTGAAGTCCTAAACAGATTTCCTGCAGCAGTTCTGCGGTATAAAGTTGTTTCTTCTTGGGATCGTAGTGTTTGTATTCCTCTTCCATCAGTTCATAAAGGTCGGAAAGGATTGGGTAATCCTCCGGCTTTAACTGTGAGAAATCTGTATCATCACGGATGTTCCATTTCTCATACAGCTTCGCAAGCATGATTTCAATCGTATCAATCTGGCTGTCCGTAAAGTTCTTATAGGTTCTGAAAAAGTCCTTTAAAAAGGAAATGTGCTGGCTTAACTTTGAGGAACACCGGAATGTATAAGGTGCATCCGTATCCTCCGGGCTGCCGTTCTCATCCCATGTCTTTGGTTCCAGAACATTGATGATGTACTCCCCGCTCATCAGATCCACAAAACACCCGCCCAGATTGCCTGTCAGGTCGATATATTCATGCTCCGGGTCCAGGCAGATGACCTTCATTCCGGATTCCCTGAGAATGGTCAGAATCAGCTTTAACAGATAGGATTTTCCCTGTCCGGAGTTCCCGAGGATCAGGATATTGGCATTGGTCTTATCGTCCGACCTCTGGTTAAAGTCCACAATGACATTGCTGCCGAACTTATCCCTGCCGATATAGAATCCGTTCTTATCCGTCTTGCCGGAATAATTAAAGGGGAACAGGTTTGCCACACTGGATGCAGGCAGCGCCCTTTCAAACTGTTCCATAAAAACATTTCTGCCTGCTGGATGTACACACATAAACCCCTGCTTCTGGCGTAGCAGGAGCTTGTCCACATTTAACTTGGACCGTATCAGTTCCGTCAACACCTCCGTCTGCAACAGTTTTAACTTCTCCATATCCGGAGCAGATAACTCCAGAAACACAGCCGTGTGGAGAAGCGGCTCCCTGTTGCGGTGCATGGTGGCTATGATATTGGTCACATCCTGAAGATTGCTCGCGGCTGTAACGGTTTCCTGCAAATTCTCCGTATTCCCCTGCTTCATGCGGTTCTTATTGGCCGCATTGCTGATGATTTTTTTCTCCTCTGTCGGTGTCACCTGTCTGGTATAAATTCGGAGGGTGATTCCATCCTTTTCTCCCAAGTGTCTTAAGATTGCCTGTTCGTCCGTAGCAGTAGGATACTCCCTGAGTGCCCACACACTTCGGAATGTATTACCGCAGATATAGTGATCCGTATAAAACTGGATGACCGATGGGGCAATCATATCTAAAAACCCTTTCAGTTTTTCTTCGGCCGGTGTCTGCACCTCGGCGTTTTTCTTTCTGTTTTTATTCATTTAAGATAATCCACCTTTCTCCATCAAATTCCTCAAACTTCTCTGTGGTCACGTTCTGCTCAAAGTAAACAGCCAGTATTCTGCGGATGTCCTCCTCATCTGCTCTCTTTGCCTTGAACCCCTGCTCCACTAACATCTTCTCAATCCGGTTCAGGTAGGAAAATATCTCGCTTTCCTTTTGGTTCCTTAACCGGATGATTAGCAGAAATTCCCTCGCTGTAGCCATCTGTACCTGCATACGGTCAAGGTGTCCTGCATCCAGTTCCAGAAGTTTTCGTATGGTCGGGTTATTTTCCTCCTCTGCACGCTTCTTCAGATACCTCTTGTTATCCTCAAAGTTCTCACGGGAATTTAAACACATCATTTCGATTTCCGTGATGCCTTTAAGCACAGTCATCAGTCCATAAATTCTGGCGGAAAGGCTCTCCTCAGACAGTACGGATATATTACTTGGCTGGATCATAAAATACACCAGCTCATCCTTCCTGTAGGTATGGATACTGTAATCCGTCAGTTCCTTTGTTCCCATCAGCTCCCTTGTGGACTGCTCATTCTTTCTGCTCATCCGGTGTGTACCTCCATTCAAAATATTGCTGCTCCGTTAAAAAGTAAGCACAGGCATAGCGGATAAACTTAAGAATCGTTGTATCCTCTACCTGTATGGTTAAAAAGGCATAGACTCCGGCGATGATCATTGGGAACCATAAGCCTGCATATGCTAATGTAAACACAGCTATCAGAATAATGATGCCGGTTACTGCAAGGTCTTTTAGCTCCCACAGCCACATGGTTGCCTTTGATTTTAAGTTATCGGGGTAGATATACATTTTCTGCCTCCTTCCTCCAAAGATAAAAAATAAGCAATGACGTCAAACAGGCTTCCTAATCTCATCTCGATAGTATCACCGCCTTATGCCACTGCCTTGACCACAGTTCTAGAAATATTGATTGCGGTCTGTGCTGCATAGACTCCGCTCATCAGGTTTGCCTTTGTACTGGTATCCAGACCAAACTGTCCGGCAATACGAGGCACTTCTGTGCTGGATAACATCACGCCAAGTCCCAGAAGCGGATGGTCTTTGAACACCATCAGGCCTGCCGTCAGGATTGTTGACTGTAGAAAAGCCGTGATACAGATACCGATGACCTGTTTGCACCACTGCGTGAATCCATCGATATATCCTCTTGGTACGGAGAACATATACAGACTTCCAACCGCAATCTGGATTAAGAGGATTCCTCCTCTTTTTAAGTTTGCGAAGAACACTTTGATTACGGCATATCCCATCATAATTGCACAGAATATCTGCATGATTGGGTTACCAATTCCCGGCATCGATGCTGACATCAGGACCTCCTGTGCTGTCATACCAATGCTTTCTGTATTCGTAATCCCGGAAATAGCCGATCCAAAGGAACTTTGAAGGGATACGCACAGTGAATACAGGTTGACCGGCAGAACCGTGAACAGGCTGACTGCCATAAATCCTTTGACATAGTTCAGCGCTGTATCCTTTACGCTTCCCCTGCCTCCCTGATATTCAATGGCGCATTCAAAGGCTCCAACCACAATCCCCACTACAAAAAGCGCCCATCCAAGGTAACTAAAAAAAGTGGTAATTGCCTGAACCCAAGGCAGGTCAAACAATTCCACTCCCATGTTGTTCATCATGGCAAAAAAATCATTTAAAAATCCGATGATTTTACCATATATCCAGTCCACAATCTGGTCTAAGACCGTGCTTGCCACAAAATCAAATATAAACATCTAACACCACCTTTTCTTTCCTGCCTTCGGACAGTCAGGGCATCTGCTGCATTCCGCCATCCTGCTGTTCCTGTGCCATTGCCATGTCCTGAAAAACAGACAGATAGTTCTCAATTCCAACTGTCAGTTTCTGATAGTCTGCTTTCCCCGGCTGAAACACATACCATTCGCTTTTTCCATCGCAAGTCCATATATGGGGATTAACACCGTTCTTGAAGTTGGGATTGTTTACCTTCGGTTTTCCCAAAATATCAGAAAACCGAATCAGCATGCTGTCGACCACTCCCTCCTTTCTGTTGATAACCGAGGTCTTAATTCCTGCATAATGGTCGCAGACGCCAAGCGTTACGAATTCAATTCTGGCACGAAGCTCATCACTGATCGTCCCGTAGCAAAGCCTTCCTACATACTTCTGATCCTTTAAAACAGTGCTTTCTGCCATGATTTTTTTTAATTCTGCTTCAAAGAAATTCATACAGCACCTCCTACATTCCGAGAATTTTCCAGATATATGTCGGTGCTGTCAGGGTAAACACAAGGCAGGCAAACAGAATCGCCGGAGCTGCCCACTCAAACTGGCCGTGTTTTCTGTAATCAAAATATGCAGTACCAAGCTTTGCAAAAAAGAATACCGCAAGGATCAGGTCAATTGCCGGAAACACTACTTTATTTACCACGGACTTAATCTGGTCAGAGGCATCGTTCCATGTTCCTTCAATGGCTCCAGCCACATCACCAGTTCCTGCAGCACATACTGTGGTGCCGAACATAAGAGAGAGTGCAAACACCATAATCATCATTATCATCCATTTCTTTTTCTTCATCTTTTCATCCTTTCCTTTTCCGGGCATATCTTAAGCCCATGAAAATAGGCCGCATTACTGCAGCCCTTTTCTTCTCTGTTTTCAGTTACTATGTCATCTCGCATTCTGCGGAGCAATGTGCCAGTCATCCCATAAATCCCCGGATATCTGAACGGAGTCTGTCAGATTCATACACAGCATTCCATCCGGAGTCCAGCAGTCAAGCAGGTAAGTATACACCTTATATTCTCCGTCCGGCATCCAGATAGGCGTAAAATGGGTACGGCGGTTATAGGTTGAATAATGGTTGTTCTGAAATTCAAAGACAGCACCATATCCGTTTCTTGTCCTCTCTAACAGTCTCCAGTATGTCTCATAGTAAAACTCCGGAAAATAGCTGACCGCTGTCTGGGGCGGAGTCGTGGCAGAGGACTGGCTTGTAGATGCCCTTGCATTCACAGTCACATTCACACCATATCCACTTTTTATAGTGGTATCCGTGGCCGTTGGTGACTTCTCATCGGTACTGAGTGTCATACTCCCTGTAAGGGATGCAGAGTACCTGTCTAAGTCAAACTCCCACCATCCTTCATCCACATATTCTCCCTCATCTTCCCAATGCCCGTGGTTGATTGTACATCCAGCCGGACAGGAATCAGAATGAGAGTCACTATGCCATTGCCAGTCACTATGCCATACCCAATATTCCTTCCACCACGGGCGCCATACGCTCCAAGCCGATGAAGTCTTCTGCACATTATCCGGTATGATGGCATTTCCTGCCCGGTACGAGTCATTTCTGTCATCTGCCACAGGATTGGGTGGCGGGTTCTTATCTAAATCTACGATATTCGCAGTAATGGTTCCCCTGCTTGCACTTCCTCCTCCGCTTACACTGACACTGATGGTGATATACTGTTCTGTGGATGGCGTATGCCATTTCACCCATACAAGCTGCTGACCTTCTTCCGGATAATACACATTTTCCACTGTATAGGTGTTTCCAAGAATGGAAAAGGACACGCTTACCGGATGATCCGGGTCGCTTTGACCTCCGCTAACGGTTACCGCTGTTACCACATCCGTATTCACCCGGTATTCATAGTCTGCCGCAATCACTTCCGGTGTGATGATTTCATTAAACCTTACAATGCCGAGTCCTAACGAACTGATGATATCCTCATCCGATGCTTTATCTGTTTTGGAACCGCCCCACGCCGGATACCCTAAGTCTGAGGTTTCTAAAAACATGGCGAGCGGCAGGTTCTTATGGGTCAAGGACGGCATCTTTTTTCTGAGCATTCCTCCTCTTATCTGGTTATACTTTGCCGCCTCTGTTGCAGTGAACGCTGTCCGTACTCCTTCAAATGTCACATAGGCAATCGGTTCAAGCAGAAGCTTATAGTTCCCGTTTGTCAGTGTTTCAAAATCCATGCCTACATATCCTGCAATCGCCCTTATGACCTGCTCATCCGTAAAATACCGCTTGATGGCTGCCAGATTTGCACCACCGCTTGATGTGCTGATAATCTGGGGCAGAGGCTGGGCCGGATTGATATAGGTGTAACCGCCCACTCTTGCAGAAAGTCCTGTTCCGTTTTTATAGGCAGTCTTACACACTTGCCCGAAATGCACCTTGATATCCGAAGGACTTTTATTCGTCAGATCAATTGATGAAGACACCACACTTCCATCCGATGCATTCACTACGGTAACTCTTACTCCTTCGTCATGGCTGCTCCAGTAATTCGTACTGGTTCCGCTTCCTAAACTTCCGCCTCCGTTATCAATGTTTCCATCTCCGGTCGCATAGACTGTCATGGGCGCAACTAAGGAAAACAGCAGAACGGAAAGCAGGAGTGCTTTTCTTATATATTTCATGTATCCTCCTTGAGAACGAAAAAAGCACAGCTTTTCACTGTGCTTTTACGCTTACTTTATTTAATCCATGATTCCGATCTTGTTGCCATTCTCATACATATCTTCGGCATAAGTTCCGGAACCTTCTCCTTCATCAGGTATCCATCCGAAACCTTCCACATACACCATACCATCTTTGGTATCTCCGGTCTTGGGCGTTCCGCTATCCGTTAATGGCTGCTGCTGTGGCTCCTTTGTTTCCTCATAAGCTGGCGGTGTATCCGGATTATCCGTATCTGTTCCTTCCGCTAATGCAGGAGCTTCACTTGGCTTTTCGTCCTCAGTCTTTTCCGGATCAGGCTGGATTTCCTGTTTCTTGTCATTCACTGTGTTTTCCGTCTGCACCTCGATTACAAGGGGTTCCTCCGTATCCGGCTCTACAGCTTCTGTCTGCGGTGTATCCGGATTTTCCATTTCAACAGTTACTTTTGTTTCTTCAGTCTCCTGCTCACTCATCTTGGTCTGCGTCACAGGTTCCTTATAAAGTACCCTGCTGATTCCGAAGATGAGTCCGATACATACCACTGCAAGCCCTGCGATTACAAGCCATTTTTTTGTCTTTTCCTTCATGGCAATACCCTCCTTTATGTAATTTTCTCATTCAATAATTGACTTCCTTTCAAGTCACAACCTATCACACAAATTTTGATAAGTCTACCAAAATGTAATAAGTATCATGATAACTGTAACATCTTACTAAAATTTCTCCTTGTAAGCTGCCCGTACCTTTAGCTTTATTGTCATATTAGACACAATCTTTCCGGCGAACCGGACCGGTACCTCCATCGTGATGGATGCATCTGCATAGAAAGTTCCTCCGGGAGATGCAATAGCCGTATTGGGGATGCTTACCTGCAATCCGCTCAGCCGGTATTCCTTTTCCCCGCCGTTATTAATCCGCACATATCCATCTCCGTCTTCTTCCAGACCGAGTAAAAAGCACAGTCTCCCATAGATATCTCCATAGTCTACACTGGCTGCAAAACCCTCTCCATCCGGCTCATAACCGGCGGCATAGCCTTCCCGGACACTGTGATAGACCTCATTGTAATTGTCATTTACAGTGGAAATCACGGCAGATTCCATTGCGTCCTTGATTCCGGCTGCGGTAATGACCAGCCTCATATATTCGCTGATACCAAGAATGATAAGCAGCATTACAATTGTGACTGCCACCGCAAGGGGAACCATACTGCCGTTATTGTCCTTCCACAGCATTCTTCCTCTTTTCAAACACTTTCTCACTTCCAGTACACCTCACTTTTTCCGGATGCCCTTGCCCGAATGGTCACGGGGAAAGAACCGAGCCTGCCAAACAGTCCCAAGTCTCTTTGCAGCACCAGTGTCACTGTCACCTCCTCATTTAACTGGATGTTTCCGCTGGATGACCAGTACACTTCCGGATGCAGTCCCGTCTTTTCTTCCAAGACCCTTTGTCTGGTAGCTGTTTCACTTCCGACCCTGCCGCTGATTTCTGCCTCCCTGACCAGTTCATCCGCAAAGTTATCAAGCTGTATCTTTGTAATAAAAACTGGGAATACCCTCACACCGAGGGCGATAACTAACATCACGCAGAACACAATGACTGCCACATCGATGTACCCCTCGCCCCTCCTGTCTTTTAAAATCTTTCTAATCGGTTTCATTTTTTCTCCTTCCATGCCGTTTTCCGGTTCTTCCTTTAGAACATCGTACCCATAGACCTGATGATTTCATAGATGATAATGGTGAAATAAGTCGCCAGAAAACAGATCAGCATAACAAAGGAGAATACTCTGATCTTGGGTGGTATCTTTGCCGCTTTCGCTTTCAGTCTCTGCAGCTCTGCCTGTTTGAAATCATGGGTAAGCATCTGAAAATACATGGCTCCGTCATCGCCACGAAGCACACCCACAAGCCCTCTGACCACATCGGATAACTGTGGGGAGTTTAAACGTGCTTCAAACCGGGTAAGGGCCGCTTCATAGCTGCTGGATCGCATATCTGCACACACAATATCCAGTTCCTTCCGAAATGCAGGACCCGCATTTCCCTTATAGTGTTCTAACATGGACAGTACATCCCTGCTGTTCTTTAATTCCTGCGTAATGGTAGACACGAACCGGTACAGTTCTCCTTCAATCTGCTCCCTCTTTTCCCGTAGCATTTCCTCTGCTTTCCTAGTTTCCTTGTAGTAGACCATGACTCCTAACAGTACCAGCAGGATCGCAAGCAGTGGAAACACATATAATGCCGGAATAATCAGTACAAAAATACTCCCGGCCTTTAGATAGGCATATGCCATATAGACCTCCGGCGTCATGCCAAGTCCGGACGCTGCCAGCACATGGCTTATCCTGCTCCTTTTATATTCATTCATATGGATATAGCCTGCCACTTTGGTCGCGCCGTCCATATACAGGGCATCAATGGTCTTTGCCAGTTTTTTGTCTTCCCTGCCGGTGTTCATCATGGCCTTACTGGTCCTAAGGGTCGGCAGTCTTAGAAGTCCCGAGAGAAGCAGGAAAAGACCTATGGCAAACAGAATAAACACGAATAATAAAATCAGTCTCATATTTCCTCCCATAATAATCTTTGTTTTTCTCTTGTTAACTCGCTTTTTCTTACATTTTCTTTTTTTCATAGAGATGTTATCTAAGTCTATGCCATTCCCCTAGGCCCAAAATCATGGATATCAGGATGTTTGGGTACACAAAACAAGACGTCATCTTATTTTGCTATGATTGGCCTTTCTTATCCCCAACTCCTTACGGCAGCCTAACCTCCCATGTCATACGGGATCACCTTTACTTTAGGGTCCTTAATTCCTTCGTTCTGCTTATCCATAAAGGGGCGTCATGATGCTCCTTCGCTGAGTCTGTGCTCTGATGGAAAAAAATCTGACTTCGGCTCTCTATGTTTTTGTAATGCTTCCTGTTCCATTCAGCACCTTCCGGTGGACGTCTTCCTGAATCTCACAGTTGTCTTTCTTATGCTGCCTGTGGCGGCCTATGAATGTCAGATATCATTTTCTCCGGATCATAGGTTACTCCATTGGCCAGGATAGCATAAAAGACTCGTATCAGCTTACAGCTGATGGCAATCACGGATTGTTTTTTCTTTAGCGGATTGTTTGCCCTGGTTGTGTAATACTCATGCAATGACCGAAACTCCGGGTTCTTAGCTATCAACGGAATCGCTGCACTGAACAGTACTGCTCGTAGCTTACTCCGACCTCTTTTACTAATGGTCGTCTGCCCTTTGTGCTTTCCTGAGCTGTTTTCCCTTAATGAGAGTCCGGCAAGTTTCTGTATCTGTCTGGGTGATTCGAAACGCCTCACATCACCCACCTCAGCCAGAAATCCGGCTACCGTGATTACTCCGATACCTTTGATGGCAAGCATCTGCTTGCTTTCGGGTATCTTCTTACACAAGCTTTCTATCTCCTCCATAACGGAATCGAGCTGTGCCTTTTTATATTCGTAATCCTCGAGCAACAGTTTCATTTCATACTTGGCAGCCGAAGAGCCCTTCCTTAAGCCGATGCTTCGTTTTGCTGTCTCACACAGGGTCGTTGCCCTTTTCATACCGACAGCTCTTAACTTTGCATCACGCCAGATTTGATTGATTTTCTCAGCTCCAAGTTCCACGATCGCTTCCGGAGTACAAGCTTTCTTTAGAAGCAGCATACTGCTCTGTGCTTCATAGTCCCCAAACACATCTGCGTACTCAGGGAAATATATGGCGAACCATCTGGCAAATCTGTTTTTGATCTGGGTAATCTCCCTGATGAGTCTCTTACGATTGGCCACCATAATTCTTAAATCAGCATACACACCATCCGGTGTA
>JALEPL010000003.1 GCA_022766245.1 Lachnospiraceae bacterium | reverse complement strand
ATTCCATTTCCGGTCAATGCCTGGAAATTCTCATCCTCAGCTGCCGACAGCCCGTCCTGCTCAGCGCGTTGCGTGATTGCTTTTGCCAGTGGATGTTCACTTTTTTTCTCCAGCGTGTAAGCGATTGCCAAAAGCTCTGTCTCACTCCTGCCGTTTACAGGAATCATATCTGTAACCTTAGGTTCTCCCTGTGTAATGGTTCCGGTTTTATCCAACGCCACAATCTGTGTTTTTCCCGTTTCCTCCAAAGAGACAGCCGTCTTAAAGAGAATACCGTTTTTGGCACCCATTCCATTGCCGACCATGATGGCAACAGGTGTAGCAAGACCAAGTGCACAAGGACAACTGATCACTAACACAGCAATTCCTCTTGCCAAAGCAAAACCCATTGTATGTCCGGTGACAAGCCATGCGATAACGGTTATCAGCGCAATGATGATAACAGCAGGAACAAATACACCGGAAACCTTGTCTGCAACTTTTGCAATCGGTGCCTTTGTTGCAGCAGCATCACTTACCATCTGAATGATCTGAGAAAGAGTAGTGTCCTCACCGACTCTTTTAGCTTCACAGCGAATAAAGCCTGATTGATTCAGCGTTCCTGCAGAAACTGTGCTTCCCGCTGCTTTATCAACCGGAATACTTTCGCCTGTCAGAGTAGATTCATCTACTGAGCTGTTTCCTTCTACGATGGTTCCGTCCACAGGGATATTTTCACCGGGACGCACAACAAAGATATCACCTTTTGCCACCTGCTCGATGGACACAGTCATTTCTGAACCATCCCGCAAGACGGTGGCAGTTTTGGGAGCAAGCTTCATCAACCCCTTCAGGGCATCGGTTGTTTTTCCTTTGGAACGTGCCTCAAGCATTTTGCCTAAAGTTATCAGCGTAAGAATTGTGGCAGCAGATTCAAAGTAAAACTCGTGCATATATGACATCACTGCATCTGCGTTGCCTTTGACCTGTGCATCTGTCATAGCAAACAGTGCAACTGTACTATAGACGAAAGCTGCTGCAGAGCCTAGTGCAACCAATGCATCCATATTGGGCGCACGATGCCACAAGCTCTTAAAGCCGCTGATAAAAAACTTCTGATTAATCACCATAATAACAACTGTTAACAATAGCTGCAAAAGCCCCATTGCCACGTGGTTGTCATCAAAAAACGGCGGCAGCGGCCAGCCCCACATCATATGTCCCATAGAAACATACATAAGTACGAGCCAAAAGCCGAGAGAGGCAATTAACCGTTTTTTTAACACAGGAGTTTCCCGATCCTTCAATGCATCCTCATCCGAGGATAAACGTGTGGTTTGATCTTTATTTCCATTTTTCAGAGATGCTTCATATCCTGCATCACGAACCGCCGCTATGATTTCCTCGGCGGATGCCGTTCCCTCCACGCCCATGGAATTGGTCAGCAGACTCACCGAACAGGAAGTAACGCCATTCACACCTGATACCGCTTTTTCTACACGGGCTGTGCAGGCGGCACAGCTCATACCGGTCACTGTATATTGTTCCATAATTGATTCACTTCCTTCTATTTCATGAGTTTTTGCAGAGTTGCAACTAACTCATCGATTACTTCATCCTTACCTTCACGGATATCTCTGGCAACGCAGCCTTTGATGTGATGTGCCAGCAATTCCTTGTTAAAAGCATTGACCGCAGCATTCACAGCGGCGGATTGCACCAATATATCCGCACAATAAGCATCTTTCTCCACCATCCCCCGAATCCCGCGTATCTGCCCTTCAATCCGGTTCAGACGGTGTATCAGTTTCTTTCGTTCTTCCTCTGTGCGGGCTGTCGTTTTTTCACAGCACCCGCATATTTCTTTATCAGGCATTATGTTTCCTCCTTTAAAATACTCCTACAGGGTATTTATACTATATACCCCAATAGGGTATATGTCAACAAAAATTAAAAAACGGCAGTCTGATTTTTCAAATCGCCGAATTATATTTTATTTTTTGACAACACTTAAGGAAAACGAATAATTTGATGTTTATTTTTATGTTATACTGTTTTCGAGGGCTTGTGAGATATTTGAAAGGAGAAATAAAAGATGACTGAAAAAGAAAAAATGATAGCGGGAAAAATATATGACCCTTCCGAAAAAGAACTTGTGGCACTTAGAACAAAAGCTCATAGGCTTAGTAAAGAATACAATGAACTCCTAGAAACAGATGAAAGGCGTGCAGAAATTATAAAGGAGCTTGGAATAGCCGGGGATTCCTTTTATTTACAAGGACCTGTTCAATTTGATTATGGCTGCTTCACATCCATTGGAGCCAATTCCTATGCAAATTTCAATTTTACCTGTGTTGACTGTTGCCCTGTGTCAATTGGCGAAAATGTATTTTTTGGTCCTAATGTTTCGCTTCTTACACCGATACATCCCCTTCGTTGGCAGGACAGAAATCTGTATGTAAAGCAGGATGGTACTCTTACCGATAAGGAATACGCCAAACCAATTACTATTGGCAACAACTGCTGGATTGCCGGAAATGTCACCATATGCGGCGGAGTCACTATCGGTGAGGGTTGTGTTATTGGTGCGGGAAGTGTAGTTACAAGAGATATTCCACCAAATTCGTTTGCTGTGGGAGTTCCATGTCATGTAGTTCGTGAAATAACAGAAGCTGACTCATTGGAGAATCATCCTGAATTATTTTAAGATAGAACAAATCAGCGCAGCCGATTTTTATGGGTTTAATTTTGACTTTGTCTACAGTTTGAAGCAAATAACCTTAAGCTAAAATGTTTATGGTTATCTCCTTTTTTCACATCATTTTTACATATGGTTACCATTCTCACAGAATTCTCACAAGACATAAGGCAATTCCCACACTATTCTGACAGGGAACAAATTATAATACAGGTAAAGCAAAGGAGGAATGCGAAATGAGTCATACATTGGAAGAAAGGTGCAGACAGTCGATTTTGCAGAGTAAATTTGAACAATGTGAGAAAGAATTGGTACAACAAATTTTTCGTTGCTTCTTCTGCTGTTTAAGGGTAGAATCAGGGATTTTTGGTGGCAGGAGGAAAAACGATAGGAGAAGGACTACGGCTTTCCATATTCAATGCATTTTTCAAGGCGTTTTTAAAAAGATAAATTGCATAAGGACAATGGAGGAACAAAAAACATTAGCAAAAACAGCGGAAGTGGTTGAAAATTAACATTTTAGATGCTAATATAAACTTAACTATAAATGATTGCAAAAAGGTGCGACAGGGAAGTTGCACCGGCATATATCAAAGGAGTGATGAGTATGGCAACGATATCAGGATATGATTCTAGTTCCATCAGTACATTGTTTTCCGGTCTGAATAGTGGAAATAGAAGTACCGGTTCATTGAGTGGGCTGTATGGAATTAATGTGACAGACTACACCACCATCCGGAATGGTTCTTATGGTAAGCTGATGAAGGCTTATTACAGTGAGAGCGATTCTCCGGTGAAAAAAACTACCGCCACATCCAAGGATGATACGAAGGTGTTGGCCAGAGTGGAGGATTCCGCTGAGAAGCTGAAGAGTGCGGCAGATGATTTGATGAAGGTAGGTACCAAGTCTGTATTTAATAAAGTGGAGGCCACCGATGAGAATGGAGAGGTGACCAAGGACTACGATACAGATGCCATCTATAAGAAGGTCAGTGTATTTGTGTCCGGCTACAATTCCATGATTGAAAATGGCGGCGATTCTAACACCACAGGAGTGCTTACGGCAGTATCTTCCATGGTAAATCGTACGGATCAGAATTCGTCATTACTTAGCCAGATTGGAATCAGCATAGGTGAGGATAATAAGCTGTCTCTGGATGAGAAGACTTTTAAAGAAGCAGACATGAGCATAGCAAAGTCTTTGTTTAACGGTACCGGCTCCTATGGGTATCAGATTTCAGCCCAGGCATCCATGGCGAATTACTATGCGGAGAACGAGGCGGAGAAAGCCAACACCTACAATAAAAACGGGATGTATACTTACAATTACAATACGGGCGACATCTACAATTCCTACACCTAGAACTGAATAAGAAGCAAATATTTAGCCCCATCGGAAAACGATGGGGCTTTTTATGTAGGAATAATTGTCTATTTGTTTTTGTTTAGAAATTCCATCAGCAGAGGATAGAGCTTCGCACTGTGTTCCACATAGCTACCATGATCCTCTCCCGGAACGATAACCAGTGTAGCGTGTTCAATATGCTGGGCAATCTTCTGGGTGACTTTCTTTTTCACCAGGTCCTTTTCTCCGGCTAGTACCAAAGTGGGTATGGTGATGTCGTGAAGATCTTCCTCTGTGATGAAGGGCTCTTCCAGCATCAGTCGGTGGAGTTCCTGATGACTTTTTTTGTATTCACGTTTCAGGTGGCGGTAGAGGCTGCCTTTGATATCCTTCGGGGTTAGGTTGGCACCGCTGATCATTAGCTTGTCCAGTTTATTTGGATACATGCTGGCTAAGAGCAGTCCTACAATAGCACCGTCGCTGAAACCGTAGAATAGAGGATGCTCCAACTCCAAGGCATCGATGAATGCGGCCATATCATCCGCCATATCCTGATAGTGCAATTCCTTGGGCGTGGCGGATAGTCCGTGACCTCTGGAATCAATGGCGTATACCGTGTAATGTTCGGATAACTGGCTGATGAGCACATCGAATACTTCGTGGGTGCCGCCGTTTCCGTGGACCAGAATAAACGGCTGGCCCTCCCCTGTTTTTTCGTAATAGAGTATCTGTCCGTTTAGTTGAATGTACATGGTAAGTCTCCGTTCCAAAATAACTGTGTAATGATTCGTATCTGTTCAGTACCTTCACAGCTACCTATAGTTTACCATTTATGTATGGAAACGCAAGAAAAATTTGCTAAATATACGTTTTCGTATGGCATCCGCAGTAAATGCGTATGCCTACGGAATAATTACAAATTTTCCTTGCATTTTTCTGAGAATGTGACATAATAATAAATATCTAAAAAATGGAAGTATAGCTCAGCCGGGATGAGCGTTCGCCTCACACGCGAAAGGTCAGGAGTTCGAGCCTCCTTACTTCCATGATATGTAATTCCTCCGAAGGAGGGATTGCCTGCGCAGAGCCCATCCGAACGAAGTTCGGATTTTATCGGCTCTGCCTCGCAGTATGTAGTTCCCATAGCAGACGATATCTGTTGTGGGATTTTTTTATGCGAAAGGAAAACTCCAGTGAACCAATTAGAGCTTTACTATAATAAATTTAACGAGGAAAAGCGTCTGAATTCCCGCCACGGTCAGGTGGAATATCAGGTTTCCATGAAATATATTCACGATTATCTGCCGAAGCATGTGGCACCGGAGCAGGTGCATATTCTGGATGTTGGAGCAGGAACCGGACGTTATGCAGTGCCTCTGTCCCAGGAGGGGTACGAAGTGACTGCAGTGGAGCCGGTGCAGCATAATCTTGGAATCTTAAAGCAAAAGCAGAGCACTGTTCATGCCTATAAGGGAAATGCTCTGAAGCTGAAACGCTGTGCCGATGATTATTATGATATGACCTTGTTGTTCGGGCCGCTGTATCATCTGAAGAGTCATGAGGAAAAGGTGACGGCTCTTTTGGAGGCGAAAAGAGTGACAAAGCCAGGGGGAATCATCATGGCTGCCTATTGCATGAATGACTATTCCGTGATCACCTATGCGTTTAAGGAACGCCATGTTATAGAATGTATAGAAAAGGGACAATTAGACGATGCTTTTACTGTGCATCCTCTGGAGGAGGATCTGTACGATTATGTGCGGATGGAGGAAATCAACCGTCTTCAGCAGGAGGTGGGACTGAGCCGGGAGAAAATGTATTCTTCCGATGGTCCGGCCAATTATATGAGACCATTTTTAAATCAGCTCAGCCAGGAGGAATTCCAGCTTTTTATACAGTATCAGCTGGCAAGCTGCGAACGGCCGGAGCTGATGGGGGCCGGTGCCCACACAGTGGATATTTTACGTAAATAAATTCGTAACTGCTCAGTTCCTTCACAGTTACGAACGCAAATCCATGCTATATTTGCTTCGCAAATGGATTTGCGTTTGCTAAATATATGTTTTCTTATGGCATCCGCAGTAAATGTGTATGCCTGACGAATGGATATAATTATCACGAATTTACATAAACTTTACACAGAACTGACATTAGATTTCTCATAGCGGTGTTAGTGTAAAGCTTAGGAGGAACAAAGAGATGAAGGACACGATTCAGATTATTTTTGGCCTGTTAGGTGGATTAGCGGTGTTCATTTTTGGAATGAACATGATGAGCGAATGCCTGCAGAAGGCCGCCGGAGAGAAAATGAAGGCGATTTTAGCACTGCTTACCAAAAATCCGGTGCTGGGTGTTTTGGCTGGAGCGCTCACCACAGCTGTATTACAGAGCAGCAGTGCCACTACGGTGATGGCCATTGGGTTTGTCAGTGCAGGACTTATGAGTCTGCCCCAGGCAATCTCCATTATTTTAGGAGCCAATATCGGTACCACAATGACGGCTCAGATTATTGCATTTAAGATTACAGATTACATTTATGTATTTGTTTTTGTGGGATTTTTAATTGCCTTTGTGGCAAAATCCCAAAAGATGAAAAATATCGGACAGACTCTTTTTGCATTCGGTCTTTTGTTTTTGGGAATCGAGACCATGGGAGCTGTGATGAAACCGCTGGCTTCCAGCCCGATTTTTACGGATATGATTGCAAAGGTGTCAGATATTCCGATTCTTGGTGTGGCCGTAGGTACGCTGATGACTCTGGTGGTGCAGAGCAGTAGTGCCACCATTGCGGTGCTTCAGAACTTTGCCTCTCAGGCAGGACCTGACGGAGTGACCAGCATCATTGGATTGACCGGAGCCATTCCTATTTTGCTGGGAGATAACATCGGAACCACTATTACGGCTCTTCTGGCCAGCGTAGGACAGAGTAAGGATGCAAAGAGGACTGCGCTTGCGCATGCAATTTTCAATATTTCCGGTGCATGTCTCTTTGTCTGGCTGATAAAGCCTTATGCATGGCTGATTCGGATGATTTCGCCAAAGGGAAACGAGGTGGATGTGATTTCCCGCCAGATTGCAAATGCCCATACGGGATTTAATCTGACTATGACTTTGATTTGGATTCCTTTGATATGGCTGATGGTAAAAATCGTCACAAAGATTATTCCGGATGGAAATGGAACAGAGGCAGGTAATCCCATGCGGCCGAAATATTTGGATAACAAGCTGATCGGTCAGCCTGTGGCGGCATTGAGTCTGGTGGCACAAGAAATCATGCACTGCAGCAATGTGGTGGAGGAAATGCTGAAAACCATGAAAGATTCCGGTGTAAAATCCGGTAGTGAGAAGGACCATGTCAAGAATGATAAGCTGAAGGTCGATATCGGACGGGTATCTGAGATAAAAGATAAGGCAGAAATTGTACATTCTCTTACGCAGCAGATTAATGAATATCTGGCTGCCATGTTTTCTGAGGGAACTATGATTGAGGGGCAGGCCATGCAGGCCACCTCGATGATGAATGTGCTGTGTGATATCGACCGGATTGCGGGGCTCTGCAGTGAGATAGCGGAGGAAGTAAAGACACAGAGGGATCAAAAGGATAAATTCTCTAAGGAAGCATTGAAGGATTTGCGGAAAGCCATTGGACTGATTTTGGAAATATACAGCGATGCCATGCAGTCCATCGTCAATGGAGATGAGCTGGAGATGAAGAATGTCCAGAAGCGGAAGAATGAAGTGATGCAGCTGGACGAAAAGATGCGACAGGCTCATGTGGAGCGTGTGGGAAAGAAAAAGTGCAGTGCCAAGCTCACGGTGGGATACAACAATATTCTGCATAACATTGACCGAATGGGAAACAGCTGTGTGAATTTGGTGGATACGGCAATGTCTCATGTGGATTTTCAGATGTTTTTACAGGACACACAGGAGAAAGTCACAGAAGGATAGTTGTGCAAGAGAACAAAATGTGATAAAGTGGGGAGGTAAAAAACAAAGTTATGAGAAAGGGCCGGCTTTTGCCGGTGGGAGTGAGGAATGAAATGAAACTGGAAGAATGTTATCTGACACTGGGTGGAGATTTAGAAGAGGTTCTGGAGCGGTTAAAAAAAGAGGAACGGATTCGTCGATTAATCAAAAAAATGCCGGAAGATGCTACTATGCAGCAGCTAAGAGAAGCATTAGAAGGGAAAGATTATGAGGAGGCATTCCGCTACGCACATAATCTTAAGGGGATGTGCGCAAATCTGGGTCTTGTGAATCTTGGTCGTGCAGCCGGTGTTCTGACAGAGTGCCTCAGAGGCGGAGTACCCCGGGAGAATCCCCAGCCTATGATGCTGGAGGTGGAGCGATACTATAACGTGGCAGTGGAGGCAATCAAAAGTTTGGAACCATAACTGTGAAGGTACTGAACAGATACCTGAACAGATACCTGAACAGATACAAATCAGACGGAAGGAGACTTCCGTCTGATTTGCAGTTAAGAGGAAAATGCCATGGCACCGGTGAGAATACCCAGATTGTCATGGTAGATTTTAGGAAACTGGGACAGAGGCAGGGGACTTATCCCCAGTCCCACCTCAATGGTGTATCCGGGACGATTGTAGTTCAAGATAAACCAGTCTTTGTAGCCAGCATAGGCGGAAGCGGACGGAGTCTCCTCCAGAAGATAACCGCTGACCTGACTGAAATACTGGCCCAGCTCATATGCTCCCTTTGGGTCGTAGTCTAAGTATTTCCAATAGATGACTTCTCCCTGGGTATGGTATGCCAGAATGAGAGAGAAATCGTGTTGAAGAGTGAAATCATAGATGGCACGGCTTTCCGGTGCGGACAGCGGAGCATAACCTACAAAATCTCTGGGGGCAGGGGCAGTAAAGCCCTGTGCATATTTGATCCGGCGGGCATTTTCCCATCCTGCAGGGAACTGCAGATTCAAGTCAATGCCATCGATGTTGGCTTTCCAACCATTGGGGAAAGGAATCATGGGATAATCTGCGGCAATATTTTGTGCCTGTATAAAAAAACGTTCCTGGGACAGGGCTCCGGTCACCAGATCCACACCATCCGGATTTACCAGAGGAACCAGATACAGGGAACAGGCATTGTAGA
Source organism: Lachnospiraceae bacterium (assembly GCA_022766245.1). Taxonomy (GTDB): domain Bacteria; phylum Bacillota; class Clostridia; order Lachnospirales; family Lachnospiraceae; genus Roseburia_C. The sequence goes on along the minus strand of JALEPL010000003.1, from coordinate 28,849 downwards.
GGCTTCTGGTAGGCAAACCTCCGATGGTCTCATTTCTGGAATAGGCCATGGCATATTGCTCGGCAAAGTTTAGCAGTAGCGGGGTGGTGATCCATTCGTTAGCATGGAAAGAAGCATTGTAGAAGACTTCTCTTTTTCCATCTCCTATTCGCAGGCAGGACAGAGGACTTCCGGTGACAGAATGTCCGATGGTGGTAAGTGAGAGAAAGGGATATCGGATTGTAAGCCCTTCCAGAATCCACTTTGTGAGTAGGGAGGAATAGGGCACATCGGTGGACACCAGAGAAAAGGGAAGAGGAATCTTCAGCGTGGTGCCCGGCGTCAGATCCAGGGGAGAGGCGTTGGGGTTCGCTCTTCGTATTGCCGCGATGGTGGTGTTATAGGTTCTGGCAAGCTTCCAGTAGGTATCGCCAGACTGAAGGGTATGATTCACATATCCTTTTAAATAGGGAATTAGTAGCTGCCAGGTTTCATCGGTGACGCTGCAGGAGGACTGTCCGGTAAATTGACGAAGAGCATCGCAGGTGTCAGGACCGAAGATGCCGTCTAAAGCAATGGGGTATCCGGCTCGTATCAGAGCAAGCTGAAGATAATAGACGAAAATGCCCCTGTCACCTTGAGAGAGTTTTTCCATAATTAGCATACCTGCCTTTGGGCAAAGGAATTACTGTTATTATATTCGCTTTCCGGAAATGGGTTACTATTTAGAAAATCTAAAAAGGGATATATAATATGTGCTGGCAGGAAAGTCGACTTGCCGAGTAATGGGAAAATGGAGTATAATTTGACCTATGAGTACGACAACAGATAAAAAACAAAAAGCTACAATAAAAGAGCAACGGCGCAGACAGTGGCGGATGCGTCAGATTCGGCTATGGATCGTGGAGGGCTTTGTAGTACTGGTATTGATTTTGGGACTTGCCATGGGAATACGCCATGCGTCCAAAGAAGAATCGTTTCTGTCGGGAATCGAGGAAGAGGTACATGAAGCTCTGAACCCGGCAGCAGGCGTGACAGGCTCACTGGTGGAGCAGGGAGAATACGATGTAACTCTTATGGCACTGGGAGACAATCTGATTCATATGCCTATTGTGAATCAGGGAACCGACGCTGCGGGCAACCGGAACTATGATTTTTTGTTTGAAGACATCTCTGGTTATCTGGAACATGCAGATGTGAAAATGATTAACCAGGAAAGTGTGATGGCGGGAAATGAGCTGGGTTTATCTGCTTATCCGGTTTTTAACTCTCCCACAGAAATAGGAGATGCCATTGCGGATGCAGAATTTAACGTAGTACTTCAGGCTTCGAATCATTCCATGGATAAAGGGCTGGACGGACTTTACAGCACCATTGATTTCTGGGAGGAAGAGCATCCGGAGATTACATTGGCTGGCGTGACAGGGGAAGACCAGGAAACAGAAATTCCGATATTGGAAGTGGAAGGAATTACATTTGCCATTTTAAACTATGCCTATGCGCCAAATAACGATACGATTTATCCCTCCATTCGTGGTCATTTGAATATACTCAGTGACTATGATGCGGACACGGGAAAAGTACATGTGAACCGGCTGAATCCCCAGGTGCTGGAGGATATTAAAGAGGCGGAAAAGAGTGCAGATGTGGTGGTGGTATGTCCTCATTGGGGAAATGAATACTGGACTGAGATTGCTGATTATCAGCGCAGCTTTGCACAACAGATGACAGAAGCCGGGGCAGATGTGATTATTGGCACCCATCCTCATGTGGTGGAGCCGGTGGAATGGATTCAGTCGGAAAATGGCAATGAGTCCATCTGCTATTATTCTTTGGGTAATTATGTGAGTTCGGCCCAGCGGGAAATCTGTATGCTGGAAGGCATGGCATGGGTGACTTTTCATGTGACACCGGAGGGAGTGACCATTGACCGGGAGAAGACCGGTGTGCTGCCTATGGTGCTGCAGTATAACTACCAGTGCCGGATGGAACACATTTACATGCTGGAGGATTATACAGAGGAGCTGGCCAATGCCCATGGCATTTCCCACACACTGGGACGGGCACTGTCATTGGACAATCTGAATCAGTGGTCGGAGGAAATCTTTGGGGATGCGGTGATTTCAAAGAATACAGCTCTTGGCAGATAAATTTCTCCTGGTAGTGACCAATTGCTACGCCTCTCTCAGAGTTGAAACAATTGGCAGCGCATTAGAAATGAAAGGAATGGAAAATAGATTGGAAAAGGACGAGAGAACCAATATCTGCTTGGGAGTCTTAGCGCATGTGGACGCAGGAAAAACCACCCTGTCCGAGAGTCTGCTTTATACCAGCGGAGCCATACGAAAAATGGGCAGAGTTGATAATCAGGATGCATTTTTAGATACGGATAAGATGGAAAAGGAGCGGGGAATTACCATCTTTTCCAAGCAGGCGGTTTTTGAAGTGGAGGATTGCAGATTTACTCTGCTGGATACTCCGGGGCATGTGGATTTTTCTGCTGAGATGGAGCGAACGCTGGGGGTGTTGGACTATGCGATTCTGGTAATCAGCGGAGCGGACGGCGTGCAGGGCCATACCCGAACGTTATGGAATCTGTTGCAGAGATATGAAGTCCCAACATTTTTGTTCATCAATAAAATGGATCAGCAGGGCACGGACCGGGATTCCTTGATGGAAAAACTGCAGGAAAAACTGAGCGAAAGCTGTGTCGATTTTTCCGATACGACATCTGAGGAATTCTGCGATCAGGCAGCCATGTGCGATGAGGCGGCCATGGAGCAGTTCCTGGAACATGGAACGGTGTCGGATGAACTGCTGCGACAGATGATTGCAGAGCGAAAGATTTTTCCCTGCTACTTTGGGTCTGCATTAAAACTTCAGGGTGTGGATGTGTTTTTGCAGGCATTAAAACACTACACCATTCCGGGAAGTTACGGCCCTGAGTTTGGAGCACGGGTATACAAGATTGCCCGGGATGATCAGGGTGTGCGGGAAACCTATATGAAAATTACCGGAGGAACTCTGGCGGTACGTGATCTTTTGCAGGGAATGGATGATGATAGACCCTGGGAGCAGAAGGTGAACCAGATTCGCATTTACTCCGGAGGAAAATATGAGTCTGTGCCTGTGGCGCAGGCGGGAGATGTGTGCGCTATTACCGGACCGGACAAGACTTATGCGGGGCAGGGACTGGGCAGGGAGCAAGAGGGAGAACAGCCCCTTTTGGCACCGGTGCTTACTTATCAGATGTTGCCTCCACAGGGCATGGATCCGGTACAGCTTTTGCCTAAGTGCAGGATACTGGAGGAGGAGGATCCTCAGCTTCACATCCTGTGGGAGGAGGAGCACCATGCCATTTTGGTACAGCTTATGGGTGAGGTGCAGATCGAGATCCTAAAGCGGATCATGGCAGAACGGTTTGGGGTGGAGGTGGACTTCGGGCCGGGGAAAATTGTCTATAGGGAGACCATTTCCAGCATGGTGGAGGGGGTGGGACATTTTGAACCCCTGCGTCACTATGCGGAGGTACATCTGCTGCTGGAACCGGGAGAGCCGGGCAGCGGTATTCAGATAAAAGCGGACTGTAGTGAGGATATTCTGGCAAAGAACTGGCAGCGTCTGGTGATGACCCATCTGGCAGAGCGGACCCATCGGGGGGGGCTCACCGGCAGCCCGTTGACGGACGTAGTGGTTACACTGGTCAGCGGCCGTGCCCACCAGAAACACACGGAGGGCGGAGATTTCAGGCAGGCCACCTACCGGGCTCTGCGCCAGGGACTGATGAAAGCAGAAAGTGTTTTGCTGGAGCCCATTTACCGATTTCGATTAGAGATTCCGGCGGAAATGATCGGGAAAGCTATGACGGATATGGAGCAGCTGTATGGGCATATGGATGCCCCTGTGACGGAGGGGGAGACGGCGATTCTCACCGGAACTGCTCCGGTATCCACCATGCAGCATTATCAGCGGGAACTGAATGCATATACGCGCGGAAAAGGTCGGCTCACCCTGTCCTTACAGGGATATGAGCCCTGTCACAACACAGAGAAAGTGGTGGAGGAGCTGGGCTATGATCCGGAGCGGGATCTGCGCAATACCCCGGATTCTGTATTCTGTGCTCATGGAGCAGGATTTGTGGTGCCTTGGTATGAGGTGGAAAACTACATGCACATGCCGGGATATTTTTCCAGAGAGCTTTCCTTAGAGGAGCAGAGTATACAGAAGCAAAACAGACACAAGCCGGTGGATGAATGGATCGGCACGGAGGAGATCGATGCGATTCTGGCCCGCACCTTTGATGCCAATCGCCGGGAAAAGAATGTGCTCCGAAAAGGTCCGGTGCGACGCTATAGTACCGGAAGCCGGGAGGCGTCCCGCACTTATGTGGGAAAAACTGTGCCGAAGCAGGAGTATCTGCTGGTGGATGGATACAATGTGATTTTTGCCTGGGAGTCGCTTCATGCACTGGCAGATGAAAATATCCATGCAGCCAGAGACCGGCTGATGGATATTCTCTGTGATTATCAGGGGATTCGGGGATGTGAACTCATCGTGGTGTTTGATGCTTACCGGGTGGAAGGACATGCCACGGAGGTATTTGACTATCACAACATCCACGTGGTGTATACCAAAGAGGCGGAGACAGCAGATCAGTATATTGAGAAATTTACTCACACCCATGCCACAAAATACCGGGTGACGGTGGCTACATCCGATGGACTGGAGCAGATTATCATCCGGGGAGAAGGGGCTGCCCTGATTTCTTCCCGGGAACTGGAGGCGGAGATTGCCCGGGCACACCGGCAGATGCAGGAGAATTATCAGGAGGAAAAACTGCGCAGTACGGCGTCCCAGCGGAATTATTTACTCAATGAAGAGCAGAGGGAAAAAATCATGGAGCAGATTCCTGATTCGGAGGAAGGGGATGACTAGCACTCCGGTAAAATATGTGGTAGAATGTCGTTGATTATACGTAGCATCTAATATGAAAACGGCATCAGGTACTGTCCCCAAAGCAGCGCCAAGTGACCTTTGGGGGCGTGTCCCTATGCCAAAAGATAAACGAGGTAAAAAAATGGAAAAAAGAATTTCAGGACACACAGGATTATTGGCACTCATCGGCTCTCCGGTAGGACATTCCGGTTCTCCGGCTATGTACAATTACAGCTTTGAAAAGCTGGGATTAGACTATGCCTATGTGGCATTTGACATTCAGGAGAACCAGGTAAAGGAAGCTTTGGAGGCCATGAAGCTTTTTAAAATGCGAGGCATGAATGTGACCATGCCATGTAAGACGGAGGCAGCTAAGTATATGGATGAGTTGTCGCCGGCAGCCCGCATCATCGGAGCGGTGAACACCATTGTAAATGATGAGGGAAAGCTCAACGGATACATCACTGACGGTGAGGGATTTGTGAATAATCTGAAGGATCACGGCATTGATATCCAGGGAAAGAAGATTACCGTAGCAGGTGGCGGCGGAGCAGCCACCGCGATTCAGGTACAGTGTGCCTTGGATGGTGCCAGAGAGATTACGATTTTTAATATTAAAGATAAATTCTTTGAGCGCACCTTAGAGACAGCAGAGAAGATTCGTGCAGAGGTGCCGGGCATTGTGGTAAATGTTTATGATATTGCGGATACTGCCAAAATGACTGAGGAGATTGTATCCTCCGATATCTTTGCCAATGCCACCATCGTAGGCATGAAGCCCATGGAGAACGAAAGCGTGGTAAAGGATGTGTCTGCATTCCGTCCCGGACTGGTAGTGGCAGATGCGGTGTACAATCCGGAGGAGACAAAGCTCCTTAGGGAGGCAAAGGAAGCAGGCTGTACCTGCATCAACGGAAAGGGTATGCTGCTGTGGCAGGGCGTGTCCGCTTTTAAGCTCTACACTGGATGTGACATGCCGGTGGAGGAAGTGAAGGAATTGTTCTTCTAAGACAGATGTTGTTTTTTAGAATGAATTTGCATATTGCTCTAAGTTCATGCTTATGAAATATACGAGGTGACTATGATACATACAGTGACGGTTCGGGGTGTAGAGATCGGAGCTGGAAAGCCCAAGATCTGCGTCCCCATTGTGGAACATACCAGAGAAGATATATCGGCAGCGGCAAAAAAATTGTCTCAGATTCCCTTCGATATCGTGGAATGGCGGATAGACTGGTACGATGAGGTGGAAGATTCGGATATGGTGCTGGATACCCTTCGCGGGCTGCGGGAAATTCTGGGAGAAAAGCCCATTCTCGTTACCTTCCGAAGTGAGAAAGAAGGCGGGAAGCGCAGTATTTCTCTGGAATATTATGAGCAGCTTTTGACCGAATTGGCAGCAGGCGGCGAGGCAGACCTTATCGATGTGGAGATTTTTACCGGAGATGAAGTGGTCAATCGTATCATCGAAAGGGTTCATGAAAGTGGATGCAACGTCATTGCATCCAATCATGATTTTCAAAAGACACCGGAAATGCAGGAATTGATTCGCCGGTTATGCAAGATGCAGGAAATGCAGGCAGACATTGCGAAAATTGCGGTGATGCCCCAGAGTAGACAGGATGTATTGACACTGTTGTCAGCCACGGAGCGCATGAATCGGGAGCATGCCCGTGTTCCCATTGTCACCATGTCTATGGGCAGCACGGGGCTCATCAGCAGACTCTGCGGAGAATGCTTTGGCTCTGCCATTACCTTTGGAGCAGCCGGAAAAGTCAGTGCACCGGGACAGATGGAGGCAGCCCGGCTTAAGCAGGTGCTGGAGGCCATCCATAGTGCACTGTAAGAATGTGGAAATCGGGTAATTTTTTGAGTTTTTATTGGCGAATGGATGTTACGATAAGGAGATAGCGCATGAAAAATATTTATCTAATCGGCTTTATGGGTGTAGGCAAGAGCACCGTGTGCGAAACCCTGAAAAAAATGTTGAACAAGGAATGCGCAGAAATGGATCAGCTCATTGTGGAGCAGCAGGGAATGGCCATTTCTGAGATTTTTGATCAGTATGGAGAGAACGGATTCCGGGATATTGAGACACAGCTGGTAAAGGATTTAGGGCAGAAGGAAGACTTGATTGTTTCCTGTGGCGGCGGTGCAGTGCTTCGGGAGGAGAATGCAGCGGATATGAAGGATCACGGCAATATTGTGCTTCTGACAGCCACACCGGAAACCATTTACGGCCGGGTGAAAAACAGCAAGGACCGTCCATTGCTAAACGGAAACATGAATGTGGATTATATTCGCGGGCTCATGGAAAAGCGCAGACCACGCTATGAGGAAGTGGCAGATCTTGTGGTCTCCACCGATGGAAAAAATGTGCGGGAAATCTGTGAGGAGATTATTACAAAGCTGGGGATTCAGTAGTATTTATCCCATAAAAAGGAGCAGATATGGAACAATCACTTGAGCAGATCATACCACCGATAACAGAGGCCTGCAGCCGTATGATCATCAGCAAGCCATCCCGGAAAACGGTGCCCTATCGCAAGATTGTGGTGGTGAAAAAGGAAGGCTATTACCAGATTGAGCAGTACACCGAAAAACAGGTATTTCATCAAAATGTGGACAAGGATGTCCTGGTACAGTATCTTTTGCAGCAGATGTCTGTGGATTATCGTCAGCTCAACGGCTTTGAGGAAGGCTACGAGCACATGCTGATGATTTCCAAGAAGGGTGTGCCGGCCTATAAGAAAAAGCGCAATGCACAGGCCAGCGGCGGAGTGGGAAGCCACAATCGCAAGAAAAAAGTACATCCTGCAGGAGGGAGAGATCATTCCGCCTCTGGTGGATATGGGAATTTTCACATCCGAGGGGAAGGTGGTACGCTCCATGTATGACAAATTTCGTCAGATCAACCGGTTCATCGAGATTATCGATGATGCCATGGCGGAGCGGTCTAAGGAGGAGCTTCACGTCATCGATTTTGGCTGCGGAAAATCCTATCTGACCTTTATCATGTACTATTATTTTACGCAGATTCGTCATTTGAAGGTGCAGATGATCGGGCTGGATTTAAAAGCCGATGTAATCGAAAAGTGTAATCAGGCGGCGGAAAAATACGGCTATACGGGATTGTCTTTTCAGGTGGGCGATATCAGCGGCTATCAGACACCCTTTGATGTGGACATGGTGGTGACGCTGCATGCCTGCGATACAGCCACGGATTTCGCTTTATTTCACGCCATCCAGTGGAACGCAGATATGATATTTTCTGTGCCCTGCTGTCAGCATGAACTGAACGGGCAGATGGAGGCGGAGCATCTTTCCCTGATGACCCGGTACGGAATTATTAAGGAGCGGTTTGCAGCCCTCACCACAGATGCCATTCGGGCGAATCTTTTGGAGTGCTGTGGCTACAAAACCCAGCTTTTAGAGTTTGTGGACCTGTCCCACACACCGAAGAATATTCTGATTCGGGCGAAACGACAGAATCAATGCAGCAAAGCTCATGGACAGAAAATGCTACGAGAGGTGGAGAATATGATGAAGGAATATCATTTGAAACCCATGTTGTACGGACTTTTGGATGTGGAGGATCGATTATCATGCTTCCGATAGAATTTTTACATCGAATGGAAAAAATGCTGGGGGAGGAGGAGTTTTCTTCTTATCTAGCCAGTTATGATACAGAAAAATATCAGGGCCTGCGGGTGAATCCGTTGAAAGGGAGCAGTCAGGAACTGAAAGAAAAAACCGGCTGGGAATTAAGTGCGGTTCCCTGGGCAAAGGAAGGCTATTATTATCAGAGCAATCTGCAGCCGGGCAAACACCCCTACCATGCGGCAGGGGTGTATTACATTCAGGAGCCTTCCGCCATGGCACCGGCTCATTATCTGGACGCACAGCCGGCAGAACGCATTTTGGATCTGTGTGCGGCTCCCGGAGGGAAAAGTACCCAGATTGCTGGAGCCATGCAGGGACAGGGACTTCTGGTATGCAATGAGATTCATCCGGCAAGGGCAAAGATATTGTCAGAGAATGTGGAGAGAATGGGCATCAGAAATGCGATTGTTACCAACGAGTCTCCGACGCATCTGGCAGAGAAGTTTCATGGATATTTTGATCGGATTATGGTGGATGCGCCCTGTTCCGGGGAGGGAATGTTCCGCAAAAACGAGCAGGCCTGTGAGGAATGGAGCCCGGAAAATGTGGCAATCTGTGCCGACCGACAGGATGAGATTTTAGAGGCTGCCCATGAGATGTTAAAGCCCGGAGGCAGGATGGTGTATTCTACCTGTACCTTTGCACCGGAGGAGGACGAGGGCAGCATCAGCCGATTTATTCACCGGCACCCGGGATATGAGATTGTGCCTGTTTCTATGACAGAGGGCATGAGCTCCGGCAGGGCAGAATGGACGGATGACCCGGCAGAAAATATGGAACGCACGATTCGGCTGTTTCCCCACAAGATTCACGGAGAGGGGCATTATCTGGCGGTGCTGAAAAAAGGCTCCGCAGATCCTTCCGTTTGCGAGGGATCTGTGTCCGGCGGTTTGGAAAAGGGAATTTCTGAAAAAGAATGCAAGGAATATCTGGAGTTTGAGCAGGAATTTTTACAGAAAAATATTCATGAGCAGGGCATCTTTGTTCGATTTGGTGAGCAGTTATATCTGGCACCAGAGGACACCTTTTCTCTCAAGGGATTGAAGGTGCTTCGCCCCGGACTTCATCTGGGCACGGTAAAAAAGAACCGGTTTGAGCCCTCCCACGCTCTGGCATTAGCCCTAAAACCAGAGCAGGCCAAAAATGTCACCAATTTACCTGCCGCCAGCTACGAGGCATCCGCTTATCTGAAAGGTCAGACCTTGAATACCGACGGAAAAAAAGGTTGGCACCTCATCACCGTAGACGGCTACAGCCTCGGCTGGGGCAAGCTGGCAGGTGGTGTACTGAAGAATCACTATCCCAAGGGACTAAGAATACAGGGGTGATGATTTATATTCTTTCAAGTATTTATCGAGCATGAATTTGCTATTTCCTTGCAGACCGTAGAGGAACGTCGGTACTTAATGAAATCTTAAACATTTATCCGATTGGTTCTTAAAGGCAGACCCGCTACAATGGATTTGAAAACAGGAGGTATGATATGTACAATGTGATGATCTGTGATGATGAGAAGGACATTGTGTCCGCACTAAAAATCTACTTATCCTCCGACGGATATCAGATCTATGAAGCCTACAACGGCCGGGAAGCCATTGAAATTATGCGTCATAATGAGATACATCTGATTCTGATGGATATTATGATGCCGGAGATGGACGGTATCCAGGCTATGAGTAAGATCCGGGAGAACAGCAATGTGCCGGTGATTTTTCTCACGGCGAAAAGCGAGGATAACGATAAGATTTTAGGACTTCTGGTGGGAGCGGATGATTACATCACCAAGCCCTTTAACCCGGTGGAAGTCCAGGCCAGGGTAAAGTCCCAGCTCCGCCGCTATATGCAGCTGGGCGGGGGAAAACAGTCCGGGAAGACCTATGTCATCGGCGGCATTGAGATGGATGATTCTGCCAAGGAAGTGACATTGGACGGGAATCCGGTTCCGCTGACCCCCACGGAGTATGATATTTTGAAGCTTTTTATGGCAAATCCCGGGAAAGTTTATTCACCCAAGGAAATTTACCGGACGGTATGGGAGGACGATCCGTTCGGCTCAGAAAACACAGTGGCAGTACATATCAGACACCTCAGAGAAAAGCTGGAGTATGACCCGTCCGAACCACGCTATTTGAAAGTGGTCTGGGGACAGGGCTACAAGATTTCAGATTGTAAATCATCGTAACTGTGAAGATACTGAACAGATACAAATCATCAAAATAAAGTGAGGTGCGATGCCATGAAATGGAACAGGAAAAAGGCAGAAGGAGTCTTAGCAGGAATCATGTGCTGCATTCTGGCCAGCATATCTTGGGGGCTGACTCTTTTTTGTCTGGATATGGACTATAAAAATGTATATGCCTTGAATTTAGATCGAGCTGTCTATTGGAGGGCCTACGATATTGCGCAGGAGCAGGCAACCGATCTGCTGGATATGGTTTATTGTTCTTCCGGGGAAAATGGAGTCGATGACTCCTGGGTCAGGATGTATCAAAAAGAACTGGCCGAGAGCAATATCCATTATGAGATTTATAAAAATGATAAGTTGTACCAGTCAGCTTCCAGTGAACCATTGGAATTCGGATTGGAACAGGAACAATACCAGGATCAGTTCGAATTTGATCTTATGGAAGAAGATGCCTTTACAAAATATCCCATGTCCTGGAAGGACAGTAACAGCGGATATCGGGTAGTGTGCCGGATTCCTTATTACCAGGACTTGGATTTAGAAGCGAATGATGAACTGGCACAATCCTATCTGTATCTGAATTGGGTGTACGGCATGAATCTGGATGTGGTAGGTCCCATCGCTGCAGTTGCAGGCTGGATTTTAACACTGCTTTTTTTGGTATTCTTCCTGGTAAAATCCTACCGGAAAAACATAGAGGAAGAGGCGAAGATCCGCTTGGGAGAGCGGATTCCGCCGGATGTGTATGTTTTGGGAATGGCAGCTCTGCTTATGGGAGTTGTCTTCGTTGTGGGATGGCTAGAAGTGGCATTTGACTATGCCGGGATTTGGTCTGTGGAATACTGGATTCTGGGTGGTTGGATTCTTGGCAGCATTTGTTTTGTGTTTCTTTTATTTTTCTTGAGAAATCTCTGTCTGCATGTGAAAAGAAAGACAATCTGGAAAAAATGTCTGATTTACCGGCTGGGAAAACGCTTTGGTTCTTTTTCCAAAAAGCATTGGCCGGATATCAAGGTATTCTTCTCTACACACTGGCCAAAAGTATATGCTTGGATCAGCAAATACTGGAAGAAATTCTGGACCTGGATTGGCAAGGGGTGGCAGGCACTGCATCAGCATTTAAGCGTAGTAGTGAGAATGGAAGCACTGTATCTGGCTGTATCCGCTCTGGAAGTGGCACTGTGGTCATACATGCTTAGTGATGATTTTCTTTTCTATGTATGTTTTGGGATCAAGCTGGTGGGCATCGTGGTAGTTGCCTGCCTGGGAGTTCAGATGCACACGCTGCAGCAGGCGGCAGAGGCCATAGAGCAGGGAAACCTGGATTATCGGGTGAATACCAGGGGCATGAGCTGGGATAATCGGAAGCTGGCCAGAACATTGGAACACATCGGGGACGGCATGCAGACTGCACTGGAAGAGCGGTTGAAGAGTGAGCACTTTAAGACGGAGCTTATCACCAATGTGTCCCATGACATAAAAACACCGCTGACTTCCATCATCAATTATGTGGATTTGCTGCAGCAGGAACAGCCGGAAAATGAAAAGTCCCGGGAATATCTGGTGGTGCTTGCCCGCCAGTCTGCCCGGCTGAAAAAGCTCATCGAGGATTTGATGGAGGCATCCAAAGCCATCACCGGCGCCATTTCCGTGCAGGAGGAACGCTGTCAGGTGGATGTGATGCTGACCCAGGCAGCAGGCGAGTATGAGGAGCGGCTGAAGGAAAAACAGCTGGAGCTCATTGTGCGAAAGCCGGAGGAGAGTGTGGAGATACTGGCTGATGGACGACATCTCTGGAGGGTTTTTGATAATCTGTTGAATAATATCTTAAAATATGCTCAGCCCATGACTCGGGTCTATCTGGATTTAACAAATAAGGATGGAAAAGTGGAAATCATTTTCCGGAATACCTCCCGCCTGCCTTTGACACTTTCCGGAGAGGAGCTAACGGAGCGTTTTGTACGGGGAGACAGTTCCCGGAATACGGAGGGAAACGGACTGGGACTTTCCATCGCACAGAGCCTGACGGAGCTGATGAAGGGAGAATTTGAGATTCATATTGACGGTGATTTGTTTAAGGTGGTGCTACAGTTTGAGACACTGCGTGAAAAATAAAAAATTACAACTATCGGGTTGACAAATGAAAAGAAGCATATTACAATGTATAAAAATTGAACGAAGCAAAAAATACAAAGGCGTGTAGACGAAAGTCTATGCGCTTTTCTTTTTTGCTTCATTCTGCAACAGGTATTGTGTACTGTTCCGCTGACACATACTCTGCCGGCTTGAGAGATGCATTTTATGCATCCTGTCAGGATTTAGGAGTTGAGGTAGTTGCGGAGGAATCCGTGGCAACTATGACAGATGTAGATTATACCAATCAGTTAACAAGATGGTTTCAGCCGGTGCGGAATTGGTATTTATCCCGTTCTACTATGATGTAACCGGTCCCTATCTGGTGCCGCAGGCTCGTCAGGCAGACTTTGACGGAGTACTGTTAGGATGCGATGGTGTGGATAATACCGAGACCACTATTCCGCTTAATTAGGGGAGGATGGGTGCACAGAAAAAATATGCAAATTACTGTCGGTGTTTTAATGTAACTATTCGCAGACAGTCTCTTACATGCGAGCATGACGAGTCTGTCTGTGAATCCATATCGGCTGTGAATAGTAACGTTATTATGCAGTTATGAGCGAAACCGGGGTTGACAAGCCACGGTTTCACTTCTAGAATAGGGGATAGATTTCAACTAAGGAGATAAATTATGAAGAAGGAACCATTTGTAACAAAGGCGCAGATCGAGGAGATCGTAAAGACTTATCCAACACCATTCCATCTCTATGATGAGGCAGGAATCCGTAAGAATGCCCAGGCAGTAAAGGAAGCCTTTTCATGGAATCCGGGATTTCGCGAGTATTTTGCGGTGAAGGCAACTCCCAATCCGTTTATTTTGAATATCTTAAAGGAATACGACTGTGGATGTGACTGCGCATCCATCACGGAGCTGATGCTGGCAGACTCCCAGGGATTTGACGGAAGTCACATTATGTTTTCGTCCAATGATACACCGGCCAATGAGTTTAAGTTTGCGGATGAGATTGGCGCTATCATCAACCTGGATGATTTTACCCATATTGATTTTCTGGAAAAGACCATTGGAAAGATTCCTGAGACCATCAGCTGCCGTTACAATCCGGGCGGCGTGTTCAAGATGAGCAATGGTATCATGGACAACCCGGGGGATGCCAAGTATGGTTTCACCACAGAGCAGCTTTTCGAGGGCTTTAAAGTGCTGAAGGAAAAAGGCGCAAAGAATTTTGGTATTCATGCATTTTTAGCCAGCAACACCGTGACCAACGAGTATTATCCCATGCTGGCAAAGCAGCTGTTTGAGGTGGCTGTAAAGCTGAAAAATGAGGTGGGCTGTGATATTAAGTTTATCAATCTTTCCGGCGGAGTTGGAGTCGCTTACACACCGGATCAGACACCAAATGATATCTATGCCATCGGTGAGGGTGTCCGAAAGGTATATGAGGAGATTTTAGTTCCGGCAGGAATGGACGATGTGGCTATCTTTACAGAGATGGGTCGTTTCATGCTGGCTCCTTACGGATGTCTGGTGACTCAGGCCATCCATGAGAAGCACACTCACAAGGAATACATCGGGGTGGATGCCTGCGCAGTCAATCTCATGCGTCCCGCTATGTATGGCTCTTACCATCACATCACAGTGCTGGGGAAGGAGGATGCTCCCTGTGACCACAAGTATGATGTGACCGGTTCTCTTTGCGAGAACAATGACAAGTTTGCCGTGGATCGTATGCTTCCGAAGATCGACATGGGAGACTATCTGGTGATTCACGACACTGGTGCCCACGGATATTCCATGGGATATAATTACAACGGAAAGTTAAAGTCTGCAGAGCTGCTATTAAAAGAGGATGGCTCCGTACAGATGATCCGCCGGGCAGAGACACCGGACGATTACTTTGCTACTTTTGACTGTTTTGATATATTGAAGAATATGAAGCACCCGGAGAAGCAGTAAAGATTGTTATGTAGAAAGTATAAGAAAAGCCGTCACAGAACCGATTTTCATGGTAAGAGTTTCCTTTTACTTTGGAGGGTCTGTGGCGGCTGTTTTCTGCACTAAAATGTTACCATAGATGGTAAGAGATGCATATTAAATGTATTGCATAAATAGGTATTTGATGATAATCTTTTAGCAAGAATATTGAATAAACAAAGTACAGTGTATGTAGTATATATGTGAAATGGAGGCATCGAATTATGAGCAATAAAGAGAGAATAGTTGAATTACTAGACAGCATACCAGATTATAAAATGGGCTATGTTTTAGCCTATGTGCAGGGTGTAGCAGCAGACGAGGAGGCTGACGATATTTTTTGTCAAAGAATGATAGAAAATTACGAGAATGCGCCAGATGAGGATAAAGAAAGTATAACGCTATCGAAATGTTACCAAATGGGGAGGATATTAAGAAACTAAAGGGGCACAGTGATTTGCTTCGATTACGTGTTGGAGATTATAGAATAATCTACACTATTGATAATGGTGAGTTAATTGTTATTGTCATAGATGCTGGTAATAGAGGAGAAATATATAATAAATATTAGAAAGAGAGCTGCCAATACTGGCGGCTCTCTTTCTAATATTCTCTAAATAACAATGCCGGTGATGGGACTTGAACCCATACGATGTTGCCACCAACAGATTTTGAGTCTGCCTCGTCTGCCAATTCCGACACACCGGCGAATGTTCGTAATCACTCGAACAAACGGTATCATATCATATTTTATTTGATTTGGCAAGAGAAATTTTTGCATATCTTTTTCTTTTTCTTTTCGTTACTATTCACAGCCCTACACTCACATGCGCACTCGTCGCCTCTTCGAGGCTCCAGTCCCGCTCCTTGCAGAGCTAAGACAGACTTATTGATTGACAAAAGTTATCATATATGATAACTTTTTAGAAGTGAGAAGAAATCAGAAAAGCATAAACAGGGAAAGGTGTAAAGAAGTGAAGCGGAGTAGCAGAAATGAAAACAAATAATAAGGGACGTCCCGCAGCCCGCGCCGATGTGGTGCGTCAGCTGAAGGAAACAAGGAAGGAACTGCATCTGACACAGGAGGTCTTAGCGGAGAGGGCAGGAACGAAAAAGTCCAATATTTCGCGTTTGGAGAGCGGAGATTACAATCCCAGTCTGGATTTTCTGGTGAAGGTAGCAGGATGTATGGGAAAAAAATTGCAGATTACGGTGACAGATGATGTGACAGGGATTTTCTAACAAACATACTGTCAACACATATTATACTAAGGGAGGATTTTTACATGGCAGCAAAGAGAAAACCAAAGACACTGGGAAAGCATATTGACAAGGATATCGAACTGTGCCGCACCACGAATCCGGTGGTGAGCAATGAACTGATGCACATGTTTATTGCATATGAGATACCCTTTACCCAGAACTGGCAGAGAGTACCATTTTTGAAGAGGGAGGAATATAAGGGAGCCAGAGAAGTGTGTGTAATCCGCACCCATCGCACTCAGTATTCCAGAGCCAGAAAAATTTTAGACCACATGGAGACATCCACCAGATCCCGTATCATGCTGCATGCAGTATAAAACGTGCAACTATACAGCAGGCATACGTATTTACTGCGGATGCCGTGAAAAAGTGGATAGATAGCAAAATAAAAATGAAATACGAAAGGAATTATGAGAAAACATGGAAGAATTCGATTTATTACAGGCTTTCCCCAACAAGGAAGCATTTGATGCATTTTTTATGGACAACTTCAAGCCCATGACCTACGATGATATGAAGGAAGGCTTGGAGGAACTGGTGAAAAAAGAGGGATTGGATATTTTTGAAAAGTCCTATGTAGAAAAAGTAAACAAAGCGGATTTTATGGAGCATTTGTCTCAGGCTGCACGGTTTGCCTTTGATGAGGCCATGACAGAAGCGTTTTATGACAAGAATCCGGAAATCTACGAAGCTGCATTTGGTATTTTTGAGTTAGCTCCGGAACGGGCGAAGGAGATCGCATATACGTTCCACAAGACGTATCAGGAGATTTTTGAGGAAGGCATGAGCTGTATGTTTGATGCAGTAATTGCCCCGCTTTTATAACGATTCAGAGCCAGGGAAATATTGTATCTGTTCAGCGCCTTCACAGATACGAAATTTTTCATAAAAATAGTTACGAAAAATCCGGCCTGGTGCTGAATTTAATACACAGCCCCGCTACCAGTAGCTGGCTGGCCAGCATGGAATAGAGATAGCTGCGGATACCGAAGGAGGGAATCAATAGTAGGATGCAGAGGATTCGCAGCGTACATCCTCCCAGATTAATGTAGAATGCAGTGGCAGGTTTTCCCAGCCCGTGCAGGATGGAGGAAAGTGTAGTAGCCAGATAGAGGAAGGGACAGATCCAGCCCAGAATACGGATGAAATTCCCGGCTAAGGTGTTGTGGAAAATATACTGTCCGATAAAGCCTCCGGTCAGCAGGAAAAATCCAGTGCAGGCAAAGCCTAGCAGCAGACAGTAAATAATTGTTTTTTGGGTGGCTTTGCGAACCAGAGCCAGATCCTTTTTTGCCACTGCCTCAGAGATGGTAGGCATCAGAAGCACGGATACGGAGTTGGTCAGTGCGCTGGGGAATAGAATCATGGGCATAGCCATGCCGGTGAGGATACCAAAGACGCTTAGTGCATCGGAGTTACTATAGCCGAAGGCTTTTAACTGCAAGGGAATCAGAATGGCCTCCACGCTGGAAAATGCGTGATAGGTGACATGGTTGGCTGTGAGCGGAACCGCAAACACAGCCACACTGCGAAGAGCATGGCAAAATCCCCGGCGCAGCTTTTGCAGCCGCAGACAGGTCAGAGAAATCAGCATGGAGGCAATCTCGCCACAGACGATTCCCCATACTGCAAGGGCCGGAGTGATTTTCAACTGTTTTTCCAGGCAGATTTCCACCAGAATATATGCAGAGAATACGCGGACACATTGCTCCGCCAGTTGGGTGACAGCCGGAATGGCTGTCTTTTTTTGCCCGTAATAATAGCCGTTGACACAGGAGTGGACACAGGCAAAGGGCAGCGCGTAGGATACAATGCGCAGCAGACTGCTGCATCGCGGCTCGTCTAAAATGGTAAGTGCCAGTTCATCGGAAAAAAAGTAAATAGGTAGTTCGGCCAAAAGGGACAGAATCAGGGATAGGAAGAGCCCGGCGTACAGGTATTGTATGGGATGTGCGGATCCGGGTTTGCCTGAGGCAGCTGCCACGTTTCGGGAAATGGCAGTCTGGATGCCGGAAGCAGAAAAGGCAATGCCCATGGCATAAACAGGAAAAATCAGTTGATAGATGCCCACTCCTTCTGCACCGATTGTGCGGGAGAGGAATATTTTAAAGAAAAAGCCTATGACCTTGCTCAAAAGACCGGTGAGGGTCAAAAGAAGTGTACCGCCTATTAAAGGATTATGTAATAGCTTATTTGTCAGCTGGGGAATACGCAAGGGACACCTCGTGGCTTTTTTTGAAGTATATGCCTTTTGGGAGGATTCTATGAAAGAAGATTGGAACCATTTAATAAATAGGAACGATAACGATAATCCGGTTGTACCGAGGCTGATCTATCTGGACAATGCTGCCACCACACCCACATCGCCGGAGGTAATCGAAGCCATGCTTCCCTTTTATGAGAACCGGTATGGCAATCCATCGGCCACCTATGATCTGGGACAAAAGAGTAAGAATGCCATAGAAGAAGTGCGTGAACTCATTGCGGATGCGATTGGGGCGATGCCCCGGGAAATATATTTTACGGCCGGTGGAAGCGAGTCTGATAACTGGGCGCTGCGGGGCGTGGCAGAGGGATTAGGATTTCGGGGTAATCATATTATCACCAGCAAAATTGAACATCATGCCATACTGCGGACCTGCGAATATTTAGAACAAAATGGTTATGATATCACCTATCTGGATGTGGATGAATGGGGAATGGTGTCCTTAGAACAGTTACGGCGTTCGATTCGCCCGGATACGATTTTAATATCCGTGATGGCGGCAAACAATGAGATGGGAACCATACAGCCTATTACCCGGATCGGAGCCATCGCCCGTCACTATGGGATTCCCTTTCACACGGATGCAGTTCAGGCCTTTGCCCAGATTCCCATTCAGGTAAAGCTGCAGAATATTGATATGCTCAGCGCCAGTGCCCATAAGTTCCGGGGGCCAAAAGGAGTGGGATTTCTGTATGTGCGGGAAAACAAGCGGATTCCGCCTCTGATTCACGGAGGCGGACAGGAGCGTCATGTGCGGGCCGGAACAGAAAATGTACCTGGTATCGTGGGGATGGGAAAAGCAGTGGAACTGGCTATGAAGTCACTGCAGCAGCGGATGACCAAGGAAAGCAGCCTGCGTGATTACCTGATTAATCAGATTCTAAATACCATTCCGGACTGTAGACTTAACGGAAGCCGGAATAACCGACTGCCAAACAATGCTGATTTCTGCTTTGCAGGAATTGAAGGTGGGAATCTCTTGGTGATGCTGGATGCAGATGGCATCTGTGCCTCTGCCGGATCTGCATGCAGCAGTGGAGATGCAAAGCCATCCCATGTGCTGACTGCCATGGGAATACCGGAGGAGCTTTGCCGTGGGGCAATCCGTCTTACCCTAAACGAAACCATCACAAAGGAGCAGATTGATTTCACGGTGAAAAAAATGGCAGAAAATATCTCGATTCTGCGGGGCGAGGCATCTTGACTTGCCCCTGCAAAGTCAGTATCATGGTAATTGTTCAGAGCCAAAGCCGATGATCGCATAAGCTTTGGTGACTGCTGCGTCAACTTGAAAACTTGTTTTCAGGTTTGGCTCTGAACAGATTCGCAATTTTATGAAAATTGCCTTGGTTCTGAATAGTTACGTAACATATAAAGAGGTATCAGATGAAGAAAAAAGTAGTGGTGGGCATGTCCGGAGGCGTGGATTCCTCCGTGGCAGCCTATCTTTTAAAAGAACAGGGATATGATGTAATCGGTGTTACCATGCAGATCTGGCAGGACGAGGATGAGACTGCCATGGAGGAAAATGGCGGCTGCTGCGGACTCAGTGCGGTGGACGATGCCAGAAGGGTGGCAGAACGGTTGGACATTCCCTACTATGTGATGAACTTTAAACGGGAGTTCCGGGCGAATGTGATGGACTATTTCGTGCGGGAATATCTGGCGGGACGCACGCCGAATCCATGCATCGCCTGCAACCGCTATGTGAAATGGGAGTCTTTGTTGCAGCGCAGCTTAGAAATCGGGGCTGATTATATTGCCACCGGACATTACGCCCGGGTGGAGCAGTTAGAAAATGGCAGATATGCCATAGCAAAATCAGTGACGGCGGAGAAGGATCAGACCTATGCTCTGTACAATCTCACCCAGGAACAGCTTTCTCACACACTGATGCCGGTGGGAGCTTATCACAAGGACGAGATACGCCGAATTGCGGAGGAGATTGGACTTACAGTAGCCCACAAAAAGGACAGTCAGGAAATCTGCTTTATCCCGGATCACGATTATGCCGCATTTATTGAGAGGGAGATGGAGGGAAATGTGCCCGGTCCCGGAAACTTCGTGTCTCCTCAGGGAGAGATTTTAGGCCGGCACAAGGGTATCACCCATTACACCATTGGCCAGAGAAGAGGATTGAATCTGGCTTTCGGTCAGCGGGCATTTGTGACAGAAATCCGCCCGGAAACCAATGAAGTGGTGATTGGCGGAGCAGAGGATGTGTTTACAGACACCGTGGTGGCCGATCATGTGCATTTCATGGCTTTGCCCGATTTCCCGGATGGGATCCGTCTGCTGGGAAAGATCCGCTACGGACACAAAGGCAGTATGTGCCGGGTGGAGCGCACCGGCGAGGATCAGATTTGCTGTCATTTCGAGGAGCCGGTTCGGGCGGCTACTCCGGGACAGGCCTTGGTGCTGTATGATGGGGATTATGTGGCTGGCGGAGGCAGGATACGGTAGAGGGACAAGAAGGGGGATTTACAAAAGATGAAATTTGAATTAATGGCCTCAATGATGTGTGCCAATTATGGAAATCTGGAAAAAGAAGTGCGTGACCTAGAGGAGGGCGGCATCGATTCTTTTCATATTGATATCATGGATGGAAGATATGTGCCGAACTTTGCCATGTCCTTAAATGATATGCGTTACATTGCCAGTGCTACGAAAAAACCGCTGGATGTGCATCTCATGGTGGAGCATCCTAACAACAGTATCGGACTTTTCCTGAAGAATCTTCGCAAAGGGGACACGGTGTATATTCACCCGGAAGCAGAGTATCACCCCTCCACCACACTGCAGGCCATCATCGATGCCGGCATGGTGCCCGGAATCGCCATCAATCCCGGAACTTCCGTGGAGATGGTGATGGAGATGCTTCGTATCGTGAAAAAAGTGCTGGTTATGTCGGTAAACCCCGGTAATGCAGGACAGATGTATCTGCCTTATGTGGGAAATAAGATAAAAAAACTTCTGACCATGAAGCAGGAAATGGATTTTGAATTATACTGGGACGGTGCCTGCAGTGCAGATCGGATCCGTGAATTTGCACCGGAAGGCGTGAAGGGATTTGTGTTGGGAACCACACTTCTTTTCGGAAAAAACCGGCCTTACGAGGAGATTATACAGGAGATCCGTAATTTGAAATTTTGAGGATGAGGAATTATATATGGTTGTTGCAATCATTTTAGCAGGGGGAGTGGGCGCAAGAATGCATGCGGACACTCCCAAACAATTTATCCGTGTGCAAGATCGGCTTTTGATTACCTATTGCCTGGAAACACTTATCCGACATTCCGGGATTGATGGGATTCAGATCGTGGCGGATCAGGAATGGCAGAAGCTGATTTTTGAAGATTTAGAAAAGAATCATTTGGACGCAGGAAAAATACTCGGTTTCTCAAAGCCGGGAAAGATGAATCGGCAGGAATCAATTTTTCATGGATTGCAGGATATAAAAAATCAGTCGGGTTTTTCCACAGATTCGGTACTTATCTGCGATGCGGCACGCCCCAATATGACAGCATCCATGATCAGTGCCTGCCTGAATTCGCTGCAGGATCATGACGGAGCCATGCCGGTGCTTCCCATGAAGGACACACTATATTTTTCGGAAGATGGGAAATCTGTGTCAAGCCTGATGGAACGGCAAAAGATTTTCGCAGGACAGGCACCGGAGGCATTTTCCTTTGAAAAATACTATGATGCAAATGCTCGTTTGACACCGGAGCAGATGAGTATGATAAACGGTTCCACAGAGCCTGCCATTTTGGCAGGTATGGATATTGCTATGATTCCGGGAGACGAGCAGAATTATAAGATCACCACACCGGCAGATTTGGAGCGTTTCTGCCGGAGCGTGTCAGGCCCAAAATGAAAACGGCATGAGATGGAGAAAAATATGAATTTACCAATCGATTTTTTCAGAGACGAAGTCCGCTGTGGTTTTTATATTCCCACTGCCATGAAACAGGCCTGGGCAGCGGAACTATATGTATTGGAGCAGATAGACAGAATCTGTAGAAAATATGATATTACCTATTTTGCAGACTGGGGAACCATTCTCGGTGCAGTCCGGCATGGAGGATATATTCCCTGGGATGATGACCTGGATATCTGCATGAAACGGGAGGATTATGTGAAGTTTCGGCAGGTGGCGGATGAAGAACTGCCGCCGGAATTTGCCATTCACGACTATGAGCGAAAAGAAGACCACTGGCTGTTCTGCGCCAGAGTGGTGAGCCGGAATCAGATCTGCTTCGAGGAAGAACATCTGAATAAATATCACAATTTTCCCTATATCGCTTCGGTGGATATTTTTGTGAAGGACTATCTGTATCGTGACCCGGAGCAGGAAAAGAAGCGTTGCGACGAGATTATGAAAATTCTGGCGGTGGCTGACGGCATCGTGGAAGGCAGACTGGTGGGAGAGTCCAGGCGACAGAGATTGCAGGAGCTGGGAGAATGCTATCACACAGATTTTAGTGCTCTTTCAGAAAACAGACAGATCGGAGTGGCCTTGTATCGTCTGGCAGAGCGGCAGATGGCCAGAGTGCCGGAGAGCGAATCGGATGCCATCGAGCAGATCTTCCCATGGGGATTAAAGGGAGCCAAGGGACTCCCCAAGGAGTATTATGACCATGCCATCCGTCTTCCCTTCGAGCATACCACCATTCCGGTGCAGGGATACTATCATCAGATTCTTCGGAACCGGTATGGGGATTATTTACAGATCCATAAGGTGTGGAATGGCCACAACTATCCCTTTTATGAGAGGCAGAAGGAAAATCTGCAGAGAGTTGCGAATTTCAAACTACCGGAGTTCACTTTTGATTTGGAAATGCTGCGGGAAAATCAGAAGGAGTGCGCCGGGGAACGATCCTTCCGGGAAGTGGCGGCGGAGTATGCGGATGAGATACTGTGCATGCAACAGGAAGTCATAAGCGCTTTACAGAGAAATGATATCGAATCAGCCGGTAAGATTCTTCCGGAATGCCAGCAGCTGGCCATCGACCTGGGCACACTAACGGAACAGGTGAAGGGGGAAGAGCATCCTTCCTGTGTGGTCGTGGTTCATGCATTGGAAAATTATTGCGAGGCGGTGTATCATCTGTATGAACTACTGCAAGGTGAGCGTGAAATTGGAAAAGTATCCGCCAAATCCGATGACGTGGAATCCATGCAGGCTGATAAAGAAACGGACGAAGCGATTTCTCAGCTGAATCAGACTTTTCACCAGGTACAGCAGCAGGTGAAGAAGCAGATCTTAGACCGGGAGGAAATCCTGTTTTTGACCACCGGCCCTACGCAGTGGAAGAGCCTGGAAGCCTTTTACGAGCAGGAGAAGTCACAGGAAAATGTGGATATCATAGTGCTTCCGCTTCCGGTGATGTTTAAGGATGTTTACGGACATTTGCTGGGTACAGAAGAAGAGATAGAGGCAGCCACGCAGAGAAACGCCTACTCGGCAGAATTGAATGCGGGCGCATGGTGGGAGTATGACCTGGCCATGCATCAGCCGGAACGCATTTACATACAGGACCCTTACGACGGAGAGAATCCCTGTCTGAGCATTCCGCCGCAGTTTTATTCGGAAAAGCTTCAGAAATATGCAAAAGAGGTGATTTACGTGCCGGCATTTACCACCGGTGAATTCACCTCGGAGGATTACTGTGATTACTACAACATGAAGCATTATGTCACAAAACCGGCGGTGATTCGGGCAGACCGCATCATCCTGTCCTCAGAGCAGATGAAGCAGGTGTATGTGCAGAAGCTGACAGAGTTTGCCGGAGCGGATACAAAAGCAATCTGGGAGAAAAAGATACAGGTGGTTTGTGAAAATGGAGATTCGGAACAAACTACGGAGCAGTCTACGGGCAGCAAGAAAGGCATCCTCTACTGCATCGGTGCCAATGAACTACTGGAAAACCGGGGAATCCTTCTGGAAAAAGTAGAACAGCGGATGCAGGTTTTTGCCGAGAATCAGGATAAAATCTGTGTGACGGTGCTGCTGTATCCAGCGGATTGTGACCAGTGGCAGCAGGCGGAGACTGACGTGACAGAGGGACTTGTGGCGCTTTTGTCAGAGTACGGAGTCAAAAGCTGGTGTCACTTTTGTGATTGGGAGTATGTGGAGTTGGATTGGCTGGCCGAGCAAAATGATGCCTATTATGGCAGTGCCACACCAATCACGACTCTATTCCGTAACCGGAAGAAACCGGTGATGATTTCGGATTATACGGTAGAGTAAGGAGAAAAAGAATGAAATCATGGAGATTGCATGAGGTGGGAGATATACGGCTGGAGGATGTGTCCATGCCGGAGATTCAGGATCACGAGGTTCTGGTGGAGGTGAAGGCGGCAGGTATCTGCGGCTCGGATATCCCCAGGATATACAAAAACGGAGCTCATAAGATGCCACTGATACCGGGGCATGAATTTTCGGGCCGGGTGGTAGAAGTGGGGAAGTGCGCAGATCATACATGGAAAGGGAAAAAAGTGGGCGTATTTCCACTAATTCCCTGCAGAGACTGCAAGCCATGTCAAGAAGGGAGCTACGAAATGTGTCACCATTATGATTATCTAGGTTCCCGTCGGGATGGCGGTTTCGCAGAGTACGTGGCTGTGCCGGAGTGGAATCTGGTGGAAATTCCGGAAAACGTATCTTTTGAGGAGGCTGCCATGTTAGAGCCTATGGCAGTGGCGGTTCATGCTATGCGAAGAATACAAATAAACCCGGAAGATACCGTGGTGGTGTTGGGGCTTGGCACCATTGGTCAGTTGCTGACTATGTTTTTGCTGGAGCGAGGCATTTCGAATCTGATTGTGGTGGGAAATAAAGAATTTCAGAAGAGAACAGCATTCAGACTCGGGGTGAAAGAGTCTCATTACCTTGACAGTACAAAGGCTTCTGTGAGAGAATTAGTTATGCAACACTCGGATGGATACGGGGGCAATGCTATTTTTGAATGCGTAGGAAAAAATGAAACCATCGCAGAGGCCGTTGAACTGGCAGCTCCGGCAGGGGAGGTGTGTCTGGTAGGAAATCCCGGATCCGATATCTGCCTGCCTCAGGACATATACTGGAATTTATTACGGCATCAGCTTCGTGTTACCGGTACATGGAATTCCTCCTATCAGAGGAATTCGGGGGACGACTGGTCGTATGTCCTGAGACTGTTGGAACAGGGACGCATCCGTCCGGCACAGCTGATTACGCATCGTTTTGGTATGGAAGATTTGGAACAGGGATTTCATACTATGAGGGATAAGACAGAGGATTACATCAAAATTATGATGACGCGCTGTGGGGAGTGAGTGTAATGTAATCTTTGGGGGGGCGTATACGTTACCTGTGTTGCTCCCTAGTGCCAAGAATTAGGTGGTGTAAAGTTAGATATGAAAAGGCACCAGGGCTCCGTCACCTGTGGTGACACCTCGTGCCACGAATTGGGGGAAACGATATGAATATACAAATACAATTATGTGGTTTATGTATTTTAGTTCTTATCTATATATTTTATAAAAGTCACAGGACTTTGCAATTGTACAGTGAAAAGGTGTTTTTTCGGACACTGTGCATTATGATTATAAGTGTTTTGCTTGATATTTCGTCCATTGTGGCTATTTATTACAGGCAGAGTTTGCCGGATGCCCTCCTTACATTTGTTTGTAAAACGTATATCGTTTCTTTGGTCTGGGCTGCATATTCTGCTTTCGGATATGTTTTTTCGGATATATATACACAAGAAAGGCACAGAAAATTTACTTGGATATTAGCTGTTTTAGCATTGGGTACAAGCAGTGTTACATATTTTCTCCCGATCTACATTTATGAGGATGGCAGCAATGTATATACCTATGGAGCTGCGACTATATGGGTCTATTTTTTGGTGGGTATATCCATTATCGCCACGTTGGTGTCCACCTGTGTTTTCCGGAAAAAGCAAAATCGTAGAAGAGGATTCGCCATTATTATTTGGATGGTCATTTGGATTATCAGTGCCTTGATTCAGTTTTTCAACAAAGAAATCCTGCTGGTGGGATTTGCCAGTTCCATCGGTGTGCTGATTTTGTTTGCCATTATGGAAAATCCTGAGTCTAATCTGGATCGCAGACTGGGATGCTTTAATTCCTATGCCTTGACCATATACTTAAAACAGCTGTACGAAAGCAAGAAGAAATTCAGTATTTTAGAGATTTCCTTTGAAGACTTGAATCATATGGAAGAGCAGAGCATGGATGACTATGAAATCATGAAACAGATTCTTCATCTGATTGCGCCCTATCGCGATATTTTGGCTTTTAAAAATAATATCGCTGGGCTGGTTCTCATCAGCGAGAAGCCGGAGTGCTTGCAGCAGGCCGGAGAAAAAATCCTTGCGCGTTTTGCGGATTTGGATATTTTTCAAAAAGAGACCATGTTTATCCTGGTTACCAGGACGGACTGCTTTGAAAATATGGATGGACTATATCGTTTTTTGTCCTTTGTCCGAACGGAGTATTCCAATGAGACGGGATGCTTATTCCATGTGGATGATACCATGATTACCGAATACAAGGAGCAACATTGGATCCGGCAGGAAATATCCGCAGCGTTGACAGAGGATCGGGTGGAAGTATTCCTGCAGCCCATTTACTCTAACCATAGTCTGCAATTTACCTCTGCTGAGGCTTTGGTACGGATTCGCAAGAAAGACGGAGAGTTACTGGCTCCGGGTCTCTTTATTCCTGTGGCGGAGGATAGCGGACAGATCCTGGAGCTGGGAGAACGGGTCTTAGAAAAGGTCTGCCAATTCCTAAAAGAGTCCGATGCCGTTAAGCTGGGTATCCATTATATTGAGGTGAATCTGTCGGTCATCCAGTGTGAGAAAAAGGATCTGGCAGAGCGGATGATACGGATGGTGGAAAAATATGGTATTGATCCCGGCCTGATTAATCTGGAAGTCACTGAGACAGCCTCCGTCAGCGCCAGAGCAATTCTGCTGGAGAATATGAAACGACTGATTGATTATGGATTCACATTTTCATTGGACGATTTTGGAAAAGGACATTCTAATTTAATGTATGTGGTGGAGATGCCGGTGTCCATCGTGAAGCTGGATTATGACCTGTCCAAAGCATTTTTTACTTCGGAAAAGGCCAAGAATGTAGTGAGGGCAGTTATCGGCATGTCACACGGCATGGATTTAAAAATTGTGTCAGAGGGAATCGAAACCCAGGAGGAGATCGATGCCATGCGGGAGGAAGGATCGGACTATATTCAGGGATATTATTATTCCAAGCCGCTGCCCATGGAGGAGTTTTTGGGGTTTTTACAGAAGAATAGGATGTAAGATTTATCATAATAAAAGAAAAAGTTTTCCTTTTTTTGGCTTATTTGTGCATTGACGGTCAAAAACAGGTGTAATAAATTGAACATGGATGAGACAAAGGAGAGTAACACCTGCAGCTTTGTTGATGTCCTTGGCACGGATTTCATACTGTTGTAAAGTACGCAGATTGATGCCAACCTTTTCGGCAAGTTCTCTCTGTGAGTAACCAATGATCTTTTGCTGAGCCTGTAGGCGAGTGGGCGGGTTCTTTTTCCGTATCATACGATTGACGGTATCTACAAACTTCTCCTCGGATGCTTTGTGCAGAGTAGGATAGAGTTTATCAATATCCCGCATGGTGATATATTTTTGGATTTCCTTGAAGCTCCGTCCGGTGTACCATTGATAGTAAGCGAGAATCCAGCCAATGAAGGATGGTGTATTCGTCAGAGGAAAGATTCAGAATGGAGAGTCCATCGGTGTCAAATTCATACTTATTGGCGTAGCCGTCTGTGTTTTCGGTACAAGCCCATTCTTTGGCCAGCTCTAAGTGCTCGGTACAATAAAAATCCTTTCCGTAGTCGTTATATGATTTGCCTTTTCCAAACATAGGTGTTTGAATGATTTCGGGTGAACCGTGATATAGAGTCAGTGTTCCCATGTTTGTTCCCCCCCCATACTTCTTTAGAGTTATCTTCGATTTATTATACTTCCAAAGAAGTACAGAGTCAATGGGTGTGTGATATATGGCTAAATGTTGAGAGGGTTAGTGCAAATTGTACTAGTTTTTGATGAAAGTGCGCAAAAGCAGAGGACGTTTTGGAACTTTTGAAAGAACATGGATCCATTCCGAAGGAAGTAAGGACTAAGGTCATGGAAGAGCCAGAATCGGAATGGATGAAAAGACAGTCAATCCTCTAGATTATTTATATAAAAGTATAAAAGTTTTATAAATTTCATGTTTCGTGTTGTGATAATTTTTCGGCTGTGCTACACTTAAGCACAAGCAGAAAAGTCTATTATCTATGTGTGATGTAGCTTTGGATCGTTCGTAGAATCAAAGTTTATAAGAATCTATTTTTATATCAACAAACTTCACTGCTTATTTTTCCAATTCACAATTTGATGGCAGGGAGGTTTGTAAACCTCCCGGAGGCGAACGTGACGTTCGC
>JALEPL010000052.1 GCA_022766245.1 Lachnospiraceae bacterium | reverse complement strand
ATCAATACGGAACCGATATTTGTCATTTGGAAGTTCGATGGCTCCATCCAGTAAAGGTTTCATTTCTTCACAACCTCCTGCCTTTTCAAGGTCAGCACAAATATGTGCGTAGAGAAGTTCGGTCAGTTCCAGGAGCTGCTTTGCATCATCCATGGTAATGTTGCCGAACTGAACATTTGCTTCAATACTTCCAATTATATCATGCCGAAGTTCCTCCTGCAACCGATTGATTCTTGCCATATCTTCCGGTGTGAGAGGTGGTATTTCTTCCTGACCGGAGGGGATAATCTGATGAATCAGACTTCGAAGCTTTAGCAGTTGAAATGGAATCAAAACAATCATTTCAATATTATAATCCTAAAGGAATGTCAAGTGGTATAAATTAATATTCAGGACTTATGGAATGTTTTTCCTCATAAAATTCATGCACCAGGCTGCGGTATCCCCAGGCCTTCAACTGTTCATAGGAGATGCGGTAGTTTCCCTTATTATGTCTGCCGGTGACGCAGTAGCGGATGTATTGCTGCAGATAATGATCCACCTCTTTCAGTCCGCGGTCTGTGGTAAGATACGGGAAAAACCATCGCTTCCAGCAGAAGTCATCTTCTTCCTCATCTCCATAAAACTTATCATTCATAGTATGAATCAATCCGATGGCGGCCTTGTCCGGGGTGAGACCCTTCCGGCGCTGCCAGCGCATCAGGGCATGGGTTTTTCGGCGGATCTTTGCCTTTGTTTTTCGCAGGGTGTTGCCGGAGAGATCCAGCGTGCCATCTTCATAGGAAAATCCCAAAAACTCCCATTTTTCATGGGGCGCAGAAACGGATTCTTTCTCTGCATTGATGGTCAGGTCCAGCTTTTGCAGTTCCTCCGCCAGCATCTGCTGATAACATTTCAGTTCCTCGGGACTTGGGGCAAAGATTAATATATCGTCGGAGTAGCGAAAATAGGGGATGCCCTGTTCGTAAAACAGTGCATCCACGTCTTTTAAATACCAGTTGGCAAAAAAGGGCGCAATGGGAAGACCTGCCATGGCACCGTGGGCGTCCGCTACTTCCGTTCCATGTTCTATAACCATAGACTCCGTCAGAATGGAGCGGAATACCTCATAGATGCCCGGATCCAGTTGCCGGATTGGTTCTAACTGAAACATAAGTCGTATGGGATTGATGGAATTAAAATAATCCCGGATATCTGCTTTGTAGCAGTACATGTTCCTGTATTTTGGATGATATAAAATATGGCGCAGTGCTGCACCGGCGCTTTTGCTCTGACGGAAGGCATAGCAGTTGGGCGAAAGCATAGAATCAAAGCGGTAGAGATGGTAGGAAAGAAGCTTTAACACCATGGTAATATCCCGGGAAAAGGAGTATACCACCCGTTTCTTATTGACTCCTTCCTTATTCACAGTCTTTTTTATCGGATATTCTCCGGGGAAAGAACATTCCTGAATCTGGGAAGCTACCGGCAGATAGCGTTTCTGGTTAATAAAGTCCGTAAATTCCTTTTCATCTGCAAGAGAGAGACGCTGATGCAGAATCCGGTAGGAGAGGAACTCCCGCCAGTAATCAGGATCATTTAGTTTGGTAAGAAATTCGCTGCTTGACATAGGATATCCTTTCTGTATCCGCCAAAGAAATTTCCAAAAACAGCGTTATTCATGCAAGCATGATTCCACTGTTTTTGAAAATTGCCTTGGCTCTGAACAAATACAAATACAAAAAGAAAGAGAAATAGCTTTGAAGACATAAAGCCGTGCTTATGTCACCGGATGGTACAGCCTCCATTACCCGCAAAATGCACCGAAGTGTACCGAGACTGCTTCACCCCTCGCGGGTGCAACATGGGTCGCGTTTCTCTTTCTTTTTATATTGTAACAATTCTAAGCCAAGGCGCTTGTACGAATGGCCAGAATGGTTACTCCAATTTATAACGATTATGCGAGATATATCTTAATTATCCATCGGTGGAACCGCTCACTGGGCGAACCGTGAAAATATATATTTGCCCAAGAGATCAGATGCTCAAGCAATCAGCGGATTTCATTCTGAAAACGCTCTGCGATGTAATCCTCCCGGTTGGGCAGATGGGTAAAGAAATTCAAGTAAGTGGCACCGGCGTTTCGTGCTGCCTGCTCTGCCAGTCTCACTGCCTTTAATTGGTAGTGATTCCGGTTGGTCAATACCATGATCATGCACTTGGGTTCCCCATTTAGATAGAATCCATAGCTGTAATTTCTGGCATCTTTTGCGGCATTTAGTTCGCTGGCAGGAACATCCGTGCGCATCTCATAGCCCTTTGTTGCCCAGTCACGCATAAATACTTTCTGGATATTGTTGCGAAGGAAAATTTCTGCCTGATTGTTTTTCACCCTTCCATTAGGCTGAGGGGAAGTATAACTCTGCGGAGTGCTTTCGGCAGGCTGAGGGGAAGCATAGCTCTGCTGAAATAAGTTCTTTTGAAGTTTGTCGAATCCTTTATCTACGGCCTGATCTACCACTTTATTGACTGCGCGTCTGGTTTCTCTGGAAATAAGATTTGATAAAAATCCCATAACATGTCTCCTTTATGTATGTTTTATGCATAAATTTGTGCTCGTAACTATAAAGTACTGATTCGTTACGAATATACAATCTATAATTTAGCATATAAAGAGCAACCTGACAAGCAACGATTGGTTGCAGACAATTTTTTCCTTTTCTCTACAGATTCTTGTTTCAAATGCCGATATCATTTATAATACGAATTGCGGAAGTTACAAACATCAAAAATATTAGGAGTTTTAATTGATATGAAGAGAAAAAACATTCTTTCTATTTTGCTTGCAATTTGCATGGTGACGGCATGGACAAAACCGGTATTAAACATTTGGGCAACCTCAGCGGAGGAGAAAAAACAGCAGGCTCAGCAGGATATGCAGGATGCCCAGAATCAGGTGGATGATATCACGAATCAGCAGCAACAGGTAGAAAATGATCTGGCTAATGCAGAGGCACAGCTGGCATCCCTTCTTGCGGCTCAGGAAGCGTTGCAGGAGGACATTAACGAGACCCAGGCGGCTATTGAACAGACGAGGATTGAACTGGAGGCTGCCAAACAAAAGGAACAGGATGAGTATGAGGCTATGTGTCAACGTATTCGATATACATACGAGAATAGTGCCAGCGAGAGCCTTTGGACAGCGATTCTGGAGGCGGATGGCTTTGTGGACATGCTGAATCGGATTGAGTATGCAGCACAGGTGTACCAATACGACAGAGATATGTTAGAACAGTATAAGAGAACGGTACAGGAAGTAAAAGACCGGGAGCAGGAACTGGATGAAGAGATGAATGAACTGCTGGGTCAGCAGGAGAGTTACCTGGGTCAGCAGGCGGAGATTGAAACGCTGATTGCAAGTCTGGAGGGCGCAGCAGCACAGTACGCAGAGCAGTTGGCAGCAGCACAGGCTAAGGTGGAGGAGTATTCTCAGGTGATTGCAGAGCAGGATAAGATTATTTTGCAGAAGCAGCAGGAGGAAGAGGCCGCACGTCGGGCAGCAGAACAGGCAGCACAGAATAATAACAATGATACATCCTCCGATACCAGTGGAGATAACTCTGGGGACACAACGGACAACTCTTCCGATAGTAGTGGAAGTACCAGTGGCAGTTCGGTGGTAAGTTATGCAAAGCAGTTCGTGGGCAATCCTTACGTTTGGGGCGGAAACAGTCTTACCAACGGGTGCGACTGCTCCGGGTTTGTGAAGCTGATATATGAACATTTCGGGTATACCATGCCCCGCTATTCATTAAGTTTTGCAAATGTTGGAACAGAGGTATCTATGGAGAATATTCAGCCCGGTGATATTGTGGTATATGACAAGGTAAATGGCATTGGGCATGTGGCAATTTATGCAGGGGATGGCAAGATTGTGGAGGCGCAGTCATCCAGCGCAGGAATCACCTGCAACCGGTCCGTGAGCTGCCGAACCATTATAGCCATCCGAAGAGTACTATAAAATACTTGAAAATATGAGTGGTGGCAAGTATAATATTCACGTTAAGAGAATATACCTAAGAGGAGTTTACCCCACGCATGAAAAAAGTTTTTACTCTGGGAGTTCCGGCAGTGATTTTGATTGCATTTGTTATTGTTTACAGTTGGGGCTGTCAGGCAGATCCGATTGCCACAGAGGATGTATGGAATACAATTAAAGCGGATTCAAACGAGGGTGGAGCTGTGGTGCAGGATGTGGCAGAGATTCCTTTAGATGAGGTTTATGATGCCAGTGAGATGATTTTGGATCATGCTACCGCTGAGTTTTTTGGTCATTATGCCATCGATGACAGCTTTTTGAGTTGGATTTATAGTAATTATGGAGCGGCTACGTTGATCGCTTTGGCAGAAGAGTCACAGAAAGAAAAACCGGATGCGGAGGCATGGTACGAGCTTACGGGTTCCTCTATTCATGTATTGTGGCTGGAGTATAATCAGGAACTGGGGCTGAGACAGGACGAGCTTGCCCTTGTACATTGGAAAGATTGTGCTTCGGAGGATGAGGTGGTTTTGGATTTCACCGGAGATATTAATTTCTCGGAAGGATGGGAAACCACAGAATATATGGATGCGCAGAGTGGTGGTATTTACGACTGTTTTTCCATGAATCTGTTGCAGGAGATGAACGATGCAGATATTCTTATGGTCAACAACGAATTCACTTACAGTACCAGAGGAACGGCACTGGAGGGGAAGGCTTATACATTTCGGGCAGATCCTTCCCGGGTCAGTTTGTTGAATGTATTTGGCACAGATTTAGTGGGTATTGCCAACAATCACATGTATGATTATGGACCGGAGGCG
This sequence comes from Lachnospiraceae bacterium, assembly GCA_022766245.1. Taxonomy (GTDB): domain Bacteria; phylum Bacillota; class Clostridia; order Lachnospirales; family Lachnospiraceae; genus Roseburia_C. Next base: position 137,635 of record JALEPL010000052.1, on the reverse strand, counting down.
CTGGTAGATTCACTGGACATTTTGGACCATGCCGGAATGCCTCATACGGGAGCCGGACGCAATATTTCCCAGGCGGAGCAGCCGGTTTACTTTATTGCAAATGGCCGGAAAATTGCGATTATTGCCGCTACACAGATTGAGCGCACCTACAATTATACAAAGGAAGCTACCGAGACAGAACCCGGTGTATTGAAAACTTTAAATGCAGCTCGCTATGTGGCAGCAATCGAACGAGTACGGGAAAACAGTGATTATGTGATAGCGTTTGTTCATTGGGGAACGGAAGGCACTCATCAATACGGTGCGGATCAGGTCAATCTGGCAAAGCAATTCGTGGCAGCCGGTGCAGATGTGATTATCGGTGGACACACCCATTGCCTGCAGGGAATTCAGTATATGGATGGAGTCCCCATTATTTACAGTCTGGGGAATTTCTGGTTCTCTTCCGAGACACTGGATACAGGCATCGCACAGGTGCGGATTCAGGAGGATGGCACCATTCGGTTCCGGTTTATTCCTTGTTTGCAGCAGGAATATAAGACTTCATTGGTGACAGATGCCACCGAAAAGCAACGGGTATTAGATTTTATGGAAAGCATTTCCACAGATGTGTCTTATGATGCAGATGGTTATGTAATAGATATGTCACAATAAAGTAAGGAGAGAAAATTATGAGCAAAAAACCAACCGTATTAATGATCTTAGACGGCTTCGGCTTAAATGAAAAGACCGAAGGAAATGCAGTCGCACAGGCTAAGACACCAAATATTGATGTTCTGATGAATGAATATCCCTGTGTAGAGGGAAATGCCAGCGGTCTGGCTGTAGGTCTGCCGGATGGACAGATGGGAAACTCTGAGGTAGGTCACATGAACATGGGTGCCGGCCGTATCGTATATCAGGAGCTTACCAGAATCACAAAGGAGATCGAAGACGGAGATTTCTTCCAGAATGAAGCACTTTTGACAGGAATGAAAAATGTAAAGGATAACGATTCCTCCCTTCATTTATATGGTCTGCTTTCAGATGGTGGTGTGCACAGCCATATTACCCATCTGTATGGACTTTTAGAGATGGCAAAGAGACAGGGAATCGAGAAGGTGTATGTACACTGCTTCTTAGATGGACGTGATACACCTCCTGCTTCTGGAAAAGGCTTCATCGAAGAGCTGGAAGCAAAGATGAAAGAAATCGGTGTGGGCGAGATCGCTACCATCAATGGTCGTTATTACGCGATGGATCGTGATAACCGCTGGGATCGTGTGGAGAAGGCTTATCGTGCCATCGCATATGGCGAGGGACAGCAGGCAGACAGTGCAGTGGAAGCTATCGATGCTTCCTATGCAGCAGAGGTGACTGACGAGTTCGTAGTTCCCACTGTCATCATGAAGAATGGTGCACCGGTGGCTACCGTGAATGATAAGGACACCATCATCTTCTTTAACTTCCGCCCGGATCGTGCAAGAGAGATCACCAGAGTATTCTGTGCGGATGATTTCGACGGATTTGACAGAGGAGCAAGAAAGGATGTTACTTACATCTGCTTTACCGAGTATGATGTGACTATTCCTAATAAAGAGATTGCTTTCAAGAAGGTATCCCTCACCAACACCTTTGGAGAGTTTTTGGCAGCAAATGGAAAGACTCAGGCAAGAATTGCCGAGACAGAAAAATATGCGCATGTTACCTTCTTCTTCAACGGTGGTGTGGAGGAGCCCAACGAGGGTGAGGATCGTATTCTGGTAAAGTCTCCCAAGGTGGCAACCTACGATCTGCAGCCGGAAATGAGCGCATATGAGGTATGTGACAAGCTGGTAGAAGCAATTAAGTCTGATAAATATGATGTGATTGTAATCAACTTCGCAAATCCGGATATGGTAGGACATACCGGAATTCTTGAGGCTGCGATCAAGGCTGTGGAAGCAGTGGACGAGTGCGTAGGAAAGGCTATGGCAGCCATCAAGGAAGTGGATGGTCAGATGTTCCTGTGCGCAGACCACGGAAATGCTGAGATGCTGGTAGATTATGAGACAGGTGAACCTTTCACTGCTCATACGACCAATCCGGTACCTTTTGTTCTGTACAACTATGATCCGGCATACACCCTGAAAGAGGATGGATGTCTGGCTGATATTGTACCTACCTTAATCGAGATGATGGGTATGGAACAGCCGGCTGAGATGACTGGAAAGTCATTGCTGATCAAGAAATAGATTTGATGTGTAAGTAGGGAAGAGGTTATTTGAGGTGGTAAAATTCGTTGCAACCACGCACCCTAGGGGTCAAAAGAGATGCAGGAGCTGCGACGCCTGCCAAATAACCTCTTTTATTATTTGGTTTGTGATTTCCTCTGGTTTATGACCAGAGTTTTTTGTTGTCTGAGATGCTTACAGGCAGAACCGTCGCACAGCCTCCGCCACACCATCTTCATCATTAGAAGGGGCAATATAATCTGCCGCATCTTTTACGATGCCAGCTGCATTTTCCATAGCAACGCCGATGCCGGCTGCCTGAATGATGTCCAGATCATTTTCGCTGTCACCGCAGGCCAGAGTTGCATCATAGGGAATGTGCAGGTAATCGCAGAGCAGATGCAGGCCTTTTGCCTTGCTGATACCGGCTTTTGTCAGTTCTAAATTGTGGTAACCGCCACAGACGTATTTGATTTCAGGATACTTTTTTAGTATCGTTTCGGTCTTATCCCGGTCCACGAAACCGCCGGCTCCATCCGGCATGAAGTTTAGCGTCATTTTTCCTACGGAAAGCTGATTCTTTGCCAGATAATCTGCCAAATCGTCCACGATGGTTCGGGTATCCAGAATATAGTGTTTGATAGAATCCGGCATATCCAGTTTTTCTGCCACCGGACGGGTGGAAGCCTGGGTGTAGGCATCGCCCTGGATAAAGGCGTCCAGATGTATTTGATTTTGATATAGTTGCTGTAAAAGTTTTTCGGCTATATCCGGCTCCAGTCCGTCCAGGTAAACGGGCTTCTTCTCCGGTACCGAGAAAATTTCTGCACCATTTGCGGTAATGGCGTATTTAATCCCGATTTCTACCATATCCTCTATGGGCAGACCGATGTAAGGCCGCCCGGTGGAGATGATGACGGTGATTCCTTTGGAAATAGCTTCCTTTAAGGCGGCACGGTTCCCTTCTGAAATTTTGCTTTGTGTATTAAATAATGTTCCATCCAGATCCAGTGCGATGAGACGGATGTTTTTCTTTTGATTCATATGGTTCCCCTTTTTGTTTTTTAAGTTATTATATAGAAAGTACATTTCAGAATCAACAGTTGCAGGAAAATTCCAGTTTTTATATAATGAATGATACAAGGGTCAAAAGGTCAGAACTTGTTCCTGCTTGCAGGATAAGAGTTCTGACTTGTTGACCCGCACACACATGAGGGGCAAAATACCGTTTGACCCTCATATCATAATGAATAGGATTAAAGTACAAGCCCCATGCCATGGAATGGGGAAAAGGGGAATAGACGATGCAGCTACGAGAATATATCAAAAATAATTATTTGATTACGGATGGTGCCATGGGCACCTATTATGAGGAAAAATATGGCGAAGACATGGTGCTTACGGAACGAGTGAATCTTACGAATCCGGAGCGTATTGCAGCCATTCATCGGGAATATATGGAGGCCGGTGCACGGCTCATCCGCACCAACACCTTTGCGGCCAATACCATGTTTCTGGAGGATATGGAGACGGTGTGTGCCGTGGTCAGAGCCGGATATGAGCTTGCCAGACGGGAAGCGAATGCTTTTATGCAGAGCCATCCCGGCGAGCAGGTTTATGTGGCGGCAGATCTAGGACCCATCTACGATATGGAGCATATGGAGTACGAGGCTGTGATGGCAGAGTATCAGCAGATTTGTGATACCTTTCTGGAGTGTGGGGCAGACTGCTTTGTGTTAGAGACTCAGAGTGAGTTTACCTATATCGAGCCGGTGGCACAGTACATCCGGTCGAAAAGTGAAGCTTTTATTTTGATCCAGTTTGCGGTGGACCGCACCGGATACAGTCGGGCGGGACTCTCGGTACAACGAATCGTCAATCAGGCTGCGGAGTGTGCAGCGGCGGATGCCTATGGATTTAACTGTGAGGTGGACAGCACCCATTTATATCAGTTTTTAAAGGATGTCACTTTTCCAGAGGACAAGCCGGTTTCCGCACTACCCAATGCGGGATATCCCTGTGTGTTGCGGGGAAAGACCATTTATACCAACAATGCAGCTTATTATGTGGAAAAAATGCAGCTGGTGGCGGAGCTTGGAATCGACATTGTGGGTGGATGCTGTGGCACGACACCGGAGTATATCCGCAGCCTTACGGACCGCCTGAAAGGGGAAAAAAAGCCGGGGAAGCGTATCGGCAGCACCAGTACAGATCCGATCAAAAAGCATCGGTCTGAGTTTGAAAAAAAGCTGCGAAACGGAGAAAAGGTATTTGTGGTGGAACTGGATCCCCCCTTTGCCCTGGACATTGATAAGGTGGTGAACGGGGCGAAGCTGCTAAAGGAAGCCGGGGTGGATCTGATCACGCTGTCCGATTCCCCCATGGCCAGAACCCGGATGGATGCCGGACAATTGGCGGTGCGCTTACAACAGGAATGTCAGGTACAGGTGATGCCTCATATCGCCTGCAGAGATCGCAATGTCATTGCCATGCGAGGCAGTATGCTTGGCATGCATATGAATGGAATCCGAAATTTCCTTGTGGTGACCGGAGATCCGGTGTCCCGGGCAGACCGGGAGTGCGTGAAGAGCGTGTTTGATTTTAATTCCATTCGTTTCATGCAATACCTGAAGGATATGAATCAGGAAGTATTTTCTGAGGAGCCGGTGTTCTATGGGGGAGCGCTGAATTATCAGGGCACCAACGTGGATGCCATTGCGCAGAGAATGCAGTTAAAACAGGAGGCGGGATGCGGATATTTTCTCACTCAGCCGGTGTACCGGGCACAGGATGCGCAAAGGCTTCGTGAATTAAAGGAAAGAACCGGGGCCAAAATAATATGTGGCATCATGCCGCTGGTGAGTTATAAAAATGCCTGCTTCGTACAGAGTGCCATGGCGGGAATCCATATACCGGATGAAGTGGTGAACCGATACCGACCGGACATGACCCGGGAAGAAGCGGAGGAGACAGCAGTGGGGCTTTCCATGGACGTAGCTTTGTGGATGCAGGATTTCGCAGACGGATATTACCTGATGACACCCTTTAACCGTGCGGGGCTGATCCGGCGGATCATGGAAGAGATAAAAGTATTGTAACTATGAAGGTACTGAACAGATAAACGAGTGATATATTTTGGATAGTGTCAAGTCAAATATGAAAAACGACACAAGGTTTTGTCCCCCAAGCAGCGCAAAGCGACCTTTGGGAATATGCCCTGAGGTGGCGTCTCGAAGAGGCGACGGAGCCCTTAGGGCGTAATCTGGAACGAACATAGCTTTGAGGGGGCATATACGTCACCTGCGGTGACACCTCGTGTCAAAATTTGCAAGAGGTGAGCATACATGACGAGAGAGGAATTTCGTAAATTAGTAGAAAACGGACCGGTAATATTAGATGGGGCAACAGGAACCAATCTGCAGCAGGCAGGAATGCCGGTGGGCGTGTGCCCGGAGCAGTGGATCATTGACCATGCCCAGGTAATGATAGATTTACAGAGAGCATACGTGGAGGCGGGCACTCAGATTTTGCTGGCGCCTACCTTTACCGCAAACCGTATCAAGCTGGAGGAATATGGCCTGCAGGATGATTTAGAGAAGATGAACCGCCGTCTAGTGGCTATTTCCAAGGAGGCTGCAGAGGGAAAGGCTTATGTGGCGGGGGATATTACCATGACCGGACAGCAGCTGTTTCCCATGGGCGAACTGCAATTTGAGGAGCTGGTGGAGGTTTACAAGGAACAGATTCGCATTTTGGCAGATGCCGGTGTGGATCTTTTGATCGTGGAGACCATGATGAGTCTGCAGGAATCCAGAGCAGCGGTGCTGGCTGCAAAGGAGACTTGCAATCTGCCGATTCTGGTCAGCATGACTTACAATGAGGATGGCAGAACTCTTTACGGCACAGATCCTGCCACCGCTATCGTGGTATTGCAGAGTCTGGGTGCGGATGCTGTGGGAATGAACTGTTCTACCGGTCCCAAGGAGATGCTAGAGCCCATTCGTCAGACCATGGAGTATGCCAACGTGCCGGTCTTGGCAAAGCCTAATGCAGGTTTGCCGGAGCTGGAGAATGAGGTGACAGTTTACAAAACCACACCGGAGGAGTTCGCCGAAGTGGGAGCAAAGCTGGTGGAGGAAGGCGTTTCCCTCATCGGTGGCTGCTGCGGAACGACGCCTGCCCATATCAAGGCTTTGGCAGAACGTGTGCGGGGGATGAAGGCTCATATTCCGGAGTATAAAGGCCGGAGACTTCTGACTTCTGAGAGGAAAACAGTGGAGCTTGAACTGGACGGCTCCTTTCAGGTTATCGGCGAGCGTATCAATCCCACCGGAAAGAAAAAGCTGCAGGCGGAGCTTCGGGAGGGAAATCTGAATCTGGTGCGGGAGATGGCCAGAAGCCAGGAGGAAAATGGCGCAGCCATTTTGGACATCAACATGGGAATGAACGGCATCGACGAAAAGCAGATGATGCTGAATACCATCTATGAGGTGACTTATACGGTGGATTGCCCTTTGTGTATTGATTCTTCTCACATTGATATTATTGAGGCTGCTTTGCGTGTCTATCCGGGGCGTGCGCTGATCAATTCCATTTCTCTGGAGAAAGAGAAGTTTGAAAAACTTTTGCCTATTGCAAAAAAATACGGTGCCATGTTTATCCTACTTCCCCTGTCTGATGAGGGACTGCCCAAGGATATGGAGGAGAAGCGCAGTATTGTGCGCACCATTCTTGATGCGGCTCTGGATCTTGGCATGCACCGGGAGGATATCGTGGTTGATGGACTGGTGGCTACTGTGGGTGCCAACCCCAATGCGGCTTTGGAATGCTTTGATACCATTCACTATTGTAAGGAAGAACTGGGGCTTGCTACGGTGTGCGGTCTGTCCAATATCTCCTTTGGTCTGCCCAATCGTCCCTATGCCAACGCGGCATTTCTTACCATGGCCATTGCCCGGGGACTTACCATGGCTATCGCCAATCCGTCCCAGGAACTTTTGATGAATGCGGCTTTTGCATCGGATCTGCTTCTGAATAAGAAAGAGGCCGATATCCGTTATATAGAGCGGATGAATCGTCTGGCAGAGCAGAAGGAGGCAGCAGGTGAGAACACAGCGCCCAACAGTGCTCCGGTGAGTGTCAATCATCCGGTTTATGATTGTGTGTTAAAAGGAAACAAGGGAAATATTCTTACCGAGGTGAAAGTAGCGTTATCTGCCGGGGAACAGCCGGAGGAGATCATCAATGGGCATCTGATTCCTGCGATTAACGAAGTAGGTGTGCTTTTTGACAAGCAGAAATACTTCCTGCCACAGCTTATTGCCAGTGCCAATACCATGCAGATGGCCATTGAATACTTAGAACCCATGATCCAAAAGGAAGAGGACAGCAAGCCTATGGCTACCATCGTGATCGCCACGGTGGAGGGAGATATCCATGATATCGGAAAAAATCTGGTGGCGCTGATGCTGCGAAATTACGGATATCGTGTGCTGGATCTGGGAAAAGATGTAGCGGCTGATATTATCGTAAACACAGCCATGAAGGAGAATGCACAGATTATTGCCTTGTCGGCGCTGATGACCACAACCATGATGCGGATGCGAGATGTGGTGGAACTTCGCAATGAGAGAGGATGTACCAGCAGGGTTATCATTGGTGGAGCGGCCATCACACCCAGCTTTTCCGATGAGATTGGAGCAGACGGATATTCCGCAGACGCGGCGGAGGCAGTGAAGCTGGTGGAGCGGCTGCTGGCGGAGTAACACCTGAATCACGTTCTTACGCCGCCATATAGCAAGTGTCTGGCGGCTGTTTGAACTGTAACTAAAAAAGATAAAAAAAGTGCTTGACTTATTTTGGAGCGTATTGTATACTAACGAAGTCGGTCGCAAGAGCGGGCGAGGGAAATGGGATCTTAGCTCAGCTGGGAGAGCATCTGCCTTACAAGCAGAGGGTCATAGGTTCGAGCCCTATAGGTCCCATCCATTTTAAAAATATGGCGGAATAGCTCAGTTGGCTAGAGCACACGGTTCATACCCGTGGTGTCGAGAGTTCAAATCTCCCTTCCGCTACTACTAAAATCTCGGATGTGCTGAAGAGTCAGCACATCCGATTTTTTTATTTTATCTGCACTTGAAGTCGGTGGGACGGGAATGTGATAAAATACATTGACTTTACAAATCGCACTGTATTATAATGCTTGCGTGATGTGCTGTCGTTTGAGATAGCTCATGGAATTAAAGTAACAATAGTTGTAATAAATAATACAGAAAAGCATAAGCAGTATTAAGCACATGGAGGATGAGAAAATGCAGGAATTTAAACCATTCAAAGAGGGAAAAGTACGTGAGGTTTATGACAACGGAGACAGTCTTATTATTGTAGCGACAGACCGCATTTCCGCTTTTGACCATATCTTAAAGAATCAGGTCACCAAAAAGGGTGCCATTTTAACTCAGATGTCAAAGTTCTGGTTCGATTTTACCAAAGATATCGTTCCCAATCATATGCTTTCTGTTGATGTAAAGGATATGCCGGAATTTTTCCAGAATGAGAAGTTTGATGGAAACAGCATGATGTGCAAGAAGTTAGAGATGCTTCCTATCGAGTGCATCGTTCGCGGATACATTACCGGAAGTGGCTGGGCCAGCTATCAGGAGTGCGGCAAGGTTTGCGGCATCACACTTCCTGAGGGATTAAAAGAGTCTGACAAGCTGCCTGAGCCTATTTACACCCCCAGCACCAAGGCTGAGATCGGTGACCACGACGAGAATATCTCTTTCGAGCAGAGCGTGGAAGTATTGGAGAAGATCTATCCTGGCAAGGGTGAGGAATATGCGACAAAGATCAAGGATTGTACCATCGCTTTATATAAGAAGTGTGCCGAGTATGCACTGAGCAAGGGGATCATCATTGCAGATACCAAGTTTGAGTTCGGTCTCAATGAGGCAGGAGAGGTGGTATTAGGTGATGAGATGCTCACACCGGACAGCTCCCGTTTCTGGCCGTTAGAGGGATATGAGCCGGGCAAGTCACAGCCTTCCTATGACAAGCAGTATGTAAGAGACTGGCTGAAGGCAAATCCGGACAGCGATTATTTACTGCCCGAGGATGTGATTGCAAAGACCATTGAGAAATACGAGGAAGCATTTGCATTGCTGACAGGCAGGAAATTTGCGTAACTATTCGGTATCTTCATAGTTACGAGCATAAATCCAGCAGAATTTGTTTCAAAAATGGATTTATATGGCAACAGATAAATGATCAGGAGACTTTTTATGGAAAAGATGAATTTCTGTGAGTACAATCCGTGGGACGGACTGCACGAAGAGTGCGGTGTCTTCGGAATGTATGATTTTGACGGCAAGGATGTGGCATCCAGCATTTACTACGGACTGTTTGCGTTGCAGCATCGCGGTCAGGAAAGCTGTGGTATTGCAGTCAGTGATACCAGCGGCCCTAAGGGGAAAGTAACAGCTTATAAGGATATGGGACTGGTAAATGAAGTGTTTACCAGCGAACAGTTAGAGTCCATGAAGGGGGATATCGGTGTAGGGCATGTGCGTTATTCTACTGCGGGATCTTCCTCCAGGGAAAATGCCCAGCCATTGGTTTTGAATTATGTCAAGGGTACGTTAGCATTGGCTCACAATGGCAATCTGATTAATGCCCAGGAGCTTCGCAGTGAGTTAGAGTATACCGGAGCAATTTTTCAGACCACCATTGATTCTGAGGTGATTGCATATTATATCGCAAGAGAGCGTCTGAACTCCAAGACGGCTGAGGAGGCAGTGCGCAGAGCATGTATGCGATTAAAGGGGGCTTATTCACTGGTCGTTGCCAGCCCCAGAAAGCTAATCGGAGCCAGAGATCCCTATGGATTTCGTCCACTTTGTATTGGAAAGAGGGATAATGCTTATATTCTTACCTCTGAGACTTGTGCGCTGGAGACGATTGGTGCAGAGTTCGTCCGTGATGTATTGCCGGGTGAGGTGGTAACCATTTCTCCGGAAGGCGGAATTCAGTCTGACACTACCATGTGTCTTCCAAAGGACAAAGAGGCACGCTGCGTCTTTGAGTATATTTATTTTGCCAGACCGGACAGCCATTTAGATGGAGTAAGTGTATACGGGTCACGTATCCAGGCAGGTCGTTTTCTGGCGATGGATTCTCCGGTGGAGGCAGATCTGGTGGTGGGTGTACCTGAGTCCGGAAATGCAGCAGCTCAGGGTTACTCTCTGCAGTCCGGAATTCCTTATGGAACAGCATTTGTAAAAAACAGCTATGTGGGTCGAACCTTCATCAAGCCGAAGCAGAGCAGCCGTGAGTCCAGTGTTCGTGTGAAGTTGAACGTGTTGAAGGAATCTGTGGCAGGCAAGCGTGTTATTATGATTGATGACTCCATCGTCCGTGGTACCACATCGGATCGTATCGTGCGTATGCTGCGGGATGCGGGAGCTACTGAAGTACATGTGCGCATCAGTTCACCACCATTCTTGTGGCCCTGCTATTTCGGTACAGACATCCCGGCCAGAGAACAACTGATTGCATATAATCGCAGCATAGAGGAAATTCGCCAGGTGATTGGTGCAGACAGTCTGGGATATCTGAGCATCGACCGTCTGGAGGAGATGGTGGAAGGATTGCCCATCTGTAAGGGATGCTTCAATGGAAAATATCCTATGGAGCCGCCGAAGGATGATATCCGAGGTGAGTATTTTGACAAGGAAATCGATTTAGAGCGTAGGATTCTGGATAAAAACTAAGTAAAAGGAGATCAAATACATGAGTACAGATAGATACAACAGCCCTCTTTCCGAGCGATATGCCAGCAAAGAAATGCAGTACATATTTTCACCGGATATGAAGTTCCGTACCTGGAGAAGACTGTGGATTGCACTGGCAGAGACAGAGAAAGAGTTAGGTCTGGATATTACCCAGGAGCAGATCGATGAGCTGAAGGCACATCAGGATGATATCAATTACGACGTGGCAAAAGCCCGTGAGAAGGAAGTGCGCCACGATGTTATGTCCCATGTATATGCGTATGGACAGCAGTGTCCCAAGGCTAAGGGAATCATCCATCTGGGAGCAACCTCCTGCTATGTAGGAGATAATACCGATATCATTATTATGGCCGAGGCGTTGAAGCTGGTGCGTAAAAAGCTGGTGAATGTCATTGCAGAGCTGGCAAAATTTGCGGAGAAGTATAAGGATCTTCCTACACTGGCATTTACCCATTTCCAGCCGGCCCAGCCCACCACTGTGGGAAAGCGTGCCACACTGTGGACGCAGGAGTTTGTCATGGACTTAGAGGATCTGGATTATGTGCTGAATAGTCTGAAACTGTTGGGATCCAAGGGAACTACCGGTACACAGGCAAGCTTTTTAGAGCTGTTCAATGGAGATCAGGAGACCATCGACAAGATAGATCCCATGATTGCTGAGAAGATGGGCTTCAAGGAGTGTTATGCTGTTTCCGGGCAGACCTATTCCAGAAAAGTAGATACCCGCGTGGCAAATATTCTTGCAGGCATTGCAGCCAGTGCACACAAGATGTCCAATGACATTCGTCTCCTGCAGCATTTAAAAGAAGTGGAAGAGCCCTTCGAGAAGAGTCAGATCGGTTCCTCAGCTATGGCATATAAGCGTAATCCTATGAGAAGTGAGCGTATCGCATCCTTATCCCGTTATGTGATGATCGATGCATTGAATCCGGCTATTACCTCTGCTACCCAGTGGTTTGAGCGTACCTTGGATGATTCTGCCAACAAGAGACTTTCTATTCCAGAGGGATTTTTGGCCATCGATGGTATCTTAGATCTTTGTCTGAACGTAGTGGATGGACTGGTTGTTTACGATAAGGTAATTCGGAAACACATGATGAGCGAGCTGCCATTCATGGCGACAGAGAACATCATGATGGATGCAGTAAAAGCCGGCGGAGATCGTCAGGAAATGCACGAGAAGATTCGTGTACTTTCTATGCAGGCAGGTGCCCATGTAAAGCAGGAAGGAAAAGATAATAATCTTCTGGAGCTGATTGCTGCTGACCCGGCCTTTAATATGACCTTAGAAGAGCTGGAGAAGAGCATGGATCCTTCCAAGTATGTGGGACGTGCACCGGTTCAGGTGGAGGCATTCTTAAAGAATGTGGTAAATCCCATTCTGGAGGAGAACAAGGATTTGCTGGGAATGACAGCAGAAATTAACGTATAAAAGTGGAATATATAAAACAGCAGAAGTTTTCTGCTGTTTTTTTATGCATATATAATATAGTATTGACAAATAATATTATATGATATATAGTATTGGAAAACAAATAATATTATAGAACATAAATATGTTCCAAAAAAGAAAAGGAGTGATTGCATGGTTTTTAACACAGGGGCAGCCCTGCTGGACGCCATCGTACTTGCGGTAGTGTCAAAGGATCCGCAGGGAACCTACGGATACCGGATTACCCAGGATGTGAGAACCACCATCGAGGTATCGGAATCCACACTGTATCCGGTGCTTCGTCGCCTGCAGAAGGGTGGATGCCTGGAAATCCACGATGTGGAGTGTGGTGGGAGAAATCGCAGATACTATAAGCTGACGGAACTGGGGAGACAGCAGTTGGATATGTATCGGAAAGAGTGGAATGAGTATTCATCCAAAATAACGGCACTTTTTTTTAATCAGAGCGCAGCTCAGTAAGAAAATATGTGTCAGGGCAGATTAGATATTGTCGTATCTGTGAAGGTTCTGAACAGATACATATTGTCATAAATGAGAGGAGACTTTATGAATAGAAAAGAATTTATGAGTCGGCTGTCACAGCTTCTGGATGGGGTTTCTAAGGAGGAAAAAGAAGAGGCACTGACTTATTACGAAAATTATTTTGAGGATGCCGGTCCGGAAAATGAGCAGAACATCATCCGGGAGCTGGAGTCGCCGGAGAAAGTGGCTGAGATCATCCGCAGAGATTTGGGGATCACCGATCTGGTGATTTCTACACCGGAGGATGGTGAAGGGGAAGAAGGAAAGCAGGACGGACGGCAGCAGAATCAGGGTCAGTGGAATGGACAGCAGAGTCAGACAGGTCAATATAACAGTAAATCGCAGAACACAGACAGTTCCCAGAAGGATACCATCATCATAGTCCTTTTGGTGGCACTCCTGGTAGTGACCAGTCCGCTGTGGATCGGATTTGTAGCAGGGGTGTTTGGAACGATCATCGGAATTTTCGCAGGATTGTTTGGAATCAGTGTAGGGGGGATTCTCGGAGGTATCGCAATGCTTGCGGTTTCCATTGGACTCATGGTTGCAGGAAGAATAGCACTCGGTCTGCTCTCTCTGGGCGTGGGACTTTTATTTTTCACCATGGGAATTCTGGCAGTAGTGCTTCTGGTACTTCTGTGCGGTATGTTCATTCCGTGGTTGTGCAGACAGATTAAAAAGCTCTGGAATAAAATGTTTGGAAAGAAGGGAGTAAAGGCATGAAAAAGGCGATAAAAACATTATTGATCATTGCAGCAATCTGTGGTGGAGTAGGAATCCTTATGCTAGGAATCGGAGTCGCCACAGGAGCGACTATGGGAGAATTTGCTCATGAGACACAGCAGAACAGCCTGCTTCGGAGAATGCATATCAGTTTTGGTGACTGGTGTGATGAAGAGGACGAATGTGAGGCATCTTCCGGGCAGATTCGTCGGGAATACGAAGCCGGTCAGGTGGAAGATCTGGAGGTTACCTTGAATGCTGGAGAGCTGGATATATTAAACTCTGATTCAGATAAGATCGTTGTGGAGATAGCAGGCCATACATCAGAGAAGGATATCGCATTAAAGGATGGAACACTTTCTGTGGAAAATCGCAGTTACAAGGGGATTCATACCGAGGGTGTGCATATGTGGATCTATCTGCCTTCTGATATGAAACTGAAGGATTTGGATCTGACGGTTCATGCCGGCACAGTGTCCATCGAGACAGACCAGATTATGGCTGAGCATGCAGAAATCGAAGTGGATGCCGGAGAATTTACCGCAGCAGGAAGCATCTATGTGACGGGAGATACCACACTGACAGTGGGCGCAGGCTATGCGAGACTGGATTACCTTTCCACCGGTACTATGGATGTGGAGTGTGGAATGGGACAGACGGATCTCACTCTGGATGCACAGGATGATGTTTCCGTATCCTGTGGCATGGGAGAAGTAAATCTGAAATTGTATGGAACAGAGGAATCCTTCAATTACGATTTGGAATGTGGTGTAGGTGAAATGCTCGTGGGAAATAGTTCCTATTCCGGATTGGGCAGCAGCAAGACCATCGCAAACGGCGCAGACAAGGAGTTGGATGCGGAATGCGGTGTAGGCAGCATCACCATCCAGTTTGTAAAGTAATAAGCATAAAAACCTTCTGATTTGGGTACACTCTGATTAAAAAGTCAGATGATGCCAAAGGCAGGAGGTTTTTTATGTCATTAAAATTAACGATTACACGAGTACACGCCAGAGAAATTTTAGATTCCAGAGGGAATCCTACCGTGGAGGCGGAGGTTACGGTGGAAACCGAGACAAATGGGAAAAAGAGCACAGCCCGGGCAGCAGTGCCCTCCGGAGCCAGTACAGGAGCCTTTGAGGCAGTGGAACTTAGGGATCAGGATGACCGATATTTGGGAAACGGGGTATCCCAGGCAGTAAAAAATGTGAATGATAAGATTGCGAAGCTTCTGGTGGGGAAAAATGCCCTGCGTCAGGAAAGAATCGATCAGCTTATGCTGGATGCTGACGGAACAAACAACAAATCCGTTTTGGGAGCCAATGCGATTTTAAGCGTTTCCCTTGCCACGGCAAAGGCAGCATCCAAAGCATTGCATATGCCGCTATATCGCTATGTAGGTGGTGTAAATGCGGTGACCATGCCGGTTCCCATGATGAATATTTTGAACGGAGGTGCTCATTCGGACAACAATCTGGATGTGCAGGAATTCATGATTCTTCCCATGGGGGCTTGCTGTATCACAGAGGGAATCCGCTGGTGTGCGGAAGTTTACGGTCGCCTGAAATCCCTACTAAAAAAAAGAGGGCTTTCTGTGGCTGTGGGAGATGAAGGCGGTTTTGCACCAAACGTGGAAAACGAGGAGGCTGCCATCGAATTGATTATGGAGTCCATCAGCAGAGCGGGATATTCCTGTGGTAGAGGAAAGGATTTTATGATATCTCTGGATGCGGCAGCCAGTGAGTGGAAAAAAGAAGGTGCGGAGCATTATTGTCTTCCCAAGGCGAAGACGGTGTATACCACAGATCAGCTGATTGCTCACTGGCAGGAGCTGATCCAGAAATATCCCATCTATTCCATTGAGGATCCTTTGGATGAGGAAGACTGGAACGGCTGGAAAAAGCTTACTCAGGCGGTGGGAAACCGGGTAGTACTTGTGGGGGATGATTTGTTTGTCACCAATGCGAGAAGATTAGAAAAGGGTATTGCCATGGGCTGCGCCAATGCAATCCTCATTAAGCCAAACCAGATTGGCTCCCTTTCTGAAACCATGCAGACCATACGAATTGCCAGGGAGAACGGATATCAGACGATCATGTCTCATCGCAGTGGAGAGACGGAGGATACCACCATTGCAGATTTATCTGTGGGGCTCTCCAGTGATCTGATTAAAACCGGTGCACCCTGTAGAGGGGAGCGCACAGCGAAGTATAATCGCCTCATGCGGATTGATGAATCATTGTAAAAAAAACTTGTATTTCATAAATGCCTATGATATAATGAACCTCAGTGAGTCAACGCAGATATCGCATTGACAGTAAGTTGAATTTATACACAGGAGGTGTTCCCCGTGGCAGTTTTAAAGACGGTTTCGACAGTTGTTTTTATTCTTATATCATTAGCATTGACAGTTATCATCTTACTTCAGGAAGGTAAGTCCGCAGGACTTGGAGCAATCAGCGGTGCCGCTGATACTTACTGGGGCAAGAACAAGGGTCGTTCGATGGAGGGTTTACTGGTAAAGATCACCAGAGTTTTGGTTATCCTTTTCATTCTTCTGGCCATCGTATTGAACATTGGAAGTTTTTGATAAAAGGCTGTCGTAGATTTTTGATTTACGACAGCTATTTTTTTGGGATTCCCTTTTCAGGAGCAAGTATGGAAGAAAAA
Organism: Lachnospiraceae bacterium; assembly: GCA_022766245.1. Taxonomy (GTDB): domain Bacteria; phylum Bacillota; class Clostridia; order Lachnospirales; family Lachnospiraceae; genus Roseburia_C. The sequence goes on along the minus strand of JALEPL010000052.1, from coordinate 121,286 downwards.
GTATTGGAAAAGAAAAAGAAAATTGTATATGATTTTATCTGCGACGATCTGTATGTGCCCATGAAGGCCAAGGAGATGGCTATGGTTCTGCAGGTGAGAAAAGACCAGCGTCAGGACTTGCATCAGGTGTTGGACGAGTTGGTGACAGAAGGGAAAATCGAACTCACTCCAAAGGGAAAGTACGTGAAAGCCTCCGGCAGATTTTTCACCGGGGTCTATACAGGAAACAGCCGTGGCTTTGGCTTTGTTACCGTGGAGGGAGAGGATGAGGACATCTTTATCTCTGGGGAAAATACCAACGGTGCCATGCATATGGATACCGTGGAGGTGGCTATCACCGATATCAACAGCGGCAAGCGGCGGGAAGGTACCATTGTAAAAGTCATTTCCCATGGGCTGAGCCAGATTGTGGGGACCTATCAGGCCAGCAGGACATATGGATTTGTGGTGCCGGATAACCAGAAGCTGTCGTCTGATATTTTTATTCCCCAGGAGCGTTCTATGGGGGCTGTCACCGGGCATAAGGTAGTGGTGGAGCTTACCAGCTATGGGGAGAACGGCAAGAAGCCTGAGGGAAAAGTGGTAGAGATCATCGGCCATATCAATGACCCGGGTACGGACATTATGTCCATCGTGAGAGGTTATGATTTGCCTGTGGAGTTTAGTCCCAAGATTATGAAGCAGGTGGAAAATGTAGCCCATGAGGTTAGTGATGCAGATATGGCTGGCCGCATGGACTTGCGGAACTGGCAGATGGTGACCATCGACGGAGAGGATTCCAAGGATCTGGATGATGCGGTGTCCCTGACCATGGAAGGTGACAATTACATTCTCGGTGTGCACATTGCCGATGTGGCAAATTATGTGCAGGAGCACAGTGCGCTGGATGTGGAGGCGCTGAACCGGGGAACCAGTGTGTATCTGGTAGACCGGGTGATTCCCATGCTGCCTCACAAGCTGTCCAATGGGATCTGTTCCCTGAATGCAGGAGAGAATCGTCTGGCTTTAAGCTGCATCATGACGATCAATCCCAAGGGAAAGGTCATTGACCATAAAATAGCAGAGACAGTGGTGCGAATCGATGAACGGATGACCTACAGCTCCGTGAAAAAAATTCTGGAGGACCATGATGAGGTGGAATGTGCACGATATGCACACTTGGTTCCCATGTTTGAGCAGATGGGAGAGCTGGCAGCACTTTTGCGCAGCAAACGCATGAAGCGGGGCTCCATTGACTTTGATTTTCCGGAGACAAAGATCCTGCTGAATGAAAAGGGAGAGCCCATCGAGATTAAGCCCTACGAGCGCAACACAGCCACCCGCTTAATCGAAGATTTCATGCTGATTGCCAACGAAACTGTGGCGCAGGACTTTTTCTGGCAGGAGATACCCTTTGTTTACCGTACCCATGAGACGCCGGACGAGGAGAAGATTCGTAAACTGGCTACCCTCATCGGGAATTTCGGCTATAACCTTCATGTGGCAAACGAGGAGGTACATCCCAAGGAGCTGCAGAAGCTTTTGGGGAAAATAGAAGGAACCGATGAGGAAGCGTTGATCAGTCGTCTGACCCTGCGCTCCATGAAGCAGGCAAAGTATACGACGGATAACACCGGACACTTTGGTCTGGCCACATCCTATTACTGTCATTTTACCTCGCCCATCCGTCGTTATCCGGATTTGCAGATTCACCGCATCATTAAGGAAACCCTGCGAGGAAGGATGAATCAGAAACGCCGGGAACACTATGAAAAGATATTGCCTGAGGTGGCAAAGCATTCCAGTGAGATGGAGCGCCGGGCCGATGAGGCAGAGCGGGAGACAGATAAACTGAAAAAAGTCCAGTACATGGAGAAGCATCTGGGCGAAGTGTTTGAAGGAGTCATATCCAGTGTTACCGGATGGGGACTGTATGTAGAACTGCCCAATACCATTGAGGGACTGGTGCATGTGACTTCCCTGGATGACGATTATTACTATTATCAGGAAGACACCTATGAGCTCATCGGAGAAGTCACCAACAAGCATTACAAGCTGGGACAGCGGGTTATGGTAGAGGCGGTTTCCGTGGACACACTGGTGCGCACCATTGATTTTCGAATCATTGGTGGATCTGACGACCGATGATTCGAAAAATAGAAAAAAGTAGGGAGGAGGGAATTTATGGCAAAAGAATCCGTTAAATTGATCGCCAACAATAAAAAGGCGAGACATGAATATTTTTTAGAAGAATTGTATGAGGCCGGAATCAGCCTTCACGGCACAGAGGTAAAGTCCCTGCGCATGGGCAAATGCAGCATCAAAGAGTCCTTCGTTCATATAGAAAATGGAGAAGTCATCATTTACGGCATGCACATCAGCCCCTATGAAAAGGGGAATATCTTCAACCGGGATCCCCTGCGGCCGAAAAAGCTGCTGCTCCACAAAAAGGACATCTTGAAGCTGGAGCAGAAAATCAAAGAAACAGGGTATACCATCGTCCCGGTGGAGGTATACTTAAAGGGGAGTCTGGTGAAAGTACAGATCGCTTTGGCAAAGGGTAAAAAGCTTTATGATAAGCGGGACGACATCGCCAAGAAGGATCAGCGCCGGGAGGCAGAACGAGAATTCAAGGTAAGAAATCTGTAAAATTAAACGTTACTGTTCACACAGCCGCCAGACACTTGCTGTATGGCGGCGTAAGAACGTGATTCAGGTGTTCGCAGGCTTCTTTTGCGAAGCAAAACTTTAAATAAGCCTGCGAAAGTTACAGTTTACTGGCTTGCCAGTGAACTGTAACAATTAAACGGCAGGTTCACTTGCCAAACCCGGGCAGATTGATTATAATAAATAGTGATAATAAATTTATTAAGGGCTAGTAAAGGTTTCGACGGGGATTATGAAGCTGGAGAAGCGAGCCGTACGGGATACGTTAAATTCCAAACTTAAAATTAAACGCTAACGATAATAAATTAGCTTACGCTGCCTAGTCAGCGTTGTCCGCTCTAGTGCACCTACACATTAGAATCCGGGCATCAATCATGTAGGAAACGACACCGGCAAAGCTTTGAGCCGGTGGGCGTATCATGAAGCTACTGAAACAATTACGGTGTTCATGCCGGAGTTGCAGAGGGAATGTAAAAACATGAACTACGCTCGTAGAAGGACAGGGGATTGGTTTTCGGACACGGGTTCGACTCCCGTCTAGTCCACTATCTGTAATTCCTCCGAAGGAGGGATTGCCTACGCAAACGCCCATCCGAACTGGTTCGGATTTAGATGCGTTTGCTCCACTAACAAGTGATAATCCGAACTTGGTGACAAGTTCGGATTTTGCACATTTAGTGTATCTGTTCAGTACCTTCACAGATACGATTCGCAAACCCATGAAAATCGGCTGCGCCGATGGGGTGTTAGGTGCCAGTGGCACCTGTTCAACACCGACCGAAGCGAAGCGTAGACTTTGCTCACAGCCGAATCATGTTCTTACGGTCTCATCAGCAAGTGATTCGGCCGGTTCTGAACAGATACCATTTAGTAACAATTTCGGTTATAATTAACCGAAATTTCTTCTGCAGCTCTTGAAATAGAGTAATTCAAAGAGTATACTAAAAGAAATTTAGGGATAAACTAACCAAAATATCTTTTAGGAGCGCGCAAAATGGAAAGAGAAATTAAGAGAGACTATTACTTGGAGCAACTTATAAAACGTAAAGGTAATGGACTGATTAAAATTGTAACCGGAATAAGGAGATGTGGAAAATCTTATTTACTACGAACATTGTTTAAAAATCATTTGATTGAAAGTGGGGTAGATGAAGAACACATCATAGAGATGGCATTTGATTTATTTGATAATATAGAATACCGAGATCCGAAAGTTTTTTACCCTTGGGCAAAAGAGCAGTTTAAGGATGAAGAAACATATTATTTTCTGTTGGATGAAGTGCAGTTGCTAGATGAATTTGTGAGTGTACTCAATGGATTGGCAGATAAAAAGAACTGCGATGTGTTTGTAACGGGAAGTAATGCGAAATTTTTATCAAGAGATATAGCAACTGAATTTGGCAGCAGAGGAGATGAAGTCCATATGTATCCGTTGAGCTTCTCTGAATTTATGACTGCTTATGATGGAAACAGATATGATGGATGGAATGAATATATTACTTATGGGGGAATACCGTTGGTGGTACTGGCAGAAACAGAAGAACAAAAGATGACACTTTTGGATAATCTGTTTAAGGAAACGTATATTAGTGATATTGTGAAACGCAATAAAATTAGAAATGTTGGAGAGATGGAAGCGCTGCTTGATGTATTATCCTCTGCAATAGGTGCTTTAACGAATCCAAATAAACTACAAAAAACATTTAAAAGTGTAAGTAAGTCAAAGATTACAGCTACTACTATTACGAAATATATTGAGTATTTGGAAGATGCTTTTTTAATTGAAGAGGCAAATAGATATGATATTAAGGGAAAATCATATATAGGTACCCCACTTAAGTATTATTTTATGGATATGGGACTTAGAAATTCAAGAATTAATTATAGACAAATGGAAGTGACTCATTCCATGGAAAATGTAATTTATAATGAATTAAGAATGAGAGGCTTTAGTGTAGACGTTGGAAATTTGACTGTTGTTGAAAAGAATCAGGAAGGAAAACCGGTAAAAAAACAATTAGAGGTAGATTTTATTTGCAGGAAAGGTTCTAAAAAATATTATATTCAGTCAGCATATATGTTAGGAACTGAGGAGAAGATGGCGCAAGAGGTTCGTCCATTCTTAAAAATTAATGATTCTTTTAAGAAAATTGTTATTACATCAGATACACCAAAACCATTTTATAATGAGGATGGTATTTTAATGATGAATGTGTATGATTTCTTGCTGAATGCAGATTCTTTGGAATTATAAATCGATGCAATGAGAAAGCCACCGCAGGGGATGCGGTGGCTTTCTGGGGAGTTATGAAAATTTATGAAAAAAGTTTTGTCGTCAACCGGCTTGCAGTTCGTTGGGGGATGAACTGTTCCCTGTTGACATTAACTAGTATATCCGCAGGTTGTGAATTATATGTGAAAAAAATATAAAAAAATTGAAAAAATACAATTGTATTTAATAATATACAAAATCCGACTTCATAATCTTGTATAAAACTGTTGCAAGGAACACAATATATGGTATATAATAGGCATTGCTAAGAACAATACACAAGATACTGTGTTTTTATAACAAATTGTAACTATTCAGTACACATTTATTATTCAGGAGTAGATACCATGAAAATCATCAAAAGAAGCGGAATGGAAGTCGATTTTGACATCACCAAGATCATTACAGCCATTAACAAGGCCAATAAGGAAGTGGTAGAGACAGAGCGTCTGAATGCAGATCAGATAAAAGAAATTGCCACTTTCATCGAGGATAAGTGCAAGGCATCCAACCATGCCCTGAATGTTGAGGACATTCAGGATCTGGTGGAGGACCAAATTATGGCAAAGCAGGCCTTCTCCGTGGCAAGAAAATACATTACCTACCGCTATAAGCGTGCCTTGGTGCGTAAGTCTAATTCTACAGACGAGCAGATTTTAAGCTTGATTGAGTGCAATAACGAAGAGGTGAAACAGGAGAACTCTAACAAAGATTCCACCGTAAACAGCGTACAGCGTGATTACATGGCAGGCGAGGTCAGCAAAGATATCACTAAGAGATTTCTGTTGGACGAGGACATTGTGGAAGCGCATGAGCAGGGTCTCATTCATTTCCACGATGCAGACTATTTTGCCCAGCACATGCACAACTGTGACCTGGTGAATCTGGAGGATATGCTGCAGAACGGCACGGTCATCAGCGGAACGAAGATCGACAAGCCTCATTCATTCTCCACTGCATGTAATATTGCCACTCAGATTATTGCCCAGGTGGCCAGCTCTCAGTATGGCGGGCAGAGCATTTCCCTGGCTCATCTGGTTCCTTTTGTACAGATCAGCCGTGATAAGATCCGTGCAGAGCTTGTGCGTACCTTAGAGGAGGCGGGCACTACCATCAGCCAGGACAAGATCGACCGGATTGTAGAGCGTCGTCTTCATGACGAGATCGAGCGTGGTGTTCAGGTGATCCAGTATCAGGTGGTAACTCTGATGACCACCAACGGCCAGTCACCTTTTGTTACCGTATTTATGTATCTGAACGAGGCAAAGAATGAGCAGGAGAAAAAGGATCTGGCCATGATTATTGAAGAAGTGCTGGATCAGCGGTATCAGGGTGTGAAAAATGAGGACGGTGTGTGGATTACACCGGCATTCCCGAAGTTGATTTATGTGCTGGAGGAGGATAATATTCACGAGGACAGCGAATACTATTATCTCACCAAAAAGGCGGCAAAGTGTTCAGCCAAGAGACTGGTGCCGGATTACATTTCTGAGAAAAAAATGAAAGAGATCAAGGATGGAAACTGCTATACCTGTATGGGATGCCGTTCCTTCCTGACGGTATATCATGATGAGGAGGGCAAGCCAAAGTTCTACGGCAGATTCAACCAGGGTGTGGTCACCATCAATCTGGTGGACATTGCATGTTCTTCTGGTGGAGATTTCGATAAATTCTGGAAGATATTTGATGAACGATTAGAGCTTTGCTATCGGGCGCTGATGGCCAGACACAACCGTTTGAAGGGAACTCCTTCTGATGTGGCTCCGATTCTCTGGCAGCATGGAGCGTTGGCACGCCTGAAGAAGGGGGAGACCATCGATAAGCTGCTGTATGGCGGATATTCCACTATTTCTCTGGGCTATGCAGGACTTTGTGAGTGTACCAGATATATGACCGGAAAGTCACACACGGACCCTTCTGCCACTCCGTTTGCATTGAAGGTGATGCAGCATCTGAATGATGCCTGCAAAGTGTGGAAGGACAAGCACAATATCGACTTCTCTGTGTACGGCACGCCCCTGGAGTCTACCACCTATAAGTTTGCGAAATGTCTGAAAAAACGTTTTGGAATTATTGAAGGAGTTACCGATAAAAACTATATTACCAACAGCTATCATGTACATGTGACAGAGCCTATTGATGCCTTTGAGAAGCTGAAGTTTGAGTCCCAGTTCCAGGCATTGTCTCCCGGAGGAGCCATCAGCTATGTGGAGGTTCCCAATATGCAGGATAATCTGGAGGCTGTGCTTTCTGTGATGCGTTACATTTATGAAAACATCATGTATGCAGAGTTGAATACCAAGAGTGATTACTGTCAGGTTTGCGGATTTGACGGCGAGATTCAGGTGGTACAGGATGAGGATGGTAAGCTGGTGTGGGAGTGCCCACACTGCCATAACAGAAACCAGGACAAGATGAATGTAGCCCGCAGAACCTGTGGTTACATTGGCTCTCAGTTCTGGAATCAGGGAAGAACCCAGGAAATCAAAGACCGGGTACTGCATTTGTAAAAGGGAAGAGGATTATGTATTATTCAGCAATCAAATATAATGACATTGCAAACGGCATCGGGGTACGGACAGTTCTGTTCGTATCCGGGTGCCGCAATCACTGTAAAGGATGTTTTCAGCCGGAGACATGGGATTTTTGTCATGGGAATCCATTTACAAAAGAGACAGAAAATGAGATAATCAAGTCATTGGATTCTGTATATATTAAAGGACTGACGCTTTTGGGGGGAGATCCCTTCGAGCCGGAAAACCAGAAGGTGCTCCTGCCTTTCGTGCGAAGGGTGTGCAGGGAGTGCCCGACGAAGGACATTTGGGCCTACACCGGATATGTGCTGGATCGGGATTTGATTCCCGGAGGCAGATGTTACACAGAAGATACCGGGGAATTGCTTTCCTATATCGATATTTTGGTGGATGGTCCTTATATAGAGGAGCAGCATGACATTACGTTGAAATTCAAGGGGTCAGCCAATCAGCGGGTCATTGACTGCAAAAAATATGTACAGGATGGAATCATCACAGAAGTATTATAATTGCTAGAAACCACGAAGGTGCCGAGTAGTTATATAGAAAGGGACAGTATGGAAATTACAAACGAGCGCAAGGAAGAATTGTTAAACAAGTTTTTGCTTCACTATGATATGCCCAAGCGGGAGGATCTGGATGAAGTGAACTTTGAGGAGCTGGAGTATCTGATCCGTTCTGCACAGGTTTTCCATGATAAAAAGGAGATTCCGGCAGATAATCTGCTGGAAAAAAGAGATCGTTACACAGAGCTTCTGATGAGCCGTCTGTGGCAGCTGGAAGGCATTTTTGTTGCCGGTGATCCGCATACCCAGTATCCACATATCATGGGGGATGGATCTGTTATGATTTTTTCTACCGAGGAAATGGCAAATAAGGCTGCAGAGCATTACGAAGAACAGGGGCTTGGATTGGAGATTCAGTTTGTGCCCAAGGATGGGATGAGGCATTTCTTTATGGACTGCTATTGGTGGGGAATGGAGCTTTTGGTTCTGGACATGGGAATCTATTCCGTGCACATTAACCGTACAAAACTCATGCCGCCTCCAGATGAGAGGAAGATTCCAAAAGTGGCCAGACCGGTACGCAATCCGGCATTCATGGCAGCCTGCATTCAGCACAGACAGTTGCTGTTCCTGGAAAATAAAGATGAAAAGTGGACGCGTTCGGAGCGTATCATGTGTGACCGCATGCTACGGGAACTGGTGAAGGGCAAATTTTTATGCCCGGTAAAGATTACTACGGCAGATGGAAAGCCGGTGGATCACAATTCCGTCATGACGTTAAAAGAAGGTGCTACCATGCGCTTTGCTATGTTGGGTGATAATGAGAAGCGGCCATGGTTTCCAGCATTTACCGACTGGGATGCGTTTTTCAATATGTATCAGCGGGATGAATGGAATGCACAGATTCTTTCCTATGAAGATCTGGTGACGGTTTCCAAAGATAACGGAATCATTATCAATCCGGGAAGTCTTGAGACTAGAATCGATGAGAATCGGAAAAAAGTGCTGGCGGGATATGTTGAGCGGGAGAAGAGATTACAGAAGGAAAAGGAAGGCGGTATGCTGCGTGATTGCGGAAATGGAATCAGCATTGGTGCATCCGTGGAAAGCACTTCTGAGCTGGAACAGATTCTGGCTGATTATCTGAAAACACAAAAGGATGTCAAACGTGCATTTTTATCCATGAAGGTTACTCAGAATATGGATGTATGTTATCTCCTGGTTCTGGATATGAAGGAAGAAGAAAAGAGTGTTCTGGAAGGTATCGCAAAGGCAGTTCAAGGTAAACTGGGTGCTTTGCGATTAGAAATCCGCAAGGCGGATGAGGGCGCACTTCAGTGGATGGAGGGAATCACTCCATTTTATAAGAAAGGACTGTTTGGGTTATAAATGTAATCCCTTTTCGGTTTAGTCTTTGCGAATGAATTTGCATATTTGATTACAGACACGCTTTCGCTCTTGCCGGAACGTAGCGGTACTAAATTCATTCTCAGTAACACTGAGAGCACAGAAAGAATGGAGGTGGACAGTTGCAGGAACCATGGATATGTGGGGGATTTGCTTTTTATGATAAAAATATTGCTGACCAGGCCTCCAGAGAAGTGGATGCAGTAGATTACCTGAGAAATCGACTGGAGGGAGCTCGCCCTGAGGTGGTGTATCAGATGTATCAGCAGATTATCCGGCAAAAGCTTTTTTCCACGCCGGTCGGATATGCATATCTGAAGGAGTTGCGGGATTATCTGACTGTGACAGCAGGATATGAGGAAAGCAGAGTGGAGACCATACCGGTGGAGATGGACGAGGCGGAACCAAAGAAGTATGAAAACGAAAATAGCAGAGTTTCGCCGGAAAAGAGTGGGTCATCCCAAAAAGAAAAATCAGAGAGACAGCAAAAAAACACTCCGGGTATGGAAAAAATGCAGGGACGCATGCACCTTCTTCTTGGCGTGAATATTTGTCTGGTTGTTGTCATTATTGCCATGTTTGTCATTAACATGACCAGCAATAATACCACCATACTGAATTATGAAAATCAGATTATTGACAAATACGAGAGCTGGGAGCAGGAGCTTTTGCAGCGTGAGGCGGAGCTGAAGGAACGGGAAGCAATGCTGCAAGAGTAAGACACAGAAATGACATATTTGTCTGTTATTCTTTAGAATATTACATGGTGAATGTGGAGGGATAGAGCGTGGAGCGGGTAAAGATCCTGGTGGTGGATGATGAGAGCAGAATGCGCAAGCTGGTGCGGGACTTTTTGACGAAAAGAGATTTTGAAGTACTGGAGGCCGGTGACGGCGAGGAAGCACTGGATATTTTTTACAAAACTTCGGACATTGCATTGCTGATTTTGGATGTAATGATGCCGCGGATGAGCGGATGGGACGTGTGCCGGGAGGTACGGGAGACCTCGAAAGTCCCGATTGTTATGCTAACTGCAAAGTCTGATGAGAGTGACGAACTGCTGGGCTTCGAGCTTGGTGTGGATGAGTATATCTCCAAGCCCTTCAGCCCCAAAATTCTGGTGGCCCGGGTGGAGGCTATCCTGCGCAGAGCCAACAAGCTGGGAGATTCGGAAGTCATCGAAGAGGGTGGTATTATCATAGATAAGGCAGCCCATATGGTGACCATCGATGGAAAAGAGATTGAGCTGAGCTTTAAAGAGTTTGAGCTTTTAACTTTTTTCGTAGAAAACAAAGGTCTGGCATTGTCCCGGGAGAAAATCCTGAATAATGTCTGGAACTATGATTACTTCGGTGATGCCAGAACCATCGACACCCATGTGAAAAAACTGCGCAGCAAGCTGGGCGACAAAGGAGATTACATCAAAACCATCTGGGGCATGGGATATAAATTTGAGTGTTAGCTACGAGCCATGCAAAAAGAGTCTCGGAAACACGTCGAAAATTCATTTTCGTAAGTGTTTCTGAGACTTTTTTTATCTGGCGACAGCCAGTCAGTGAGCGAACGAAGTTCGCGAACTGAGAGCATGGCTCGTAGCGTGTCGTACGAAGTTTCTAAATTTTATCGAAAATTTTGAAAATAATAATTGACATTTTCAGGGACGTTTGTTATTATAGTTAAGTCGTTGTGACAGATATTTCATATCGACTATGCGGAAGTGTCGGAACTGGCAGACGAGCAAGACTAAGGATCTTGTGGCAGCAATGTCGTGTGGGTTCAAGTCCCATCTTCCGCATTACATCAAAAAGGGTTAAGCCAAAAGGCTTAGCCCTTTTTGATGTAAGACCGAAGCGTCCCTTGAACCCAGGGTTCAAGGTCTCCGCTTCGCTCCGGTCGGCGCAAAGCCGAGGTCCACCGGACCTCGTGCGCCCCATCTTCCGCGTACCGCAGGGTTGAAGGTCTCCGCTTCGCTCCGGTCGGCGAGCACTGTTGTTGTAAATTTAGCCAATGCTACGAATACAGCAACCGAATACGCCGATTCACAAACGTTGCATAGGAATCAGTTTCTTCCACTTCATCTAAATGTATGTCATATTTCTTTGTCACATGTTTTGCAATATCAAGCATAGTAATATTTCGATTGCAAAGCTGCTCCGGAAGACATAAATTCGATTCGGGAGCTTCGAAGGCGTGGTTGAAATCGAAGATTGGCGCAAATCCTATGATTTCTCTGTTGGGATTAAAAAGATAGCCCCAATTATCCTGATGACGATCAGAGTTGCCCACCAGATAATCACATAGATTCATGATGTCATACTCATAGCAGTTGGTGTCTATGTCATAGTTTTGGATGAGATCACCTGCTGTTACATATCCGATATCATTGCTGGTAAAGCATTTTGAAACACTTACTTCTGAGTTGTCATAAACAGTTTTTTCGTAGTTTAATACATGAAATCCAAGCTGCTGCAAAATCTGACTGGCGCGAACCTCTTTATTTACGGAATCATTTTTTTCGCCTTTATACAAATAAAACGTATGGTCTTTCCGGTACCATGCTTTTGGAAATAATCCATCGGTGGTTAGATCAGAAGTAATGAGATGCTTATTTGTTACAGACAGGTTTTGGCCGGCTAAGGCTATGCTTACCACAGCATTGCTTAAACTCTGTTCAAATAGATTGATTTCTGCCCATGTCTTCTGATTGTCATGTTTTTTTACCCAGTAAAAGTCTTTTAAACTTAAACACATATATTCTAATGCTATGTCGGCTTTGTCTTTGTCGGTAGTTGCCTGTTTGAGCCCGCAGGCATTCAATATGGCTTTGGCGTGTTCTCTGTCAAGATTTAAAACTCTGTGTGCACACCACCAGTTAAATACGATGAGGTTGTTTTGGGTATCGGCAAGGATGCCGGATTCCAGATACAAATCAAAGGGCATGAGTTGTTCCTGATGAATTTCTGCAATGCCATTCCCCCTATTGATATGGCACACGGGTATATCCTTTAGCATAATCAGATACGTGCTATCGTCCTTAGTAGTTGTCTTTCTTCTGCTGGCAGATATAAATGGTCCCATGGCGTTACCTCCTGCTTGTTTATGCAAGACATTATACCGCGTATCGGGGAAAAATACCACTTGCATTTTTCTTTGCATAATACTAAAATGTGGGACGGATGAACTAAGACTTGTCTTCAAAGCAGCGCAAAGCGTTCTTTGAGAAAATAGAGAAGAGGTTATTACATATCATGGAACACAAGAGAATTGAATTGCTAGATTATATGAAAGCAGTCTGCATTATTATGGTAATCATCACCCACTATAACTGGTCAGACAAATCATCACCGTTTTTTACCATGTTTATTAATATGGCAGTGCCGGTTTTTATGATTTTAAGCGGCTACAATTTCTCCATGTCAAACAAGAAGAGAGCCGGCGGAAAGTTGTCGAAAATGTATGATGTTCATCTGTTGGAGTCGAAGCTGGAACGCTTTTTAGTGCCGTTTTTTGTAATCTGTCTGGTGGAGATTGTACTTCTTTTGATAGAGGGGAAGCATATTAATCTGTTTCGTATCTTTGCTTACGGGGCTTACGGACCGGGCAGCTATTATGTGCCGATTTTGATTCAGCTGATTTTTATTTTTCCCATCATCTATAAGCTGGTGGAGAAAAATGCCAAGCTGGGACTGACTCTGGCGGCAGTGGGAAACCTGGCTTATGAGATTGTGGTACGGGTGTCAGGCATGGAAAAGTACTATTATCGTCTGCTGATTGGCCGGTATATCCTGCTGATTGCTTTTGGCTGCTACCTGTATCTGCATCCGGAACAGCGGGTGAAGAAGCACCAGATGGTTGCCATGTTAATCATTGGATTAAGTTATATATATGAGATCTTGTGGCTGGACCGGGATCCGGTGCTCTTTGAGTTCTGGACACCCACAGCCATGCCCATTGCCTTTTATATTTTTCCGGTTGTGGTAATGATTTTCCGCAGATTCTATCACAGCCATATTCCGGGAGCACTGGGAAAGGGACTGGCTCTTTTAGGGCAGGCTTCGTATCACATTTTTTTGGTTCAAATGGTGTACTATCATTTTGAACTGGGTGGTATTCTGATGAAGCTGCCTATGGTTGCAGCCATCAGCTGCAATATTGTAATCTGCTGTGGAGTGGGAGTGCTGTTTTATGAGGCGGACATGTACTTTACAGGAAAATTCAAAGCATTCTGGCATGAGAGTATGTTATGTAGAAGAGTATATAAAACAGGTCGGAGCGGAACCGCATAGAAGGTACTGAACAGTTAGGAGGAAATATGCTGTATAGAGAAAATCCAAAAAATGGAGACAAGCTTTCGATTTTGGGCTATGGCTGCCTGCGTTATACCAAAAAGGGGACAGCTATCGATCAGGAAAAAGCGGAACGGGAAATGGCGGCTGCGGTGGAGGCCGGAGTCAATTATTTTGACACAGCTTATACTTACGGCGGAAGCGAGGTCTGTCTGGGCAAATTTTTGGCCAAGGGGTATCGCGACCGGGTGAATATTGCCACCAAGCTGCCCCATTACTATCTGAAGCAGCCGGGAGACATGCAGCGGTATTTTGCGGAGGAGCTGGAGCGTCTGCAGACGGATCATGTGGAGTATTATCTTATGCACATGCTAAACGATTTAAATACATGGAATCGTCTGGAAGACTTAGGAATCAGGGAGTGGATTGCTGAGAAGAAACAGGCTGGAGAAATCAAAAATATTGGTTTCTCTTTTCATGGTGGATGTGAGCAGTTCAAAAAACTCGTTGATGCCTATGAGTGGGACTTCTGCCAGATTCAGTACAATTACATGGATGAGTATACACAGGCAGGTGCAGAAGGACTGCGTTATGCCCATGCCAAGGGATTGCCGGTGATTATCATGGAGCCTTTACGGGGCGGACGTTTAGTAAATGCACTACCTAAGGAAGCACAGCATATTTTTCAAAAAGCGAATCCGGAGAGAAGCTTTGCGGAATGGGGACTGCGCTGGCTGTGGAATCAGCCGGAGGTGACTGTAGTTCTGTCCGGCATGAATGATGTGACCCAGGTGCAGGAAAATGTACGTATTGCCGGAGATTCCCCAGTGGGAAATCTGACGGATGCAGAGCAGAAGGTGTTTGATCGTGTAAAGGCGTCCATTAACCGAAAGATCAAGGTACCATGTACCGGCTGTGGCTACTGTATGCCTTGTCCATTCGGTGTAGATATTTCCACTTGTTTTGCAGCCTACAATACCCGTTACACGGATGGGTTCTATTCTGGTATGAAGGCGTATCTGATGTGCACTACCATTAAAAAGGATACGTCCAATGCGGCTAAGTGCAGACAGTGTGGCAGGTGTGAGTCCCATTGCCCACAGGCAATTGAAATCCGAAAACAGTTGAAGCAGGTAAAAAAGCATATGGAGAATCCAATCTATAAAGTGGCAGCGGTCATTGCAAAATGGATTGGGTATCGCTAGCAATCGAATAGCAAAATTCATTTTCAGAAACAAAACTTCGAAAAGAGAGATTTGAAAAAAGGAAAACGGAAAGTTACACAGAAAACATAAAATAGGGAGACATTGAATACCGTCCGTCCGGGCGGTGTTTCCTATTTATTACAGAAAGGAGATCACGTCATGACAATTCGGGAACGAATGGAGCGGATGGAGCATGAGACGCTAAGTCCCTATGCCTCCCTCAGTGAGAACTCCAAGGGACGTGATATGGAGGAACCCCAGTGTGATATTCGCCCGGTGTACCAAAGAGACAGGGATCGGATTCTCCACTGTAAGGCGTTTCGAAGATTAAAAAATAAGACTCAGGTGTTTCTTACTCCCAAGGGGGATCATTATCGGACCAGGCTGTCTCATACTCTGGAGGTGTCCCAAAATGCCAGAACCATTGCAAAGGCTCTTCGCCTCAACGAGGATTTGGTGGAGGCCATCGCCTTAGGACACGATCTCGGTCATACACCTTTTGGTCATGCGGGAGAACGGGTGCTGAACCGACTCTGTGAGGACGGTTTCAAGCACAATATCCAGAGTGTCCGTATTGTGGAGAAGCTGGAGAAAAATGGACAGGGACTGAACCTTACCTGGGAAGTGCGGGATGGTATTGCCAACCATCAGACCAGCACCATGCCTCATACTCTCGAGGGGAAAATCGTGAGGCTTTCCGACAAGATTGCCTATATCCATCATGATATCGATGATGCCATCCGTGGCAGAATCATGGCGGAGGAGGACATTCCACTGGAAATCCGACGGGCTATCGGAGCGGATTCCGGAAAGAGACTGGACTTTTTGATACATAATATTATTACAAACAGTCTGGATCAGAATGACATTATCATGTCAGATGAAGCTTTTGAGGCCATGCGGGAGCTGCGTAGTTTTATGTTTCATAATGTCTACATCAATCCGGTGGCGAAGGGTGAGGAGAAAAAGGCAGAGGAGCTTTTGGAAAAATTATTTTTCTATTACATGGAGCATCCCATGGAGATGCCCTGGCAGTATACCAATATGATAGCAGAAGGTGTGGCGAAGGAACGGGTGGTAAGTGATTACATTTCCGGGATGACAGACCAGTATGCAATCGCAAAATTCTCGGAATACTTTGTTCCGAAGGCATGGCAGGTGAAGTGAAATGGCATATTATTCCGATGAACTGGTGGAGGAAGTGCGCTCCCGCAGTGACATTGTGGATGTGATCTCCGGCTATGTGAGGCTGACGAAAAAGGGCAGCACCTATTTTGGGCTGTGCCCTTTCCATAATGAAAAGACCGGCTCATTTTCCGTGTCGCCGGTGAAGCAGATGTATTACTGCTTTGGATGCGGCGCAGGAGGAAATGTATTTACGTTCCTGATGCAGTATGAGAACTATACGTTCCCAGAGGCAATGCAGGAGCTGGCCCAGAGGGCCGGGATAGAGCTGCCGAAGCAGGAGCAGTCGGCAGAGGCTAAAAAAGAGTCGGATAAGCGTCAGATTTTGCTGGAAATCAATAAAGAGGCCGCGAGATATTATTACATGCTGCTGCACAGTGAGCGGGGCGGCACAGCACTGGCTTATTTTAAAAAGAGAGAATTATCTGATGAGACCATCAAAAAATTTGGTCTGGGATATTCTGACAAATACAGTGATGATTTATATCGCTACTTGATAAAAAAAGGATATAGTGATGAAATCCTGAAGGATTCCGGCCTGGTAGGCTACGATGAAAGGCGGGGCGGACATGACAAGTTCTGGAATCGGGCCATGTTTCCTATTATGGATGTGCATAACAAGGTGATTGGCTTTGGAGGCCGGGTCATGGGAGATGGCGAACCCAAATATCTGAATTCCCCGGAGACGAAAATATTTGATAAGAGCCGCAATCTGTATGGGCTGAATTTTGCCAGACAGTCCAGACAGCCCCGGATCCTGTTATGTGAGGGGTATATGGATGTGATCGCCCTGCATCAGGCAGGCTTTGACAATGCGGTGGCAGCTCTTGGCACAGCATTTACCAGTGGGCATGCCAGTCTGTTGAAGCGATATACCAAGGAGGTGTATCTCACCTTTGACAGTGACGGTGCGGGAATCAAGGCAGCGCTTCGTGCCATTCCCATTCTAAAGGAGGCAGGACTTTCCACCAAGGTAATCAATATGAAGCCCTATAAGGATCCGGATGAGTTTATCAAGGCGTTGGGAGCTGAAGAGTATCAGAAGCGGATCGATGAAGCTGAGAACAGCTTTATGTTTGAAGTCCGCATCCTTCAGCAGAATCATGACATGAAGGATCCGGAGAGCAAGACTGCATTCTATAATGAAGTGGCGAAAAAGCTTCTCACATTTACTGAGGAGCTGGAGCGCAATAACTACATTGAGGCGGTGGCAGAAAAGTATCAGATCGGATATGACAATCTGAAAAAGCTGGTGGAGCACTTTGGCACCACTGAGGGGATGAGGAGGGAACGGACTCCCTTAAAGAGCGGGAAAAATGAGCAAAAGCACAAAAAAGAGGACGGCATGCTGCAGTCCCAGAAGCTGTTACTCACCTGGCTCATAGAATATGAGCATCTCTATGACCGTATCAAGGGAATCATCACCCCGGAGGATTTTACCGAGGAATTGTATCAGAAAACGGCTCGTATGCTCTACGAGCAAAAGGAGCAGAATCAGGTAAATCCGGCACTCATTATCAGTCATTTTGAGGATGAGGAGGAGCAGCGTCAGGTGGCGGAGCTGTTTCATGCAGGAATCCGTGAGCTGGAGACTCCGGCGGAGCGGAACAAGGCACTGATGGAAACGCTGCAGCGGGTCAAGCAAAAAAGCATCAGCCATCGTATGGCCAGTCTGGATCCTACGGATATTGCGGGATATCAGCGTGTGCTGGAGGACCGGAAGACTTTGGAGTCTATCAACAAAATGAATATTTCAATGGATTAGTGTAAATAAATAGAACAAGGAACAAACATGGAGGAAAAGATGGAGGAGAATACCAAAAAATCAACAAAGAGCGCAAAGGAAACAAAAGGCGTGAAAGAGAAAAAGGCTGAGGAAGATAAGAGGGCAATGGAAGAAAAAAAGGAAAAGTTTATGGCAAAGCTGCAGGAACTGCTGGCTTTGGCAAAGCAGAAGAAAAACAGCTTAGAGTATCAGGAAATCAGTGAGTTTTTTAAGGATATGGAGCTGAATGCCGAGGAGTTTGAGAAGATTCTGGATTTCCTTGAGGTCAACAATATTGATGTACTGCGAATTATGGATGAGGATGAAATGGAGGAAGTGGTACTTCTTGATCCGGATGATGATGAGGAGATTGAGGAGGAGAAAATCGATTTGTCCGTACCGGATGGCGTGTCCATCGAGGACCCGGTTCGTATGTATTTAAAGGAAATCGGTAAGGTCCCCCTTCTGACTGCAGAGGAGGAAATCGAACTGGCGAAACGTATGGAGCTGGGAGACCAGGAGGCGAAAAAGCGTCTGGCTGAGGCAAACCTGCGTCTGGTGGTAAGTATTGCCAAGCGTTATGTGGGGCGTGGCATGCTGTTTCTTGATCTGATTCAGGAAGGAAATCTGGGGTTGATTAAGGCAGTGGAAAAGTTTGATTATCGAAAGGGTTACAAGTTCAGTACCTATGCTACCTGGTGGATTCGTCAGGCTATCACCAGAGCTATCGCAGATCAGGCTCGTACCATCCGTATTCCGGTGCACATGGTGGAGACCATCAACAAGCTGATCCGCGTTTCCAGACAGTTGCTTCAGGAGCTGGGGCGTGAACCCACTCCTGAGGAGATTGCGGCAGAGATGAATATGCCGGTAGAGCGTGTGCGTGAGATATTAAAGATTTCTCAGGAGCCTGTTTCTCTGGAGACTCCTATTGGTGAGGAGGAGGATTCCCATCTGGGTGATTTCATTCAGGACGATAATGTGCCTGTTCCGGCAGATGCGGCAGCATTTACTTTGTTGAAGGAACAGTTGGAGGAAGTATTGGGCACTCTGACCGAGCGGGAACAGAAGGTACTGACCCTGCGTTTCGGCCTGGATGATGGCCGGGCACGTACTCTGGAGGAAGTAGGAAAAGAATTCAATGTAACCCGTGAGCGTATTCGACAGATTGAGGCAAAGGCCCTGCGCAAGCTCCGCCATCCCAGCAGAAGCCGTAAGCTGAAGGATTACTTAGAGTAATGGCGCAGCGGTTATCGAAGCGCATGCAGGCGGTGGCAGACATGGTGAGCCCCTGCGATGTGATGGCGGATATCGGAACTGACCATGGGTATGTACCCATCTGGCTGGTAGAACAGAAAAGAGTAGGACATGCCATTGCCATGGATATCAATAAGGGTCCGCTGCTGCGGGCAGAGGAACACATTCAGAGTGCCGGACTGGATGCGTACATAGAGACCAGACAATCAGATGGCCTGGAGGGACTGATGCCAGGGGAGGCATCAGCAGTCACCATTGCAGGTATGGGTGGCGGTCTGATGATTCGCATTCTGAGTTCGGGACAGGCGGTGGTTGGGCAGCTCTCTCAGTTGATTTTGCAGCCACAATCGGAACTCTCCGCAGTTCGAGCTTTTCTGCAGCAGACAGGATGGAGCATTGTAGAAGAGGAAATGCTGTCAGAAGAGGGCAAATACTATATGATGATGAAGTGCGTTCCGGGTACCATGGAGCCGCTGTCTGATACAGAGTGTGCTTATGGCCCGGTTCTGCTTCGAAAGAAGCATTCGGTGCTGAAGGAGTATTTATCGTATCAGATACAGCAGCTGCGTCATATTTTGGATGAGCTGTCCGGTCGGACTGGTTCGGCAGCGATTGAGAGCAGATGCCGGGAGCTTCGTGCAGAGCTTGCGGTGGCAGAGGATGCTTATAAGGAGATAAGTCTATGACATTTAACGAATTACAGGTTGGTTTAGAGGAACTGGCACCCGCAGAGCTGGCATTAGAATGGGATAATGTGGGGCTTCTGGTGGGAGATGAGAGACAGGGTATCCATACGGTATATCTGGCACTGGATGCAACGGATGAGGTGATTCGGGATGCAGTCCGATGCGGGGCGGATATTCTGATTACCCATCATCCATTGATTTTCCACGGAATGAAACAGATCACTATGGGTGATTTTATCGGCAGACGGATTCAGAATCTTGTCCGAAATGGAATATCATACTATGCCATGCATACGAATTTTGATGTGTGTGTCATGGGAAGGCTTGCAGCAGAGCGGATTGAGCTGGAAAGTCCAAGGGTGCTGGAAGTGACTGGAGAGTTTAAGGGGGAACCCTGTGGAATCGGTCAGGTGGGAAATATAGCATCTCCTGTTTCTCTGCGCGAGTGTGCCGAACAGGTGCAGAAACAGTTTGATGTTCCTCATGTGACGGTGTATGGAGATTTGAACCGACAGCTGCACAGAGTAGCCATTGTGCCGGGTTCCGGCAAAGATGAGATTCCGTATGCCATAGCAGCGCAGGCCGATGTGCTGATTACCGGAGATATTGGTCATCACCAGGGCATAGATGCGGTGGCACAGGGGCTGTGTATCATAGATGCCGGGCATTATGGGTTGGAACATATTTTTACGGATTACATGGAGGAGTATCTGACGGGATATGCATCCTGTGTGGAAGTGATAAAAAGTGGACATATTATGCCTTATGAGGTCATATAATGAGGAAGGAACCAACCAACATGAACGAAGTTCATGTTTTTGAATGGTTCCGACCCACGTGACAGGAATTAGAAAAATTCCTGTCAATACCGATAATGATAGGGAGGAAATACAATGGAAAAGGCACTCGGTAAAAAGAAGATTTTAATGGTGCTTCTTTTTGTATTGATGGTGGCGGTGCAGCTGGCGAGGATTATCTATGTGTTTAACCAGAGACCGGGACTTCATTCGGACGAGGTGCATAGCTATGGGTTTGCAAATGGTTATTATGATCCTTATATATACCGTCAGGTGAATGATGACATATTTTTATCAGATGCCACTTATAAAAACATGAATGAGTGGGAACCGGGCAGTGTTCTGAGAGATTATTTGGTGGTAAATAAGGGTGAGGAATTCGCATATGATTCGGTGTATAGCAATCAGCGAGGCGATATGAGCCCGCCCTTACATACCATGATTTTACATACGATTTGTTCTTTTTTTCCGGAAACATTCTCCTGGTGGTATGCTTTTTCTATTAATATCGCAGCATTTATTCTGGTGCAGATTGTATTGTTTTTGCTGGTGAAGACAGTGACAGGGAAAAACTGGACAGCATATTTGATTTGCGGATATTATGGATTTTCTTTTGCTGCAGTAAATACCTTTGTATTTTTAAGGCAGTATGCATTACTGACTTTGATTACTTTGTTGCTATTGTATCTGTTGGCTCGTATGTTTCAAAAGGATTTTCAGAATATAACAAAGGAATGTGTTTTTTCTGTAATAGTCACATCGCTGGGGGGATTGACTCACTATTATTTCTTCATATTTGCATGCTTTTTGGCTGGGTTTACCTGTTTTTATCTGTTGTTTCGCAAACGATGGAAGAGCCTGCTCTGGTATGCTCTTTCGATGCTCCTGGGGGCGGGCATCGGGATTGCGGCTTATCCCTATTGCTTTGAGAATATGCTGAATGGACTTCATGCGTATGATGGTCAGTTACAATGGCCCTATTACTGGAATCTTACCGCCTGTCTATCCACTGTTTTGAGGGAGACGATTGGACTTACCTGGAGAGTGGACCGTATGACATTTGCATGGGGGGCGATTCTTTTTTCTTCTGCGGCAGTGATTTTACTGGCTGTGTGGTTCGTGTGCCGGAAGGAAACCTGGATGATTGATTTGATGAGTCGCATCAGAATGTGGTTGAAAAACTGGAAGGCTAATTGCAAGAGAGTGATTTTGGGATGGAATCCTTTCTTGATTTTTGCCTTTTTGTCATCGCTGGCTCTCATAATGATTGTAGCACAAGTCAGCTACGTGGAGACATTGGGAATATTGGTGGATCGATACCTGGCGAATGTAATGCCGGTGATGGTGATGACACTTTGCCTGCTTCTGCTGTATCTGGGCAGACGGTATTTTGCGAACCGGAAAATACGTGCTGCTGTGTGTGCGGCGGTGATTTTTATCTGTATGGTTTTGAACCAGTCAAGAAATACCTGCTATTATATGTATTGTTCGGATGCTGACAGGCAGCCTCTCTGGCAAATGACGGAGGACAGTGATGTAATCATTGCGGGAAAGTATGCCGGTGAATTGACCTGGTACAGCTATGAGCTGCGCAATGTACATGGTTTCTTTATGACAGAAAAAGCGGACTGTATGGCATATACAGACAGGTTGAATTCCTATGCTCCGGCAGAAAACCGCGATGTGTATCTGATTCTTGCGGAAGGCATTTGTGTGATGGAAGATGAGAAGGATGGAATGCATGGTCTTTCAGATGAATTGCCCTTGTATTCTGAGAAAGGAAAAATTGATGAACAGGAGTATCTGGATTATTTGCAGGAAAATATTGCATGGATTGACAGCATTGAGTATTTGCATGAAAGAAATTCCTTCTGCGGAGACCTGCATGTATACCAGATTAACAGGAAGAAGGAATAGTTATGAATATTATTTCATACAATGATTTCCAAGAGAAGGGGTAAGGGATGAGCAAGCAATTAAAAAAAATAGGGATGACAAATAAGAAACTACTGATAGGGCTGCTGTTTACGCTATTGGTAGCAGCACAGCTGACGAGGATCATTTATGTATTTAATCAAAGAGAGGGATTTCATTCGGATGAGGCATGGAGCTATGGATTTGCAAACAGCTATTACGATCCTTATATTTATTTGAATGTAAATGATGATGTTTCGGTGGCAGATGCTTCTCTGAAAAATCTGAATGAATGGGAACCGGGAAGTAAACTGTGGGACTATTTGGTGGTGAATAAGGGGGAGAAATTTACCTATGGTTCTGTATACTGCAATCAGAGGGAAGATATGAGTCCGCCGTTTCATACACTGATTTTACATACCATCTGTTCCTTTTTTCCGGACAGCTTTTCCTGGTGGTATGCATTCTCCATTAATATTGTTGCATTTATCCTGACCCAGATTGTATTTTTTGCGTTGGTGAAAACGGTGACGGGAAAGGACTGGATCGCATTCCTGATTTGCGGTTATTACGGATTTTCCTATGCGGCAGTGAATACGTTTGTGTATTTGAGACAATATGCGATATTGACCTTTTTCACATTACTGCTCTTGTATCTGCTGGCACGCATGTACCAGAAAGGTTTTGGAAAGATAACCGGAGAATGTATCGCTTCTGCATTTGTGATTGCATTGGGAGGATTTACTCATTATTACTTCTTTGTGTTTGCTTGTTTCGTGGCGGCCTTTACCTGCGTTTATCTGCTGATTCATAAAAAGTGGAAACCGTTGATGGGATATGCCTTTTTTATGCTGTTGGGAGCCGGCCTGGGAATTTTGCTATATCCGTATTGCCTGGAAAATGTGCTGAACGGAGTGCATATTTATGATGGTAATCTGCAATTGCCCTATTATTGGAACCTCACTACCTGCTTGTCCCTGGTTCTCAATGAACTTGTGGGATCTGGGTGGTCGGTAAATCGGATGACTTTTGCATGGCTTACTGTTATTATTCCGTCTTTGGCGCTTATACTGCTGGCTGTGTGGTTTGTGTGCCGAAAGGAAACGTGGATGATCGACCTGCTGCAACGGATCAGGACATGGCTGAAAAATTGGAAGAGTAACTGCAAGAGAGTGATTTGCGGCTGGAATCCATTTCTGATTGTTTCTTTTGTGTCTGCAGTCATCACCATAATGCTGATTGCCAAAATTAGTGATGTAGAGACCATGGGAGCTTTGACAGACCGATATTTGTTTTTTGTAATGCCGGTAGTGTTGATGGCGTTATGCCTTCTGCTACTGTACCTGGTCAGAAGATATTTGCGGAGCAAAGGGTTGCAAATAGGGGTTTGCACCGTGGTAATATTGGGATGTATGGTAATGAATCAGGCGTTTAGTGAATGCAGATGGCTGAATTTTTCCTCAGGAGTGGATGAATCCTTATCTGAATTAACCGAAGACAGTGATGTCATCCTGGCAGGAGCATATGCATGGCGTTTGGAGTGGTATTCCTATGAATTACGGAACGTACATCAATTTTTTATGACAGAGGGAGAGAACTGTGTTTGTTATACCGATCAGATCAATTCCTATGTGCCGGATAAAGGGCGAGACGTATATCTGATTTTGGAAGACACCATTTGCATTCCGGATGAGGAAGACGAAGGCGTGAGGCAGAATATTTATGGCATGGATAAGATTGAAATTTCTTTTACTAACACAGGAGTGATTGACGAGGAGGAGTATTTGGACTATCTGCAGAGTGAAATTAATTGGATTGATGGTGTGGAGCACATGTACGACAGAGATTCTTTCTGCGGAACATTGCATATTTATCGGATCCATGTGAAAGAGTAAACGTAAGGGAGGTATAACCAGTGGCAAAAATGAAACTGAATGTATTGGGCGAAACAAAAGAATATGAAGAAGGAACCACGTATTTGCAGCTTGCGCAGGAATATCAAAAACAACATGAGGATGATATTCTGCTGGTTTTAAGGGACAATCGTCTGCGGGAGCTGTTTCATCCGGTGGAGACCGGAACGATTACGTTTTTGACGGCAAGGGACAAGGCAGGACAGAAGGCGTATCGCAGAAGTGTGACTCTGCTGATGCAGAAGGCAGTGCACAATCTCTATGGAGGTTTGGGGGTTCGTGTGCGGGTGCAGCATTCCATTCGCCATGGCTATTATTGTGAACTGGAAGGCGGTCAGCAAATTAATCAGCAGTTGTTGGGAAATATTCAGGCAGAGATGATGCGGCTGGTGGAGCAGAATCTGCCCATTGAAAAAAAGACCTTGTCCACGGAGGAAGCGTTGAAGCTTTTTTCCAGAACCGGTATGACGGATAAGGAAGCATTGTTTCGCTATCGGCGCAGTTCTACGGTAAATGTCTATGTGCTGGATGGCTATGTGGATTATTATTATGGGTATATGGTTCCATCCACGGGATATTTGAAATATTTTGATTTGGAGCTGTATCAGCAGGGATTTATGTTGCTTTATCCCAGCGGGGCAGATACCAGACAGGTGGCAGAGTTTACCCCGTCCGATAAGCTGTATCACACGTTAAGCGAGGCTGCGCAATGGGGAGATACCATGGGAATCGGAACTGTGGGGGCGTTAAATGATGTCATCGCAGCGGGGCAGATTCAGGATGTTATCCTCATCCAGGAAGCTTTGATGGAGCGGAAAATAGGCAGGCTGGCAGAGCAGATTGCAGAGCAGAAGGATAAGAAATTCATTATGATTGCAGGACCATCGTCTTCCGGAAAGACTACGTTTTCCCATAGACTATCTATTCAGCTGGCGGCATTGGGAATGAAGCCACATCCTGTGCCATTGGATGATTTTTATCTGGATCGCAGCCTGACTCCCAGGGATGAAAATGGCAATCTGGATTTTGAATGCTTAGAGGCACTGGACGTGGAACGGTTCAACAGTGATATGGGGAAGCTTCTCGCCGGAGAAGAGGTAGAACTGCCAATCTTTAATTTTAAAACAGGAAAGAGGGAGAGTAAAGGACGCATGATGCAGCTGGGACCGGATGATGTGCTGGTGATTGAGGGTATCCATGGACTGAATGACAAATTGTCCTATAGTCTACCCCGGGAAAGTAAGTTCCGCATTTATATCAGTGCGTTGACTCAGCTCAACATTGATGAACATAACTGTCTGCCGACCACGGATGGCAGACTGCTTCGAAGAATTGTTCGGGACGCCCGTACCAGAGCTACCACTGCGGCGGAAACCATTGCCATGTGGGATTCTGTCCGAAGAGGCGAGGAAAAATATATCTTTCCGTTTCAGGAAGGGGCAGATGTGATGTTCAATTCTGCTCACATTTATGAACTGGCAGTGTTGAAGACCTATGCGGAACCATTGCTGTGCGCCATAGACAAACAGGCGCCGGAGTATGTGGAGGCAAAACGTCTGTTAAAGTTTTTGGATTATTTTCTGCCGGTACCCAGTGAACAGATTAATCAGAATTCCATTCTTCGAGAGTTTATTGGGGGGAGTTGTTTTCATGTGTAATTATTAATATTGCCAAAAAATTAAGAAATTGAACAACGGTTGCAAAAAAACTGCGGCAATATATGGCACAGAAAACTCCATGAAATACAAAATGTGTGGAGGAAAACGGTTGCGCAAAAAAATGAACGATTTGTGAAATATTTACAAAAAATTCATATTTAAGCACTTTGCAGTTGCATATTGTGACGCATATGTGTACAATTAAGGTAAACTTTAGTAGCATATATTTGTAAAGTTAAGTAGGACAAATGATCGCGGCTGCAGGTGCCGAAAGGCCGCAGGCGAGGAAAGTCCGGGCTTCACAGGGCAGGATGCCGGATAACGTCCGGTGGAGGCGACTCCAAGGAAAGTGCAACAGAGAGATACCGCCGGAGAGATCCGGTAAGGGTGGAAAGGCAGTGTAAGAGACTACCGCCTCACTGGCAACAGTGAGGGTCCATGTAAACCCCATCCGAAGCAAGACCAGACGTAAGCGATGACGTGGCCCGCCAGCTTAGGGTAGGTCGCTTGAGATGACTGGCAACAGCCATCCTAGAGAGATGATCATTTGAGACATAACCCGGCTTACAGTTCTGCTTATTTACAAAGATTTTTGAGTTGTATCTGTTCAGTAGTCATACGCATTTACTGCGGATACCTTATGGAAACGTATGTTTTGCGTTGCGTTTTAGTATGATGGTTAGGGGAAAGACGATGAGCATAATGAGTGGAATGAGAGAGAGCCGAAGAAAGCTAAGGCTTGGTGACATGCTTCTTGATGAGGGCGTTATTACAGAAGAACAGCTGACGGATGCGTTGACCAAAAAGCAGACTTCAGATAAGAAGCTGGGAGAGATTCTGGTATCCAGTGGCTATACCACAGAGGAGACTATCGCAAAGACTTTGTCTGCACAGCTCGGTTATGAGATGGTTTCTTTAGCCAGCATAAATATTGAAGATAATGTTCTTCGTCTGGTGGATGCTTCCGTACTTCGGAAATATCAGATGATTCCAATCGGTTATTCCCCGACAAACATGAATGAAATCCGGGTGGCCATGGTGGATCCAATGGATATGCGGGCTATTGATGATTTCTCCATCATTACGAATCTGCAGGTGGTTCCGGTAATTACTACTTCGCAGGAAATGTTTATCGCACTGGATCGCTTTTATGGAAATAGCGAGGCAGCTAAGGTGGCAGAGCAGTATGCTGCAGAGCGAAAGGCCAAGACTGAGGCACAGCAGGTGGTGGATCTGAAGGAGGAGGACAATATCAGCAGTTCTCCTATCGTAATGTTAGTAAATTCCATCGTGGAGCAGGCTGCCAGACAGCGTGCATCCGATATACATATAGAAGCATTGGAGAATCGTGTTCGTATCCGGTATCGTATTGATGGTGCTTTATATGAGAAGGGTAGTTACGATAATCAGTTGCTTAGTGCGATTATTGCCCGTATCAAAATCGTCAGTGGTATGGATATCTCCGAGAAGCGTAAACCGCAGGATGGCCGTATGACCTTGGATGTAGATCATGTTGAGTATGATATTCGTGTATCCATGCTTCCTACGGTGTATGGCGAGAAATGCGTTATGCGTCTTGCGCAGAAGAAAGCATTGACCAGGGACAAGCGGGAACTGGGATTTGATCAGCATGAGTTGGAGTTGTTTGATGAGATGCTGTCCCATCCGAATGGTATCATATTGGTAACCGGACCTACCGGTAGTGGTAAGTCCACCACACTTTATACCGCACTTAGCGAGTTGAATAAGGAAGACGTAAATATTATCACCGTTGAGGATCCGGTGGAGGCAAATATCGTCGGTATCAATCAGGTGCATGTAAATGCCAAGGCAGAGCTTACCTTTGCAGCGGCACTTCGTTCTATCCTGCGACAGGATCCGGACATTATTATGATTGGAGAGATTCGAGATGAGGAGACAGCCGGCATTGCTGTTACCGCATCTATTACCGGACACCTTGTGGTAAGTACCCTGCATACCAACAGTGCATCAGATACCATCAATCGTCTGATTAATATGGGTATCGAGAGTTACCTTTTGGCAGATTCTTTGGTGGGAGTTATCGCACAGCGATTGGTACGAAGACTCTGTCCGGAATGTAAGCGAGCGAAAACACCTAGCGAGACAGAACGGAAGATGCTCTTGTTGGAGGACGGTCAGGACGTGACCATCTATGAACCGGTGGGATGTCCGCGTTGTTCTCAGACGGGATTCAGAGGTCGAATTGGTATCTATGAGATTCTGAAGGTAACTCCCCGTATGAAGACTATGATAACAAATGAGGCGTCTGCGGAGGATATTAAGAAGGCTGCCATAGAAGAGGGGATGAATACCCTGACTATGGGCGTGCGGAAGAAAGTACTAGAAGGTATTACTGCAGTATCAGAAATGATTGGTGTATCTGCAGAGGAATAATAAAGGAAGTTGGTAAGAAAATGGGAAGACTAGAAGAGTATATGAAAAGCGCAGTGGAGCGGAAGGCTTCCGATATCCACTTCGCACCTGGATGTCCGGCGATGTTTCGAATCGATGGGGAGATGATTCCGGAGTCGGATTTTGTATTGCAGCCGGAAATCATCGATGAGATGCTTCTCCCGATTTTGGACGAGGGTCAGAGAGAAACGCTGGAAAAGCTTGGTGAGGTGGATTTTGCAAAGTCCATTGCAGGCTTCAGCCGAGTGCGTTTCAATGTATTTAAACAGAGAAATACAAATGCGGCTGCACTTCGTATTTTGGCATCCTCCATTCCGGATCCCAAGAATCTTGGTATCCCGGATGCGGTGATTAATCTGACGAAGCTGAAACGTGGAATCGTTCTGGTAACAGGACCCACCGGTAGTGGTAAGTCTACCACACTGGCGGCATTATTACATATTATTGCAACGTCATATCGAAAAAATATTATTACACTGGAGGATCCGATTGAGTACTTACATGAACATGATTTGTCCATGGTGACGCAGCGAGAGATCGGATACGACAGTATGAGCTATGCGGCAGCATTAAGGGCTGCACTCCGTGAGGATCCGGATGTTATCCTCGTGGGAGAGATGCGAGATTTGGAGACCATTGATATTGCGTTGACGGCAGCTGAAACCGGACATCTGGTATTCTCAACGCTACATACCAACAATGCGGCAGCTACCATCGATCGTATCATTGATGTATTCCCACCCCATCAGCAAGCTCAGGTAAAAGCACAGCTCTCCGGTGCTATTGAGGGCGTTATTGCGCAGCAGTTGATGCCGAGAGCACATGGTGGACGAGTTGCTGCGATTGAGGTTATGCTGGCCACCCCGGCTATCCGAAATCTGATTCGTGAGGGAAAGAGCTTCCAGATTCCATCCACCATTCAGACGAATAAGAAGATGGGTATGACCACCATGGATGATGCGATTTATTCTTTGTATGAGGCTGGAACCATCACGGCGGAGACGGCAGTAGCCTATGCCATTGATAATAATGCGATGCAGCAGAGAGTGTACTTATATTAATCAGAACAACAGTGAGGAGGAGAGACGGTGCCTAGTTATTCATATCTGGTAATTGACAGTAAAGGAAAAGAGAGCAAGGGTTCTATTGATGCGGAGCATCAGGAACTGGCGGAAAGTATGCTGAAGGATTCTGGCTTTACGATACTTAGTATCAAGGAAGCCGGTGCTTTGGAGAAGGATATTAGAATTGGCGGGGGGAAAAAGGTAAAAAGTAAGGATTTGAGTGTGTTCTGCCGACAGTTCGTAAGTATGGTGGAGGCTGGTGTAACCATCGTGGATGCACTGGGGATGCTGGAGGAACAGACTTCCAACAAGAGACTGTGCGAAGCAATCCATGACACCAGGCAGAACGTACAGCAGGGACACACATTATCTGAGTCCATGGCAGCACAGGGACCGGAGGTGTTTCCTACCATGCTTGTGAACATGGTGGCAGCCGGTGAGGTCTCCGGTAAAGTGGAAAAATCCATGGAACGTATGGCAATCCAGTTAGAGACCAGCACGAAGCTCAGCGGTATGATTCGAAAGGCGTTGATGTATCCCATTGTTTTGGGAATCGTAACCCTGGTTATCATGTTGGTCATGGTCATTAAGGTTATTCCCAGTTATGCGGAGATGTTCGCCAGCATGGGTACCAAGCTTCCGGGAATCACCCAGGCGTTCATGGATATGAGTACGTTTATCAAGAATAATTGGTTTTTCATTATTATTGTCATTGCAGTTCTGGTAGTGGGAATTCGTCTTTATAAGAAGACAGAATCCGGACAGGAAGTCTTTGGAAGACTTGCGATTAAGATTCCGTTGTTTGGTAAGCTGAATGTGAAGACCTACGCATCCATGTTTGCCAGAACCTTAAGTACTCTGATGTACTCCGGCGTTACTTTGATCGAAGGATTGGATTCTGTGTCAAAGATTATGAAGAACAGTGTGTACCGGAAGCATGTGCTGGAGGCGAAGGACGAGGTGTCAAAGGGTGTACTTCTTTCCGAACCCTTACGAAATGGTGGTTTATTCCCGCCTATGCTGGTACATATGGTTACCATCGGCGAGGAGACCGGTGATATGGAGAAGATGCTGGACAATGTGGCAGATTATTATGATGAGGAAGTAGAGGCCACCACAGGAACAGTTATGGCAGCTCTGGAGCCTATGATCATCGTGGTGATGGCTGTAGTTGTTATCCTTCTGGTAGCAGCTATTATGGCTCCGATGTTGAGTATGTACGATGCGGTTGGTACGATGTAGTGAATTAAATCCCTGTGAGATAGGGCACAGAGGTTTAAGATAAATAATTTTTTATATGAATATGGAGGAGAAAAAAGTATGAGCAGAAAAGCAAAAATGAATAACAAAGGTTTCTCTTTAGTTGAGTTGATTATCGTAGTAGCAATCATGGCTATCCTTGCTGGTGTTATGATTCCTCAGTTCGTTAAGTATCTGGGAAACTCTAAGAAGTCTGCAGACTTATCTCAGGCTGAGTCTATTGCAAATGCAGTATCATCCCTGTACGCAGAGGATATGACAAAGGGTTCTACTACTACTGGTATGAATTATGATGGATCTACACATCCAGTTGACGTTTCTGTAGTGAATGCTTTGAACATGGGTAACAGCCAGCCGAAGCCGAAGGTATCAGGAACCAGCTTCCAGTATCTGCTTGATCCCACCAATGGTGAAGTAAAGGTATATGTAGATACCACCGCTATTTATCCGGATCCTTCAGGAACTGATTGGGCTAACTAATTATTTTGAATTTTGAGAGGATATGATACCATGGCAGAGCGGATCATTTTGGCCATCATTTTATTTCTGATAGGAATGCTCATCGGCGGATTTATGAATATCTGTATCGATCGCATCCCGAAAGGAGAAAAGCTTTTACGGAATTCCTGCCGATGCGGTGGCTGTGGTGATTCTTATCCGTGGTATCTGTTGATTCCGATATTTGGATTCCTTGTCGCGAGGGGAAAGTGCCCGAAGTGCAGTCAAAAGCTGTCTATACAGTACCCTATCATAGCAGCACTGAATGGCGCATTATACATATTGGTATCCTTTGTAACAGGATTTGGATGGGACAGCATGATTTACTGTCTGATGACATCGGCGTTACTGACGCTTAGCATCATTGATTTCCGAACCTATGAGATACCGGTCGGATTCAATATCTTCTTAGGCTTTTTAGGTGTGATGCGATGTGCCCTGAATTTTGGGCACATCGTGGATCATCTGATTGGTCTGGTAGCAATCAGTGCAGCTTTGGCGGCACTTTATTATCTGTCCGGAGGCAGAGCCATTGGTGGTGGTGATGTGAAGCTTATGGCAGCAGCCGGGTTATTGCTGGGATGGAAGCTGATCATCCTTGCTTTTGTGATTGGAGTGGTGGCAGGTGCCATCATTCATGTGATACGTATGAAGGTCTCCGATGCGGAGGCAGTGCTGGCTTTGGGTCCATACCTGTCGGTTGGAATCTGG
Source organism: Lachnospiraceae bacterium (assembly GCA_022766245.1). Lineage (GTDB taxonomy): Bacteria > Bacillota > Clostridia > Lachnospirales > Lachnospiraceae > Roseburia_C. Next base: position 89,289 of record JALEPL010000052.1, on the reverse strand, counting down.
ATTGCAGCATTATGGGGAGATGTCATAATAAATGCCTATTTAGGTATTGTGATGTGACCATGAGAGGGGCAGTTCCAAGCAGAACACATAAAGGCTTGGCAGATTGTGTGCTCTCCTTGGAATTGCAGTGCATAATAAGAAATAGCAAGAAATGGAATAGAAAGAAATGGAGAGGAAATAGCTATGAAGATACTGAGTATTGAAATCGGGCAGAAATACACACATGTAATCGAGACAGATTATATGGTTCGTGCCCCAAAGATTTATAACTTCTTTACCATTCCCACACCGGATGGCATGCTGGTGGAGGCCGGTGTACACAAAAATGATGAGTTCAAAAGGGACTTGAGAAAGAATCTGAATCAGCGTGGAATCAAAACCAGAAAGACAGTCATAACCATTGCTTCTAATAAGATTGCCAGTCGTGATGTGGAGATTCCGCAGGTAAAGGATAATCGTATTCTGGGATTGTTAAATACCAATGCCAGCGATTATTTCCCAATTGATTTGTCCAAGTATCAGCTGGTGTATCGTGCAGTAAAGGATCCGGCATTGGAGAAGGAAAAGAAGCGGAAGGTATTTGTAATCGCAGTGCCGAACAACCTGCTTCACTCCTATGAGGATGTGGCAAAGTTCTGTGGTCTGGATTTGATTGCTATGGATTACGTAGGGAACAGTGTGTTCCAGAGTATGCTGCGTGTAGTTCGTGATGGTATCTCCTGTACCGTAAAGGTGGATGAAAATTCCTCTATGATTACCATTATCAATCATGGAGAAGTGGTAGTTCAGAGAACCGTGTTCTATGGTATTCAGGATGCAGCCATGGCAGTGGAGGCATCGAACCTCTATGATCCAAACAAATACGAGGGTGGAAGAGACTTCCTGTTGCATAATCTATTTATCCGTCCCCGTATGGAACGTCATGGAATCGAGTCGGAGAAACCCTCTGAGATTTTAAAGGATGAGGTAACAGAGACATTCCGTCCGTTGATTGAGAATGTGGCTCGTGTATTAGACTTCTTCTCTTCCCGCAGTGAAGGGGCAGAGGTAAAGGAGATTATTCTGTTAGGCGAAGGTGCTGAGGTTCAGGGACTGGCTGACTTGATGCGTTATGAGTTGAATACCAAGGTAATGGCATTAACGCAGGCTCGTGCCCATGTGTTCAGTGCATCTGATGATTTCCGCACGCCGGAGATGATTACAGCATTTGGTGCAGCCCTTGATCCCATGAAGTTCGTCTTAGGAGATATGAAGGAGGCGGCAGATGCTGCAGAAAAGAGAGCAAGGTCTCTTCGTCTCTATAAGATTATATTTGGTTCCCTCTGTGGAGTGGCAGCGCTGATTGTAGCTGCGGGGGGCATTCGCTATGGAATCACCAAGGCGGCGTTGAGTGCCCTGCAGGCTGAGCGTGAGAGTCTGAATTATGTACAGGAACTTCACGATGACTATATCGCAACACAGGCTAGATATGATGATGTGTCTGCTATGTATGCTCTCACCGATACCGTTAGTGACCAGTTGATTGATGTGTTGGGTGAATTGGAAGAGAAAATGCCTGCGGGTGTGATTATTGATTCAATGTCCTCAGATGGAGCAGGTATCAGCTTCAGCTTCCAGGCAGATAACAAGACCCAGGCGGCAAAGACTTATGAAATTTTGCAGGAGTTCGAGGAGTTTTACTCTGTGTCTATGGGATCCGTCAATGTAGTGGAAAATGAAGATGGCAGTACATATGTAGTGTTTGATGCAATGTGTCTGTATGTCAATGGCTCTGGATATGTGGAGGAGACACCGGTTGTACCGGAGGAGACTGCTGCCGAAACAGATACAGAGACGGTAAGTGAATAGTAAGGAGGTACGGATATATGGCTACAAATAACAACAATAATGGAAAAAAAGGATTTACATTAGATGAGTCAGCTACCAAGCTTCTTTTGGTGGTGGGAGGTCTTTTACTTGTGTTTTTGGCTTACCAGTTGGGTTATCGTAAGTTTAATGCAAAGATAGAGGATGTAAATACACAGATTACAGCTTTATCAGAAGAGATTAATTCTCTGCTTGTCATTCAACAGGATGAGGAGGACTATACACTGCGTACCAGTACCATGAAGGATGAAATCGATCAGATGCTTGCAGATATTGAAGTGCAGGTTCCTCCGCAGGATCGTGTAATGTTTGCAGTGGCTATGGAAAGTGGAACAGATGAGATTGAAATCAAGAATGTTTCTGCTGGTCCGGATGTGTTGTTATATACGATGAATGCTGCCGGAACAAATCCCACCGATGGTGGAAAGGCTCTCTACAATACAGTTACTTCTTTGACTTCCCACACAACTTATGCTGGATTAAAGGATGCGCTTCAGGCTTTGCTTGACAGCAATGATAAGGTATCCATTTCAGAGGCAAGCTTTGCGAGAGACAAGGAGCGTGGTGGAATCACCGGTTCGATTGCAGTGAATATGTTTTATTTGATTGGCAGTGATCGGGAGTACACTCCTTATCCAATCAGTGGTGTTCCTACCGGAAATGAGAATGCCTTCGGTGAGGCGGCAAATAAGATGGCTACAATGAACGTAGACGAGTCCGGTGAGATTGTTGACGCTGGAGACGCAGAACAGGATAACGAAACCGAAAATGAAGAGTAACTTAAAGATACATATTATACTCACGTCCTAGGGCGTGAGTGTAATGTGGTTATAGGGGTCCTATGGGATTACAAGAAAGGAGGCACCGATGTCGGAGCTTAAGAAGAATAAAAATGCGGGCTTTTCATTGATTGAAGTGCTGATCGCCATGGCAATTTTCGCCATTTGCCTGATACCGCTTTTACGATCTTTTGTGGTAGTCAGCAGAACAAATGCAAAATCCAGACAGACTTTAAATGCATCGACTCTGGCGGAAAATGTGATTGAGCAGATTAAGTCGGAGGGTGTTGCTGCCTATGTAGGGACAGATACGCCATCCGGATATAAGACCATTGATGGGGTGAACTATCCCATATATACGCTTTCTTATAGCAACCGTACATTTGATGATCGTACCTACAGTATGCAGGTGACATTAACTCCTTCTACAGAAACCTATAATGATGCAGGAACCGAGAAGGAACTGAATGCGCAGAAGACAGCAGAGTTATTTACTATGAGTAACAGAACAGACGCTTTCTATGTGGAGGATACGAACGTGCTGAACAGTGCAGCACAGCTCTATGTAGACAGCCATAGTGGAGTGACACTGTCTGAGGTAAAGCAGAATATGGAAACACAGTATACTTTCGTCATTTCTAACGCAGGTGGTATCCAAAGTGTGAAACAGACCGTCTCTAGAACCTATAGTGGTAATTTGGTGGGCACAGCGGAAACAGCTTCTATTTTCAGCTCCCTGCAGACCGGTAATGAGCTGAAGAGTCTTTATATTTTCTATGTGCCGGCAGCTTCCGGTGCGAAAGAGACCTTTATTATTGAGAATAAGGACAACTATCCTTTGGATGTATACATCGTACAGCAGAAAGCTGGTTCGTCCGTCTTTAATAAAAAAGTGAGAGCATTGACGGTTGTGGAACAGACGAAGACTGACGTGAATGCGCCAACCACCATCCGTACGAATCTGGCACTATCTGATTTTAATCAGATTACCTATCAGCATGACGGAAGTGTCATGGATTCTATGAATTCAGTTACTGCGCCTAAGGCATTTGGTTTCTATGAGCTGGGTGTGGATGAGAACATGGTCGGTAAGGTGGCGCGCTTGTATGATATTTCAGTAACTGTCGCTGATTATAACGGCGATGAGCTGGTGACACTCACAGGAACGGCCCTGAGATAGGTAGGAGTGAATAATATGAAACGATTACGACGACACAAACTGAACAATAAAGGTGCTTCCCTGGTGACTGTAATTGCTACAATTGCATTAGTGGCAATTCTGGTTGTAACAGTTCTCACCATCAGTGTGGCAAACATTCAGATGAAGCGGATGTATAAGCAGTCAATTGATAATTTCTATGATGCAGAGTCTGCCATGGACGAAATCCGTACCGGCTTACAGCAGGAGATTTCCAGTGCAGCTACGGTGGCTTACCGTCAGGTTATGGAGAGCTATTCCAGCTCTTACAATAACGATACCCAGAGACAGAATAGCTTTGTTAGCAAGTATCGTTCAGAATTGACAAATGCACTGCAGAGCAGTCCCGGATTTTATGACATTGCAGCACTTCAGTCTTATATCGGTTCCTCTCATCGCTATAATACAACCACTGGAATTGGAGCGCAGGTAAAGACACAGGCTGGGAAAGATGCGGTATTAGATTTCGCCACTGACGGAATCTATATCCGCAATCTGGAAGTGACATACAATGGAAGTGGTGATTATTTTACGAAAGTGGATACGGATATTGTATTAACTTATCCCCACATGAACTTTACACAGAACACTTCTGCTCCGGATTTGCTGTCCTATGTTATGGTGGCAGATCAGGGAATCCAGGTAAATAATGGTAATCGTACCTTGGAGGCAGATGGAAATATCTATGCCGGTGATTTCAATGTGGCAGACGGAGATAAGAAGGGATTGACACTGGATACCAATGCAACCATGAAACTGGGAATTGGTAACAACCTGATTACAAGGGGTGGTATTACTTTGGAAGAAGAATCGTCCCTGATCACCGGGAAAAAGACGAATCTCTGGACAGATAATATTTTGGTGAAGAGCCATGCAGAATATGATGTGTCAGGATCTTCCCATGTGGCGGATGACCTTACGATTCAGGGATGTGGTGATGTGCGTCTTCGTGGAGAGTATTATGGATATGGTAATCCGATCAGTTTACAGTCCTGTGCGTCTTTGAACCCGGATACAGTGAGGGATAATCCATCCGACTACAGTAGTGCTATTGTCATCAATGGTATTGCAGATACCGGAAAGTCCAGTCTGTACATGAATGACCTGACTTACCTGATGCTGGCAGGAAATGCCTACATCGGTACCAATGGTGCGATGATGGGTGAGTCACTTACTATCAAGAGTAGTCAGCTGGCATATCTGGCTCCGGTGTCCTGCTTCAAGAAATCAGGTTTGACAGATCCCAGCAACCCGACCAGTGATCCGGCTACGAACGCAGTGACAGATCCGGATGAGCTGGCACGGTATGGTGCAGTTGGTGTGACCATGAAGGCAAGTACTGACGGATTATATTACTATTTCCTGAAATTTAATGATGCAAAAGCGGCACAGGCTTATTATAAGCAGTATTATGGTCAGGCATCCAATCAGACAAAGCTGGCTGATTATCTGAATCTTTATGTGGCGGATCGTTCCATCTCAGTACGTGAGAATCGTCTTGCTACAGATAGCAATGGTAGTATCCTGTTGTGGGATAATCAGGGAGTGCGTAGTCTGGATCCTACTGCTTTGTTTAGTACATACAATGATATTTCAGGTGATGCATCCAAACTTAAACTTCAGACGGAGTATTACGACATGTACAGTGCTTATAATTGCAATCTGACCACAGATTACGGCAATTTGTCTACAGCTCAGATCAGCAGTACCGTATTTAATAATCTGATTAGTGTCAGTGAGATTAATTCGATTGTTCCTTCCGGTTCTACCAGAAAGTTCAGTTATGATAATGCTGGAAGCAAGTATTCTGCTGTGGTGTCAAATGGAGACTACACCTATAACACTACATCTGAAGCAGTGGATGAGTCGGTTCATTTGATTATTGCAACTGGTGATGTTACGGTAGAGAAAGATTTTGAGGGATTGATTATTTGTGGTGGCGCAATTAAAGTGTCTATGCCAACTACAATCAGCGTTTCTGTGAATGCTTCGGCTACCGAGGTAGCCAACCTGCTGGATTTGGCAGTTTATAATAATGGAGCTACGGATTACAAGCTGGATTCCATTGTAACCGATGCATCATACTATCTGGCGCGGCTTTCTTCTACTGACACTGGAAGCGCTCAGGTGGATATGTCAGATTATATTATCTATCAGAATTGGTCAAAAGAGTAGGAGTGAGGCTATGAGGAAAGACAACAGGGGTTTTTCATTAGTGGAGTTGATTATGGTAATGGCTATCATTGCGGTGGTTGTCGGGGTATCCATCTCATTGGTCATTTCCATGACGAACTGGAAGGTGAATCGGGCAGTGGAGACTGTGGATTCTGAACTGAACAAAGCAATGGTAAGTGCCACCACAAAGGGAAATGTGGCTGGTTTACTGATTTATCAGTATAATGGAACGTATTATGCCGCCGTAATTAAAGAATCCTGCTACGAGAGCAGTGGAGTTTATAAGCTGACGGATGCTCGGACCTATTCGGTAACAGAACTGGGCGACAAGTCTCTGACCTTTAAATTCAAGCTGAATGGGGTAGGGTCTGTGGGAAACACAGAGTACACATTGACGAATCAGACGAATAAGGAGAGTATGAGTACCGCAGCGCAGTTTTTGTTTGGAAAAGGTACCGGAAAGATTTCTCCGGTAGAAATCACCGGTAATCAATATAATTATTCCGGAATGGAAATTTCGAATTCCCGTACTACCCGGAGTATCGTGATCTATCCTGCAACCGGAAAACATGACGTGAACTAGGTGCCGGGCGTGATCGGAGAGGAGGAGCCATGTTACGAAAAAATAATAAAGGTATCACTATGATTGAGGTACTTCTTGCCATTGCCATCACGGCAATGCTGGGGACTTTGGTTACCGGGTTTATCATTTTTACCACCAGATCCTATGGAAAGTCATTGAATGAGTCTACTCTGCAGGAAGATGCACAGGTGATTCTTGCCCAGCTGAATAATTATATCATCAATGCGGATGATACCGTTGAATACAAAGTAAATGGTACTTTATGTAAGTCAGATGCATTAAGTGGAGCAGCTTCTTTTTCCACAAAAGAGTTGTGCATTTACAGCAATGTGGGAACTGGAAAGACTGTAGAGTACATCAAATGGACAGCTACAGATAAGAAGCTCACTTATCGCATGGATAATATTGATGCCAGTGGAAGCGTGTCAACTTCTATAGCAGAAGAGGTATTGGCTACAAAGATTTCTGACTTTCAGGTGGATTTGACGAATCTGGATTCATCCAGACAGGTGAAAGTCGCACTGGCCGTTGATGGAACAGCAGGCGAGGTCTATACAGCAGATGCCACAGTTTATCTTAGAAATGGTAAGGTTTCTTCTGTAAGCAGCAATCCTACTACACCCGTGGTATCAGCAGTTAACAGCGTAACAGTTATTCCTGCCAGCAAGGAGTTGAAATTCGGAGAGAGCTGGGATTTTAATGCCAGAGTATACGGAACCAATAATCCGTCCCAGGAAGTAACGTGGACGATTGAGGGAAATACATCCACTCAGACCACTGTCAATGCGGATACCGGTGAAGTGTATGTAGCTCCTTCGGAAGAAGCGGAAACGATTGTTGTCCGTGCTACATCGGTACAGGATAATACGAAATCCGGAATCGGCTATGTGTATGTGGATATGTCTACCAAGTTGTCTTTGGGAACGATTCGTGATTACTGGATATATAATGGACATACCTTGTATTTATATGGCAGACCGAATGGAAATCTGGAAAGTGGAATTACTTGGAAGGTAGATCCTTCGGAAGCGGCAGGCAGTTATTCCTTAACTGAGCTTACAGATAAACCTGGTGCAGCAAGCTTTAGGGCAAATCAGGAGGGAACTTACACCGTCAGAATTAGTGGTATTGTGGATGGGGTTGAGTATAAAGACAAGGCTATCGTTCATGTAATGAATAAGGAAACAACGTATAATGTGCAGGGAAATAAGCGATTCAAAATTTCTATAGTACCGGATGAGAGCGTAGCAGATACTGGATGGGATTACTGGGTATGTCCAGGGGAATCTATTTCCTTTGATACAATTGTAGATGAAACGGATTCAATAATTTCCATGCGTACCTGGGAGGCTACAAACAGTAGTCGCATTGCTGTTGGAAGTTATACGGCTGTAGCCAGTGGGGATAAGAATGAAAAGATGACATTGACTATCGGTGATGATTGCAGGAATGGCGAAATTTTCCTGCGTGCGACGGTTGGAAATGAATATCAGAAATATTATGATGAAATAACCATTCATGTGTATGATACGACGTCGTCGAATAAGCCGTTTACTTATCCATACCTTATTGAAACAACAAAGATGGATGATGCGAGTACTGGATCTAGTAATACATATTTCCTTAGAAATATGATTGCTGGACCTGTTCGAATTGTATCCACTTCAAATGAGCTTAAAGTGTTTGATGAGACCAAACTGGCGAATAAAATAAATATAACTGGTTGTGAAACAATTACTTCTCAACCTGCACCGCTTGCTGGGGGTCTTACATTGCCTACAAATAGTGATATGACGAATGTTGTGATAGGGGATGGTTCTTCGGGTTCATTGGTGAAGATTTGGGCATCCAATGAGGTGAAATTTGGGACGAATTGTCCTTATGTGATTATGAATTCAGATGTGAATATCGAATCTACCAAAATTACTACCGCATCGGATACTGTAATCTGGATGAAGGGGGAGCATACCTTGAACTTCAATGGAAGCGAACTGTATTTTGACGGTATTATCTATGCACCAGAAGGGACGGTAAATATAAATTGTCATCATGGGATGTTCCGCGGAATTATAATCGCAAAAAATTTAAATATTTCAAGTGTTGGTTGGGGTAATGACGAACTTGGCTTTATGGAAAAGAAGAGTGTGATGATATTAGCCGATGATCTAAAGCTTCCACCGATAAGCACACCGTAGTAAGGAGTAATGCATATGGCAGGCAAAAAGATATGGAATAAAAAGAAAACATTAAAATTGTGCAGTGCATTATTGATTGTCGTAGTGCTTGGTAGTGCATATGCAACCAGATTGAAGCCATTTTTTGCATCGGCAAAGGATACCTTTCCCGGTGTGGAGACCGTGGTGGATACCAAGATGAACAGTGGTCAGCCTTATAAGATTTTGGAGATTATTCCAGATGGAGCCACTTCTGAGATTGGCTATCTGGTGGACGGGGCAGAACCGCAATTTACACAGACCAGATTTGATGAGTATCTGACTTCCCTTCGGGAGGCAGGGGATACCACCTTTGTTAATAACAAGGCCGGACGTGAGGCATATATTAATGATTTGGTAGGCAAACTGACTACAGCAGGACTTCTGGCTGAGGATGGCAGCAAACCCTTAAGTTACACCACATACACTGAGAAATATTTTCCCACAGAAGAGGAGAAGAACAATCTGCAGTATGTGGATTTGTCTCCTGAGAATTATGAGATCTTGTCTGTAGCCGGAAATTATGTAACCAATTCCTATGGAACCGGTTATTATAATGCGAATGTGCTGACATTTACCTATCAGAGAGATACGCTCACTCCTGAGGGTGGTAATTATTATGTGGAGTTCTCCACAGTTAAGAAGAGCGATGAGGCTCCTTATAATCAGGCCTATGAATTGAAATATGACAGTGTTAACAGCCTGAACTATTATCAGACCATTGATGAAGGAAACATGGTGGCAGGAAGAACCTATTATTATGTGTCTACTTTCCGATTTGATGACACCTCTCAGGATGGTATTTATGTGGCGAATATTAATACAGAAGATCCTTATAAGTATACCAACGGAGATGGTGACTATGATTTCGTTCCGGAAGTAGTAGCGGAGGGAGAAACCGGTACTGCTCCTACATACGAAGTGCCTGTTGGTCGTATCTGGTATACTGGTGGAATCACGAATAATGACTGGTTTATGCGGAAGATACTTTGTGTGGGTGATTCCTCAGATCTGCCCATTGAGGTAACTACAGTGACAGAGTCTGAGATTGCATCCTTAGCTGATGTTGCTCAGTACGATTTCATCTACATCGCCGGAAACTGTACTTATGAAAAATTATGGGATAGTACACTTACTGATGAAGCAGTGACACATACCTATGGTAAAACTGTAAGCGGAACAAAAGTGGATTGTCTGGATAAGATTAAGGAAATTTATGCCCGGATTAAGACCGACAGCATTCCTTGTATGATTGATGGAAGTATCGTAGGAGCTGCCGTGGCAGGCACATCCACTACAACAGATGGGAGTGGTAACACAGTGACGGTTCCTGCTGGGTATGAGCAGTCTGACGTATATAAGCTGGTGATTGCTGCAATTCAGGCAACTTTGCCGGAAAATATGGACAGTTTGGATTATGCCGCCATTACGGCAACAGGTTCTCTGAATTCTTTCTATAACGGGAATCATACACAGTATGCGCAGGATAACATTTTCTGCGTGGATACTTTAGATGGCGCAGGAAATAAACAGCCTTTCTTTGAGGGACTTGAAACCATTATTACGGCACCTGCATCCAATGATCCTTTTGCACCGGTACGGGCACTCGTTGATTCAGAGAACACCCTTCGTGTGGAGGGACAGTATCTGAGTACAGATATTGACAGAGCAACTGTCATTCAGTATATTATCAACTTCCAGAATAAGCGTGTATTTGCAGATAAAGAAACGCTTACCGTTTTGGATGTGGAACCGGCATGGGGGGCTCTTTATGCCAACAATAATGCCAATACCACGGACAGCCGCATTCTTACTAGAAAAAAGGTAAGTGAATGGACAGGTGTTGATCAGGCGAATATCACAATCGTGCATATGGCTACCTCAGAGTTCATTGGAAAAATTGAAGATATGAATGTCAAATACGACATGATTTATTTTGGTGTCGGATACAATGAGGACTACATGAACCGGGATAGTAATGGAAAGACCGTTTACAATGATTCCCTGATGAATGGTTTGGTGTATTCCCATGTGGGAGATGTTGTAATCCGAAATGCCTTTTTGGAAGGTATTTTGGATACGGACTATGTGGATGGTCTTAACACCAACTTCATGTATGGAACCGGTGATCCGACGGTTGATCCTTCCAGTAAAATTGTTTGGGGATATCGCAATCAGATGAAATCTGATGGAACCATCAAGACAGCCAGAACCACATTAACCTTTACGGTGAACAGTACCAGTGGTGGCAACAATTTATCCAAGAGAATCAGCCTGGGAAATGTAAATACATATCGATTCAGTGGAAACGATATTACCTATTCTAAGATGGCAGATTTAGAGCAGTATCTGAATGCCCGTTACCCCATTGTATTTGCGGATGAATTTTTTAAGGCAGATGCCAGTGGAAATCAGGTGGTGAATGGAGATGTGGTGGATAACTCTTCTATCTTGTATGAATTTTTAGACAAGTACAAGGGCGAGGTGAATGTATTTAAAACAAACAAGAGTAGCAGTACCACTTCAGCGGGAACCGTGATTTCTGAGACGATTTCGAATCCATCCGACTTTGGATATTACATGAACATGCCAAAAATTTCATTGATAATGTATAATCCTCAGGATGGAAGTGTTCCGGTGGATACAGGCTTGTCTTCCGGTACGCGTTTGACTAATGCGAACAGTTATGGTAACAAGGTAGTTTATATTGACCAGTCGGAAGCGAATGGAAGCGGTATTTATACCTTGTGTATGAAATTCCAAATTAACAGTGATATTGACTCCTCAACTAGTACCCGTTATGACGTGAATCTGTATATGGATTTAAATGCAGACGGACGTTTTGTCTCTAATGATGAGTATACGGAGGAGATGTCGGATATTACAGTGTGGGATGGAGAAAGTGGACAGGAGTTGTACACGAGCGATGGCAGATATCAGCTTACCAGTGGTAAGGACTATATTGTGAAGAAAGAAGTTTCCAGCGATTTGTTGGGCGTTTTAACCTGGAAGCTGGAGGTGTCGCAGAATTCCAATAACTACATTCGTACCTCCAAGATTGGCTACACAGTAATGCCGCCCACCAGTATATCCATACCCAGTACCTATACGACAAGAGCTGATATGACGAATTACGTGAAGAATCACACGAATGCACAGATTGTAAAGGTGCTTCAGATCAACGGAACTAATAATGGCAGTACTGGTAACTGGAATTTACGGGATGATAGTCACATGCTTCAATATTGTAAGGAATATGTGGAGAACGAGGGTGTGTGGTTTGATATTCAGACCATCAGTACCAATGATTTTAAGAATACCTACTATAAACAGATTAACAATACAGACGGTACCGGGTACGACATGCTAGTGTTCGGATTCCAGGATTCCTATCCGGATATTAATAATAGTGATGCATTGGATGCAGTAGATACCTTTATCCAGAATGATAAGAGCGTGTTGTTTACCCATGACTGTACATCCATGGTGAATGCATCCAATAAGAACACCTATTGTGCGGATGACACAGGGGAGAGTATATTCCGGTTAAACAACAACACCACATGGGGAGCAACGGGAACCAATCCCTATCAGCCCATTGCGTATTGGGGTTATTATATGAACAGTCGGTATCGAGAACTTTTGGGTATGGATCGTTATGGTGTTACCTTTAATGAGAATCTATATGCGGCCGATGAAGCGGTAGAAAAAGATCTGGATATGTATCGCTCCTATCTGTTAAAACAGGGGCAGGTGCTGAATCTATCGGAAGGAAAGATTGATGCAAACGGAAAAATCGTTACAGATGGATCCGGAATAGAGACGGTTACCATTGGAACCATCATTAGCAAAGAAGACGGAGGGTATACCAGCCGTGATACATCGGGAAATAATGTAAAAAGCAGTTCCACCCGCACGAACCGACTAGTTTCGGCTGTATTGGGAGATGATAAGGATATTGCATATGTGCCCAAGAGTGGCCGTACCCAGGCATATTCCGAGGTACAGGGTTACGGATATGGTGCATTGAATTTCCGTTATGTTGCCAATGGAAGCAAGACCAGGGCTTATAACTTTATTCAGGTAGGAATGAACAAGTATAATTTCCGAACTGGATTTACCACGGCAACAAGCGATAATGGGCCGGCTTATGGTCAGGTTTCCTATATGCGTGCGACTCAGGTGAATGAGGGACAGATTACCCATTATCCGTATGAAATCGGAGAGAAGATTAATCTGCAGAATACCCATTATCAGTACTATATGTTGAACATGGATGAGGATACCGATAACGACCGCTCCAGTGATATGGTAGTCTGGTATTGTCTGGCGTCCGATTGGAACGATGCGCAGAATCCTTACAATGTTTCTGATAATGATGTAGTAAATAATTACTATATTTACAGTGTGGGCAGCGTGCTTTATTCCGGTGTGGGACATAATCAGGTAGACAGTAATCATCAGGAAGAGAAGAAGCTCTTCTTCAATACCTTCGTAGCAGCATATAGACTGGGGGTAAGAAGTCCTTCCGTGACGGTACTGGAGTCCAGCTCCCGTGCATCCAACAAAACTGATTCCGTATACATCCCGGTGGATACCACCATTGGCACCAAGTATGTAACAGCTGACAATACAGTGAAGTTCTACTATACAGTGGCCGAGCCGAACCTGGTAACTTCCGAGAAGGTAATTACAGCAAATTATCAGTTGGGAACTACACAGATACCACAGAGTGATCCGGGGGATGGTTCTATCTACATCACCACAAGAGCTGTCAGCGGAGAGACGCTGAGTACCGATGGGACGAATGTCAGCGGTTTGGTGGCTGGTCATGTATATGAGGCAACTATTCACAATATTAACAGTACAGCTTTCGGAACATTGATGGATAGCAATAACGGAGTTGCCGAGATTACCATTAATGTATCCTCCAGCTTCTCTTACTATGGTGAGAAGTACGGAGATGGATCCGGAAGTAACAATGACTTGATTACTAAGGCAAGTACCACCGTTAAGGTAAGACGTGCAACACTGTTCGATCTGGATTAATCTTCCAGTAGAAGAATGGTAATTGAACAATAGACTATAAGTAACGAACGGCGGGGGTTCACCGAATCTGGGTGAATTCCCGCTTTTCTTATCCATTTCTAAAATCTTTCTAAAAAGACAATAACTCGGTTGACTTTGCATAGGCATAGAATTAAGATACCTAGTAGTAAATGAATCCGTTTCAGATACAAAATGGTAGTCGAAAACGGAAAGAATGAGGTGTATGATGCGAGAGAAGTTACAGCGTTTTATGGCGGGAAGATATGGTGTGGATCAACTGAATCGTTTTTATATTGGATTGACCTTTGTTCTGCTGATTCTATCCATGGTGACACGATTTAGTTTGTTGTATCTGGTGGCGTTGGCTCTTTTGATTTATTCTTATTACCGGATGTTTTCCAAAAATGTTTCCAAAATGTACGCCCAGAATCAGAAGTTTCTGAATATGCGGTATCGTGCAGTGGCAAAATGGAATAAGACCAGGAATCACATGAAGCAGCGCAAGGTGTATCGCTTTTATAAATGTCCTTCCTGTAAACAGAAGGTTCGTGTGCCAAAGGGGAAGGGAAGAATCTGTATTACTTGTCCGAAATGTCGTACAGAGTTTGTAAAAAAGAGTTGACCGGCAGCTGGGATGGGTGAATCATCAATACAATCTAGGAAAAGGTGACAGTAATGTTTGGATATGTCAATATAAATAAAAAAGAATTGACAGAGGAAAATCAGAAAATCTACCAGAGTTTCTACTGTGGTCTTTGCAGGCAGTTAAAAGAGACAGCCGGAAGAAAAGGACAGATGATGCTGAATTACGATATGACGTTTCTTGTGGTATTACTATCCGGATTGTATGAGTTGACAGATTCGACAGAGTCGTTCGTCTGTGGATTACATCCCACCAGAAAGCTTATCAGCCGCATCAATGAGGCTACTGCCTATGCGGCAGACATGAACATTATTCTGTCTTATCAGAATTTCGAGGATGACTGGAGGGACAACCGTTCCTATTCGAAGAAGGCTTTTGCGAAGATGTTAGGGAAGGATTATACCCGTATTGCCAGACAGTATCCCAGACAGGTGCAGGCGGTGGAGAACTATATCGATGAATTGGGAAAGGCGGAAGAGAGGGGAGAGACGAACATTGACCTGATTTCCGGACTTACCGGAACTATGCTGGGGGAGATTTTTGCCTGGAAGGAGGATATCTGGGCAGAGGAATTACGTTGCATGGGATTTTATCTGGGAAAGTTTATTTATTTGCTGGATGCTTATGAGGATTATGAGCAGGATCGGAAGAAGAATCAATATAATATTTTTGTGAAGACCCAGAGGGAGAGTGGACAGAGTTTGGATACATTTTCCAAGCTGCTTTTAACCAGTATGATATCAGAATGTGCAAAATCTTTTGAACGGCTTCCCATTATTGAGTATGCAGATATTCTTCGAAATGTGTTATACTCAGGTGTATGGACGAAATACGAGTACAATCGGATTAGACGGGAAAACAAAAAGAAGAAGTAGGAGTAGAACATGGACCCATATAAGGTGCTAGGGGTTTCCCCCCAGGCCACGGACGAGGAAATAAAGAAGGCATACCGTTCCCTAAGTCGGAAATATCATCCGGATGCCAATATCAATAATCCCAATAAAGCCCAGGCGGAGGAACGTTTCAAGGAAGTGCAGGTTGCCTATGATACCATTATGAAACAGAAACAGCAGGGATACAGCTACGGATATGGAGCATCTGGCAGGGGCGGTTTCTATGGTGGATTTGGAAATGGTGGACAGAGTAATGCTTATGGTGGTGCTACGGGAAATGAGTCGGTGGAGATGCAGGCGGCTGCCAACTATCTTAGAAATCGATGCTACCGGGAGGCATGGAATGTATTGAGAGACATGTCGAATCGGAGTGCCCGCTGGTATTATTACAGCGCAGTTGCACAGCATGGTTTGGGAAATAATGTGACAGCAATAGAATTTGCCAACAAGGCAGTACAGATGGAACCCAGCAATATGGAATACAGGCAGCTGCAGCAGCAGTTAGCATACAGTGGAAACTGGTATCAGAATATGGGGAGTGGGTATGAGCGCCCATATTCCGGTTCCGGCAGCTGGTGTGTCAGCATGCTGCTTTTGAATCTCCTATGCAACTGCTGTTGCTTCCGCCCGTTCTAATGTTGTTATGACGTATCGCACCTCGGCGTATGAGGTGTTACCGGTTACTGTTCACACAGCCGCCAGACACTTACTGTATGGCGGCGTAAGAATGTGATTCAGGTGTTACCGTCTCACTGCCGATTTGCGATAAGTCTCCTCGCAGTATTTGCAACGGTACGTTTCGTGTTCTGTATCCGTCAGCAGGAAGATATGATCCAGCTCCTGCTCAATGGAGGTGATACATCTGGGATTCTTACACTTGATGACATTCACCACCTGCTTTGGCAGATGAAGTTCCTTTTTCTCTACGATTCGGTCACCCTTTATGATATTTACCGTGATGTTGTGATCGATAAATCCCAAAATATCCAGATCCAGGGCATCAATGGGGCATTCCACCTTGATGATGTCTTTTTTCCCCATTTTATTGCTACGGGCATTTTTGATAATGGCTACAGAGCAGTCCAACTGGTCCAGCTTCAGATCGTGATAGATGGAAAGGCTCATGCCGGCCTGAATATGATCTAATACAAATCCTTCATGGATTCCACTGATATTTAACATATGATACCTCCTGTTATGCTAATTCCAATAGTGTGAGAATCAAGGCCATGCGCACGTAGACACCATATTGTGCCTGCTTGAAGTAGGCTGCCCGGGGATCGTCGTCCACTTCCACGGAGATTTCATTGACACGAGGCAGAGGATGAAGGACATACATGTCATCCTTGGCCAGACTCAGCTTTTGTTTGGTCAGTACATAGTAGTCTTTCAAACGGATATAATCTTCTTCGTTGAAGAAACGTTCCCGCTGCACACGGGTCATATATAGAATATCCAGATTCGGCATGGCATCATCCAGACGTTCCACCTCTTCAAAGGGGATATTATTTTTTCGCAGCACATCCTCGCGGATATAGTCCGGAATGCGAAGCTCTTCCGGGGAAATCAGTATAAAACGGATGCCCGGATAGCGAATGAGCGCATTAATCAGGGAATGGACAGTTCGTCCAAATTTCAAATCTCCACAGAGACCGATGGTCATGTGATCTAGTTTTCCTTTTAGGGAGCGAATGGTGAGCAGATCAGTCAGCGTCTGGGTAGGATGCTGATGACCGCCATCTCCGGCATTGATCACCGGAATCGTGGATTTCTGGGAGGCTACTAAGGGAGCACCCTCCTTAGGATGACGCATGGCACAGATGTCTGCGTAGCAGGAGATGACACGAATGGTATCGGAGACACTCTCTCCCTTGGCGGCAGAGGAGCTGTCGGCACTGGAAAATCCTAAAACGGATCCACCCAGATTCAGCATGGCTGCCTCAAAGCTTAATCGGGTACGGGTGCTTGGCTCATAGAAACAGGTAGCCAGCTTTTTCCCTTCGCATGCGTGAGCATATTTCTTGGGATTATTTTCGATGTCATTGGCTAAATCCAGCAGATCATCCAGTTCTTTGACGGACAGATCCAATGGGCTCATAAGATGTCGCATAATTATCCTCCTGTGTATTCTTTTGTTGGCTTCTAAAAACCTATATCATAATAAACGATATACAGTGAAAACTCAAGAGAGTTCACAAATACTTTCGGAAAAAATCTTCACAAATGCGGAGGAATCGCATATAATAAAACGAGGGACGTATCTGTGAAGTACGGAACGGATACACAAAAGTTTTCAAACGGAAATTGGAGGACACAAAAATGAGTAGCAATCAGGAAGAAAAGATTCAGAATACAGAGAGGGAAGAGGATTTAGATGCGGTAAAGTTTGTGGAGCGGAAACGCTGGCTGTTTTTGGGGCTTCCGTGGACATTTACCAAATATACCATCACGCCCAGCACCATTACCATTGACCAGGGATTGTTAAAGACGGTGGAAGATGACTGCTATATGTACAAGATTCAGGATGTGCGTCTGACGACATCTTTCATGGAGCGTATTTTTAAGCTGGGTACCATAGTGTGCTATACCGGAGATGTAACCAATAAGGAGCTTTCTCTGGTGCATATTAAGCATGCAAAGGAAGTGAAGAGCTATCTGCTGAAGGCTTCCGAGGCAGCCCGGATTCGCCGTCGTACCTTAAATACACTGGATATCGGTGCAGGATCCGAAATGGATGACATGTTAAATGACTAAAGGTATCTGTGAAGGTACTGTACAGATACGATGAAAGTAAGCGGTGTGAATGACGATTTGTGAGAATAGTTGAGCCAGGCTTTGTACCAAGGGAGTATCTTTCGTTTTCCCTGATGCCTGGCTCATTTCCATGATTCATTTGTAGTTATTGGTGCTTAGGGGGACGGTTGTCCTTGCAGAGGATACTCTCGTACAAGAGCCCGGTGGCGAACCACAAGGGTGCAAAGTCCAGTCGTATCAGACCATTGATGTTATATTTTGCGTCGCTGTAATCCCAGGGACACATGTTGTGTCGTTTCAAGATAGAGCCACTGACATATTCGCAGACAAAGATTGCTGCGGAATACAAAAGCCCCCGGAACAGGCGGGGTACGCCTTTAATTTTCTGATACACCGGTGCAATGAGGGCTGCCATGCCATAGATGGGAAACATCCACACAGAGGTCCTTCCGGTGAGACGATAATCTTTCTTTCGGAAGCATCCCAGGGAGGTATACAGGATTTCCAGGCACCATCCGGTAAGCCCGCAGATGAAAAATTTTTTCTTCATGTCATCAGTATTTCCCCTTCTTCGCAGAATCATGCATTGTATCTGTTCAGTATATTCACAGATACCAGCAGAGAATATGAGGTGAATCCATGGCGCAGTACGCCAATATTATTATTGATATTTCTCATGAAAAACTAGATAAAACATTTCAGTATAAGATACCGGAAGCTATGCAGGACCAGCTTCAGGTGGGAGTGCGTGTGTTGATTCCTTTTGGAAAGGGAAATCGTGCCATGACCGGATATGTAGTGGAAATTACGGATGTGGCGGAGTATGACCCCGAAAAGATGAAGGAAATCAAAAAGATTGATACGGAAGGCATTGCCATCGAGTCTCAGCTGATTGCACTGGCAGCCTGGATAAGGAAGAATTATGGTGCCACTATGAATCAGGCACTAAAGACAGTGATTCCCATTAAGGAGAAAACTTCTGAGAAGATTTATCGGCAGGTAAAACTGACACTGTCTACAGAAGAGGCAGCAGACCAGCTCTGTCAGTATGAAAAGAAACATAGTACGGCCAGAATCAGATTACTTCAGGCTTTGATGGAGCATCCGGTCATTGACTATGAGGTTGTGACCCGGAAACTGAATGTGACAGCAGCGGTGATTCGCACCATGACCGAGCAGGGCGTGGTGAAGGTGGAGAGCATGCGAAGCTATCGGAATCCGGTAAAGCCGGAGCAGGCAGGCACTTATGTGAAGGTACTGAATCCCCTGCAGCAGCAGGCAGTGGATACCATTACAGCAAACGCAGCCGGAGAGAAGAAACCCTGTCTGATTCATGGTGTTACGGGAAGTGGCAAGACAGAAGTATATATGGAGCTGATTGCAGAGGCAATTTCCCAGGGGAAGCAGTGCATCGTGCTGATTCCGGAGATTGCACTGACCTACCAGACAGTAATGCGGTTTTACAGCCGCTTTGGTGATCGTATCTCCATTATGAATTCAAAGCTGTCTGCGGGAGAACGATATGATCAGTTCGAGCGGGCGAAGCGGGGAGACGTGGATGTGATGATTGGTCCCAGGTCGGCACTTTTTACACCTTTTCCGAATCTGGGCTATATCATCATTGATGAGGAGCATGAGAACTCCTACAAGAGCGAGACTATGCCCCGGTATCATGCAAGAGAGGTGGCAATCGAGCGGGCAAAAATGTGTGGTGCCACGGTGGTTTTAGGATCAGCTACGCCTTCCGTGGACAGTTTTTATAAGGCAGATAGGGGAGAATATTTGATGATTTCCATGCCGGAACGGGTGGAGAAGCGCCCTATGCCGGTGTGTCACATTGTGGATCTTCGCCAGGAGCTGGCAGCTCAGAATTATTCGGTTCTCAGCAGGAAACTGTATGAACTGATGGAGGAACGTCTGGAAAAAAAGGAGCAGATCATGTTGTTTTTGAACCGCCGTGGAATGGCGGGATTCGTATCCTGCAGAGCCTGCGGTCATGTGATGAAGTGTCCCCACTGTGACGTGTCCTTGAGTGCACACAATAATGGGAAATTAGTCTGTCACTATTGCGGCTATGAGCAAAGTAATGTTAAGATATGTCCTGAGTGTGGTTCGAAATATATTGGCGGTTTTAAGGCCGGTACCCAGAAAATCCAGGAAATGGTACAGAAGACGTTTCCCAAGGCGAGAATCCTTCGGATGGATGCAGACACAACCAAAAGCAAGGACAGCTATGAGCAGATACTGTCAGCCTTCGCCAACGAAGAGGCGGATATTCTCATTGGTACTCAGATGATCGTGAAGGGACACGATTTTCCAAAGGTCACGCTGGTGGGTGTGCTGGCGGCGGATTTGTCATTAGGTGTTCCGGATTACCGGGCGGCGGAGCGGACCTTTCAGCTTCTCACTCAGGCAGCAGGACGGGCAGGAAGAGGAACGCATGAAGGCGAAGTGGTGATCCAGACCTATCAGCCGGAGCATTACAGTATCATCTGTGCAGCCGCTCAGGATTATGGCGGATTTTATGAGCAGGAGATCTTTTATCGTCAGATGATGCATTACCCACCGGTATGGCATATGCTGTCGGTGCTGGTGGCATCTCCTTGGGAGGAGACTGCAGAAGAAGTGTCTCGTTCCATGACGGAGTCGGTTCTGGAAACACATCCCAAGCTACTTTTAGTTGGGCCGGCAGAGGCCACTGTGTCGAAGATTAAGGATATGTATCGCCGGGTATTTTATATTCGTCATCAGGATTATGAAAAACTGGTGGAGATCAAGGATGAGCTGGAATTTTTTTTGGATCAGTGCAGCGCAAAGAATATCAGTGTGCAATTTGATTTTAATCCCATGAATGGGTTTTAATACAATGTGAGGAGGAAATAAAATGGCAATCAGACAGATCAGAATTTTGGGAGATCCCATTCTCAACAAAAAATGTAAGGAAGTAAAGGTAATCGATGAGAAGCTGGTGGAACTGGCAGATGACATGCTGGAGACCATGTATGAGGCAAATGGTGTAGGTCTTGCCGCACCACAGGTGGGCATCTTAAAGCGCATGGTGGTAATCGACGTTGGGGACGGTCCCATTGTCATGATTAACCCCCGCATCATCGAGACATCCGGCAGTCAGACCGGGGATGAGGGCTGCTTAAGCTACCCCGGAAAGGCCGGCACGGTGACCCGGCCAAACTATGTCAAGGCGGTTTTCACCGCAGAGGATGGCGAGGAGTATGAAATCGAGGGCGAGGAACTTTTGGCTCGTGCCATCTGTCATGAGCTGGATCATCTGGACGGACACATGTATGTGGAAAAAGTAGAGGGCAGCGTTCACGACGTCACATATGAGGAATAAACAGGCATTGTGAAACTCATCATTCTCTTAGTAGATGCCAATTGCGACGATTCTGAGAGAGTCGTAACCACTGGCTTGCTGATTGGCAAATGCCTATAGAAATATAGTTTATAAAGGAGAGGAAACCATGCGTATTATTTTTATGGGAACACCCGATTTTGCGGTGAACAGCTTAGAGGCCATTCTGGCAGCAGGCCATCAGGTGGTGCTGGCGGTGACACAGCCGGATAAGCCAAAGGGGCGAGGAAAAAACATGCAGTTTCCGCCGGTGAAGGAATGTGCCATTGCCCATGAGATTCCGGTGTATCAGCCACGACGTATCCGGGAACCGGAGTGTGTGGATTATTTACGCCAATATGATCCGGAACTTATTGTGGTGGCAGCGTTTGGACAGATTTTACCCATGGAGATTCTTACCATGCCAAAATATGGATGCATTAATGTGCATGCATCTCTTTTGCCGAAATACCGAGGCGCAGCCCCCATTCAGTGGGCGGTGATCAATGGTGACCCGGTGTCCGGTGTTACCATCCAGCGTATGGCGGAGGGCGTGGACACCGGGGATATCATTGCAAAGGTGGAAGTTCCGCTGGATAAGAAGGAAACCGGAGGAAGTCTGTTTGACCGGTTGGCCGAGGCTGGCGCAGCCCTTTGCGTGGAGGCGATAGCTTCCATCGAAGCGGGGAAAGCTACTTATACGCCCCAGGATGAGGCGGAGGCCACCCATGTTTCCATGATCAAAAAGGAGTTCGGCTCCATTGACTGGACACAGCCGGCAGTAAACATCGAGCGGCTGATTCGCGGATTGAATCCCTGGCCCAGTGCGTTCACCACATTGCATGAGAAGACATTAAAAATCTGGGATGCCGATGTGAAAGATGAGAATACGGATAAGCCTGCAGGCACCATTGTAAAAGCCGAAAAGCAGGATTTGTGGGTGCAGACCGGGGATGGAGTGCTCATGCTTTCCGAGGTACAGTTGGAAGGAAAAAAGCGTATGCCGGTGGATGCATTTATGCGGGGATATACCATAGAGCAGGGGGAGAGTTTCCATGACAGAGTATAACAGGAGCACAGGCATGACGCCCTCTGTGAACAGCCGGGAATTAATCTTAGAAATCCTGCTGGCTGTGACAAAACAGGAAGGCTACAGCCATGTGGTATCGGAGCAGATATTATCCAAGCACCAGTATCTGTCCAAACAGGAACGTTCCTTTATCACCCGGGTGAGTCAGGGAACCCTGGAACGGATGATTGAGCTGGATGCAGTGCTCGACCAGTTTTCCAAAACACCAGTGAAAAAGATGAAGCCGGTGATCCGCTGTATTCTCCGCAGTGCGGTATATGAGATTTTATATATGGATGCTGTTCCGGTGAGTGCCAGCTGTAACGAGGCGGTAAAGCTGGCAAAGCGAAAGGGATTTACCGGGCTTAGTGGTTTTGTAAATGGTGTACTCCGGGGCATTGCCCGTGGGAAAGCGGACATTGTCTATCCGGACAAAAAACAGGATGTGGCTGCATATCTGTCTGTGAAATATTCACTGCCGGTGTGGCTGGTAGAGCTGTGGCAGGAGAGCTATTCCACAGAAGAAATTGAGGCAATGGGACAGAGCTTTTTGAAAGAAAAACCACTGTGTGTCCGCGTGAATACGGCACAGACCAGCCCGGAAAAGCTGATGGAAAGATTGCAAAAGGAGCAGGTTACAGTGCGGCAGGATGAGAAGCTTCCTTATGCCATGTACCTTTCCGGCTATGATTATCTGGCCGGATTAGAATCGTTTCGGGATGGAGATTTTTATGTGCAGGATCTAAGCTCCATGCTGGTGGCAGAGTATGCGGGCATAAAAAAGGGAATGTACGTAATAGATGTTTGCGCTGCTCCGGGTGGAAAGAGTATTCATATTGCCCAGCTTATGGAGGAAACCGGGCATGTGGACACAAGAGATGTCAGTGAATACAAAGTGGAACTGATTCGGGAAAACATCAGACGATGCCGGGTAGGAAACATGAGTGCACGCTGTCAGGATGCCACTGTATTGGACACGGACAGTGTGGAAAAAGCAGATGTGGTGATTGCGGATCTGCCCTGTTCCGGACTGGGTGTGCTGGGTAAAAAGCCGGATATCAAGTACCGCATGAATCCGACAGACTTGGAAAGTCTGGCCGGACTGCAGCGTCAGATCTTGGACGTGGTATGTGCGTATGTAAAGCCGGGCGGTGTGCTGGTGTACAGCACCTGTACCATTGATAAGATGGAGAATGAACAGAATGTGGAATGGTTTTGCAAAAAACATCCGGAGTATCGGCTGGAGGAACAGAGACAGATTCTGCCTCAGGAGCGTGACAGCGACGGATTTTTTATTGCAAGATTAAGGAAAGAGTAACAGATATGACAGAAAAGACAGACATTAAATCCATGAATCTGCCGGAGCTGGAACAGTGGCTGGTTTCCATCGGAGAAAAGAAATTCCGGGCAAAGCAGATTTATCAGTGGATGCATGAAAAGCATTGCAGCTCCTTTGATGAGATGAGCAATTTATCCAGGGAGCTGCGGGAAAAACTAAAGGAGCTGGCAGAACTGACCGTACTGCAGAAGGAACTGGTGCAGGTGTCTCAGATTGATGGTACCAGAAAGTATCTCTTTGCTCTGGCAGACGGAAATATGATCGAAAGCGTTTTGATGCGCTATCATCATGGAAATTCCGTGTGTGTATCTTCCCAGGTGGGTTGTCGCATGGGCTGCAGATTCTGCGCATCCACACTGGACGGATTGGTGAGGAATCTCACTCCGGCAGAAATCTTAGAGCAGATTTACCGTATCAGTGCAGATATCGGAGAGCGGATATCGAATGTGGTGGTGATGGGCAGCGGAGAGCCTTTGGATAATTATGATAATCTGGTGAAATTCATTCGGCTTTTGACCGATGAAAACGGACTTCACATCAGCCAGCGGAATGTGACAGTGTCCACCTGCGGACTGGTGCCGGCCATGCGTCGACTGGCAGATGAAAAGCTGCAGATTACATTGGCACTATCTCTTCATGCATCTTCCCAGGAGAAACGGTTAGAATTGATGCCGGTGGCAAAAAGCTATGATCTAGCAGAAGTGATGGATGCCTGTCGCTATTATTTTGCACAGACTGGTCGGAGAGTGACTTTCGAATATAGTCTGGTGGGTGGAGTCAATGACAGCAGGGAGGATGCAGAACAGCTTACCAGGCTGGTGGCAGACATGAATTGTCACATCAATCTGATTCCGGTCAACCCCATTAAAGAGCGCAGTTATGTGCAGTCGGAGCACCGGGATATTCTGAATTTCAAAAATAAACTTGAAAAAAACAGAATAAATGTTACTATTAGAAGGGAAATGGGCCGGGATATTGATGGGGCCTGTGGACAGTTGAGAAAGAGATTTTTAGAAAGGTAGGTGATTGTCATGAAGACTTTTTCTATTACAGATATCGGAAGAAAGCGTAGTATGAACCAGGATTACGTCTATTCCATGGAGCAGCCGATTGGCAACCTGCCGAACCTTTTTATCGTGGCGGACGGTATGGGCGGACACAATGCAGGGGATTACGCATCCCGGTGCACGGTGGAGACCATTGAGCAGTTTGTAAAGGAAACAACACTGAAAGAGCCGGCAGCGATCATGGAGGCTGCGATTCAGAAAGCCAATGAAGTGGTCATCGCAGAGTCAAATGCACACACAGAACTAAGGGGAATGGGTACTACAGTGGTTATGGCATCCATCTATGCAGATCATAAGATGGTGGTGGCCAATGTGGGAGACAGCAGACTGTATGTGGTAGATGAAGAAATGAAACAGATTACCAAAGATCATTCTCTGGTAGAAGAGATGGTTCGCATGGGCGAGATGGATAAAGCAAAGGCAAAGAATCACCCGAAGAAGAACTATATTACGCGGGCGGTGGGCGCTTCTGACGAAATAGAAGCCGATTTCTTTGAGGTAGAGCTGGAGCCGTCAGATATGGTGCTTATGTGTACCGATGGACTTACGAATATGGTGGAGGATATGGATATCCGGAACATCATGAAGGGACAGCGAGATGTGGCAGAGGCCGCAGAACGTCTGGTGGAGACTGCCAATGATCGGGGCGGTAGAGACAATGTCACTGTGATAGTCATTGAACCATTTGCGGATGAGGTGAAAGTATGTTAACAGAGGGAATGTATATAGCGGATCGTTATGAGATCGTAGGAAAAGTAGGAGCGGGCGGCATGTCCGATGTCTATAAGGCAAAGGATCATATTTTAGGACGCTTTGTGGCAATCAAAGTACTAAAACAGGAATTCAGCGAGGATGTGAATTTTGTCACGAAGTTCCGCACGGAGGCTCAGTCTGCAGCAGGCTTAGAGCATCCCAATATCGTAAATATCTATGATGTTGGCAGCGAGAACGGTATGCACTATATCGTGATGGAGTTTATAGAGGGAATCACTCTTAAGACTTACATTGAGAAAAAAGGCAGACTGACCTTTAAGGAGGCGGTCAGCATTGCTATTCAGGTGGGACGTGGCATTGAGGCGGCTCACAATAAGAATATTGTACACCGGGATATTAAGCCCCAGAATATCATTATCTCCACAGAGGGAAAGGTGAAGGTGACAGATTTTGGTATTGCCCGTGCAGCAACTTCCAACACCATCAATTCCGACGTGATGGGATCCGTGCATTACTCTTCACCGGAGCAGGCGAGAAACGGATTTGTGGATGGAAAGAGTGATATCTATTCCCTAGGTATTGTGATGTATGAGATGGTTACCGGTCGTGTGCCTTTTGACGGAGATACCACGGTAGCGGTAGCGATACAGCATTTGCAGGAGGAGATGGTTCCTCCCACTGCATATACACCGGATCTGCCCATCAGCTTTGAGAAGATTATTTTAAAGTGTACCCAGAAGAATCCGGACCGCAGATATGAAGATATGGGCGAGCTTTTGGTGGATTTGCGAAAGGCTCTGATTAGTCCAAATGAGGACTTTGTCACCATGGTGCCCCTGGAGAATAACGGAAAGACCCGTGTAGTGCAGAAGGATGAGATCGATGCTATCCGCCAGAGTGCGGGAAAGGTATCTGCGGACACGGAGGATGAGCCGGAGGAAGAGAAAACGGATGGAAATGAGGAGGAAGAGGGCTTCCTGAATCCGAATCTGGAGAAGGCTATGACAATCGGAGGAATCGTGGCGGCTGTTATCATTGTTGCCATTATTGTCTGTCTGGTGGGAAATCTGATGGGAATCCTTCATTTTGGCGGTTCCGGAAATAACGGGGATACAGAGACTGAGACCCAGACGGAAACCGAGATTGTTGCAGGTGGTGAAACTGAGAAGATGATCAGTCTTTTGGGACTCACCTTTGAGGAGGCACAGGATGCCATCGAGGATGCCGGTCTTACGATTACCATTAAGGAGGGCGATCCCATCGCTTCGGATGAATACGAGGAAGGGAAGATTGCTTACCAGGGCGTGGATGCAGGGAATGCAGTGGAAGAAGGAGCCACCATTACGGTGCGCGTCAGCAGCGGCTCCGGCGATGTTCCGATTAAGGATGTGGCAGGATATAAGTCATCGGAAGCAAAGCAGCTTTTAGAGGAGCAGGGCTTTGAAGTATCTTTTGACTATGATTATGACGAGAATGTACAGCAGGATTATGTAATCAAAACGACTCCGGATGCAGGAACTTCAGCGAAAAAAGGAGATACTGTTACGGTTATCATCAGCCGTGGTTTAGAGAGTATCCAGGTGCCGGATCTGGCCGGATACACAGAGGAAGAGGCCATGAATGCCCTGACAGAAAAGGGATTAAACTACAATAAACAGACGGATTACAGTGATACTGTGGAAGAAGGAAAGGTGATTTCCACGGATCCTGTGGCAGGTAAGTTCGTGGATAAGGGAACTACGATTACTCTGACCATCAGTCAGGGAAAGAAGACGGTGTATTATTCTTACCAGAGTGAGGCACTGAATGCTCCGCAGGATGGCAACACCTATACCGGTGGAAAGGTTACCCTGACAAATGCGGCGGGAGAGGTACTGTGGACCACCACCTTCTCAGGAACCAGTCCGGGCAAGGTATCTGTCAGCAACATTACCGGCAGCAATTCAGGAACGTTGACGGTTGAATGGAATTATACAGACGCAGAAGGCAATGCAAAGGTGAATACTGTATCACAGAGTGTAACCTTTATTGAACAATAAACAGGTATTTTATGCAGGGTAAAATAATCAAAGGAATTTCCGGCTTTTACTACGTTCATGTAGTAGGAGCCGGAATTTATGAATGTAAGGCAAAAGGAATATTCCGCCAGCAGAAGCTGAAACCGTTGGTGGGAGATAACGTAGAAATCAATGTCATCTCAGAGGAGGAAAAGACGGGAAATGTGGTAGCGGTGCTGCCCAGGCGCAATGCGTTGATTCGCCCGGCGGTGGCAAATGTGGATCAGGCGCTTTTGATTTTTGCTGCAGCAAGTCCTCAGCCGAATTTTAATCTGATGGATCGATTTCTAGTGATGATGGCATGGCAGCAGGTGCCGGTGGTCATCTGTTATAATAAGCAGGATTTGGTGGAGGATATCGCTATGGAGCGTATGGCGCAGATCTACCGCAGTGCAGGATATCAGGTGATTGGTGTTAGTGCAAAAGGGCATCAGGGAATCGATGAACTGAAGCAGGTGCTTCGAGGGAAGGTGAGTACCGTGGCAGGACCTTCCGGTGTGGGCAAGTCCTCTCTGATCAATCTTCTGGCTCCGGCAGCAGCCATGGAGACAGGAGAAATCAGTAAAAAGATTGAACGGGGAAGACACACCACACGCCATGCCGAGCTGATTCATGTGGAGCAGGATACCTATATCATGGATACTCCGGGATTCAGTTCCCTGTATCTGCCAGAGATGGAAAAGGAAGAGCTGCAGCAGTTTTATCCGGAGTTCGCAGCCTATGAGCCTCAGTGCAGATTTGGCGGCTGTGCTCATATCAATGAACCGGACTGCGGCGTGAAACAGGCGCTGGGGCAGGGTGAAATCAGCCCAGTGCGCTATGAGAATTACTGCTTGTTGTATCAGGAACTAAAAGATAAGAAAAAATACTAAAGGAGACCAGTTATGATTTGTTTATCCCCCTCTATTTTATCTGCAGATTTTAGTCATCTGGGTGACGAGATTCGTGCCGTGGATGCGGCGGGAGCCCAGTATATCCATATCGATGTGATGGACGGAAGCTTTGTGCCCAGCATTTCCTTTGGAATGCCGGTAATTAAGGCGATCCGTGAATGTACAGAGCGGATCTTTGATGTGCATCTCATGATCGAGGAGCCCATTCGATATATCGATGATTTCGCTGCCTGTGGAGCAGATCTCATTACAGTTCATGCAGAAGCCTGTAAGCATTTAGACCGTACCATTGAGGCAATCAAGGAGAAGGAGCTTTTGGCCGGTGTGGCATTAAATCCTGCCACTCCCTTATCTGCCATTGAGTATATTCTACCCAAGGTGGACATGGTATTGATTATGACAGTGAATCCGGGATTTGGAGGACAGAAGCTGATTCCTTACACCATAGACAAGGTGCGGGATTGCAAACGTCTCATAGAGAGTAAGGGATTAAAGACCGACATTGAAGTGGATGGCGGCGTAAATCTGGACAATGTGGGAACTCTCATGGATGCAGGAGCCAACATCATTGTGGCCGGAAGTGCAGTATTTGGCGGGGACGCCCAGGAGAATGTAAGATGTTTTCTACAGCAGATGCAATGAGGGACGTTTCTTTTGTCACAAGGAGCGTCCCTCCGTCACGCAAAACGCTAATCGTGACAGGCGGTGTAATAGACGTAGATTTTGGGAAAAAATATATTCAGGATTTTTGGCCGGATTATGTGATTGCGGCAGACCGTGGCCTGGAGTTTTGCGCAAAAGCTTTTTGGGTACCGGACTGCGTGGTAGGAGACTATGACTCCGTGGATCCTGCAGCAATGGATTACTTTCGTGGAATTGAAGCTATTCAGTGGGTGGATCTGATTCCGGAAAAGGATGATACCGATACGGAGGCGGCGGTGCGTCTGGCTATAGAGAAAGGCAGTACCAGTGTTTCCATTTTGGGAGCTACTGGCTCTCGAATCGATCATGTACTGGGAAATATCCAGTTGTTGTATCAGTTGTATCAGGCGGGCGTTGAGGGATATCTGGTGGATGCCTGCAATCGGATTCGTCTGGTGAGTGGAATCTGCGTCATTACAAAAAAAGAGCAGTTTGGAAAATATGTTTCGGTGATTCCGTTTGAGAAAAGCCTATCTGATGTGTTGCTTCGAGGGATGAAGTATCCGTTAAATCATGGGAGGATTTCTATGGGCACTACTTTGGGAATCAGTAATGAGATTGTTGGTGAGCAGGCAGAGATTTCTGTGGGGAATGATCTGGCACTTGTGATTGAGTCGAGAGATTCAGAATCGTGACAGAGGGACGATCCTTGTGACAAAAGAAACGTCCCCATTATTTAGAAGGAGAAGTATTCAATGAAAATGAAAAAAGTTGTAAGTTCCCTGCTTGTTTTGGCTATGAGTGTATCTCTATTGGCCGGATGTGGAACTAAGGAATCGGAAGAATCTGCAAAAACAGAAGAAAAAGAAACAGTGGTAGTTGCACTTTGGGGCAATCAGATGCTGGAGGGATACACGCAGTATCTTTGCGAAAAGTTTCCAGATGTGGATTTTAAATTTGAGTTGGTAACGAATTCAACAGACTATTACAGATTTCGTCAGGATCATGATGATATGCCGGACATTCTCACCGTACGCCGTTTTTCACTGAAAGATGCAGTGGTGTTGAAAGATTATCTGTACGATTTGGGAGATACGGAATTAGCTGCCACTTATTATGGAACTTACCTGGATAATTACACCTATGATGACGGAACGGTGAACTGGCTTCCTGCCTGTGCGGAAGTGGATAGTATAATTATCAATGAAACACTGTTTGAGGAATATCAGGTTCCTATCCCAACAGATTATGATAGTTTTATTGCAGCCTGTGAATCCTTTGAAGAAGTTGGAATTAAGGGGTTTGTATCAGATTTTGCATCCGATTTTACATGCATGGAAGTGCTGCAGGGAATGTCAACGTCACAGCTTCTTACTATGGAGGGAAGAGAATGGCGTCAGCAATATGAAGGCGGCAGTACCAATCAGCTCTCTGAAGAAGTCTGGATGCCTGTTTTTGAAAAATTTTATGATATGAGAGACAGAGCTGGCCTGGCGGAAGAAGTGGATTGGGTAAACCGTACACCGAAAGATATGTTTATTGAGGGGAAAGCTGCTATGTATCGTGGTACCGGTGCAGACATTATTACATTCCCTGGGCGGGGGGACGATAAAGTTTCGCTTCTGCCTTACTTTGGGGATAACGAAAGTGAAAACTGGTATCTGACATACCCGGCATTCCAGGTAGCAGCCAGCAATAACGGCATGGACGATCCGGAAAGGGAACAGCTGATTTTAGACATTATGACCGCTATGCTGAATCAGGAAGGACAGGAAAAAATATCTTATGGAAAAAACATGATTCCATATAATAGAAATGTGACTCTGGAGCTGTTGCCTGAGCTGAAAAACCTGGAACCTTACATTGATGAAAATAAGATGTATATACGTCTTGCTTCCAATGATATGTTCCGTATTTCTCAGAGTGTGGTTCAGCAGATTTTGAAAGGTGAGCTTGAGACCCCCAGGGATGCGTTTGATGCTTTTAATCTCGAATTGGAAAGTGGAGATTCAGAGAATGAGATAGCAGCACACCTTGATACTTTTTATTCGAATGAGTTTACAGACGAACATGGAAATCAGGCAGCTTCTGCTATCTGTAATACAATGAGAGAGGAAACAGGCGTTGATGTGCTGTTTGGCCAGTCATGCTATATCGCATCTGATATTTATGAAGGCGACTACACAGAAAAAGACCTGGAATATTTAGTGGATAATGATGGTGGCTGGCCGGTAAGAACAGATCTGACCGGAGAGCAGCTCTATCAGCTGGTGGAGGAAACACTTGCCCTGAAATCTAATCGAGGTGGTGTCTGCAATGACAGCACGATGTATGTGTCCAGCGGCTTTGAGATGGACATTACCAGAACTGAGGACGGCTATACATTGAATAAATTGACACAGGACGGAAAAGACTTGGATCGTACGGCAACCTACTCAGTGATCATCTTTAGTGACCGTGACTGGTATATACCGGTTGTACAGGAAGCGGTGAGATTTGAGGTAATGCCCATTGATACAGTTCCGAGGGCAACCGAATTAATCAAGCAGCGTCTGGTGGAAGAAAAGGGACAGTTGGCAGAACCCACAGATTATATAGCAATTAAGTAATAATTCATGAAATAAGATGCAGACGGCAGATAAGGAGATGAAATAGTGAACAACCACAAGAAACGTAAAAAAATGTTAAGTAAATATTGGATTCCGTTGCTGTCTGCATTTGCTATGGTTGTATGTCTGTTGGTTGGTGTTCTATATATCCGTTCTTTTATGGTGCAGCAAACGATGAAGGAGCGAACCAGTCAGCTGGAAGAGATGATTGAACAGATTCGTGTAAATCTGGAATATGGATTGGAGATACACTGGAATCTTCTTGAAGGAATTGAGACGTCTGTAGAGGGTAAGCATTACAGTGACACGCAGCAGCTCACAGAGGAAATCGTACGTTTGGAAAATACATTCCAACTGGAGTCTTTTGGCTGTAGAATCATGATGATCGAGTCAACCGGTACAGCATATCTAAGCGATGGTTCTGACGGAATCTGGGATGATATGAATTATCTTTCAGATGGTTCGGACAGAAAAACTTTTGTTTCTGAAACCAGCAATTTGGGGGGAACCTTTCTGGCATTTGCACAGAAACTGAACACACCAATTACCATTGGAACGGACAATGTTAATTTCACTCATATCATTCTTTTGAAAGATATTAAAGAAGTAAAGAAATACTATACAGCGAACTTCTATGGGGGACATGCCGCTACATATATCATTAAGCCAAATGGTACATTGGCGTATTATGATTCGGAGGAAGAGGATGTACTGAATGTCCGTAATATTTTTAAAGCTTTGGAAGAGGCAGAATATGTAAGGGGAAGAAGTTTTGATATTGTGAAAGACCAGCTTGACAAAGAGGGAATTGCCGCTGCCGATATACGAATCAACCAGACAGAGTATTTCTATTCTTTGACGAATCTGAAGGATTATGATATGACGTTAATGCTGCTGATTCCGGCTGAGTATGTTGCAGTCAGTACTGTGGATATGATGGGAGCTACATTGCGGGTTATGATTATAGTTACATTCATTCTGGTTGCAGTATTAGTTTTGGCCATGCTAAGTTTTTTGAATGCACAGCGCAGTAATCAGCTGGTTAAGATTGAGCAGAAGAATAATCTTGAGTTAACCCGATTGCGAGAGGCTGCGGAGGATGCATTACATGTTGCTGAAGTGGCAAATAAATCTAAAAGTGTATTCCTGTCTAATATGTCACATGACATCAGAACTCCCATGAATGCAGTGATTGGATTTGCAACTCTCGGATTATCAAATATTGAAGATAAAGAAAAGGTAAAAGATTATTTTACAAAGATACTTTCTTCCGGTAATCATCTGCTTTCTTTGATTAATGAAATCCTGGATATGAGTCGCATTGAGAGTGGAAAAGTTAGCCTTCAGGAAACGGAAGCAAATCTGTCGGATATGCTTCATGAGATTAAGACAATTATTGGTGGACAGATCCATGAGAAACAGCTGGAACTGCGTATGGATCTAGTCCATGTAACAGATGAGGATGTATACTGTGATAAGACCAGATTAAATCAGGTTTTACTGAATCTTTTATCCAACGCCATTAAGTTCACTATGCCCGGAGGCACGATTTCTGTACATATTACGCAGATAAAAAATCTATCTGCGGAAAAGGGGGTGTACGAAATCCGTGTAAAGGACACCGGAATTGGTATGAGTAAGGAGTTTGTGGAGCGGATATTTGAACCTTTTGAGCGGGAACGCAGTTCCACGGTAAGCCGGATTCAGGGTACCGGACTGGGGATGTCTATTACTAAAAATATTGTTGATATGATGGGTGGTACCATTGAGGTGCAGACAGAGGTGGGAAAAGGAACGGAGTTCATTCTTTGTCTGGAACTTCGTCTCCAGCCCAAACAGAAGGAAATGATGGCATTGGGAGACAACATGCATGAGGAAGAGGGGCAGGCAGCATCTGATCATGAGGGAAAAGAGGCGTTTCAGGGCAGACATATTTTACTGGTTGAGGACAATGAACTCAATCGGGAGATTGCGCAGGAGATTTTATGTTCATATGGTTTCCGCATAGATGTAGCGGAAAACGGTGCAGAGGCTGTGGAAAGGATAGCATCATCCACCCCGGGTGATTATGATTTGGTGCTTATGGATATTCAAATGCCAGTTATGGATGGCTATGAAGCAACAAGACACATTCGTGTGCTGGATAATCCTGAATTGGCAGCTATCCCTATTATAGCCATGACAGCCAATGCTTTTGATGAGGATCGCAGAGCCGCAAAAGAGTGTGGCATGGATGGTTTTATCTCGAAACCCATAGATATTGATTTGTTGGGGACGGTTCTTTTGTCACGAAGAGTGTCCCTCTGTCACAATTCTTTGAATGATACCCTTGGAGGCACCGGTCAGACGGTTTAATTGTCGGATGGAAATGCCTTTTTCGTGTAAACGAAGAAGGCATTTGTTTCTTTCTGAAATATTTATCAAACTGACACTTTGATGATGCAACTTCTGAGATAAAAGTAAAGTGTAATTGTTGAGTTTTTAGAGGTTCTATGATAGTATTACAAAATGTAGTGATTGTTGTAAATAGAGATTAAAAACAACTGATACGAAAATTTAAATGTGACAGAGGGACGATCCTTGTGACAAAAGAAACGTCCCCAAAGGAGAGAAAATATGAAACTAGGAATCGTAGGTCTTCCCAATGTGGGAAAAAGTACCCTTTTTAATTCTTTAACCAAGGCAGGAGCAGAATCAGCAAATTATCCATTCTGTACCATTGACCCTAACGTGGGTATCGTTACCGTTCCGGACAAGCGTCTGAAAGTTCTGGGCGAGATGTATCACTCGAAAAAGGTGACACCGGCAGTAATAGAATTCGTGGATATTGCCGGACTTGTAAAGGGAGCCAGTAAAGGGGAAGGCTTGGGAAATCAGTTCCTGGCGAATATTCGTGAAGTAGATGCCATCGTGCATGTGGTACGTTGCTTCGAGGATCCAAATGTGGTGCATGTGGATGGGAGCATTGACCCGGTTCGTGATATTGAGACCATTAATTTGGAATTGGTTTTTTCTGATATCGAAATTCTGGAGCGAAGAATTGCAAAGGTTTCCAAACAGGCCAGAATGGACAAGACCCTGGCGAAGGAAGAAGCATTACTGAAGGCATTAAAGGCACATCTGGAAGAAGGAAAGATGGCAAAGACCTTTGAGCTTTCCGATGATGAGGATGAGCAGGCATGGTTTGCATCTTACAATCTGCTTACTGCAAAGCCGGTAATTTATGCGGCAAATGTATCCGAGGATGATTTGGCGGATGATGGGGCAAACAACCCCCATGTGGCACGGGTGAGAGAGCAGGCGGCAGGAGAGAACAGCGAAGTGTTTGTAATCTGTGCCCAGATTGAGGAGGAAATCTCTGAATTGGAGGATGATGAGAAGGAAATGTTCTTAGAGGAACTGGGACTTTCCGAGTCCGGTCTGGATAAGCTGATTGCAGCCAGCTATAAGCTGTTGGGACTCATCAGTTATCTGACTTCCGGAGAGGATGAATCCAGAGCGTGGACCATTGTAAAGGGAACCAAGGCTCCTCAGGCAGCCGGAAAGATCCACACGGATTTTGAGCGAGGATTTATCCGTGCAGAAGTAGTGTCTTACGATCACTTAATCGAGTGTGGAAGTATGACCGCAGCTAAGGAAAAAGGCCTGGTGCGACTGGAAGGAAAGGAATATGTGGTGCAGGACGGAGATATTATTCTGTTCCGCTTTAACGTATAATAGTTACAGTAGTCTTATAGTGCATGAAGATGCGTGTCGCAGAGCGGCACGCTTTTCTATTTTTGGCATACTATGAGAGAAAAGGCGAAATGGGGACTGTCATGAGATTCAGTGAACTTGGAGAAAAACAAGTCATCAACGTGTCAGACTGCTGCTGCATCGGTGTGGTGGTGGATCTGGGGATTGACGAGTGTTCCGGCAGGGTATGTGATCTGATTGTGACAGATACCGGGCGTTTTTGTAATTTATTCCGGGGACCCAAAGAAATTTGTGTACCCTGGGAGAGAATTGTGAAGATTGGCCCGGATATTATCCTGGTGGATATCTGTCCGGATGGGCCGCCGCCACCTAAACCGCCGAAACATCCCAGACCCAGGTAGGATAAGGTTTTGCAGGAAAATACTAAAATAAATTGACAGAAAAATTGAAGATAGTTATACTTAGTTTAAAACAAATTGCACTAGGAGAAAAAATATGAAATGTCCGTATTGCAGCAGTGAAAATACGCGGGTGATTGATTCCAGACCTGCAGATGACAACAATTCCATTCGACGCAGAAGAAATTGCGATGAGTGCGGAAAGCGCTTTACCACGTATGAAAAGGTGGAGACGATTCCTTTGATTGTAATCAAAAAGGATAATTGCAGAGAGCAGTATGACCGTTCTAAAATTGAGGCCGGAGTTCTGCGTGCCTGCCATAAGAGACCGGTTTCTGTGGAGCAGATTACCAATGTGGTGGATGAAGTGGAGACAGAGATTTTTAATCGTGAAAGCAAGGAAATCCCAAGTACTGTAATCGGTGAGTTGCTTATGGACAAGATTAAGGATTTGGATCCGGTGGCTTATGTTCGATTTGCGTCCGTGTACCGGGAGTTTAAGGATGTGAATACGTTTATGAACGAGTTGAAAAAAATGCTGGATAAATAAAACAAAATATTAAGTTTTATTTTGGCAGGGTCGATAATATACATGTAAAGATAATGACAGGACACGAAGGAATGTGATCGGTATGAATATTTCTGGTATTCGCCCATATATGGGATATTACGATTACAACAGCATACAGAGCGTGACGCAGAGCGCAAAGGCGGAGCAGGTTGCATCGGTAGAGCAGCAGGCATCTTCTTCACAGCAGACCTCACAGGTGGAGCGGGATGATGCAGCCCAGACCTTTGGCGCAGCGGATTATGCGAAGCAGTATCAGCCGGATGCAGTTTATGATATGAAAGGATTTGACAGCGATATTCGAAGTCTGGATGTGGAACAGGCGTTGTCTGATATGCAGAAGGATCAGGTGTTGCAGCAGTATCAATTCTTTGTGGGAGAAAGTCAGGGTAGTGTGCGCGCAGCAGAGACAGGCGCAGCCAGTGTACGTGCGGTGGAGAATTTTACATTATAAGATGTTCTGAATAAATATGAATTTTGTAACTGTTCAGAACAGGCCGAATCACTTGCCTATGAGGCCGTAAGAACATGATTCAGGTGAATTTTATTGGTAACTATTCAGAGCCAAGGCTGAATAGTTACCTTTTTGTATGTATATAGTATATAATTGAAGTAAGAGTGCGGAAGGAGAAAAAATGAGAATACTATCAGAAAATGCAATTGCTATTGTAATCGATTACCAGGAGAAGATTCTTCCGGCCATGTCGGATCCTAAGATTCTGGTGGAACGCTCGGAGATTTTGCTAAAGGGCTTGAAGCTTTTGGATGTGCCTATGATTTTGACTACCCAGTATGCAAAAGGGCTTGGGGATAATATATCAACCATCACTTCAGCCATGGAATATGAAGGAGAGGTATACGATAAGACCACTTTTTCTGCTTATGAGACGGAATCGGTGCGTCAGAAGCTGGAGGCTTCCGGAAGAAAGCAGGTGATTATCTGTGGCATTGAGACCCATATTTGTGTATTGCAGACTGCCATTGATCTGAAGGCTGCAGGTTATGAACCTATCCTTGTGGCGGATTGTGTGGATTCCAGAAAGTTAATGGATAAAGAGTTTGGTTTAAAGCGCGCCATGCAGGAGGGCGTGTGGATGACTACCACGGAGCAGCTTTTATTTGAACTGACACGTAAGGCAGGCGGACCATTATTTAAGCAGATATCTGCGTTGATTCGGTAAAATGGGTTGCATTCGCAGGAAGCTAATGTTAGAATCAGTTTGGCTGTGAAACAAAACAGGAACTGGAGAGAAAGATATGTTGGAGAAGTTTTATCCGCAGGAGTATTTGGACTCCACCTATGCCATCGATTTTGACCGGATGTATGCAGAGGGGTATCGGGGCGTGATTTTTGATATTGACAATACATTGGTGCCTCATGGCGCTCCGGCGGATGAACGGGCAGAAAAGCTTTTTTCCCATCTGAAGGAATTGGGCTTTGGCTGTATGCTTTTGTCCAATAATAAGGAGCCCCGGGTGAAGATGTTTAACGATGCGGTGCAGGTGTCCTATATTTACAAGGCAGGGAAACCCTCCGTGAAAAACTATATCCGGGCGATGGAACTTTTGGGAACGAACCGGGAGAATACGCTGTTTGTGGGCGATCAGATATTTACCGATATTTATGGTGCAAATCGCGCAGGTATCCGTACCATTCTGGTGAAGCCCATTCATCCCAAGGAGGAAATCCAAATTGTACTGAAGCGTTATTTGGAAAAAATCGTATTGTTTTTTTACCATCATAAACAGAAGGAGTTGGAAGGAGTTAAAAAATGAAAATCGGAATCGGAAATGACCATGCAGCGGTGGAAATGAAGCTTGCCATCAAGGAGTATTTAGAGAGTCTGGGACATGAAGTGGTGAATTACGGAACAGATTCTAATGAGAGCTGCAATTATCCGGAATATGGAGCTAAGGTAGGACGTGCGGTGGCAGACGGAGACGTAGACTGCGGAGTTTTAATCTGCGGAACCGGCGTGGGTATTTCCATTGCCGCCAATAAGGTAAAGGGTGTGCGCGCGGCAGTGTGTTCTGATGTGACAACAGCTCATCTGGTAAAGGAACATAACAATGCCAATATCATTGCTTTTGGCGCGCGGATTGTGGGAATTGAGCTGGCGAAGGATATTGTGAAGTCATATCTGGATGCAGAATATCAGGGTGGCAGACACGAGCAGAGAATTGCCATGATTCATGAAATTGAAAACGAATAAGAGGCTAATAAAAAAAGGTTGAAAAATGCTCGTATTTATTATAAAATGAAACGAGTGGTTTACATTATGAAAGATGTAACTTTTTCCCAAAACACATTTTTAGGAGGAATATCGAATGATTTCAGCAGGAGATTTCAGAAACGGAGTAACCATCGAGTTCGAAGGTAATATTTATCAGATTATTGAGTTCCAGCATGTAAAGCCTGGTAAGGGAGCAGCATTTGTCAGAACAAAGTTAAAGAACATCAAGAGTGGTGGTGTGGTTGAGAAGACCTTCCGTCCTACAGAGAAGTGTCCGCAGGCGCGTATTGACCGCAAGGATATGCAGTATCTGTATAATGATGGTGATTTGTATTATTTCATGGATGTAGAGAACTACGAGCAGATTGCATTAGATAGCGCAACTATCGGAGATACCTTAAAGTTCGTAAAAGAGAACGAGATGTGTAAGGTATGTTCTCATAACGGAAATGTATTTGCAGTAGAGGCTCCGCTGTTTGTAGAGTTAGAGATTACAGAGACTGAGCCTGGCTTTAAGGGAGATACTGCAACAGGTGCTACTAAGCCTGCAGTGGTTGAGACTGGTGCTACCGTATACGTTCCGCTGTTCGTTGAGCAGGGTGATGTGATTAAGATTGACACCAGAACTGGTGAGTACTTATCCAGAGTTTAATCAGTAATATTTCGTATCTGTTCAGTACTTCACAGATACGATTCGCAAATCCATGAAAATCGGCTACGCCGATGGGGTGTTAGGTGCCAGTGGCACCTGTTCAACACCGACCGAAGCGAAGCGTAGACTTTGCTTGCACTTGAATCATGTTCTTACGGCCTCATCAGCAAGTGATTCGGCCAGTTCTGAACAATTTCAATATTTCAAATGAAAAGAGGGGCTGCCGTATTTATGCGGCGGCCCTTTATTCGTTGCCCTGAGGTGGTGCCTTGAAGAGACCATGGATTTTCAGGGCATGCCATAAATTGATGGTTATGATAATGTGGAAAACGGAGGTTACATGAAGGACAAGAAAAATGTGGCGATAAAAATTATAGTATTACTATATCCGGTGCTACTTTTTTATATCACCGCCTTTATGACCTATAACCCTTTTGTGCGGACCAGATGGCGGGCACAGTTGGTAAATGTGTTATTATTTGAATTATTGGCAGTGCTGCTCTTTGGATTACTGGGAAGTGCGGTGACGGCATTGCGGACAGAAGTGGGATTGACATGGCTGGCGGCATTGGTGAATTCCTATGTATTGAACTTTCGCGGATCACCCTTGGTGCCCTGGGACTTTTTGTCTGTAAGAACCGCAGCCAGCGTGGCCACGAATTATTCTTATGTCCCCAATGTCAGACAAGTGCTGTGCAGCATGCTGTTATTGGGAATGTTTGTGGGTGCCGGATGGCTGGACTGGAAGCTGGATCGGAGTAAATGGAGATTACGTCTGGGCAGTGCTCTGGGCTCCATGGTGGGGATGATTGTCCTCACACTGGCACTGTGGAATGACGGAGTGGTGAGCAGGCTGCAGCTCTATCCCTTTTTGTTTACGCCCACTGTCATGTATGAACGCAATGGTTTTGTGGTCACCTTTTTGATGGACTTACAATATCTGAAGGTGGAAAAGCCGGAAGGATATGCTACAGAAAAGGCAGAGCAATTGCTGGCATCTTATGGCGAAGCTACTTCTGGTGTTGAACCGGAGGGAGTTGGGGAGGAGATTGGAAAACAATATCCCAATGTAATTGTAATTATGGATGAGGCCTTTTCGGATTTGTCGGTGCTGGGTGATTTTGAGACAGATCGGGATTGTATGCCATTTCTGCACAGCTTACAGCAGGGGGCGGACAATACGATAACCGGTATGCTTTCGGTATCGGTAAAGGGAGGAAACACAGCGAATACGGAGTATGAGTTTCTTACCGGCAATACCATGGCATTTCTTCCTGCCGGCAGTATCCCATATCAGCAGTATGTGCGGGGCGAGATTTCCTCGTTGGCTTCCCAGTTATCGGGGCTGGGATATGAGACCTGTGCGCTTCACCCATACAATGCTTCCGGATGGAATCGGGACAAGGTATATCCTTGGATGGGCTTTTCGGAGTTTTTGTCAAAACAGGATTTTACAAATGCTTCCTATATAAGAGGATATGTAGATGATGCCAGCTGCGTGGAGAAAATCATCGAATTGTATCAGGGGAAAGCTGCGGATGTGCCGGGATTCTATTTTTGTGTTACCATGCAAAATCACAGTTCCTACACGGATGGTTATGTGGCACCGGAGGGAAATAATTCTGTTCCCGGCGGAAGTCAGGCGTTGGAAGAGTATCTGACACTGGTGGAATGCTCCGATGCAGCCCTGCAGCAGTTGATTACTTATTTCTCCAGTCAGTCAGAGCCTACGGTGGTGGTGTTTTTCGGGGATCATCAGCCGGCGGATTCTGTGGTGGCACCAATCTGGCGTATGCAGGGTGTAGATCCGAATAATCTGACTGAGCAGCAGAATGCCCTTCGCTATCAGGTGCCCTACGTGATATGGGCGAATTTTGACATGGAGAGTGCTACGGGAAAGGATACCAGTGCCAACTATCTGGCAGCTCAGATGTGTCAGGTAGTGGGGATTCCTTTGACGTCGTATCAAAAGTTCTTAATGGAAATGTCTGAGGATAGTGTAGCGGACTATCAGATGCTGCAATACTATTTTATGTTTGATGAGGAGCACAAAAATCAATGAAGATAAAAAGAAATCTCCCGCTGATTCTTTCGTTTTTGATTCCACTGTGTATCACAGGTGGAATCTGTATTGCACGGGGAATGTATCCCTTTGGAGAACAGTGTATGCTGCATATTGATATGTACCATCAGTATGCGCCCTTTTTCACAGAGTTTATGCATCAGCTCAAGGAGGGTGGTTCTCTTGCCTACACTTGGAATCTGGGTCTTGGCACAGATATGGTTTCCCTGATGGCTTACTATTTTGCCAGTCCGGTGAACTGGCTGCTGGCGTTGTGTCCGCAAAATGCAGTCATCGAGTTTATGTCCATAGTGATTCTCCTAAAAATCAGTGCTGCCGGTCTGTCCTTTTGCTACTATCTGCGCAGTCATTATGAGGACAAGGGTTTTCTGCCGGTACTTTTTTCTGTATTTTATGCGCTTTGCGGATTTGTCTGTGCTTATTACTGGGATATTATGTGGATGGATGCGGTATGGCTGACTCCTCTGATTATTCTGGGGCTGGAGAGGTTGGTGAAGCAGGGAAAAGGTGCGTTGTACTTCATTACTTTGGCACTGGCTATTTTTTCGAATTATTACATTGCCATAATGATCTGTATTTTTCTGGTGATGTATTTTGTAATTCTTATGATGGAACAGCCTGCAGGTCGTATCAAAGCGATTCTGCGGTTTGGCATGTATTCTCTTTTGGCGGGGGGCTGCGGGGCGGTCATGATACTGCCGGAGATAGCACTGCTTTCCAATAGTGGCTCCGGTGGGATTGATTTTCCTAAGAATGTTGAATTCTATTTTAATTTTCTGGACGAGATGGCGCGGGCATGTATCGGAACGCAGGTCATTGCCACAACGGATCACTGGCCAAATCTATACTGTGGCGTGGCAGTTCTTCCGCTGTTTTTCCTGTTTCTTTTGAACCGGAAGATACCATGGAAAAGAAGAATCGGTTTCTTCCTGCTGGCATGTATTTTTCTGCTAAGCTTTGCCGAGAACCAGTTGAATTTTATTTGGCATGGCCTGCATTTTCCCGATGGACTGCCGGCGAGACAGACCTTTTTGTATGCGTTTCTTATGCTGGTGGCTGCCTATGAGGCAGTGCATACCAAAGTAGGGGTAAAACTGTGGAATATCTGTCTATCGGTGGCTTTGGCTGAGTTGCTGCTGGCACTGTGCTATTTCT
Source organism: Lachnospiraceae bacterium (assembly GCA_022766245.1). Lineage (GTDB taxonomy): Bacteria > Bacillota > Clostridia > Lachnospirales > Lachnospiraceae > Roseburia_C. Next base: position 46,611 of record JALEPL010000052.1, on the reverse strand, counting down.
TTACGGATAAGGAGTTGGTGACACCGGGATGTATGGCACTTAGTGGAGTGGTTATCTTAGGCTATGGAGCACTTCTGGTGATGCGATTGGGCGGTGACCCATGGTTTCGATGCATGTCTGCGGTCTTTGCCTTTGCACTGGTGTTGGTGGAGGCGGCGGTGAATGTGAATATCACCAGTCTGGACAGTACCAGCCGCACTGCCTATACGAAAAACTGGAATGCATATCAGACGTTGGCACAGAAGGCAATGCACAAATCGGGATTTACCAGAATTGAAACATTCAGTCGATTGACAAAAAATGAATCAGCATTAAATAATTACCCATCGGCCTCTGTTTTTTCGTCACTAATAAATGTAGATGTGGCCACAGCCTATCGGGAGCTGGGCATGGAGGGTGGTAAGAACTACTATTGCTATAATGGAGCCACTATGCTGACGTCTGCTATGCTGGATGTGGGCTATCTGATGACAGACAGTGCCTGTGAAGAGAGCCCATATCGTAAGCTGGTAGATTTTACGGATGGAATGTATCTGTATGAGAATCTCTATACGCTTCCTGTGGGGTTCATGCTGGCTGATGAGGTGCTTCAGGAATGGAACTATACGCAGGGAAGCAGTATTGATGCCCAGAACAACCTGGCTTTTGGGTTGGGAGCGCAGGAGGAACTATTGGTTCCTGTGGATACGGAGGAGACCGGAGAGTGTACCGTGATTCATGTGGAGCAGGATGGCTACTATTACGGATATTACACTGGAAAGGAAGTAAACAGCATTACCGCAGTGGTAGGAGAACGTACACGGAAATTCAGTAAGTGTGCTCATGTGTATCTCTTAGATCTGGGATATTGTTATGCAGGGCAGGAAATCACATTGAGTTCTACGGAAGGGACGCTGCCGCAGATTCAGGGATATTGTCTGGATGCTGAGGCATTTCTGGCGGTTTATGAAAAACTCGACGAACAGACCATGGAGCTGACTTCCTTTACGGATACTATGTTAGAGGGAAGAATTTGTGTGACAAAGCCCGGCTATCTCTGCTTTGCCATCCCGGATGATGAGGGCTGGCAGGTGTATGTGGATGGAGAGCAGGTTTTACCGGTAAGCTTTTGCGATGCGTTCCTGAGTGTACCCTTGGAAGAAGGGGAACATACAATCAGACTGGAGTATCATACCCCCAATCTGCGGTTGGGAATGTTGATTTCCCTTTGTTCGCTGGTGATTGGGACAGGGGTGGTTTGTTATGAAAGAAAACGAAGAAAATGTGCGGGAAACGAACAGAAAACCAGCAAAAAATGAGGAAAATGAGGAAAGGAAAAGGATATGGGAAAGGTGTGGTAGGGAGATATAACGTCCGATAAACGGCACACATCTTTTTCTATACTGATTACATCATAAGAGATAAGTGATCAGCAAGGAAAGGATGTGTTTTATATGAAAGGGTATTTTGTATCAAATGGATATATGGGGTATGTGGATGGAAAGTATATGTTGTTTTCCGATGAGCATGAGTATTGGGAGTATTTTTCTTAAATATTTGCGCACACTTGCCCTGTGGCGGTTGAACTTCTTTGGGATATTGGTTATAATCTTTCTTTAGAGGAAGGTGAAAGAAATGCAAGATACAAGAATTGACATTTACCAGGGCCCACAGAGCATAAAACTGCGCCCCTATGAGCACCATGTAAAGTATTATGAGACAGACCAGATGGGCATTGTGCATCATTCCAATTATATTCGCTGGATGGAAGAGGCACGTATGGATTATATGGCTCAGATTGGTCTGGATTACAAGCAGATGGAGGAGATGGAAATTATCAGCCCGGTGTTGGAGGTTCATTGCCAGTATAAATCTATGGTACATTTTAGTGATACCGTGGTGATTGAGACAAAGATCACGCACTACAATGGGATTAAGATGTCAGTGGCTTATCGTATGACGGACAAGGCGACCGGAGAACTGCGTACTGTAGCTTCCAGTGAGCATTGTTTTTTGAACAGAAGTGGAAAGCCGTTGTCTTTAAAACGCTCTTACCCGGAGCTTGATACCAGATTTTTCCAGATGATGAATGAGGAAAGTTAGATTATATGAGTGAAAAAATAGTTCTGATAGATGGACACAGCATTTTAAACCGTGCCTTTTTTGGTATACCGGATTTGACGAACGGAGAAGGTCTGCATACCAATGCGGTATATGGTTTTATAAATATTATGTTGAAAATATTGGACGAAGAGCAGCCGCAGTATCTGACGGTTGCTTTTGACGTGCATGCACCTACTTTTCGCCATAAGATGTATGAGGCATATAAGGGAACCAGAAAGCCTATGGCGGAGGAACTGCGCCAGCAGGTTCCACTGATGAAAGAGATGCTTCATGCCATGGGAGTCAATGTCATCGAACAGGAAGGTCTGGAAGCAGATGATCTGCTGGGAACTCTGGCGAAAAGAGCAGAGTGCCAGGGGCTGGAGGTATCCATTGTATCCGGTGACCGGGATCTGTTACAGTTGGCTACAGAGCATACTAAAATCCGTATTCCGAAGACTAAGCGGACCGGCACGGAGATTGAGGATTATTATGCAAAGGATGTGTTGGAGCGGTATCAGGTAACCCCTACACAGTTTATTGATGTGAAGGCATTAATGGGAGATACGGCGGATAACATTCCCGGTGTGCCCGGAATCGGAGAGAAGACGGCTACCAGCCTCATTGTGACCTACGGAAGTATTGAGAATGCTTATGAGCATGTGGAGGAAATCAAGCCCAACCGTGCAAAAACCATGCTTTCCGAGCATTATGATATGGCTCGGATGAGCAAGGAATTGGCCACCATCAAAGTGGATGCAGATGTACCCTTTGAATTATCCCAGGCATCTTACCGGAATCTGTTTACGCAGGATGCTTATCTGATGTGTAAACGTCTGGAGTTTAAGAATCTTTTGAAGCGGTTTGAACTGAACGCAGACGAGACGGGAAATGCCATAGAGAATAGTTTTTGCCTGCTTACGGAATTGCAAGATGTGGAGAGGCTTTTGGTCGAGGCAAAGGAATGCGATACAATTGGTCTGCAGCTGGTGATGGAAAGCGGAGCTTTATTGGGAGCAGCAATATCCCTAAGTGAAGAAAAGACAGCTTTCGTGTTGGTTCAGGGATTTGTGACGGAAGCGTATCTGATGGAGCAGATTCATGACCTGTTGAAGCATGGTGTGTGCATCGCCACATTTGATTTGAAGCCACAGCTAAGGTTTCTTACTGTGGCTTCAGAAGGAATCATTGACGATGTAAAGATTGCGGCATATCTACTGAACCCGTTAAAGAATGAGTACAGCTATGAGGATATTGCAAAGGATTATCTGGGAATGATGATTCCATCCGCAGCGGATCTTCTGGGAAAAATGTCACTGACTAAGGCTGTGGAAGAGAATCCGGAGGCGGTTCAAAAGACATGTTGTTATCAGGCTTATGTGAATAGAAAATCAAAAGAAGCTTTAATAAATGAGCTGAAAAGTCAGGGAATGGAAGAACTGTATCGTGATATTGAGATGCCGTTGGTTTACACGCTCTATGATATGGAACTGGAAGGGATCGGCATTGATGCGGTTGAGCTCAAGGAGTATGGAGAGAATCTTGCGGTTTCCATTGAGCGGTTAGAACAGGAAATTTATGAAGAGGCAGGGGAGACCTTTAACATCCAGTCACCGAAGCAGTTGGGTGTGATTTTATTTGAAAAATTAAAAATGCCCAATGGGAAGAAAACAAAGACCGGTTATTCTACTGCGGCAGACGTGTTGGAAAAGCTGGCACCGGATTATCCCATTGTGTCAAAAATTTTGGAGTATCGTCAGCTGGCTAAGTTAAAATCCACCTATGCGGATGGATTGGCCGCTTATATTGATGCCGACGGAAGAATCCGAAGCACGTTCCAGCAGACGGTTACAGCAACGGGACGACTCAGCAGTACGGAACCGAATCTGCAGAATATTCCCATTCGTATGGAGTTAGGGCGGCTTATTCGAAAGGTGTTTTATCCCAGAGAGGGCTATGTGTTTGTGGATGCAGATTATTCTCAGATAGAGTTGCGTGTGCTGGCACATATGTCCGGGGACGATAATCTTATTGACGCCTATCGGCAGGCGCAGGATATTCATGCCATCACAGCATCCAAGGTGTTTCATGTGCCCTTTGAAGAGGTTACTCCTTTGCAGCGACGCAATGCCAAGGCAGTGAATTTTGGAATTGTATATGGTATTAGCTCCTTTGGATTAAGCCAGGATTTAAGTATTACGAAAAAGGAAGCGGATGCTTATATTAAGAGTTATTTCGAAACCTATCCGGGGATTAAGGAGTTCCTGGATCGTCAGGTGGAGGAAGGAAAGCGGGATGGCTATGTAAAGACCATGTTCGGCAGACGCAGACCGGTGCCGGAGCTTTCGTCCAGCAATTTTATGCAGCGTTCTTTTGGGGAGCGTGTGGCTATGAATGCACCCATACAGGGCACTGCGGCTGATATTATCAAGATCGCCATGATTCGTGTACACAATCGTTTAAAAGATGAAAAATTAAAATCAAAATTAATTTTACAGGTGCACGACGAGCTTCTGGTGGAAGCAGCTGAGGATGAAGTGGAGCAGGTGTGTTCCATTCTGGAGGAAGAGATGAAGCATGCGGCAGAGCTTTCTGTTGTATTGGAAATTGATATGCACACAGGAAAAAACTGGTACGAGGCAAAGTGATGAAGTTTATTGGAATTACCGGAGGCGTGGGAGCCGGAAAATCAGAAATTTTAAAATATTTGAGCAGTCGGGAAGACACGCGGGTGATGCTGGCAGATGATATTGCCAGACAGTTGTGTGAACCGGGACAGCCTTGCAATGAAAAACTGCAACAGATTTTTTCCGGGAATCAGGTGTTTGATGCGGAGGGAAATATGGATCGTGTCCGCATGGCGGCAGTGATTTTTGCAGATGACGAGAAGAGGCTGCAGATGAATGAAATCGTGCATCCGGCCGTGAAAGCGTATGTACTGGAACAATACAGGCTTTGCAAGGAGCAAGCCGGACTACAGTACCTTTTTTTAGAAGCAGCACTTTTAATTGAAGAACATTATGATGAAATTTGTGATGAACTATGGTATATTTATACCTCGGAAGAGAATCGCAGAAAGCGTTTGATGGCTTCGCGGGGGTATAGCAACGAGAAAATCGACGAGATTTTTGCATCGCAGTTATGTGAGGAAGAGTACCGTAGCCACTGTCTGCGAATCATTGATAATAACGGCACTACAGAAGAGACGATTTCTCAGGTAAAAGAAATCTTACTGAGTAATGGATAAGGTAACTTTTTTTCACGGTATGCGCCAAAAAGGCGTATGCTCACTGAACAGATAGTTACACAATTTAAGATACAAGTGAGGAGACGAGAATGGCAGATAATACGACAAATCAGTTTGTGTTCGGACTGGATATCGGTACCCGGAATGTGGTGGGAACTGTAGGCTACCGGGAAGGTAAGGATTTCTATGTGGCAGCCCAGTATTCCATGGAGCATGAGACCCGTGCCATGCTGGATGGACAGATTCATGATATCGGCCGTGTGAGCCGTGTGATTGCAGAGGTGAAACAGCGGCTGGAAGAGCAGCTCGAGATGGAACTGAAGGATGTGTGTATCGCAGCTGCAGGTCGTGTGTTAAAAACAATCACCACTACTGTGGAATATGTATTTCCAGAGGAGACGGTGGTGACATCCGAGCATATTCACACACTGGATCTATTAGGAGTGGATCGGGCACAGCAGATGCTTAAGGAAAAGAATGATACACGTTACAAATTTTACTGTGTAGGGTATTCTGTCATTAAATATTACATAAACGATGAAATCTTTTCTAATATTGAGGGGCATAAGGCAGAAAAGATATCAGAAGAAATCATTGTTACATTTCTGCCGGAGGATGTGGTTGATGGGTTGTATTCTGCAGTAGGGCAGGCGGGATTAGAGGTTGCTAACATGACATTGGAGCCTATTGCAGCCATCAATGTTGCTATTCCGGAGGCGTTTCGTATGCTGAATATTGCGTTGGTGGATGTGGGGGCCGGCACCTCCGATATTTCCATCACCAGAGATGGCAGCATTATCGCTTATGGTATGATCCCTTATGCGGGGGATGAGCTGACAGAGCTTATTGTGCAGAAGTATCTGGTGGACTTTAATACTGCTGAGAGGATTAAACTGGCTTCAGGCAGTCAGGAAGAGATTGAATTCAAGGATATTATGTTGATTCCCCACACCATCAAGGCGGAGGAAATCTGGGAACTGACAGATCCCACGGTGGATCACATTACCACAGAGGTGGCAAATAAAATTAAAGAATTAAATGGGGATAAATCGGTCAGTGCCACGTTTGTGGTGGGTGGCGGTGGAAAAATCCACGGCTTCACCGAGATGCTGGCTGACAAGCTGGAGCTTCCCAGAGAACGTGTGGCGTTAAGAGGAGAAGAGGTACTGCAGTCGGTACATTTTTCACAGCCGGAGGTGGTGAAGGATCCGCTGATTGTGACACCGGTGGGAATCTGCTTGAATTACTATGACCAGAAAAATAATTTCATTATGGTTCATTTTAATGGGGAGCGTATCAAGCTCTATGACAATGGACACCTGACCATTGTGGATGCAGCCATGCAGGCCGGATTTGCGAATGAGAATCTGTTTCCCAAAAGAGGTGAGTCTATCGAATTTACTGTGAATGGAAAGCAGCGAGTGGTACGTGGGGAAGCTGGAGAATCAGCTGTAATCAAGGTGGATGGAAAAGTGGTAAGTATCAACACTCCGCTGGTGCCAAATTCTGAGATTGTGATTGAAAGCTCCACTGCAGGAAAGGCGGCAGAGTATACAATCGAGCAGTTGGATGAGTATACTTCGGCTACCATTGAATTTCTGGTAAATGGAAAGACAATCACCTGTCCGAAATTTGTGCAGGTTAATGGGATTTTGCAGCCGGGTACTTATAAGATTCATAACCATGACCAGATTGAACTGCGCAATTACTACACAGTGGCACAACTTGCTGAGTTTATGGATGTGCAGATCGATGTGCAAAGTGATATCGTTTTAAATGGAAAGCCGGCGGATACCCAGTCTATGGTATATGAGAACTTCGAACTGGAGTGGACGGTAGCACCCTATGCGCCCGGAGAACGGGAGAGAGAGGTGGCTGTCCTGTCAGAGGAAGTGGCAGGAGAGCGTCAGCCGGCAGAGCAGGAAACTGCGAAAACGGAGCATATGACCGGAAATTCTGTGTCAGAGGAGCAAAAAGTAAATCAGGCAGAGGAAAAGTGGGATCAGTCTCCGGTGGAGCAGACATCCCCGGCAGAGCAACCACAGCCGTCGGCAGAGCAACCGCAACCTGTGGCAGAACAACCGGTGCAGGATATTCATATTTCCGTGAATGGAGATGCGCTGCAGCTCAGCGGAAAAGAGGAGTATATCTTTGTGGATGTATTTAATTATTTTGACTTTGATTTGTCACAGTCTAATGGGCGTGCAGTTGTGACAAAGATAAATGGGCAGGATGCCCAGTATACCCAAGTCTTAAAAGACGGGGATCAGATTGAAATATATTGGAAAGAGAATTAAAAACATGCGATTATGTAGTATAGCCAGCGGAAGCAGTGGAAACTGTATTTACATTGGCACGGAGAAAAGTCATATTATGATTGATGCGGGCATTAGTGGGAAGCGCATCGAAGCTGGATTAAACGGAATCGGGTTGAAAACTTCTGAGATGCAGGGAATACTCATTACTCACGAACATTCGGATCACATTGCCGGTCTGGGAGTAGTGGCTCGTAAATACGGGATTCCCATGTATGCCACGGGAGAGACTATAGCAGCCATTCAGCGCTGCAGCAGTATCGGAAAAGTGGATGAGAGTCTTTTTCATTCCATTGAGCCTGGGGTGGACTTTATGATTGGAGACATGATGATTGAGCCTATTCCGATTTCTCATGATGCTGCGAATCCGGTGGCATATAAGGTGACAAATGGGGAACACAAAATGGCTGTGATTACTGATCTTGGAACCTATCATGAAGACATAGTGGACAAATTGCAGGATTTGGATGTATTATTGTTAGAGGCAAATCACGATGTGCGCATGTTGCAGGTGGGACCATATCCCTATCCGTTGAAACAGCGAATTTTGGGAGAGAGAGGGCATCTTTCCAATGAAAGCAGTGGCCAGCTTCTGGGGCGATTGCTCCATGATCGGTTCAAGACTGTGCTTTTGGGACATCTCAGCAAGGAGAATAATATTGCAGAGCTGGCTTATGAGACCGTGCGCCAAGAAGTGGAGCTGGGGGACAATCCCTATCATGGAAGCGACTTTCCCATTCATGTGGCGCAGCGTGACATGCCCTCGGCAGTACTCGAAGTATAAATAGAATTAGAACTAGCTTCATACGGCATCCGCAGTAAATGCGAATGCCTACTGAATAGTTACTAATTATAGTTACTAATTATTTACAATTCTATCGTCTATATATCCGAGAACAAATTTTGCAATCGAATATGCAAAAATTGTTTGAGTATAGAAAATAAATAAGTCAATCAAGGAGATACCAATGGAACAGGCAAAGAAAAAAACAATTATTACAGTAGTAGGTAAGGATACAGTGGGTATTATTGCAAAGGTGTGCACCTATCTGGCAGATAACAACATCAATGTACTTGATATTTCCCAGACTATTATTGATGGATTCTTTAATATGATGATGATTGTAGACTTAAGTACCAGTGAGATGCACTTCTCTCAGTGTTCAGAGGCATTAGAGAAACTGGGAGATGAGATCGGCGTATCTATCAAGTGTCAGAAGGAAGAAATTTTCGACATGATGCATCGTATTTAATGAATCATGCCAAAGGAGAGACTACATATGATCAACATATTTGAAGTAAACGAAACAAACAAAATGGTGGAGCATAACAATCTGGATGTGCGAACCATCACCATCGGTATCAGTCTGCTGGATTGTATCGATTCTGATTTGAAAAAGTTAAACGAAAATATTTATAACAAGATTACCACAGTAGCAAAGGATTTAGTTCCAGTGGGAGAACAGATTGAGCGTGAAATCGGAATTCCCATTGTAAATAAGCGTATTTCTGTTACCCCGATTGCTTTGGTTGGAGCTTCGGCCTGCAAATGTCCGGAGGATTTTGCCACCATAGCAGATACGATGGATGCGGCAGCAAAGAAGGTGGGAGTAAACCTCATCGGAGGGTATTCCGCACTGGTGTCAAAGGGTATGACAAAAGCAGATGAGATGCTGATTCGTTCCATTCCTATGGCTCTTTGCCGTACTGAGCGTGTGTGCAGTTCTGTGAATCTGGCTTCCACCAAAACAGGTATCAACATGGATGGCGTGAAGCTGATGGGTGAGATTCTGCTGGAAATTGCAGAGCAGTCAAAGGATCGGGACTCTGTGGACTGCATGAAGCTGGTGGTATTTTGTAATGCTCCGGACGATAATCCCTTCATGGCAGGTGCGTTCCATGGTGTGACCGAGGCAGATGCAGTCATTAACGTAGGTGTCAGTGGACCCGGTGTGGTAAAAAATGCTGTGGAGAAGGTGCGCGGAGAGAATTTTGAAGTACTCTGTGAGACCATCAAAAAGACTGCATTTAAGGTGACCCGTGTTGGACAGCTGGTGGCACAGCGTGCTTCTAAGCTTTTGAATATTCCCTTTGGTATCGTGGATTTATCTTTGGCACCTACCCCGGCTGTGGGAGACAGTGTGGCAGATATTCTGTGTGAGATTGGATTGGAATTCGCCGGTGCTCCGGGAACTACAGCTGCACTTGCCATGTTGAATGACCAGGTGAAAAAGGGTGGCGTGATGGCTTCCTCCTATGTGGGTGGACTGAGTGGCGCATTTATTCCGGTGAGCGAGGATCAGGGAATGATCGATGCCGTGCAGGCAGGAGCCATTACCTTAGAGAAGCTAGAGGCTATGACCTGCGTATGTTCCGTTGGTCTGGATATGATTGCCATTCCTGGCGACACACCGGCCACCACCATTTCCGGTATCATTGCAGATGAGATGGCCTTGGGTATGGTAAACCAGAAGACTACTGCAGCGCGTCTGATTCCGGTAATCGGAAAGGGAGTGGGAGATACCGTGGAGTTTGGCGGATTGTTTGGATATGCACCCATTATGCCGGTGAACAAATACTCCTGCGCAGACTTTATCAACCGTGGCGGACGTATTCCTGCCCCGATTCACAGCTTTAAAAACTAATCATGAGATGAGCCTTATGATACGAAAACTGATTTTTTTTGAAAAAGGCGTTGAGACATTGAGTTATTTTTCCCGCCAGCTCGCAGATGCGCTGGCACTGTGGGGATATCATAGTTTTTTCTATGATATCAGCGGGAAGGAACTCTCGTTGAAGCACGCAACAAAGTTTATAAAAGCCGGTGAGACGGCGGTGATTACTTTTAATTTCATCGGTCTCAGCGGCGAAGCTTTTTTAGAGGAGAAAAACGGCTGCAGCATATGGGAAAACTATGGTCTTCCGGTATACTGTATTATAGTGGATCACCCGCTGTATTATCAGAAACAGCTGAGAAGTGGGATAAAAAATCTTCGTGTGTTTTGCATTGACCGGCAGCATGTGGAGTACATGCGCCGCTTTTTTCCGGAGATTCCCTGCTCGTTTTTGCCCTTGGCGGGAAATCTGACCAAGGCAGAGTACGATTGCCTTCTGGAGGGAAATGGAGCAGCGTCTAAGCTGCAGAAACAGTGGATTCCCTATGGAGAACGTGCCTATGATGTGGCGTTTATTGCCAATTACGTGAAGCTTCCTACCATCGAGGAGCATTTTACCAGTCAGACGCAGGAGTATATTGACTTTTATCATGAGATTTTAAACGATCTGCGGCTTCATCCTGACCAGCCCTTAGATCCGGTGTTTGAAAAGTTCATTAAGCGGGAGACTGGTGAGGTCAGTGATGGGGAGCTGCAGTCTGCCTATTATGGAATGTTGTTTCTGGATATGTATAACCGGACTTATTTCCGGGAGCGTACGGTACGCACACTGGTGGATTCAGGTGTGAAGGTGCATGTATTCGGAAAGGACTGGGAAAAGCTTTCGGTAAAGCATCCGGAAAATCTGATCTGCAGCGGCCAACAGCTGGATTCCGAGGGATGTGTACAGGTACTCCAAAATGCCAGAATCGCATTAAATACCATGCCATGGTTTAAGGATGGAGCTCATGACCGGATTTTTACTGCCATGCTCCATGGTGCGGTGCCTCTGACGGATCCCAGCATCTATCTGAAGGAACGTTTCCGGGATGGAAGAGAGCTGCGATTCTACGAGCTGGAACGATTGGATGAGATCGCAGATATTGCAAAGGAAATGCTCTCTCTGCCAAATGAGACGGAGTATATGGCTCGTCTGGCTTTTGAGACAGCGGTTCGGGAGGACACATGGATGAACCGGGCATATGCTGTTACTGGAACGACCAAAGGGAGTGAACAGTAACCCGGGCGGGGGAGATTCGCAAATATTTATGATTTGAAACGTTGTGTAATTCATAGAAGATATGTTATACTATGCGTTGAGGGCAAAGCCAAGTAATTTCAAACAAGACGGAACTGCTCAGAAAATTTTGTCGAAACAAGGCAATAGATAAAGCAGTACACAAAGGAAAGAAACAGGAGGAACAGATCGATGAAAATGGTTTCATTAGGACAGGAGATAGGCAGTACCACATATCCGGGAAGAGGTATCGTAATCGGTAGATCTAAAAACGGAAAGTATGCGGTAACTGCTTATTTTATTATGGGAAGAAGTGCAAACAGTCGGAACCGTATTTTTGTGGAGGAAGGAGAGGGCATCCGTACACAGGCCTTTGACCCGTCTAAGCTGGAGGATCCGAGCCTGATCATATATGCTCCGGTGCGGGTATTAGGAAAAAATACCATCGTGACCAACGGAGATCAGACCGATACCATTTATGATGGTATGGCAAAGGGTGAGACCTTTGAGCAGTCTCTGCGTATCCGCGAGTTCGAGCCGGATGCACCGAATTATACACCCCGTATTTCCGGTGTTATGCATGTGGAGGACGGCGCATATGATTATGCCATGTCCATCTTAAAGAGCAACAACGGAAATCCGGATGCCTGCAACCGTTACACCTTTGCCTATGAGAATCCTGTGGCAGGTGAGGGACATTTCATCCACACCTACATGAGTGATGGTAATCCTTTGCCCAGTTTTGAGGGAGAGCCGGTTCTGGTGGATATTGGAGATGATATTGACGAGTTTACCAAGCTGGTATGGGAGAGCTTAGACCCGGATAATAAGGTGTCACTGTTCACTCGTTTTATCGATATTGAGACCGGCACTTATGAGAGCCGTATCGTAAATAAAAATCAGTAAAAGAAGAGAGAAAGAGAGCGAAAAATGAAAGAATTAGAATTAAAATACGGATGTAACCCTAATCAGAAGCCGTCCCGTATCTATATGGAAGAGGGCGAGCTTCCCATCACTGTGTTAAACGGAAAGCCCGGCTATATTAACTTTCTGGATGCTTTCAATGGTTGGCAGCTGGTCAGCGAATTAAAGAAAGCTACCGGACTGGCAGCAGCTACTTCTTTTAAGCATGTGTCACCGGCAGGTGCAGCAGTGGGACTTCCCTTATCTGAGGTGGAGAGAAAGATCTACTGGGTAGACGATATGGATATGGAGTTCACTCCCCTTGCCAATGCTTATGCCAGAGCCAGAGGCGCAGACCGTATGTCTTCCTTCGGGGATTTCATTTCCTTGTCCGACGTGTGTGACAAGGCTACCGCACTTTTAATCAAGCGTGAGGTGTCTGACGGTGTTATCGCTCCGGGCTATGATGCAGATGCACTGGAGATTTTAAAAGCAAAGAAAAATGGAAACTATAACGTGATTCAGATTGACCCGAACTATGTACCGGCTCCTATTGAGCACAAAGAGGTATTTGGTATTACCTTTGAGCAGGGTAGAAATGAACTGGTAATTGACGATAAGTTCTTTGATAATATCGTAACGGAAAATAAGAATCTGCCCGATGCAGCAAAGATTGATCTGGCCATTGCCATGATCACCTTAAAGTACACCCAGTCTAACTCCGTATGCTACGTAAAGGATGGACAGGCCATCGGTATCGGAGCAGGACAGCAGTCCCGTATCCACTGTACCCGCCTGGCCGGACAGAAAGCTGACAACTGGTGGCTGCGTCAGTGCCCGAAGGTATTAGAGCTTCCTTTCTTAGACAGCATCAAGCGTGTGGACAGAGACAATGCCATTGACCTTTACATCGGTGAGGATTACATGGATGTACTGGCTGACGGCGAGTGGGAGAAGACCTTCAAGACAAAGCCTGAGGTATTTACCAGAGAGGAAAAGCGCGCATGGCTGGATAAAAATACCGGTGTATCCATCGGTTCTGATGCGTTCTTCCCCTTCGGAGACAACATCGAGCGCGCACACAGAAGCGGTGTATGCTATGTGGCTCAGCCCGGCGGCTCCATCCGTGATGATCATGTCATTGAGACTTGTAACAAGTATGGTATGGTCATGAGCTTCACCGGAATCCGTCTGTTCCATCACTAATATTGCTTGGCTCTGAACAATAACAAAAATAATGCTAGGTCATTACAATGTATTGGCTTGGCATTATTTTTTGTCATTCATCATGACTATCAGGTGGTGACACTGGAAAAAGAATGGGGGTGAATGAGATAATACTTTTTTCTTGACAACCTAACAGTTGTTAGACGCAATAAATCTAACAACTGTTAGGTGCAAGGAGGGTACTATGGAAACAAAAGAGCTTATTTAAAAAAAAGCGTTGGATATGTTTGCAAAATCAGGTTATGATTCCGTATCAATAAGAGATATTGCAAAAGCTGTGAAGATAAAAGAAAGTTTTATTTTGAACAATATTTATTTGATACATTTTGTAATCAAATGGTGCGTTTTATGATGATTGAACAATTTCATAACGAAAATATGAGAATGTTGTATGAGCGTTATTTTTTTGCAAATATTACAATGCTTAGATTAAAGAATTTGGAAATGTAGATATAGCAATTCACAGAGAACAATTTGAAGATAAATCAAAAACATTTTAATCGGAATTTAATTATTAAAGGGATGAATAATGAATAATAAGTCAATTATCAAAGGATTTTTATTTCCAACATTGCTTCAGATAACTGTTGTTGCGGCACTGGTTGGAATACTAAAAGGAAAAGGGTATGAATTGGGATATAATTCGTTTTTGGGAATAGTTTTTATTATATTTGGTGGTGTGTCATCTGCACTTTGGGGCGTATTTTACCAAATCAAATATAATGCCAAAAGACCGTTAAGTATATTAAAAGATTTTTTCAACATGAAGCAATCAATTAAAAGCTATGCAATAGTACTGGTATTTTTATTTATGGATTTTTGTTCTGTGATAGTAAGTAAAGGATTTAAAATAGAAAGTTTACTGGTTCTAGTGGTTCTTTTCTTTAAGGCAATAGTATTTGGTGGAATAGAAGAAATAGGCTGGAGATATTCGTTTCAACCTTGCTTAGAGAAAAAGATTCCATATATTGTTGCAACGATTATTACTTTTTTGTGTTGGAGTGTATGGCATTTCCTGTTCTTTTATATTGATGGCAGTATAGAAATTGTTAATGTTCCTTATTTCGTATTGGGATTATTAACAAACTGTTTTATTTTTTCAGCGTTGTTTGCATACTCAAATAGTTTGTGGATATGTGTAATGACACACGCATTAATTAATACATTATCCCAAATTACTATAAATGATAATGCACTCATAGGTAATATATCCAAAGTAGTATGTATATGTTTTGCGTCTTTTTTATTTCATGTGTCAAAGAAGAAAAGAATATAAGTTATTGAAACCCTTAAATTCCAATTGAAGTGCGAAAGGATAGAGTAAGGAGGATCATAAACAAAGAATGCACCGACACCAATCACAACATATGCATTATTTTTGGATGAAATAGATTTGTATTTGCAAATGAAATCCGTTATACTAATGACAGAAATGGTTGTTGGTGTAACGGATTTTTAAATCAGGAGGCATCTGTATGAAGCGGACGATAGGAATTGGGATTCAAAGCTTTGAAAAAATCATACAAGGAAATTATTTTTATATCGATAAAACACACTTTATCAAGGAATGGTGGGAAAGCGGAGACGACGTTACCTTAATCACCCGGCCGAGACGCTTTGGAAAGAGTCTGAATATGAGCATGCTCAATGCCTTTTTCTCTGTGGATTATAAGGACAGAGGTGATTTGTTTGAAGGGCTTGCCATCTGGGAAGAGGAAAAATACAGAGAACTGCAGGGAACCTATCCTGTGATCAACTTGTCCTTTGCCAATATTAAGGAAAAAGATTTTAAGACGACCAGTTATCGTATCCGACAGTTTTTGATGAAATTATATGAAAAATATTCGTTTTTGCAGGAAAGCGATTTACTTTCCCGTGCGGAGAAGGAATATTATGAGCGTATGGCTTCCGATATGAGTGAAGAGGATGCGCCGTTAGCGCTCTATCAATTATCTGATTTTTTGTGCCGTTATTATGGCAGGAAGGTAATTATCCTTTTGGACGAATACGATACCCCGATGCAGGAAGCGTATGTGAATGGATTCTGGGATGAACTGGTTTCTTTTACTAGAAGTCTATTTAATTCCACGTTCAAAACCAATCCATATCTGGAGCGGGGGATCATGACAGGAATTACCAGAGTCAGCAAGGAGTCCATCTTTTCTGATTTAAATAATCTCAAAGTCGTGACCACCACATCCGATGAATATGCCACCGCCTTTGGTTTTACGGAAGAAGAGACCTTTCAGGCATTGGAGGAATATGGCTATGGCGGGCAGAAAGAAGAAATAAAGTGTTGGTATGACGGATTTATATTTGGAGAGCAAAAGGACATTTACAATCCTTGGTCTATTCTGAATTTCCTGGATACCGGGAAATTCGGCACTTACTGGGCGAATACCAGCAGCAACAGCCTTGTGGGAAAGCTGATACGGGAAGGGGACGTGGATATCAAAGAACTCTTTGAAATCCTGTTAAAAGGAGAATCCATCCACTGTTCCATCGACGAGCAGATCGTATATGACCAGCTGGATGATGACCCGGATGCTGTCTGGAGCCTGTTGCTTGCCAGTGGGTATTTGAAAGTACTTCATTATCAGCAGGTGAATGAAGTGTCAGAATATGCAGAACCGCAGTATGAACTTGCCTTTACCAATCAGGAGGCAAGGAGGATGTTTCGGAATCTGGTTCGGGAGTGGTTTAAGGGAATCAGGAAAGATTACAATGACTTTATCAAGGCACTGCTGGCAGGAAAAGTAAAGGAAATGAATGCCTATATGAACAATGTGGCATTGAAGACTTTCAGCTATTTCGACACCGGAAAGGACGCTTCCATGTCCGGGACTCCGGAGAAATTCTATCATGGATTTGTGTTGGGACTGGTGGTGGATTTGGCGGAAGACTACGTCATCACCTCAAACCGGGAGAGCGGACTTGGCAGATATGATGTGGTGATAGAGCCGAAGAAAGCGGATGGGGATGCCTTTATTCTGGAATTTAAGGTGCAGGATACCGAGGAAGAAAGCACCCTGGCGGAAACAGTAGCCGCAGCCCACACCCAGATAGAAGAAAAACAGTACGCGGAAGCCCTGCTTGCAAGAGGAGTCAAGGAAGAGAAGATCCATAAGTATGGATTTGCCTTTCAGGGGAAGAAGGTACTTATTGGTTAAAGGGACACAAGGCTACCCATTTCAAATGAGGTAGCCTTGTTGCTTTGAATGACTATTTTATTTCGTAACTATTCAGAACCCCATTCGCAAAACCGCTGCTTCGCAGCTTTCCTTTTGCGAATGGGGTTACTTCGCCAAAGAAATTTTCAAAAATACGCTCATTCATGCAAGCATGATTCGCGTTTTTATGAAAATTGCCTTGGCTCTGAATAGTTACTTTATTTCTTAAAGTTCGCACGTTTTCTTAATGTAGGATCCAAAATCCGCTTACGGATACGCAGGGATTCTGGTGTAACCTCTAAAAGCTCATCCACATCAATAAAGTCCAGCGCCTGCTCAAGGGAAAGTACTCTTGGCGGAACCAGTGTCAATGCTTCGTCTGCGGAAGAGGAACGGGTGTTGGTCAGATGCTTCTTCTTACATACATTCAGCTCGATATCTTCAGCCTTTGCAGAAGAACCAATGACCATACCGGAGTATACCTTCACGCCGGGTCCGATAAATAAAGTACCGCGCTCCTGAGCAGAGAACAGACCGTAGGTTACGGACTCGCCGCTTTCGAAGGCGATGAGGGAACCCTGCTTGCGGTATGCGATGTCTCCCTTGTAAGGGGCATAGCCGTCAAAAATGGTATTGATGATTCCATTACCCTTGGTATCTGTCAAAAATTCGCCACGGTATCCGATGAGACCGCGGGAAGGAATGTAGAATTCCAGACGGGTATAACCGCCGCTGATAGGCTTCATGTTACGGAGCTCGCCTTTACGTTGGCTTAATTTGTCGATTACAGTTCCGGTGAAGTCATCCGGTACATCCACATAGGCAATCTCCATAGGCTCCAGCTTTTTACCATTTTCATCGGTGTGATAGAGCACCTCGGCCTTACTTACGGCAAATTCATAGCCTTCACGGCGCATATTCTCGATCAATACGGATAAATGCAGCTCACCACGGCCGGAAACCTTGTAGCTGTCAGCACTTTCTGTCTCCTCCACACGAAGGCTCACGTCGGTGTTAAGTTCACGAAACAGACGGTCTCTGATGTGACGGGAAGTGACATATTTACCTTCCTGACCGGCCAGAGGACTGTCATTTACGATGAAGTTCATGGACAGGGTGGGCTCGGAAATCTTCTGGAAGGGGATGGCTACCGGATCCTCCGGAGCACAGATGGTATCACCGATGTGAATGTCGGAAATACCGGAAATAGCCACGATGGAACCAATCTTTGCCTCGGTGACATCCACCTTGTTTAATCCGTCAAACTCGTAGAGCTTGCTGATCTTAACCTTCTTCATCTTATCCGGTTCATGATGGTTTACCACAACCGCTTCCTGATTCACGCGAAGGCATCCGTTATCTACTTTACCTACACCGATTCGACCTACATACTCATTGTAGTCGATGGTGCTGATCAGCACCTGTGTATTGGCATCCGGGTCGCCGGTGGGAGCAGGGATATAGTCGATAATGGTCTCAAAAAGAGGAGTCATGTCCTTCTTTTCGTCATTTAAATCCCGAACTGCATAGCCGTCTCTTGCGGAAGCAAAGATAAAGGGGCAGTCTAACTGTTCCTCGGAGGCATCCAGATCCATGAATAATTCCAGCACTTCATCAATAACCTCATCCGGACGAGCCTCCGGTCGGTCGATCTTATTGACACACACGATAACCGGAAGGTCTAACTCTAAGGCTTTCATCAAAACGAATTTCGTCTGGGGCATGGCACCTTCAAAGGCATCCACCACCAGAATTACGCCGTTTACCATCTTGAGGACACGCTCTACCTCACCACCGAAATCGGCATGACCGGGAGTGTCGATGATGTTAATCTTAACATCCTTATAAAAAACTGCGGTGTTTTTAGAAAGGATCGTAATACCACGCTCACGCTCAATGTCATTGGAATCCATGACACGTTCCTGAACCTCCTGATTGGCGCGGAATACGCCACTTTGCTTTAACAGTTCATCAACCAGAGTGGTTTTGCCGTGATCTACGTGGGCAATAATTGCGATGTTACGAATATCATCTCTTGTTGTCTGCATAATTGAACTCCTTTTTCAATTTGTAGCAATGTCATCTGACAGTGCAGCATTACCATATTTTGTATCTGTTCAGTACATTCACAGATACCATATTTTTTCATTTTTCCTCATGTCAGAAATGGCAGAGATAGACTGCCGACTGACCGACGTTCTCATTCTAGCATAAAATAAGAAATAAGCAAGTTTTTTTATCAATGCATGCGTACGCATCCTCGCAGCAGAAGACTTTTTATTACAAAAATCGAATTTGCCTTATCGACATGTTTTGTGAAATTTCAGCTTAAGGTAGGTGTTATGGTTAGTACGTTCAAAACACACAGAAAGGGAGAAAGATTCATGACAGATAAAATTTTTGAAAACAATCAGGTATCTATTGTAGGAGAGATCGTAACGGAGTTTCGTTACAGTCACGAGGTGTACGGAGAGGGATTTTACATGGTGGATGTATCTGTAAATCGTCTGAGCAACTTTGCAGATTATATTCCGCTTATGGTTTCCGAGCGACTCATCGACACCTCAAAAAGCTACATAGGACAGCGCATCCATGTAAGCGGACAGTTTCGTTCCTACAATCGACATGAAGAGGTAAAGAACCGGCTGGTATTATCTGTATTTGTTCGGGAGCTGGAGTTCATAGAAGGAGATGATCCGGAGGAACTGAAAAGTAATGAAATCTTTTTGGACGGATACATTTGCAAGACACCGATTTATCGAAAAACTCCACTGGGAAGGGAGATTGCGGATCTTTTGATTGCGGTGAACCGTTCCTATGGAAAATCGGATTATATTCCTTGTATTTGCTGGGGCAGAAATGCAAGATTCTCTTCCGGATTTGAAGTGGGAACTCATGTACAGATTGTGGGAAGAATACAGAGTCGGGAATACGTTAAAAAAATCAGTGAGGAGGAAGTGGAGAAGCGTATTGCCTATGAGGTGTCTGTGAGTAAAATTGATTATATGGAGTAGTGGCACCGACAGTAAAAATCCGCAGATTGCTTTTTCATATAAAGTGTGTTATTGTAAGAAAATCTGAAACATCTATTCTGAATAGATGCAATCTAGATACACAGAGATTTGGAGGAGTATCATGGAAAAAGGTTCGATTCAGATTTATTACGGTGCGGGCCGTGGCAAGACGGATGCGGCATTGGGGAATGCACTGATGGCAGCCAGTGAGCACAAGAGTGTAATCGTAATCCAGTTTTTAAAGGGGAAGACCAAAGACCAGATGGAATATATGCAGAGGCTGGAACCGGAGATTAAGTTTTTCTGTTTTGAGAAATCTGAGGATTATTACGAGGATCTGTCGGATGAGAAGAAGGCAGAGGAAGAGCTTAACATGAAGAATGGCTTGAATTTTGCAAAGAAGGTTTTGGTAACCGGAGAATGCAATCTGCTGGTTTTAGATGAAATCCTGGGAGTAATCGATGAGGGAATCGTTTCGCCGGAGGAGTTAAAGATGGTGTTGGATTCTAAAACGGAAGACACGTCCATTATCATGACCGGCCGATGTCTGGATGCTGCTCTTCACAATATGGCAGATGAGGTATATAATATAGCACCGGAAAAATAATCGCAGTATGGTTGACATCATCTGTTGGCAGTGTTATATTGAGAGCATGTAATAAGAGTGCAAAAATTCCATCGTCGAAGACGATTTAATGGATTTTTGCGTCGTGACTGTGAAGTACTGAACAGTTGCGACAATAGCAGATAGAGGTTGCGTAAGTCAAGAGTAATCTGTTGGATGTTGCAGGAACAGAGGAAGACAGAGGAAAGGGGCGAGCGCCGAAAGAAGAAATTGCTGCAGATTTTTTCTTGGGCATAGGCTGAAGAAGTTTATGACTGTCATCAAACGATGGAGAGCTATCATAAGGTTTGTGCATGACATGAACAGGATATGAGCCGACTCCATGGGAGTCGGCTTTTTTATGGAAGGAGAAGCATATGGCAATTTATACTGGTTCCGGTGTAGCGATTGTTACACCATTCAAAGACAATCTGGAAGTAAACTATGACAAATTAGAGGAGCTGATTAATTGGCAGATTGATCAAGGTACCGACTGCATCGTAATCGCCGGCACCACGGGCGAGAGCTCCACTCTGACCATGGAGGAGCATCACAAGGTAATTCAGGCGGCAGTGGAATTTACGAAGCATCGTGTTCCGGTGGTGGCAGGTACCGGGTCTAACTGTACTCAAACAGCCATCCATCTGACCAAGGAGGCTGAGGAGGCAGGAGCTGACGGCGCATTAATCGTAACTCCTTATTATAATAAGGCTACCCAGAAAGGATTGGTGGCACATTATTCCCGTATTGCACAGGAGACAAAGCTTCCTATCATTATGTACAATGTACCGGGAAGAACCGGATGTAATCTGATGCCGGAAACCGTGGCAGAGCTGTTTGCCAAAGAGGAAAATATCGTGGGACTGAAGGAGGCAACCGGTAATATGGCTCAGGCTTCCCGCACCATGTATCTCACTGATGGAAAAATTGATATGTATTCCGGTGAGGATGCGTTGGTAGTTCCGTTGATGTCCATTGGTGCAAAGGGTGTGATTTCCGTGTGGGCCAATATCGCTCCTTCAAAGGTACATCAGATGTGCAAGAGCTTTTTCGATGGAGATCTGGCTACGGCGCAGCGTCTGCAGAGAGAGGCAATTCCTCTGATTGATGCACTGTTCTCAGAGGTAAATCCGATTCCGGTAAAGGCTGCCTTGAATCTTATGGGTAAGGAAGTGGGCTCTCTTCGTTCTCCTCTTTGTGAGATGGAGGAATTCACAAAGGCAAAACTGGCAGAAGCTATGAGAGAATATGGATTGTTGTAACTATTCAGCAGGCATACGCATTTACTGCGGATGCCGTGAAAAAACGCATATTTAGCAAGCACAAATCCATTTGCGAAGCAAATTCTGCATGGATTTGTGCTCGTAACTATGAAGGTACTGAATAGTTATGGATTGATATAGATTGAGGATGAAAAAATGACAAAGGTAATTATGAATGGTTGTAATGGCAAAATGGGTCAGGTCATTACAGATATTATTGAAAAGGATCCGGAAGTGACTATCGTAGCCGGGATAGATATCTATGATGAGCAGAAAAATGATTATCCGGTATTTAAGAATATTGCGGACTGTGATATTCCGGCAGATGCCATCATTGATTTTTCAAATGCAAGTGCAGTGGATGAACTGCTGGATTATTGTGAAAAGACCAAGATGCCGGTGGTGCTTTGTACCACTGGATTGTCGGATGAACAGCTGGCGAGAGTGCAGCAGGTCAGCAACTCTGTGGCTGTGTTAAAATCAGCGAATATGTCTCTTGGAATCAATACCTTGATGAATCTTCTCCAGAAGGCAGTGGAGGTTCTTGCTCCGGCTGGATTTGACATTGAAATCGTGGAGAAGCATCACAATCAGAAGCTGGATGCACCCAGTGGAACGGCATTAGCTTTGGCAGATGCCATGAATTCAGCGATGAATCAGGCTTATGAGTATAAGTACGACAGAAGTCAGGAACGCAAAAAGCGCGAACCAAACGAGATTGGAATCCAGGCGGTAAGAGGCGGCACCATTGTGGGCGAACATGAAGTAATCTTTGCGGGAACCGATGAGGTCATTGAGTTTAAGCATACTGCTTATTCCAAGGCTATTTTTGGAAAAGGTGCGGTGGAAGCTGCAAAGTTCCTTGCCGGAAAGCCTGCCGGAATGTACGATATGCATGACGTAATCGAGGCGAGATAGTTCATAGTGAAAAATAAGTAAAAAGCTGTCACTTTTGTGGCAGCTTTTTGTTATCCAGACTCGTAAAGTGTATCTTGATTTTGTTACAGTAATATGGGCTGTCGGCAGTATTCACTGTATCGCTCACGTCCAATCCGCATGGCAAGAACCTGGTCGTACAGTTCGGAGGCAAATACGTCCCGGGAAAATATTTCCCGGGCGGCATCGGGCAGGAGAGAGGAATCCCGTGTTACTCTCGTAATGAGTGGGATTTCCGTTCGGTCCTTTAGTTTGGTCAGGAGAGGAGTGGCGGATTCCCGGAAACCTAAAATTCTCACATAAGGGATGTAATCCTGTTCTTTTCCTATCTTGTAAATATCCTGTCTTAAACCCAAAAGAATATGAATCAGAATACGGCTCATTCTGGTATAGGTGATGTCGCGGCTTTTGCACAAGGTACAGAACTGCTCAAAGGAAGCGTACTGTGGGAGGAGACGCTGGATGCGGTTGGCCAGCTCCATGCTGCAGTCCCCATAGCCGGCTAGTCCTTCTGTGGTCTCGGATAAGAGACGGTAGATTAGCATAGCAGAAAAATCCTCTGTGTCCATAAGCTGGTGAGACTGGTGAAGCGACTTTAGAGTGAGATAGCAGTTTTCCGGAATACTTTGGCATAGATTTTCCGGAAAGTTTTTTTCAAAAATTGCATGACGGATGGCGGTGGCAGAGGAAAAATCTCCGTTGAGCACAGTGTCATGATAGTGGCTTTTTTTGCGGGGGATCAAAAGGGGCGTTATGCCAGAGTCCCTGCGTTTCAAAGCCTTCAGATATTCTACTGCCAGAATATTGTTGGGCTCTAAAAGAAGAGTGGCAGCCGAGTCATCGCCCAAACACTCAGAAATAGCCTTGCTGCGGGCGGTGGGAAAACTGGCCCCGTTTTTTAGCTGCTGCTGCAGACTTTTTCGATAAGACACAGGCTCTTCGATGAGTATTTCTGCCAGATGGGTGAATGCGGTCAGATTGTCTGACTCTGCACCGAAGCAAAGGGTATCGATGCAGCCCATCCGGTCAAATAAGGTAACACCAGCATGACCAAAAAGCTCGGCGGAGGCGGTGGAGTACAGCACCGGAAGCTCACATACCAGATCGGCACCATTCTGCAGTGCCATCCGGGCGCGGCAGTATTTGTCGGTCACGGCAGCAGCGCCCCGCTGCACGAAGTCCCCGCTCATGGCGATGATACAGTAATCTGCACCGGTCAGTTCTTTTGCTTTTTTGATCTGATAAGCATGTCCGTTGTGAAAGGGATTGTATTCTGCAATGATTCCGATTGTTTTCATGGAATGAACCTCGTGTAACTTTCTCAACATTATGATTAACTATTCAGAACCCCATTCGCAATTTTATGAAAATTGCCTTGGCTCTGAATAGTTATCATTATGATTAACTATTCAGAACCCCATTCGCAAAACCGCTGCTTCGCAGCTTTCCTTTTGCTCATGTGGTTACTTCGCCAAAGAAATTTTCAAAAATACGCTCATTCATGCAAGCATGATTCGCGATTTTATGAAAATTGCCTTGGCTCTGAATAGTTATCATATCATGCCGAAATATTCCTTGCAATATTCATAAAATACCAAAACTTTACCTTACCACCCTTGAAACCAATTGAAAATAAGCGTATACTAAACACAACTGTGCTGCTATAGTTAAAATCCGCCAGACATGTGACGGGATGGTGGCTACGACAGCGGAATTTAGAAAAGCGAGGAGAAAAAAGATGAACGTATTAGTTATTAACTGCGGAAGCTCTTCCTTAAAGTATCAGTTGATCAATTCCGATACGGAGGCAGTGTTAGCAAAAGGATTGTGTGAGAGAATTGGTATTGACGGCAGATTGGTATATCAGTTAGCCGGTGGGGAAAAGGAGATTACCGAGTCCCCCATGCCTACCCATAAAGAGGCCATTCAGATGGTGCTTGATGCGCTGGTAAATGAGAAGACCGGTGCGGTAAAGAGCCTGTCTGAGATTGATGCCGTGGGACACAGAGTGGTTCACGGAGGAGAGAAGTTTGCCAGCTCAGTGGTATTGACTCCTGAGGTTCTGGCTCAGATCGAGGAGTGTAATGAACTGGCACCCCTTCATAATCCGGCAAACCTGATTGGAATTCATGCATGTCAGGAGTTGATGCCGGGAGTTCCTATGGTAGGTGTGTTTGATACCGCATTCCATCAGACCATGCCAAAGAAGGCTTACCTCTATGGACTTCCTTATGAGTATTATGAGAAATACAAGGTAAGACGTTATGGCTTCCACGGCACCAGTCACAGCTTTGTTTCCAAACGTACCATTGAGTTTTTAGGATTGGATAAAAATAATTCCAAAGTGATCGTGGCTCATCTGGGAAATGGTGCGTCCATCAGTGCAGTGCTTAATGGCGAGTGTGTGGACACATCCATGGGTCTGACTCCTTTGGAGGGTCTGGTGATGGGAACCCGTTCCGGAGATATCGATCCGGCCATTATGGAGTACATTGCGAAGAAAGAAAACTTAGACATCGATGGTGTGATGAATGTCCTGAATAAAAAATCCGGCGTGGAGGGTCTTTCCGGTGTATCCAGCGACTTCCGTGATTTGGAAGATGCATATAACGAAGGAAACCAGAGAGCCATCGATGCCTGTGAGGTATTTGCATACCGCGTGGCAAAGTACATTGGAAGCTATGTAGCAGCGATGAATGGTGTGGATGCCATTGCATTTACCGCCGGAATTGGTGAGAATACCCAATTCATCCGGGAAAAGATTGTTGCATACTTAGGTTATTTAGGAGTGACACTGGATAAAGAAGCCAACAAAGTCCGTGGTGAGGATAAGATTATTTCCACACCTGACTCCAAAGTTACGGTATGTGTGATCCCCACCAACGAGGAGCTGGCCATCGCCAGAGAAACCGTAGCGCTGGTATAAAAAATAAGTTGTTGACAAACCCGTATCTGATATGTATAATTGTTTAGGTGTGAAAAGGAGACGAACGTGATTTTAGATTTAACTGATGTAGGTTCCTGCGAAAACAAAGAGATAACCAAAGAAGTAGCAATCGAATTGACATCCTTTGATTCCAAGTTGGGTACGTATTCTTTTCTGGAAAAAAAGCCATTCGAGTTACACATTGTCAATCAGGAGAATAAGCAGATGCTGATTTCCGGAGAGACGGATGTTGTCATTGCAATACCATGTGATCGCTGTTTGGAGGATGTTCCGACAGAGTTTCATCTCACATTCGATAAGAAGATTCCTTTGGAAAACGGGGAGGCTTCTGAGGATGAGGAGGAAGAAGACGCAGAGTACATGATAGGGTTTAATCTGGATGTTGATAGACTTGTCTATAATGAAATCTTGGTTAACTGGCCGATGAAGGTTCTGTGCAAAGAGGATTGCAAGGGGATTTGTAAAAAGTGTGGTACGAATCTGAATCAGCATGATTGTGATTGCACGAAATCTGAGCTGGATCCAAGAATGGCAGCTATTCAAGACATATTTAACAAGTTTAAGGAGGTGTGACCAGATGTCAATTTGTCCGAAGAACAAATCTTCCAAGGGAAGACGTGATAAAAGAAGAGCAAACTGGAAAATGACTGCTCCAAGTTTAGTAAAATGCAGCAAGTGTGGTGCATTGATGATGCCTCACAGAGTATGCAAGAACTGTGGCTCTTACAATAAAAAAGAAATCATTCCGCAGGATTAATTCCATAAAGCGGTGCCAGGGAGTGTTTGCAAGAACACTCCCTTTTCCATTTACGAAAAATGTGAGGATAATTACGGATTATGAACTGGAGATTTGACAATAAATTTTTTACATCCCTGAATAAGCTGATTGATATGTTTTTGCTGACACTTTTATGGTTTTTGTTCAGCCTTCCTATTTTTACCATCGGAGCTTCCAGCACAGCCATGTATTATACGGTGAATAAGGTGTTGAAAAGGGAAACGGGATATCTTTGGAAAGAATACTGGGGATCTTTTAAGTCGAATTTTAAGCAGGCAACTGTCATCTGGATAATTTTTCTGGCGTTTGCACTATGGATGGTGGCAGACTTTTTTATCCTGCGTCAGTTTGCCATTGTAGGATATGGCTGGGGCAAGGCGTATGGTGTATTTTTTGTCTCCCTGATTTTGGAGATTATTGTGTGGATGTATGTTTATCCTAATATTGCCCGCTTTGAAAATACGAATCTGCAGATCGTAAAAAATGCCGCATGGATGGCGGTGATCCATCTGCCTCAGACACTGATCATGGTGGTGGCGCTGATTGCACTGGCTCTTTTGGTCTATGCATGGCCGGTAACAATTCTCATTGTTCCCACCATTTACATCGGAATTAAAAATCTGGTGATGGAGAAGATTTTTCGCAGATATATGTCCAAGGAAGATCTGGAGAAGGAAGAAAAGAAGGATCAGGAGATTCGCTAGATTTGTGGTTGATTTATAGGGAAAGATATAGTATATTTTAGTAGGTTATAGGAGGGAATGCATATGCAGGGTGTTGTTCGTGTAGCATTAGATGCTATGGGCGGAGACAATGCACCGGGAGAAATCATAAAAGGTGCCATCGATGCCATTTCAGAACATAGCGAAATCGAAATTGTGCTGGTAGGACAGCAGGAAGTAATAGAAGAGGAACTGGCGAAATATACATATAACAAGAGCCAGATATCTATCCGCAATGCACAGGAAGTCATTGAGATGGCAGAGCATCCGGTCATGGCTATTCGCCGCAAGAAGGATTCATCCATTGTAGTTGGTATGAATATGGTGAAAAATAAAGAGGCGGATGCATTTGTCTCAGCCGGAAGTTCAGGAGCGATTCTGGTGGGTGGTCAGTTGATTGTAGGACGAATCAAAGGAATTGACCGTGCACCTTTGGCACCGTTGATTCCCACAGAAACCGGAGTCTCTCTTTTGATAGACTGTGGAGCTAATGTGGATGCCAGACCGGGACATCTGGTGCAGTTTGCTAAAATGGGCTCAATCTACATGGAGCATGTGGTGGGAATCAAAAATCCCCGTGTGGCTATTGTAAATATCGGTACTGAGGAAGAGAAGGGAAATGCTTTGGTGAAGGAGACGTATCCTCGCTTGAAAGAGTGCAAGGATATTAATTTCATCGGGAGTATTGAGGCCCGGGAGATACCTCATGGCGGTGCGGATGTAATTGTGTGTGAGGCTTTTGTGGGAAATGTTATCCTGAAGCTTTATGAGGGAGTAGGAGCCACTTTAGTCAGTACAATCAAGCAGGGAATGATGAGTACGCTCAGAAGTAAGATTGGTGCATTGCTTGTCAAGCCGGCACTGAAAAAGACACTGAAGAAGTTTGATGCATCCGATCATGGCGGAGCACCTCTTTTGGGACTTAATGGTCTGGTGGTGAAGACCCATGGAAACTCTAAGGCACTGGAAGTGAAGAATTCTATTATTCAGTGTGTGACATTTACGGAACAGGACATCAATAAGAAAATCGAAGAGTGTATGAAAGAAATTGGTAACTGTTCAGAACAGGCTGAATCACTTGCTGATGAGGCCGTAAGAACATGATTTAGAAATTGAGTAATTGTTCAGCAGGCATACGCATTTGCTGCGGATGCCGTGAAAATTGAAACAGAAGAATCGTGGAGGTTATTATGGAATTTGATAAGTTAAAAAAGATTATTGCGGAAGTTTTGAATGTGGATGAAGCAGAGATTACAATGGAGACAACATTTGTGGATGATCTGGGCGCAGATTCCCTGGATATTTTTCAGATTATTATGGGAATTGAAGATGAGTTCGAGATTAAAATCGAGAATGAAGCAGCAGAGAAGATTGCAACTGTAGGGGATGCGGTTGAACAGATCAAAAATGCGTTAAATTAAGTGATCAAAGAAAAACGCCGTCCAGACAGTTTGTGTTCGGGCGGCGTTTTTTCAATAAAAAGGAGTAACTATGAGTAAATTGGACGAGTTTGAAAAGGAGATCGGATATCAGTTTTCCAATCAGGGACTGCTTCGGCAGGCGCTGACCCACAGCTCTTATGCCCATGAGCATCACATGAAGTCACTGTGTGATAATGAGCGTCTGGAGTTTTTGGGCGATGCGGTGTTAGAAGTGGTTTCCAGCGAGTTTTTGTACCGGAATTATCCGGATTATCCAGAGGGAAATCTCACGAAAATGCGAGCAAGCCTGGTATGCGAGCCTACCCTGGCATTTTGTACGCAGGAGATTCATTTGGGCGACTATCTGTTTTTGGGCAAGGGAGAAGACATGGGCGGTGGAAGAAAGCGGAAGTCCATTCTGTCTGATGCGTTGGAAGCTGTAATCGGTGCGATTTATTTGGATGGTGGTTTTGCTAATGCAAAAGAGTTTGTGCTGAAATTTATATTAACGGATATCGAGCACAAGCAGCTCTTTTATGATAGCAAGACTATCCTGCAGGAACTGGTGCAGGGCAGATGTGACAAACAGCTCCATTATCGTCTGGTGCGGGAAGAGGGACCGGATCATGACAAGTGTTTTATCACGGAGGCGTTGATTGGAGATGAGGTGATCGGACAGGGACAGGGACATACCAAAAAGGCTGCCGAGCAGGAAGCTGCTTATCATGCACTGCTGAAATTAAGAGAACAGGACAAGTAGTCTGAAAGGGTAGGAGTATATGTACTTAAAAAGTATTGAAATACATGGTTTTAAATCGTTTGCCAATAAGATTGTGTTTGATTTTCACAATGGAATCACCGGCATCGTAGGACCAAATGGAAGTGGAAAAAGTAATGTTGCCGACGCAGTTCGCTGGGTACTGGGTGAGCAGAGTGCTAAGCAGCTCCGTGGAGCCAGCATGCAGGATGTTATTTTTGCCGGTACGGAGAACCGGAAACCATTGAGTTATGCCTATGTGGCTATTACGCTGGACAACACGGATCATCAGCTTGCCATTGATTTTTCTGAGGTGACTGTGGCACGAAGAGTGTATCGCTCCGGGGAGAGTGAATATCTCATCAACGGAAGCCCCTGCAGACTAAAGGATGTGAGTGAGCTTTTCTATGATACCGGTATCGGAAAAGAAGGATACTCTATCATCGGGCAAGGACAGATTGAGAAGATTCTGAGTGGAAAACCAGAGGAAAGACGAGAGCTTTTTGATGAGGCGGCTGGTATTGTAAAGTACAAGCGAAGAAAAGTAACCGCCCAGAAAAAGCTGGACAGTGAACGGGAGAATCTGGTGCGTGTGAATGACATTCTGGCTGAGCTGGAGCGTCAGGTAGGACCTTTGGAGAAGCAGTCTGAGAAGGCGAAAATCTATCTGAAGAAAAAGGAAGAATTAAAGACTCTGGATGTAAATATGTTCCTTCTCGAAGTGGAGCGAATTCAGCGCGAGCTTTCTGAGGTGGAGGATAAGTATAAGATTGCTGACCAGCATTTGAAGGATAGTAACAAGGCCTATGAGGATATCAAGCTTCAGTATGAAAAAATGGAGCAGGACATGGAGGCTATGGATGCTGCCATCAATCAGAACCGGGAGAATCTGGGCAATACCAATGTGATGAAGGGAAAGCTGGAAGGCCAGATCAACGTGTTAAAGGAGCAGATCAAGGCGGCTCAGACAGCGGAGGAGACTCTGCAGCAGAGACTGGATCAGATTGCGGCAAACAAGTCTGAAAAAACACAGCAGTTGGAGGGGTATCTGGCTTCCAAGCAGGAACTGGATCAGCAGATGGAACAGGTCAGCCAGCGCAAGAAAAAGGCGGAGGATGATCTGAGAGCCGTGCAGGATGAGATTGCCCGCTGCAATCAGGGAATCGAAGACGGGAAAAACGAGATCATCGAACTGTTGAATCAAAAGGCTTCCTTGAAGGCAAAGCAGCAGAAGTTCGACACCATGGCAGAGCAGGTGAATATCCGCAAAGCCCAGCTGAACCAGAGATTATTAAAGCGTAAGAGCGAAGAAGCGGATCTGGATGGTGTGCTGGCAGAGTATCAGCTGGAATTGCAGAAGGTGAATCATGCCATTGAGGAATTGAAGCAGAAGGAAAAAGAGGATTCCTCCAAGCTTGTAGAGTGGAGACAGAAAACCACAGAAAACCGTGCCAAGCTGGAGCAGGCTACCACGGATTATCACAAGCAGCAGTCCAGACTGGAATCTTTAAAAAATATTGCAGAGCGCTATGACGGCTACGGAAATAGTATACGCCGCGTGATGGAGCAGAAGGAAAAAAATGCCGGCATTTTAGGTGTTGTGGCTGATTTGATTAAGGTTGAGAAAAAGTATGAGACAGCCATTGAGACTGCTTTGGGCGGAAATATCCAGAACATCGTCACCAAGGACGAGGATACTGCCAAGGAAATGATTCGTTATTTAAAGGAGAATCGCTATGGACGAGCCACTTTCCTGCCACTGACCAGTGTGACCGGGAAGGACAACAGTAAAAATGATGTGTATCTGACAGAGCCGGGAGTCATTGGTAATGCCAATACGCTGGTGAAAACAAAGTCAGAGTACGATGGCGTCATGGCTTATCTTTTGGGCAGAGTGTTTGTGGTGGATACCATTGATCATGCCATCACATTGGCGCGAAAGAGCAAATATTCGTTACATATCGTGACTCTGGAGGGCGAGTATTTAAGCCCCGGTGGTTCCATGGCGGGAGGTGCATTTAAAAATAGCAGCAACCTGCTGGGACGCAAGCGGGAGATTGACGATCTGGAGAAACAGATTGCCGCTATCCAGGATACCATCAGTAAGTGCCGGGAACGTGCCGAACAGATTCAGACAGCGCAGGAACTTTTGAAGCAGGAATTAGAGCAGCTTCGTCAGACACTGCAGGGAAAATACTTAGAGCAGAATACGGCGCAGATAAACGTGGATCGGGTGAGACAGCAGAAGGATGAGAGTCTCTCCGTGTATGAAGGTCTGAAAAAGGAAAATCAGGATATTGAGGAACAGTTAGAAGAGATTCGCCGGGAGAAGAAGAAAACCGAGGAGGATCTATTGGCAGCCGAGAACCGGGAGAAGGAAATCGGTGTGGAGGCAGAGAAGTTCCAGAGTATTTTAGATACCCATATCGGTATGGAGGAAGAAGCTTCCAAGGCAGTTTCTGCCGTGCTTTTAGAGGAGGCATCCTTTGGACAAAAGGCGGAATTTTTACAGGAGAATCTGGATCGTGTGAATGAGGAGATCCGCAGAGCGGACGAAGAAGCACAGCAGATGGTGGAACAGTCCAAGACCTCTAAGGATGATGCAAAGCAGAAGGAGCAGGATATTGAGGAAATCAGAAAGACAATTCTGGCATCGGATGAAAATTATGCAAAGTTAGAAAGACAGCTCAGTGATCAGACCAAGGCCAGAGAGGAAATGTCTGCGGCTTACAAGGGCTTTTTCGAAAAGAGAGAGGAAATCTCCAGGGAAATTGCTAATCTGGATAAAGAAATTTTCCGTTTGAACAGTCAGAGGGAAAAGCTGGAGGAAGCCAGTGAGTATCAGACCAATTATATGTGGGAAGAATATGAACTGACACCTCATAATGCCAAGGCATTGCGGGATGAGAATTATCAGAATCTGCCTGAGTTGAAGAAACAGGTCAGTGGAATCAAGGATGAGATTCGCAAGCTGGGGGATGTGAATGTAAATGCCATTGAGGAATACAAAGAACTCAGTGAGCGGTACGGATTCTTAAAGACCCAGCACGATGATTTAGTGGAAGCAGAAGCTACATTGCTTGGAATTATCCAGGATCTGGACACCGGTATGAGAAAGCAGTTTACGGAACGGTTCGCAGAGATTCAGACGGAGTTTGATAAGGCATTTAAACAGCTTTTCGGAGGAGGAAAAGGCACTTTGGAGCTGGTGGAGGATGAGGATATCTTAGAGTGTGGCATCCGAATCATCGCCCAGCCACCGGGAAAGAAGTTGCAGAACATGATGCAGCTCTCCGGAGGAGAGAAGTCTCTGACAGCAATTGCCTTATTGTTTGCCATTCAGAATCTAAAGCCTTCTCCATTCTGTCTTTTGGACGAGATTGAGGCTGCTTTGGATGATTCCAACGTGGGAAGATTTGCAAATTATCTGCATAAGCTGACAAAAAACACACAGTTTATCGTGATTACCCATCGACGTGGTACCATGGCAGCGGCAGACAGACTTTATGGTATCACCATGCAGGAGAAGGGTGTATCTACACTGGTCAGCGTCAATCTCATTGAGGGCGATTTGGATAAATAATAGGAGGAAGTGACAGCATGGAAGAAAAGAAAGGTTTTTTTGCCAGACTGGTATCCGGTCTGACCAAGACGAGGGACAATATTGTAGCAGGTATCGATGCGGTGTTCCATGGATTTTCCAATATTGATGACGATTTCTATGAGGAAATCGAAGAAATTCTGGTCATGGGTGATTTAGGTGTCCGTGCCACAGAGGATATTATTGAGGACTTGAAACGACGGGTGAAGGAAGAGCATATTAAGGAACCTGCAGCATGTAAGGAGCTTTTGATTCAGAGTATTAAGGACAAGATGAACGTAGGTGAGACCGCCTATCGTTTTGAGGAAGAAAAGTCTGTGGTGTTGGTAATCGGTGTAAACGGTGTGGGTAAGACTACTTCCGTAGGAAAGCTGGCAGGAAAACTGAAAGGACAGGGGAAGCGTGTGGTATTAGCCGCCGCAGATACCTTCCGTGCTGCAGCAGGAAATCAGTTAAAGGAGTGGGCGAACCGGGCCGGTGTGGAGATGATTGGCGGTCAGGAAGGAGCCGATCCCGGTGCGGTAGTATACGACGCAGTGGCAGCAGCCAAAGCCAGAAATGCGGATGTACTGCTGTGTGATACCGCAGGAAGACTCCACAACAAAAAGAATCTGATGGAGGAGCTCAAAAAGATTAACCGCATTCTGGAGAAAGAGTATCCCGACGCATACCGGGAGACATTGGTGGTACTGGATGCCACCACCGGACAGAATGCATTGTCCCAGGCGAAGCAGTTTTCGGAGGCTGCAGAGATTACAGGAATTATCCTGACCAAGATGGATGGAACGGCCAAGGGCGGTATTGCAGTGGCTATACAGTCAGAGCTTGGTATTCCGGTGAAATACATCGGAGTGGGAGAAACCATTGACGATTTACAGAAATTTGATTCAGAGCAGTTTGTCAACGCCCTGTTTGATGTGAAGGAAGAAGGAGAGTAAAGATGTTGACATTGGATAAATTTGAAGAGGCAAGCGAGAAGGTAAAAGAGGTCACGCTGGAGACAAAGCTGGTTTACAGCAATTTTTTAAGTGAGCAGACAGGAAATAAGGTATATTTAAAACCGGAAAACATGCAGTTTACCGGTGCATACAAGGTGCGTGGAGCCTACTATAAGATCAGTACTCTTTCCCAGGAAGAGCGCGAAAGAGGTCTGATTACCGCCTCCGCCGGGAATCATGCACAGGGTGTGGCCTATGCGGCAAAATGCTACGGCTGCAAAGCCACCATCGTGATGCCTACTACAACCCCCCTGATTAAGGTGAATCGCACCAAGAGTTACGGTGCCAATGTTGTGCTTCATGGGGATGTGTACGATGAGGCCTGTGCCCATGCCTATGAGCTGGCAGAAAAAGAGGGATATACCTTTATCCATCCCTTTGACGATCTGACGGTTGCCACCGGTCAGGGAACCATCGCCATGGAGATTTTCAAGGAACTTCCACTGGTGGAATATATTCTGGTACCCATCGGAGGCGGCGGACTTGCCACCGGCGTTTCCACTCTGGCAAAGCTTTTGAATCCGAAGATTAAAGTCATCGGTGTGGAGCCTGCCGGAGCAAGCTGTATGAAGGCTTCTTTTGAGGCTGGAAAAGTGGTGACTTTACCCAATGTGAATACCATTGCAGACGGTACGGCAGTTAAGACACCGGGAGAGAAGATTTTCCCCTACATCAAAAAGAATTTAGACGATATCATTACCATCGAGGATGATGAGCTGGTGGTGGCATTTTTGGACATGGTGGAGAATCATAAGATGGTTGTGGAGAATTCCGGTTTACTTACGGTGGCGGCAGTAAAGCATCTGGGTGTAAAGGATAAGCGTGTGGTATCCATCCTCAGTGGTGGAAATATGGATGTGATAACTATGTCCTCCGTGGTTCAGCAGGGACTGATATTCAGAGACCGTATTTTTACCGTCTCCGTACTGCTACCGGATAAGCCGGGCGAGCTGACTAAAGTGTCCGATACCATCGCAAAGCAGCAGGGCAACGTGATCAAGCTGGAGCACAATCAGTTCGTGTCCATCAACCGGAATGCGGCGGTGGAGCTCCGCATTACATTGGAAAGCTTTGGAACCGAGCACAAGAAACAGATTATGGATGCTCTGGAGAAGAATGGATATAAGCCGAAGCTGGTAAGGACAAACTTGTAATTGTTCAGAGCCAAGGCAATTTTCATTATGATATCTCTTTCTAGATGGAAGAAGCGGGGCATGGAAAGCCAAAAGAGTCCGATATGCCCCGCTTTTCTCTTACTTCATATCTGGCGCAAAGGGAGTCACTGCGCCCCCCTTAATAGGCATCTGATAGCATACAGAGTCACTATTAAAATCATAAAAGTACAGCATGTTGGAAGTGGTGTGGATGGAAGTGAAGGTTCCTTCCATAATCAGTTCTTCTTTACTTCCGTCTAAGTTGCATCGGTAGATGCCTGAGGCATCCCCTGCATTTTTCTGGTAAATAATCCCATCTTCATAGACATTGTAGCAGTCCACCCGGTCGGATATCACGGTGGTGGGTACGGCATAGGATAAGTCCACACGTGAAATTCCATAGTCACGTTCCCCATCCATATAATAGGCGATGCCATCCACAACGGTGGGCTCATAGCAGACACATTCGTACAGGGTGGAGATGCTGTCGCTGGTGGTATCCAGTGCCATCAGATTGTGATTGTAGTTCTCCTCGTTAAAATAGAGAAAACCATTTTCCACTGCGCAGGTCTTATAGGGTGTTTTGGAGACCTGCGTACACTGCGAGCCATCGATACGTACCCGGTACAGGGTGGAAGCCTCCCGGTCGTCATAGTGGATGTAATACACTGTGTTTCCCACCAGAGAGGCATAGAGACAGGGGGCATCGTCGAGAATGGTTGTTTTTTTGCCATCTCGTGTTATCCTGCACAGACTGTTGGTGGCCACTTGTAAAAAGGACAAAGACACGTCTTTGCTGCCGTTGTTGCGCACATAATACACGTAGTGTTCATCTGCATTGATATAGGATGCCACATCATCACACAGCTTTTTTGCATTGCTGCCATCAGCATTCATCACATACAGCTTATGTCCATCTTTTGGATTGCTGAAAAAAATCTGTCCTCCGCTTTCACAGAAAAGCCCGCCGTTATACAGATTCCCGGCGGTATTTCCAACCACATATCCATCGTTATAAAGGGTTCTTGCGCTGAAATAATTCGCAATAGCAATACCACCGATTGCCAGCAGCACAACCATCCATATGAAAAACGTCCTAGTTTTTTTCTTCATAAAATCACCTTTCTCTTGTATAAACATATCTGTTCAAGTGCCTTCACAGACACGTATAAACAGTATAAAGGATGACGGGAGAAATGGCAACCGGCTGACAATCGGGTAAAAAGTATTTTATGCATCGATTCTACCTTGCATCCATAAACTGAATAGAGTATGATAGAAACAATAGGGGCACTGTGCCAAAAACACAGGCGATATGAAAAAGGTGTGTGACAGATGAGAGAATTAAACGAGATTAGAGCAGATATAGATCAGGTGGACAGACAGCTTGTGGAGTTGTACGAAAAGCGTATGAAGCTTACCGAGCAGGTGGCAGAGTATAAGATTTCCGCTGGAAAAAAAGTTTTCGATAAAGAGAGAGAGCATCAGAAATTAGATGCGGTGACAGAACTGGTGACGGACCCGAATTTAAAGCGGGGAGGGAAAGAACTGTTTGAACAGCTTATGAGTATGAGCCGCAAGAGCCAGTATCAGATGATGCTGGAGAAGGGAATATCCCCCAGAATTACATTTGAGGAGGTGGACGGACTGCCCCAGCAGCGTCCACGCATCGTATATCAGGGTGTGGAGGGGGCCTACAGCCATCTGGCCATGCGGTCCTACTTCCCGGATTCTTCCAACAGTTTTCATGTTGCTACCTGGCGGGATGCCATGGAATCCATTGCAGGCGGGCAGGCAGACTATGCGGTGCTTCCCATCGAGAATTCCACTGCGGGAAGTGTGACAGAAAACTATGATTTACTGGCAGAATATGACCATTACATTGTAGGAGAACAGATTGTAAAAGCAGAGCACTGTCTGCTGGGGTATCCCGGTGCAACCATGGAGGATATTGACATGGTGTATTCCCATCCTCAGGCATTGATGCAGTGCAGCCGTTTTCTGGAGGAGCATCGGAACTGGGAATCCAAGAGCCTGAAAAATACCGCAGGCTCCGCTCTTAAGGTAAAGGAGGATGGAATGAAAAATCAGGCAGCCATTGCCAGCAGCCTGACGGCAGAGCTTTATGGTCTGACTATTTTACAGCAGGGCATTCAGGATAACCCCAACAACTGTACCCGATTTGTGATTGTCACCGGAAAGAAGATGTATTTCAAGGGGGCTGGCAAAATAAGTCTGTGCTTTGAAATTCCCCATACCAGCGGTTCCCTGTATCATATCCTGTCACATTTTATGTACAATGACATCAATATGACAAAGATTGAATCCCGTCCGCTAGGGGAGAGAAACGGCGACGAGAGCAAATGGGAATACCGCTTTTTTGTGGATATTGAGGGAAATCTTAACGACAGCTCTGTACAGAATGCCCTGCAGGGACTGCGGGAAGAAACGGAGAATCTAAAGATACTGGGGAACTATTAAAGGAGCATTAGACATCATGAGAAGCACAAGAGATTTAATATTATACAAGAACTTTGAAAATGGAAAATTATTTTACGATTTTACATGGATTTTAGAAAACCATGATAGTGAATTTTACAATAAAAATGATTTAATAGCACTGTATTATGAGTGTATCAATAAGCTTATGGAGCTTTCTGTGAGTCATGGATTTGAAGGAAATCTGTGGCACTGTTTTCTAGCTTTTCTTATGGTCAATAACGAGAATGCCTACAGCACTGCCTGTGAGATGAAGGGCGAGATTGAGGGAAGCATCAATGCGGTGGCTTTGCATGATTTCAAAATCATGAAGGAATTGTTTGATTTCCCACTGCAGCAGATGACAGATACGCTGGGGGTGGAGGATCTGGATGTCCTTTTGAATTATCAGGGAACCGTGGATGCGGGATCTGTGTTTAATAAGCGAATCCGAGACTGTATTTGCCAGCTGGCGGTAACATTGAATCAGGCAAAAGATCCGGAGGAATTCAAGGCGGCGGTAACGGATTTTTACCGCCGATTTGGTGTGGGCAAGCTGGGACTGCACAAGGCATTTCGCATCGAACATGACGAGGAGGGCGTGCAGCTGGTTCCTATTACCAAAATCGCTCATGTACATCTGAATGATTTGGTAGGATATGAGATCGCAAAACAGAAGCTGGTGGAAAATACCGAGGCTTTTGTAAAGGGCAAAAAGGCCAACAACTGCCTGTTGTTCGGCGATGCCGGAACCGGAAAGTCCACCAGTATCAAAGCAATAGTCAATCAGTATTATGATGATGGGCTTCGGATGATTGAGGTGTACAAGCATCAGTTCCAGGATCTGAATCAGGTTATCGCCATGATTAAGAATCGGAACTATCGTTTTATTATCTATATGGATGATTTGTCCTTTGAAGAGTTTGAGATTGAGTACAAGTATCTGAAGGCAGTGATTGAAGGTGGTCTGGAGCAGAAACCGGACAATATTTTGATTTATGCCACCTCAAACAGACGTCATCTGATTCGGGAGAGCTATTCCGATAAGGAAGAGGTGCGGGAGGATATGCATACATCCGACACCGTACAGGAGAAGCTGTCTTTGGTATACCGGTTTGGTGTGACGATTTATTTTGGCGCCCCAAACAAAAAGGAATTCCAGAATATTGTGAAAGAGCTGGCAAAGAAGTATCAGCTATCGATAGGGGAAGATGAGTTATTACAGGAGGCAAACAAGTGGGAACTAAGCCATGGTGGCTTATCCGGACGTACGGCCCAGCAGTTTATTAATTACCTGTTAGGACGGGAGGAATAAGGGGATAAAATAGGAGGATACGGATGAAAACATTTGCTGCGATCTACATAGGTTCTTATGAGATCAGTTTGAAGATTTTTGAAATTTCTGCAAAAAGAGGATTACATGTCATTGATCATATCCGTCACAGAATGGAGTTGGGAAAGGATGTTTATGCCAATGGCTATGTAGGATATGAGATGGCGGATGAACTCTGCCGTGTCTTAAAAGAATATGCAGGTATTATGGAAAGCTACCGGGTGGATGCTTATCAGGCTTATACCGGGATTACGTTAAAGGATGCGCAGAATTATATGTTCCTTTTAGAACAGATTCGTCTTCGCACCAAGCTTGAGGTAAACTTTTTGAGCAACTCCGAGCAGCGTTTTATCGGATATCAGGCAGTGGCCGGTTCACCGGATTTTGATGATATGACAAAAGAGAGTGCCGCAGTTGTAGATGTGGGCGGAACCAGTTTACAAATCACCCTGTTTCTGGACGGACATGTGGTAACTACCCAGCATCTGATGCTGGGAATGATGCGGATTAAGGAGAAACTTTCCGGTGTTGGTGATGTGGCATCTCATTATGAGTGTCAGATTCAGGAACTGGTGGACAAGGAGCTGGAAGTGTTCCGGGCGCTTTATTTGAAAGATGATCAGGATATCAAGTATGTAATCCTGATGGGAGATTATTGTGCATCTGTCATGAATCGTCTGCAGAAGGAAAAAGACGGTCATAAAGCAGAGGCATACAAGTTCTGCTCGTATATACAGAAGCTTCAGGGCCGTAATTTGGAACAGCTGGCAGAGGAGCTGAATCTGTCGAATGAGAACGATCCTCTGATTGTACCGGCACTTATCATGTATCGCAGTATTGTGAAGGAGCTGAATGCCAAGACTGTGTGCACGCCGGGAATGGATATTACCGATGGTATTGCATACGATTATGCCAGAAAGCATAATATGGTAAAAGCAGGACATGATTTTGAGGCAGATGTATTGGCTGCATCCAGACATCTGGCAAAGCGCTATTTTGGATACGAGCCCCATCTTGATGCATTGCAGACTATGTCACTGATGATTTTTGATGCGTTAAAAAAGGTTCATGGTCTGGGAAAGCGAGAGAGGCTGTTGCTGCAGACGGCGGCGATTGTTCATGACTGTGGTAAGTATGTTAGTCTGGTAAATGGAGCAAGGTGCTCCTATCAGATTATTATGTCCTCCGAGATTATTGGACTGAGCCATTTGGAACGGGAAATCGTGGCCTGCACGGTTTTGTTTAATGTGATACCGCTGGAGAGTTATGAGAAGCTGGCAGATAAGTTGGATCGGAAGAGTTATCTGACTGTGACCAAGCTGGCGGCCATTCTTCGGGTGGCGAATGCCCTGGATCGGAGTCATAAGCAGAAATTCAAAAATGTGAAGGCTTCTATTTCAGAGCGAAACTTTGTGATTACCATCGAGACAGAGGAAGATTTCACGTTGGAAAAGGATTTGTTCAACAGT
Source organism: Lachnospiraceae bacterium (assembly GCA_022766245.1). Taxonomy (GTDB): domain Bacteria; phylum Bacillota; class Clostridia; order Lachnospirales; family Lachnospiraceae; genus Roseburia_C. The sequence continues at coordinate 6,302 of JALEPL010000052.1, read as the reverse complement.
AAGGCATCCTTCTTTGAAGAGGTGTTCAGTCTGAAACCCGTGATTAAAGCAAAAAAAATGATTGTTTAGGAGAACGTGCATTATGGATAATTTAAAAGAGTACATGAATCCGGAATATTTTGAAAATCGGGAATTGAGCTGGTTGAAGTTCGAAGTCAGATGTTTGAATGAAGCGAGAGATAAGAGCATTCCCCTGTTGGAGCGTTTGAAGTTTGTCAGCATCACCTCCTCCAATCTGGATGAGTTTTTTATGGTGCGTGTGGCATCTTTGCGTGACATGGTTCATGCAGGGTATAAGAAACCGGATATTGCCGGAATGACGGCGTCCGAGCAGTTAAAGGCCATCAACCATGATACCCGTGAACTGGTGGAACTGCAGTATTCCACGTATAATCGTTCCCTGCTTCCATTGCTACATAACAGAGGAATTTATATCATTGATGCCTTTGAGGATTTGAATCAGGAGCAGGCAGAGTATGCAGACCGGTATTTCGATGAGAATGTGTATCCGGTTCTGACCCCTATGGCAGTGGATGCGTCCCGGCCATTCCCGTTGATCCGCAATAAGACCTTAAATATTGTGGCACTTCTGGAAAAGAAGCCGGAGACCCGAGTTTTGGTGAAAAAGGATAAGGGCTCCAAAAAGGAAAAGAATGTATATGAGTATGCCACTGTGCAGGTGCCTTCCGTATTGCCCAGACTGGTTCCTGTGCCGTCGGCAAAGGAAGGGGATCAGAGTTTCTTGTTATTGGAACAGCTGATAGAGAAAAATATCTCCAAGCTGTTTTCCAACTACAACGTAGTCTGTGCATATCCCTACCGTATCATGAGAAATGCGGACCTTACAATCGATGAGGATGAGGCAGAGGATTTATTAAAGGAAATTGAGAAACAGTTGAAGAAGCGCCAGTGGGGAGAGGTTATCCGGTTGGAGGTGGAGGATAAGATTGATAAGCGTCTGCTGAAGTTTTTACAGCAGGAACTCCACATTGAGTCCGAGGATGATATCTATGAAATCAATGGTCCCATCGATTTGACCTTCCTCATGAAAATGTATGGACTGCCGGGTTGCGATGACCTGCGTTATCAGCAGCATGTACCCCAGAGAGTGCCTCAGATTCCTCAGGGGGCAAATATTTTTGAGGCCATCAAGAAAGGGGATATCCTGTTGCATCATCCTTACCAGAGTTTTGATCCGGTGGTGGAATTCATTCGCCAGGCGGCAAAGGATCCGGATGTGCTGGCAATTAAGCAGACCCTTTATCGTGTCAGCGGAAATTCCCCTATCATTGCATCATTAGCACAGGCGGCAGAAAACGGCAAGCAGGTTACCGTGTTGGTGGAGTTGAAGGCACGTTTTGACGAGGAAAATAATATTGTCTGGGCCAAAAAGCTGGAGAAAGCAGGATGTCATGTTATCTATGGTCTGGTGGGATTAAAGACTCACAGCAAGATTGCGCTGGTAGTCAGAAAAGAGGATGAAGGAATCTGCCGTTACGTGCATCTGGGAACCGGAAATTATAATGATTCCACTGCGAAATTATATACGGACTGCGGCATCTTTACCTGCTCAGAGGCTATTGGTGAGGATGCGACAGCAGTGTTTAACATGCTGAGCGGATATTCTGAACCTTTAAGCTGGAATCGTCTGGTGGTGGCTCCTATCTGGCTGAGAAACAAGTTCCTGAAGCTGATTGCCCGTGAGGCAGAGCATGCCCGGGCCGGACGGGAAGCAAAGATTACAGCAAAGATGAATTCCCTTTGCGATGCGGAGATTATAGCGGCTCTTTATGATGCATCGGCAGCAGGCGTGGAGATTAACCTTCTGGTAAGAGGTATCTGTTGCCTGAAGGTGGGAATCCCCGGAATCAGCGAAAACATTCATGTGCGTTCTATCGTGGGAAATTATCTGGAACACAGCCGGATTTTCTATTTCTACAATGATGGACAGGAAGAAGTGTACATGGGAAGTGCTGACTGGATGCCTCGTAACCTGGATCGCCGCGTGGAGATTATCTTCCCGGTGGAGGATCCGGTTCTCAAGGATAAGGTGCTGCATATTCTGGAGGTGGAGTTTGCGGATAATGTGAAGGCAAACATATTACAGCCAGATGGTTTGTATGAAAAAATCGACAAGCGTGGCAAGCAGCGAATCAATTCCCAACAGATTTTCTGTGATGAGGCGGATGAGGAAGCGCCCAAGCCTAAGGATGTGAGTAAGGAGCGCGTCTTTACCCCGGCAGAACCGGTAACATAAGACGAGTATGGTTCAGTTGCCTGTCAAACGGCAGATGTTAATAGGATAATTGGAAAAAATGTGCATAATCGGTGGATTATTTTTTGCGTTTTTCACAAACGGAAAGGATATCCACCGATTTTTGTGAGTAAAATGTGCAAAATCAACAAAATGCTGTGGATAACTTGTTGACAAGACGTGGAAAATAAGTCATAATATGTTTGTAACTGATGAAATACATTCCAAGGAGGGATCTGGCTATGAGAGGATATGAAAGCTTTTATGCAGTTCCGTCGGCCATGGTTGTAGCGGGTGTTATGAATCCTGCGCAGGGAGGAACTCGGGAACAGTATCAACAGAAACAGAAGAAACAGGAGTCGGATGAATTTGACAAACTGTTTCAGCAGGCTTGTAAACTTTATGCATAATTATCACAGGTGATTGTAACTATTCAGTACCCTCATAGTTACAAGCACAAATCCATGTAAAATTTGCTTCGCAAATGGATTTGTGCCTGTTTCCACTACGTTTTCTTACGGTCAGCGCAGCAGATGCGCAGACCTGCTGAACAGTTACGGGTAATTACAAATGGTAATTGCAAATTGCTTATCAATGAACGGCACAATATACGAAGCTCCCAGGTGATTTCACTTGGGAGTTTCTACGTTATAAGAATTACCGGCGACAGCGATTCGCAATTCTGGGCGAATGATAAACACCGGATATCATTCGCTCAGAATCGCTGCTACCGGTAGACAAAAAGGATGGAATGAAATGACAACAGGAAGAATAGATTTGCATGTGCATTCTACATGCTCAGATGGAACGGATACCCCCACAGAGTTGGTGGAGCTGGCGGTGGAAACAGGGCTTAGTGCGATGGCGCTGACAGATCATGATTGCATGGATGGTGTGGCAGAGGCTATGGAGGCAGCAAAGGGAACAGAACTTGAAATTATACCCGGCATAGAGATCTCCTGTGAGTACGAAGGAAAAGAAATTCATATGGTGGGACTTTACGTGGATGACGGCCACTCAGTGCTTCAAACAAAGCTACGGGAATTTCGGGATTCCAGATTTCGTCGCAATGAAATCATGGTGGAGAAACTGCGGAACGAGGCGGGACTGGATATCGATTATGACAGTCTGGTGGCAGAGAACCCAGACTGTGTCATCACCAGAGCCAATATCGCTCGGTATCTGGTAAATCATGGTCAGGTGAAATCCATCGAGCAGGTATTTACAAAATATATTGGAGATGATTGTCCTTATTTTGTACCCAGGGCTAAGGTGTCTCCCCAAGAGGCCATTGGACTGATTCATATGGCAGGCGGAGTAGCAGTGCTGGCGCATCCGATTCTTTATCGTATGAATATGCAGCGGCTGGAAAATCTGGTGGAGATTTTGAAAGGTGCAGGTCTGGATGGAATTGAGGCAGTGTATTCCACCTATCAGTTGGGGGATGAGGCAAATATGAAGAAACTGGCAAAGCAGTTTGATTTGTTTGTTTCCGGTGGCTCGGATTATCACGGGGAGAATAAGACTTATATCAAGCTGGGAGATGGCACACGGCATATGCCTATACCGGCATATCTTTTGGAGAATATCAAAGAGAGAAAAAATGTGTATTGACAATTTGTCTTAAAAATATTATTGTATTATTTAAATAATACAAAAGTTCTGATAAGCTTAGCTGTTCAATTTTCACATCGTAACTGTGAAGGTATTGAACACCGACACATGGTTTTGTCCCCAAAGCAGTGCGAAGCGACCTTTGGGGGCGTATACGTCACCTGCGGTGACACTTCGTGTCAAGAGAAAGAGAGGTTATGGATATGTCGAAGAAAGGAAAGAATAAAAATGCTGCCATGTATCAGGGGACAGGAGCTAAGGTGGGAAGAGTATCTGCTTTGGTGATGGTGGTGATTTGGATTTTGTTTGCCGCATTGATGTATTACCTGTTTTTGCCGGCAATGAATGTCCATTCTGTTGGAATGTGGCTCTATGTGATTTTGGTGCTCATGGCACCGGCTACCTGCCTGATTATGCTTTGGTATGGGATTTATAAGCCTTATACTTATCAGGGAAACGGGATTGCGAAACCTGCCGGCATTGCGTTGCTTGGCACATTCGCTGTGCTTGTTCTGCTTGGGATATGCTCGCTGACAGGAGCGAAAATATTTCATGCCCAGTCCTATGCGTCCATTATGCAGCCGCAGGAGTGTGTATTTACAGAGGATTTGGATCAGGCATCTGCAGTTTCCCAGATTGCCCTGATGGATACGGATAGTGCAATCCTTTTGGGAAACCGGGAGATCGGAAGTCTGTCCGAGTTGGTGAGTCAGTATGATGTGTCAGAGAATTACTCTCAGATTGATTATAATGGAACACCGTTGAAAGTATCTGCGCTGGATTATGCAGGCTTTTTCAAATACTGTGGCAATAAGGACAACGGAGTTCCCGGCTATGTAAAGGTGGATCCGGTGGGACAGAATGCTACTTATGTTTCTCTGGATACAGGCATGCAGTATGTTCCTTCTGCATATTTTAGCAAGGATCTGGCCCGTCATATGAGATTCCAGTATCCTGCCAAGATCTTTGGCAATCTGCATTTCGAGATTGACGAGGATGGTAAGCCCTTTTATGTGGCCAGTGTCTATGACTATACCATCGGTGTTTTCGGCGGTGAGACAGTGCAGGGCGCCATTGTTTGTGATGCTGTCACCGGAGAGAGTACCTACTACGATTTAGCAGAGGTTCCCCGGTGGGTGGATATGGTGTTTGATGGAGACTTGTTGGCAGAGCAATACAACTGGTATGGAAAACTCAGCAATGGGTTTATGAACAGTATTTTTGGGAAAAAAGGATGTAAGAAATGTTCCGAAACCGTGTTCTATGATGAGGACGGAGAGGAGAGCTACTATGGATCCAATTACGGCTACGTGGCCAAGGATGGGGATATCTGGATTTACACCGGTGTGACCTCAGTTAATGACGATGCCTCCAATATCGGATTTATCCTTTCCAATGAACGGACCGGAGAGACGCATTACTATAATATTTCCGGTGCTGACGAATCTTCTGCCATGTCAGCGGCCGAAGGAGAAGTACAGGAAAAGGGATATCAGGCTTCCTTCCCGTCTCTGATTAACGTGGATGAACAGCCGACCTACATCATGGTGTTAAAGGATGCCAGTGGTATTGTAAAGTTGTACGCCATGGTGAACGTGGAGTCCTACAATGTGGTGACCACAGCAACTACACTGGATGATTGTTTCAAAAAGTATCGGGCATTGTTGGGTACAGATACTGCGGAGGAGTCAGATGAAGTGGCAGGTCAGGAAGTGCCAGAGGAACCGGAAGAGACGGTAACAGTGGAGACAGAGTCCATGACCTTTGTCATCAGCCGAATCCAGTATGCGGATGTGGATGGAAATACTTATGTGTATTACGCAGATGAAGCGGGAACCATCTATTGTCAGAAGTTTGCGGATGATCCCACCTGTATGATGCGGCAGGAAGGGGATACCATTACCGTGGAGTGTGCGCTGGAGAATGGCGTTTACCGGATTTATCCGTAATCTGTTCAGTACTTCACAGATACGATTCGCAAACCCATGAAAATCGGCTACGCCGATGGGGTGTTAGGTGCCAGTGGCACCTGTTCAACACCGACCGAAGCGTAGACTTTGCTCACACCTGAATCATGTTCTTACGGCCTCATCAGCAAGTGATTCGGCCTGTTCTGAACAGTTACATGATTTCTATAATCACAAAAAAACTGAGTGAATAAAGGCACTCAAAATGAGTGCCTTTTATCTTAGTCGTGGCTTTCCAATTCTTTGATGCGCTTTTTTAGCTGGCAGATTTCGTCAGCATACCTGGCATTTTCTTCAGTATACTTTGAGATTTCGTCAGCATATTTCGCAAGCTGTTTTTCTAGCTCATCAATACGGAACCGATATTTGTCATTTGGAAGTTCGATGGCTCCATCCAGTAAAGGTTTCATTTCTTCACAACCTCCTGCCTTTTCAAGGTCAGCACAAATATGTGCGTAGAGAAGTTC